>JBGTBN010000041.1:0-59210 GCA_041749375.1 Spirochaetota bacterium
GACGGCGAGGTCTTCACGGCGACCATGTCCAGCAGGGCCATCTCGAGATTGATCCGCTCGTTATTGGAATATTTCAGATCCGCATGGAGCTCATCAGCAATGCGGAACATGAGGGAGAGCTCCTCGTCGAAAAACCGAGACGCCACATCCTTCAGCATCGAGCTCTCCTGGTCCGACAGGCCGAGAAGCTCGTTGAGGGACACGCCGTTGCGCATGAGCCGCATGGTCCGCAGCATGTCGAGCAGTCCGTTCACGTACCGGGGGATGTCCGCGCCCATGGTGGAGATCCGGTGGACCTCCGCTATTACGGCAGCCGTGTCCTCCCCGGCGATGGAGCCCAGGAGGACCGCGTAGCTCTCTACCGGAACGATGCCGAGTATCGAGAGCGCGTCCATCTCGCTGATCTCGGTGTCACCGCCCTTGCGCGAGTCCGAGAAGGAGATGACCTGGTCCATCAGGGACTGGGCGTCACGCATCGATCCCTCCGCCGCCCGGGCGATCGGGAAAAGCGCCCTGTCCGATACGCGGTACCCCTCGTGCTGGATGATGTTCTTAAGCTGGCGGACGATCGGGTCCACGGGGATTTTCTTGAAAAAATATTTCTGGCAGCGGGAGAGGATCGTGTCCGGTATCTGGTGCGCCTCGGTCGTGGCGAAGATGAACACGACGTGGGGCGGCGGCTCTTCCAGCGTTTTGAGGAGGGCGTTGAAGGCCTCCTTGGTGAGCATGTGGACTTCATCTATAATGTAGATCTTGTACTTTGCTTTGACCGGGGCGAAGTTGACGTTTTCCCGCAGCTCGCGGATGTCGTTGACGCCGCGGTTCGACGCGCCGTCGATCTCGATCACGTCAAAGGACATGCTGTTCCGGATCTCGCGGCAGTTGTCGCACTCGCCGCAGGGGCTCGGCGTGGGCCCCGTTTCGCAGTTGAGGGCCTTCGCAAGGATGCGCGCCATGGTCGTCTTCCCCGTTCCGCGCGGGCCGGAAAAAAGATAGGCATGGGAAACGCGTCCCTTTTCAATGCTGTTTTTCAGGGTCCTGGAGACATGGTCCTGGTACACCACTTCTTCAAACTTCTGGGGACGCCATTTCCTGGCAGTGACCTGGTAGGACATGTGTAGTTATTTCCCTATGATGAAGTAGGACCGCTTCGGAAAGGGAGGGATTCGAACCCTCGGAAACTTACGCTTCACACGATTTCCAATCGTGCCCCTTCGGCCTCTCGGGCACCTTTCCATTTTTTAAAGCCGGCAGCATGCGGCTGCCGGCCGAACTCGTTACAGCGGAGAGGGAGGGATTCGAACCCTCGGTGAGCAAAGCCCACAACGATTTTCGAGACCGTCCCCTTCGACCTCTCGGGCACCTCTCCAGTGGGACAGATGCCGCGCGCGTCGCCTATGTCCGCTTCCGCCCGTAACATCATCCAGATAACTCTTATTGAGAAATGAGGTTATTTGTAAAGTATTTTTTACGCATATTTATTGTGTATTACGTAATGCGGGGCCACACTCCGGAGAGAGATATAATGACACCTTTTTATGCGTATTTAACGAACAAACCGTCATGAAGATGTAACGGGCGGCTAATAGCAGACAGTGCAATAATCCGACACGATATTAGCTATTTGATTCACCACTAATGAACACGAATATACACGAATTTATTTCAACATACGGCATGCAAAACGATCAATTTGATTAAAACTGGAATGGTAATAATAATCCTATTAATACTTTTTGGTGTTCATTCGTGTTCATTAGTGGTTGAAATGAAAAATATGGCATCAGTTGGCTGTTTTAAGCTGTGAAAATGCTGGCAAAGTATCATGAAAAGCGGAAAGGCGCCCCCTCCGGGGGATGGGGGGGCGATGGCAGGGAAGAGCTCGGATTATCCGACCGGATCACCTGCCGACTCGCGCCGCGATTGCCTCGATCGCCGGCTCGGGCTTGAGCGACGGCACCGATATGAACGCCGGATCATTGCTGTAATAATCGATCAGGGGAGCGGTCTTTTCCGCGTAGGTCGCAAGCCGCTGCTTGATCGCCTCCTCGGTCTCGTCGTCGCGCTGGACCGTCGGGCTGCCGCATTTATCGCACACGCCTTCCTTTTTCGACGGTTTGGTGAGAATATTATAGATTGCCTGGCATTCCCTGTTCGAGCAGGTCCGCCGCGAGGTGAGCCGCCGTATAATGACGTCCTCCGGGACCTCGAGGTTGACCACCGCGTCGATCTTCATGGAGAGCGCTTCCAGCGTCTTCTTCAGCGACTCCGCCTGCCCGATCGTCCTGGGGAACCCGTCGAGAATGAAGCCGGTGCGGCAGTCCTCTTCCTGGAGCCGTTTTTCCATGATTGCCAGGATCAGCCCGTCGGGAACGAGCTCGCCCCGCTTCATGTAGCCGGCCGCATCCGCGCCCAGGCCGGTTCCGGCCGAGACCGCGCTGCGGAGCATGTCCCCGGTCGATATCTGGCGTATGCCGTACCGCGTGGTGAGCAACTCCGCGACCGTGCCCTTGCCCGCGCCGGGCGCTCCCAGGAGTATGATTCTCATGACAGGATTCCTTTCAGTTTGTATTTCCGGCGCACGAAAGGCGAGTTACGCCCATTCCTTCTCGTGCACTTTTTCCTTCACCACGTCCTTGGTCGGGTAAATATCCCCGACGACCTCGGCGGGCTTGAACCAGAGCTTGATCTCGTGTTCGGCGTCTTCCGGGCTGGAGGAGGCATGCACCACGTTCTCGAAAACCCCGGTCGTGGTAATGCGGCCGTATGCGCCCCGTATGGAAACGGGGTTCGCCTTCTCGGGATTGGTGTCCCCGACGATTTCGCGTACTTTCGATATTGCGTCTTCACCCTGGTATATCAGCGCCATAACGCGGTGCGTGTTGTGCACGTCGCCCATGATGTACTCCACCAGCTCGCCGAAAAACGGCTTGTCCTGTAAATGCTTGTAATGCTCACGCGCGAGCTCAGCGGAAACCTTGACCACCTTCGAGCCGATGATTGTCAGCTTCGTCTCCGAAAGCCGCGACAGGACATTACCGGTCAGCGACTTGACCAGCCCGTCGGGCTTAATAAGTATGAGGGTTTGTTCAATATTCATGGATTATCCCCTTGTTAGTTGAGCTGCTCTGCCCGGGGCCGGGCCCCACGGCAGGCATAAATCCAAAAAGCCCCGGTACGGGGCTCTTGTTCGATCTGCCCAGGGCGGGACTTGAACCCGCACAGGATTTCTCCCACATGGCCCTCAACCATGCGTGTCTACCAAATTCCACCACCTGGGCTCGGTACCGGCTATCACCGGTGTAGGAATTCTTCATATTAAAAATGCACGGATATTGTCAACAATAAAAATTATCAAAACGGCAGGAGCTCAGCAGGGGCCGGCCCTGCGGACTATGACCCACATCCCCTCCGGGTTTCCGGCATGATCGCGGATAAGGCATCGTTGAACCTCTACCGTTATAAGGGTCCCGTCCTTTCTTATATATTCTTTCCGGTATATGTCGGAAAATCCCCGCGACAGGATCTGCTCCCTGATAATCGTTTTATCCAGATCATGCCATCTCTCGGGAGTAAGATCCCAGGCCGTCATGCGGAGCAACTCCTCGCGGGAATAGCCAAGGAGGTTCTCGAAGGGCTGGTTAAAATCGATAATCCGGCCCTCCATGTCTATCAGTGTCGAACCGTCATGTATGTTATTGAAAAGATCCCGGTAGCGGCGCTCCGATGCCATCAGCGTCTCGTTGTACATCCGCTGCTCCGTGATGTCCCGTACAACGGCGACCGCGCCGTCAAATATGCCCTCCCTCATGATTGGAGAAAGCTTCGCGGAAAAATATTTCGTCGCCCCGCCGAAATCAAGGCCGTACTCGTATTCGGCCATGGAGCCGGCCGCCGCCTCCCGGAACGCGTTGTTGAACTGCGCGATTATATCGGCCGGCATGACCTCTTCGACTTTTCTGCCAATGAAACGTTCCGGACTCAGGTAGAGCCCTCCCGGGTCCGGAGAATGGTAAAAGATGAAGCGGGTCTCGGTATCGAAGGCGAAGACCATGTCCGCCATGGAGGAGAGAATTCCCTCGAGCCTGCTCTCGGACTGCCCCAGCGCCTGTATCGCCATGCGGCGCTCGGTGATGTCCATGATGATCCCGTCGAGTCGAACCTTCCCCTCTCCGTAGGCCCTGGCCAGAACGATATCTCGCACCCACCGGACCCCGCCGTCTGAATGTATGATGCGGTAGTTGATGTCTTCCTTCTCGGATCCGCCGGACATGAGTATCCGGTAGAGTGAAGACACGCGCTCCCGGTCCTCCGCGTGGATGATGCCGAACCATATTTCGAGACCATTCAGAAAAAATCCGGGTGGCCTGCCGGCAACATCCAGGACCGCCGGCGACTGGAAAATAAAGGAAAACCTCCCATCATGACCGATTATCCCGCTCCATATATACGCCGGCGCCGAGTTCACTATGGTTCTCATTTTATCAAAGGCAAGGCGGAGCTCATACTCCACGGCCTTGCCAGCCGATACGTCGCGAGAGATGCTGAAAATCACGTTATCCCCGCGCCACTTCCCGGGCGATACCTTCGTTTCTATGGCTACAAGCGATCCGTCCCGGGCGCGGAAGGGTATCTCGCATAGGAATTTATCGCCGGCCATGATCTGCGAATAGATCTCCTCGGCCTCGGTTCTCCGGTCCGGGGGATAGAGTTCGAAGATATTCATGGCACGGAGGTCTTCGGAGGAATAGCCGAGCTTGCTGGAGGCATAGGGATTGCTTTTTATGATATCGCCGCGGGTATCGAAGACAAACAGGAAATCGCCGAGCATGTCCATCATGATCTGCCAATCCTCGGCGCCTGACTCCATGATTCCGCCTTCGGCCGGGTGCGCACCGGTCCATCCATTCCGGCCGAGCGCGGCGCGGAGCCGGTTCAGCTCGTCGATCAGGTCTTCTTTTGTTCTGTCGATATCACTCATGGCGTTGTCAGATGACGATCTCCCCCTTCAAAATGCTCACCGCCCTGCCGCTCAGCAGGATGCGGTCCCCGTTCAGCCCGACGCGGACCACACCGCCGCGCCGACAGGATGCAGACACCCGCCGGGTTACCGGCAAAAGGCCCCTCGCTGAACGCGTCAACCGTGAATATTCGCTCGCCCATTACCATACCCGGCGCGCCGGCGCCATTACGAGACATACCGGAAGGAGTTAATCGCTTCGACTTCGGAATTATATATCTTTATGAAATTCTCCAGGTTAATGACCTTGAATATGGTCCGGATATCGTCGGGAATATTCGCGATCACGATATCACCTTTTTTCAGGCGAATCATTTTCGCCGCATTGATGATGACGCCGATCCCGGCACTGTCTATGTAGTCAAGCTTTTCCATGTCGAGATAAATCTTGAGCGCACCGCCGGTTATTATGGTGTTTAAATAAAACCAGAGGTCCTTCGAGTTATCTACATCCACCTTGGAGGGCAACACGGCCTTGAATATTATGGTGGAATAGTCTATCCGTTCAGTCGACACGGGGGAAATCTTGATGATCTCAATAATCATATTCATTGGATACCTCGATCGTATAATCACCTGACCCCGCGGCCGCGGGGTCAGTCCGCTATGTGACGACGAAATATGTACGAACGTCACTCTCGCTTTCAAAACAACTGATGAAGCGATTCATCCTGATGGGCTGAAAAATAGTCCTGATCCGGGACGGCACATTGAGCAGCACGATATCGCCCCCATTCCGGCGAAGCATTTTCGCGGACTCGATGAGCACGGCAATACCCGAACTGTCGATGAAAGTCAGCTTCTCCATGTCGACCGCGATCTTTTTCACACCGCCCGCGATGAGGGTTCTCATGAAAATGCTCATTTCACCAACGCCGTCCATGTCCATGACATCCACGGCCTTTATCAAGACAACGATCGAATTGAAGTCGATCGCATCATCTCTTCTTTTCGTAAGGTTCACTATCCAGGATATCACAGAATCTCCCCTCGCGGGCCATCTCAAACTGGCACCGTGAAAAACAATTTTCAACTATTTTTTATGCTGTTTCCGGTAAAATCGAGAACGATAAGAGTCACGTCGTCGCCCAGCCCACCGTCCGGTTTGCCCGACGTCCACCCCCTGACCTTTTCCATGACCCGGTCGGCCAGTCCCAGGGGATCACCCATGGGAAAGGAACGTATGAGCTCGTGGAACCGCTCTTCTCCGAACATCGAGCCCTTTGAATTCCTGGCCTCGATCGCTCCGTCCGTGTACAGCACTATGCGGTCGCCCGGGAGGATCTTCGCCTCGACCGTCGGGTAATCCTGCTCGACCGACCATCCGATCGGCATGCGGGTATCCGTGTCGGAGATCATCCTCTGCTCGCTCCCGCGCCAGATGAGGGGCGGCCAGTGCCCGGCACTGGCATGCCGGAACGTGCTGTTCGACAGGTCAATGCAGGCATAGCAGGCGGTAATGAACTGGCTTCCGACATAACTTATCATCGTACGGCTTATATTCTTCATGAGGGCCGACGGATCGCCCGCGGACTCGCCGTGGAACGAATAGGCGACCTTGAGCATGGCGCAGATAAAAGCGGCGGGGATGCCGTGGCCTGACACGTCAGCCAGGAGCACTCCCACCATGTCGGGCCCGACCATTCGCACGTCGTAGAAATCGCCCCCCAGCTCGGTCATCGGCTCGTAACGGATCGCGAGGGACACCCCGTCAATCTCGGGGATCTCACGGGGGAGTATCGAATTCTGGATTTCATGGGCGATCTGTATGTCCCGCCTGATCATGGTCAGCTCCTGATTCAGACGCGCAGATGTGCGAAGAGAGATCAGACCCGCCACCCTCGCCAGCAGCTCCTTCCGGTCGACCGGTTTGGCCAGGTAATCGTTCGCGCCCGCCTCCAGCCCGGTCACGACATCGCCCGGCTTGTTGCGGGCCGTGAGCATGAGTACCGGCAGGTCATAGAGCGAGCGTTTTTCGCGGATAATGCGGCACACCTCATACCCGGACATGCGGGGAAGCATCACGTCGAGCACGACCAGATCCACCGGGCATCGCTCGAGCTTTGCGAGGGCCTCGGGACCGGACCCGGCTGCTTCCACGTCGTATCCGTCGAGCGAGAGATAATTGATCATGACCTGGAGATTGACGGGCTCGTCATCAACCACGAGTATCCTTCTGCCCGCGGCGGAGCCGGCCCGTGGCGTATCCACGGGCCGTATTGTATCGCAGGTGACGCCGGTCGAATCCGCGGTGTCCGCGAAGAGCCGCGCCGGACCGCGCTCCTCGTCCGGAGGTGCGGAGATCGCATCGGCCGCGGGCAGGGTGAACGAAAACCTTGAGCCTGCCCCGGGCTCCGACTCGACCCATATCCTCCCGCCGTGGAGCTCCACCAGCTTTTTCGTGATTGCCAGGCCCAGCCCGGTCCCGCCGTAAATCCGCGAGACCGAACCGTCAGCCTGTTCGAATGTCTCAAAAATACTGACGTGCTGGTGCGCCGGAATCCCAATGCCGGTATCCGCCACGGTGACAATGAACTCGTTGCCGCCCTCGCCGCGCCCGGCCGTGAGGGTAATGGTGCCCGCATCCGTAAACTTGACCGCGTTCCCGAGAATATTCAGTAAAATTTGCTGAAGACGGTTCTCATCACCCGCAACCAGGGTGTCGTCGGGATCGAGCCGGTTGATTATTTCCAGGGATTTCCGCTCGACCATCGGCAGCATGATCGCCTTCACCAGCTGGACCAGCGAATAAAGGTTCACCGGCGCGGTGTTGAGAATGATATCATGGTGCTTCAGCCTGGAAAAATCCAGGATGTCGTTTACCAGTCCCGACAGCCTCCGGCCGCTGGAGATTATCAGCGAGAGGTCATGCAGGGTTTCCCTGTTCACGGGGCCGGCCGCACCGCCGAGGAGAGACTCGGCGATGCCGATGATGCCGAAGAGAGGGGTCCGCAGCTCGTGGGACATGTTGGCCAGAAACTCATCCTTGAGAACGTCAAGCCGCTCCAGCTCCCTGTTTGCCGCCCTGAGCTGCTCGATCTCGATCCTGACGATACGGACCAGGTGGTTGAAGGTGGTGGCCAGGCTCCCCATCTCGTCCCTCGACTTCACCGGAATCTTGAACGACAGGTCTCCGTTGCCAATTATCTCGACCCCGGTAATGAGCTCGGCGATAGGGTGCGCCAGGAAATAGCTGAAGAAGAGCCCCAGCAGGCTGACCAGCAGGACCGCCGCTGCGATCGAGGCGATGATCACGGTCCGCAGCCTGACGAGGGGGGCCATCACCACCGATCTGGAAAAGACCAGCCTGCCGATGCAGACCGCCGGCTTCCCGGGCAGCGACCCTGTCGAAATGAATTCATAGCAGATATCGTCGGTGCCGGCAAAGGGCCCCTCCCTGTAACCGGCTCGGTTTTTCAGGTCCTCGACCTCGCCGGGAATGAGCCTCTCGTTATTATTAGCGCCGGTTATGAATTCCCGGTTTATGTACCGGGCCAGGATGAGGCCATTATACCGCTCCTGTGTTGAAACAAGAATTGCATCGGCATAAATGAGGCCATCCTGCCTCAGGGGCACGAGGATGGAGAGCATGTCTTTCGCGTCAACCATCGAACTGACCACATCACCGCCATTCATGAGGAGTATATTCAGCGTTGATCTCGCCAGGATACGGCTGTTAATCTCCCCCTGATGGGTTATGAGGAGTATCTTCTGCTTTTCCTGTTGATTGAGAATGAATAATGAAAGGGGAAGCGTTGCAAGGAGGATTATAAAAATGAATATGATGATTAATTTGTACTTAATTTTCAAGGGAGCTCCCGCTCTTGTCCATGCAGGATAATATGATACCTGACATATTGGGAGATATACACAGCAATTAAATCAATCTAATTTTCGGAATCCGGGCTATTTTTCTACACACTGGCCCCGGCTCAGGGTAATTGCAGGGTGGCATGGAAAAAAAGAGGGCTGACGTTGCGTCAGCCCGATACGAAGTATTACCTTAAATAGATTGCTGAAGCTTGGGTTCAGCAATTAAGCTGGATAAAGTGATTAAACATATTTTAGGAGGATTTGCCTAAAATATACAGCTTACTAAGGTTGTTCTGGGGATGAAACTATCATATTATGACAGGCAAGTCTCGTAAGTTTATAAGAAAGGAGGAATTAATAGTTGCGGATTTATAAATCAGCAAGTTGGCTTTGAGGCCCCCACAGCTGACACGGCAGGGAACCACACCCCCTACTTGATGTTTTTTTTACGGTATTCGGCCGGAGAAATGGCGGTGACCTTTCTGAAGGCCGAATGGAAGGCTGAATATGAGTTAAAACCGACTGCCAGGGCTATGGAGAGGGTATTGCGGTCCGGCTCGTCCACCAGCAGCTTCTTGGCGTCCCCGATACGATAGCCGTTAATAAAATTATTATAATTCTTGTTATAGTGCTGGTTGAGGAACTGGGAAAGCTGGTGCTGGGTCACCCCCAGGGAATCGCTGAGCCGCGGCAGGCTGAGCTCTTCATCGCAATAGATCTTCTCCTGCTCCATCATCGCCGTCAGCTGCTTGCCGAGGCCTTCCAGGTCAAGGCCATTGAGATACGATTTCGTGTAGGACTCGCCGCCGACATGGATGGTCCCATACTGCACAAGGTAGGGATACCGCTGGCTGAGCATATAGAAGCAGAGTATCACAAGGCTGACGAAGAGGTTGATTATCTTCAATGCAGGAAGCGACAGCACGATGGTGAAGACGATGCCCACGATGCCGGTGATGACCCATATCACCAGCGACGACAGCAGGAGCACTATCTTCTGTTCCGCCGCGTTCCCCTTTTTCAGCTGCAGCACGATCCGCACGAGCGGTGCAGCGATATAGATGACCGGGAGGAACACGCTTGCCGTATACACGCTGCGGAGCATGACATACCCGCCCTTGTTTATCATTTCATATATGATCTCCCGCTGCACGTTGGGCGTGTACCAAAAATAGGGCATCAGGTACATGCTGACCGCCATCAGGGGAATGAAATGCAGTATGTCGCGTTTTCTCAGCCGCTCCTTGTCGCCGGTGAGGCTCAGCACGTAGAAATAGAGGAGCGGCCCCAGGCAGAGGACCACGGGGACCTGGAAAAAGAGAAGGATCGGGTATTCAAAAACTTTCTGCGAATGGAGCAGGTACATCGAGAACGTCAGGTAGCCCATCAGGGCCAGGATAACTGCCAGCACCATGTTTCTGAAGTAGATCGGGCGCACGACAAGTCCCAGCGCCATAACGAGGGAAAGCCCGCACGCGAATATAATAATGTGGTCAACTATTGACATGGTATCCTGACTATTCCCCCCGGAATATACCTGCAGAGCAGTATGCAGATATATTCAAAAAAACGCATAAAATATGCAACAAAATTATTAATCTCCCACCCGGTTTGAGACCGGCAGGGAGCGCGGGTGGCCCGCGTAGTATTCAAAATACCTTGACTTTATTTATTATTCCGGTAAAATCCGCTGTTATGCCTCAATCAACCCGGAAGGAATGACCCATGACCACACCGCTCATCACCATCGACGAAGCAAAATGCAAAAAAGACGGCGTTTGCGCGGCCGAGTGCCCCGCCTCGATTATTAAGCAGGCAGGGCCGGACGCTTTCCCGCTCCTGACCGACGACGCGGAGGAGCTCTGCATCAGGTGCGGCCACTGCGTGGCGGTCTGCCCGCACGCCGCGCTCACTCACAGGAACTGCGACCCGGCCGAATGCCAGCCCCTTCGGAAAGAGCTGACACTGAGCGAAGAGCAGGCCGGGCAATTCCTCCGCGGACGCCGCTCCATACGCTGTTACCGCGCGAAACCCGTTGACCATGAAACGATGGGAAAGCTGATCTCCCTGGCGGGGCACGCGCCCACAGGGCATAACGGCCAGCATGTCCGCTGGATGGTCATCAATGACCGGGAGGAGCTGACGCGTCTGTCCGGCATGACGGTCGAATGGCTCAGGTACATGATCAGGGAGATGCCCGCCGTGCTCGCGGGCCTGCACCCGGAGCGCGTGGTGAAACGGCATGAAGAGGGGATCGACGTGATATGCAGGGGGGCGCCGCACCTTGTCATCGCCTACGGCTCGAAGCTCGACACCAACGCGCGGACCTCCTGCGTCATCGCGATGACGCAGCTGGAGCTGGCCGCCCCGGTCCTGGGGCTCGGCGCCTGCTGGGCCGGCTACTTCAACGCAGCGGCGACCTACTGGCCGCCCATGGCAAAAGCGCTCGACCTGCCGGAAAAGCACGAGCCCTACGGCTCCATGATGATCGGGTACCCGAAATACGCGTATCACCGCATACCGAAGAGAAACGCGCCGGCTATAGAATGGCGGTGATGCGGGGAAAGGATTGACTATCCGTACAGGAGGCTCTTCACCGCGTCGAACATGAACATCCCGCCGAAGAAGAGGAGCGCGGCGCCGCTCACCGCGAAGACTGCCTTCTGGAACGCGTTGCCGAAGAAGCGTCCCCCCTTGAAAGAGAGTGCGGACAGGAACCAGCTCCATCCCAGGTCGCAGACCCAGTGCGCCATCATGAACACGATGAAGCCCGCGACGCCGAAGCCGGCCGCTTGCATCGCCATCGTTGCGCCGATCGTCGCCCACCATACGAGGAAATAGGGATTGGCCGCGGTGAGGACCGCACCCGCCATGACTGGTGACCGGCTGTCGGAAGATCCGGCGACCGCGCCGCCCCCGCCCCTGAGGCCCCGGAGCATGCCAACCGCCATGAGAAGGAGAAAGCCGCCTCCCGCGAGACCGATGGCCTGCTTCACGTAGGGGAGACCGAAGAGGTAGCCGAACCCGAAGAAAATCGCGATCATCAGCGGGAACTCGACAATACCGTGGCCCAGCGCCACCAGCGCGCCCGCGTGGGGATTGTCGCTCCCTTTGCCCACGGTCACCGCGACCAGCGGTCCCGGCGCCATCACGCCGGAGAGGGAGATGACCATCGCCCCTGCGAGAAATTGTAGATACGAGGAATCCATGCGAACAAATCCGTACGGATATTGTTGCGGGGCGCGCTGTAATTGGGAAGAACTTTTTCAGGCAGTGCGGCCGGATCGCGAGCGGGTCGAGAAAACTAATCCGCTGCCGGCCGGGGACGCCGGCAGCGGATTATCCGATGGTTACGGCACCCGCTTTATTGTTTTATCAGAGAGCATCTCCTTGAACTCGGCAAGCAGGGCCCTCTCGACACTGTCAATCATGCCGTCTTCAAGGGCGATATTGAAGATCTCTTCGTATTCAGCGTTGGTTACCACGTGATCCTCAATCGCTTTCTTGATCACATCGGCAAGCTTTTGTCCGTTTTTTGTTACCATGGTTTTTCTCCCGAAACTATCAGCGGGAATCGCTGCCCCGCAAGATTGTAATTTCCGGAATATTGTCCCGGATATGGTCAAATTATCCGGCACCGGTCCCGGATGTCAATTTTTTATTGGCCTTTGATCACCGTGATAAAAACTGCCCTGTAATCGGGGTCCGATACACTGCGGGCTCTACTCGGTCACGATGAACTCGACCCGCCGGTTGAGCGCCCGTCCCTTTTCAGTCGCGTTTGTCGAGACCGGCTTGCTCGAGCCGTATCCCGCGACGGCAAGGTTCCCGGGATCGATCCCCTTTTGAACGAGGTACTTCTTGATTGCCAGGGCCCTCTGCACCGAAAGGGTCTGGTTGAACGGCGCGGTCCCCTGGCTGTCGGTGTGGCCCTCGATCCTGATGCGGGCGTCCTTCTCCACGAGGATCTTGACGATTTTCTCGAGCTCTCCCTGCGACGAGGGGAGAATGGTCGCGCTGTTCACCTCGAAGTTGATCTTATCCGAAATAAAAAGGACTTCCTGCGTGTGAATGGAGTTGAGCTTGGACCGTATCCTCTGGAGCTCTTCCTCGGAGAGCTTCTCGGGATTTGACGGCGGCTCGCCTTCCCTGACCGCTATCTTGTTCTGGTATGAAAGGAGGACCTTCTCCTCATCGAAGCGCGGATTGTACAACTCGGTGATCCCTGAAAGGGAATACACGGTGGTGAGCTGCTTCGGCTCTGCTGCGGGCTCGGAACCGGATTTGACTGCGGGCTTCTTTTCCCTGTCTTTCACGTCTTCCGTTATTTCAAACCCGAGCTCTGTGCCGCGGATACCTGCGATGGTGGTGGGAGTTTTAACGGAGATGCCGTAGTTCTTGAACAGCTTCTCGAACCTTCCGTACAGGGAGCCTTTATCGATATGTATGCTCAGGTTCCGCACGGTCAGAGCGTCAATCTTAATGACCGAATTGTCAGATACGCGGACCGCCATCTCATCATGGAAGCGTATATCCATCTGCGAGTCCGCGTCGGTCTTCACCTCGTACCCCGGCTTCAGCGCCTGCCCCACGATCGCCTGCTGCCATTCCGCGTAACCGGAAGGCCGGAACCATGCGTTACCGATGATAAAGGTTATGCTGGCGTCCTTCTGGTACATGACCGGAAGCTGCACCAGGATCTTCTCGGTGAACAGGAGGTAGGCGATGAATATGCCGACCGCAAGGATGATCGAGGGAATGACGACAATCAATATCCTCTGCTTTACGCCCAGGCCCTGCACGGCCGGTTTTTCAAGCATGCCTGCCGCCGCTGGCTGTTTTACCGCTTTCTTTTTTACCGCTTTTTCTTTAGCAGCACCCTTTGTTTTCATAACAGTATCCCCTTTACTATCGAAGATAGAAAACCATTTACTGGATAAGCCCCGCCGCTCCCGGCGGACGGATACCGGAGAGCTGTCAGATCCAGCCCAGAATTCCCGCGAACACGATGAGCATCACCGCGTTCACCCCGAAGAGCGACCCGATAACGATCTTCTGCGTCCGGGGGCTCCAGTCATAGCTGTACATCGACACGACCCAGAAGGGGATGTAGACCGTGATGAAGACCGGGAACGAGCCCCACCAGGAATAGACCCACACGAACGCGGGTGTACGCGCCAGGAAGATCTCGATGACCGAGAAGAAGGCCGCGTTCATCACCGCTATGAAGAGCCGGTTGTTGACGCCGAGTATCTTCAACTTCGGATCAGCCGGCAGCACCTTGCTGAAGATCAGGCCCGAGACAGAGAACATCAGGCTCAGCTCGACGCCGACGCCGACGAGGAGGAGGAACGCGGTGCCGGTGGGCACGGTCCAGAGCGCGTGGCCTGAGAAGTGCTGTATCAGTGCGTTCAGTATCTCGTAAAACCAGTGTACCATGTAGAGGGAGAGGCCGGCCGCCACGCCCTTCCAGTTCTTATTCGAGATCTCGTTGAAATACACGTACACCACGAACGCCAGCAACGGGATGACATACCATTGAAAGGGCGAGCCGCTGCGCAGAATCTGCAGGGCCTGTTGGGTCGCTTCGGGATTGTTCAGCATACGCGCCTCCTTTAAATTTTCTCTGCTTCTGCATGGCATACCATGAGGGAGACAGCCGCGCAATCACTTTTTGCCGTGACGGCACCCCGATCCCAAAAGCCCCTTGACAGGATCCGGGCGGTATGATGTCGCTGGGTCGTGGTCGGGACCACCCGGTCCAAAAATCGTTCAGGAGCGGCATCATGTCATGGTTATACCTGGTGCTGGCCGGGTTCATGGAAATCGGCTGGCCGCTTGGCTTTAAAATGGCGCAGGTTTCGGGCTACCGCGTGGCCTGGATCGCCTTTTCAGTGCTGAGCATGGCCGCCAGCGGCCTGTTCCTGTACCTCGCGCAACGCGCTATCCCGATCGGTACGGCCTATGCCGTGTGGACGGGTATCGGCGCGGTAGGCGCCTTTACACTGGGGATCCTCCTTTTCAGGGACCCGGCGACATTTTTCAGGATATTCTCAGCCGGCCTCGTGGTGGCCGGGATCATCGGACTGAGGCTCAGCCACCAGTAGCGGAACACGGCGCCGGCCACGGCGGAATCAGGTAATTTCGGGAGGTCACAACGCATGAACACTTCGATGAAGATTGCTCTCCTGTTCAGCTCGCTCTTTTTCATGACGGGCCTGTTCACCGGGGTGTGGAAGTACCGCTGGATAAAAAAAAGCAGTGAGCGGACCGCCCCGCTCTACGTGAACGTGGCGCACCGGAGCTCGTTCACCTACAGCTTCGCCGCGCTCCTTGTCTCCATACTGCTCGGGCAGAGCCCCTACCCCGCCTGGCTCAACATGACCATAACGGTAACGCTCATGTCCTTTTTCACGATAACAATGCTGAGCTATATCGCGAACGGGGTGAAAGGCGTAAATGAATCCCAGTTTGCCGCGCCGCCCGCAATCGGCGGCGAGTCGGGCCGCGACCTGTTTATGACGGCCCTCATCCTCGCCGAGATCATTGCGTTCGGCATGCTCGCGGCCGGCTTTATATTCCGGAGCTTCCGGTAAGCCCGTTCTGCCCCCTTATTTGCTCAGGAGACCCGCCTCGTACGCGCTCTTTTCCAGCTCCGCCCGGAAGTCCGGGTGCGCGATGGAGATCATGGCGCGCACGCGGTCCTCGATGCTCTTGAGCCAGAGATTGGCGATCCCGTACTCCGTGACCACGTACTGCACGTCCGAGCGCGGCGTGGTGACCACGGTGCCCGGCGGGAGCGTCGCCACGATGCGGTTGATCGGCCCCTGCTTGCTCATCGACATCGAGTTGAGCGCGATGAAGGACATCCCGCCCTTCGAGCGGCGGGCCCCACGCACGAAGTCGAGCTGGCCGCCCGTGGAGCTGAACATGTTGAAGCCGATCGACTCGGAGCAGACCTGCCCGGTCAGGTCGACCGTGAGCGCGTTGTTTATCGATATGAAGTTGTCGTTCATTGCTATGTTGCCGATGTCGTTGACCATGTGGATCGGCATCGATTCGATCATCGGGTTCTTGTGCATGAACTCGTAGAGCTCTTTGGACCCCACGCCGAACCCGAAGGTCATCTTGCCCGGGTAGAAGATCTTTCTCGACCCGTTGACGACCCCCTTCTTGGCGAGGTCCATCATCGAGTCCGTGATCATCTCGGTGTGCACGCCCAGGTCCTTCTTGCCGTCCAGGAAGAACCCGACCGCGTTGGCGATGGCGCCGAATCCGAGCTGGACCGTCGACCCGTCCGGGATGCGCTCCACGATATGCGACGCGATCTGCTTTTCCACGTCGGTGACGGGGATATTGGGAAGGATCGGTATGTCATGGTCCTGCTCGCAGATGCAGGTCGCCTGGCTCACGTGCATGTGCGCGTGCGTGCCGAACACGTAGGGGACCTTCTTGTTCACCTGGACCACCACGTCCCGCGCCGTCTTCAGTATGGAATAGTTGACCGACGCACCGCCCGGCCCGAAGCTCATGTAGCCCCATTCGTCAGGCTCGGAGCACTCGATGAAGAGAACATCGGGACGGAGCTCCTGGGTTATGAGATCGTCGAAGTTGGAAAAGCTGCACGAATTCACCTTGATGTTGCCCTGCGGCCAGAAGATCCGCTCCAGCGGGCCCATGAACAGGGCCAGGTGCCCGATATGCCCCTTGTACTTCGTCTCGAAATGCGGAAGGGGCCTCATCATCAGTGCCGAGGACATCGTGACGTTCTCCAGCTCCTCGTACCGGCCTGCCAGCTCCGTTATGAGGTCATACGCCGCGCTCGGCCCGCCCGGCGTGCATACGAAATCCCCGGACCTGACCAGCCTGACCGCGTCCTTGATCGAAACCAGCTTCTTCTTGTAAGTCTCTTCCCAGCTCATTGGAACCTCCCGATACGATAAAATCATTAATGATTATTGTGAGATATGAGGCGAAGGCGAGAATCAATCCCCTGTCCATTACACTATAAATATTTGTATAGAAATGTCAACCATGAAAACCGGCACGGCGTCCAAAATCACGCGCGGGCCGGGGCAGGCTATATCTCGTTGACAACGCCGCGCTTACATTCCATGATGCGCCAATACACGCACAGGAGTTTCCGTATGATATCATTGATCGACAACAAAAGAAATCTTTGTGCCGCGGCTGTCGCGAGCGGTATACTCTATTTCACATCGCAGATCGTGATCATGATAATCCTCGAGCCGCTCGGGAACGAAAACATTTTGCGCTTCCAGCTCATGTTTGATGAGAAGGGCATGGCCGACCTGCTCTGGGCATGGGGCCAGCCGGGGATCGATACCTTTAAGTCGCACTTTTATCTCGACTTCATCCACCCGATTCTGTACGGCTCGTTCATGTTTTTCACAATGCTGTACATAAAAACAGGGCTGACCGGCGCAATCGGGAAAGGCGCCATACCGGGCTATTGCTACATCCCGCTTGCCGCAGCGGCATTCGACCTCGCGGAAAACGTACTCGAGCTGACAATCCTCGGGCAGTACCCGGACCTCTCCGGCGTCCTCGTGTTCATGACCGCGCTGGTTTCCCTGTGCAAGTGGACGCTCGCGGGAATTTCTATCTGCATCATATTCGTGACCGGAGCGCGGCTCGTTCTCAAATCGATCAGGGAGCGGCGCACCGCTTCCTGACAGGCCCCGGTCCAGTCAGCCCTTCACCTAACGCATTCCCACGATTCGGCCAGCACGTGGTACTCGGTGCAGGTTTCCTTGCGCCGCGGGTCCTTGGAGGACCCTTCCAGCCTGATGACCGTGCCGGTGACCCTGACCGTGCCGCTGCACCCGATAGGCTCCTTCGAGTACACGACAATCTGGCCGCTGCCCATGTCGAAATAGGTTGCATGGGGGTGGGATTGGCGCGGATCCACCATGTGCTGCCAGGGCGTCTCGGAAACGGCCCCCACTATGACGATCTTTTCCCCGACATGGCCGCCCAGTCCGGACGAATCGCCGATCTCGTCCGATCGCTGCACCTGCGCGCACCCTTGCGCAAGCATTGAGAATACGGTCCATGCAACTATGATTCCTGCCCGCATGCACACTCCTTCGGGTCGCGGCGGTTTCGCCCGGACGGCGCTGCCTCGACCCCCTTGAGGATGCTCCCATGATAGGATACATTATACGATTTGTAAAGACAAAACTGTACCACGCGCTGATTACGGTACACACGCGATGCCGACGTCACTGGGCGGTTTGAATCATGCACATGGCCTCAAGCCGGCGTTTCAGGAAGGGAAAAAGCGGGGCCGGGGCTGCCACCCCCCGGCCCGCGTATATAACAATCAGTACCCCAGGCCTTTAAGCTCTTTCACCACGTCGACATAGAAATCCGGAGCGTTGAAGCCGGGCGATGTTCCGAAGAAATGGCCGATCTCATTGAAATGGTTCACGCCGTCTCCCCACCAGGCGCCGGTGAGGGTCCCCCGCCACTTGCCCCACTTCGCGCTGGTTATGGACACAAGGCCGTCATTGTCGCCGGCGCCCATCAGGTTCATGATGGTCCAGAGAGGCACGACCAGGACATTCTCGAGCTCCAGAGCAACGCCCTTGATCTTTCCGCCCCATGACTGGTAATATACGCCTGCGACGTCCGGTGTCATCGGGTTAAAGATGTTCTTCATGTAATCCGACGTCAGGCTGTAGAGGAGCAGCATGGTGTTCTGGTCCTGTTCGTTATAATAGAATATTTCCGCGAACGCGTCGATGGCGGCCATGATGGCGTTGCCCAACGCCGGGCCGAGGACCGGGATCCCCTTGTACATCTTCCACAATAGATCTGCCACTTCCGAGCCGCGGTGCACGCCGCTGATGCTCGTCAGCGAGGCCACGTAGTTTTTCGCAGGGCCTTTTCCCGGGATGCTCAGGTTCGAGATCAGGTACCGACAGTCGAGCGGCCCCTGGGAATGGGCGATGAGATTGACCTTTTTCCAGGTGGGGTTCAGGGCGAAGAGCTGCCCTATCTCCGCCGCCACCTCTCTGGCCCGCTCGGTCGTTGCATTGAAGGTGTCCTGCTGCGCCACGTACACGACCGCGCCCTCGTCTTCCAGGGCCGAAGGAATGCCCCACCAATAATTAATACCGAGCATATTCTCGTCCTTAAAAAATGCGCCGTGAACGAGAATGACAGGATATTTTGTTTTGCACGGGGAAGTATCGCCGGCCGCCATGAGCGGCGTCAGGGCCCACCCGAACACAATCATTCCTGACAACAGTGCAATAAGCTTTTTCATAAATCCCTCCGGTATGATGGTATGAATAAAATGAAAAAGAGTGGTAAACTCTTGCCTTTCGGTCGGTATAAAAAACCAACCGGACGGTATGTTTTGTATATCATAAATATTGAGCCATTGTCTTGCCAGAATCTGGCATATCTAAAACTGTCCAAACGGGAAATTTTCAGGTTATTCTGGCCATTTTTTCAATATTGGCCAATTTCGGGTATGGCCGGATTTGGCGATAACTATCTGACGAGGTATTTAATCAGGGGAGGTGTGCTCTGACCCCCCTATAGGCGATAACTATCGGTCCTGTGTAAGGTTTGCTCTGACCCCGGGACTGGCGATAACTATCACACTTGTTGCTTACTCTGCCCCCCCCGGCATAATTACAGGCTGGTTGGACAATAATATGCTTGAACAAATTCAATTAATGCATACAAATATGCTAAACGTCTGGCTGATCATGTGGCGTACTTGCGCCGTTTATGTTCATCACTTGGTACCATGACCGGTTCGTGATCAGTTGCAAGCTGATCGGCGCAGCAGCGGTTGTCTTGTGAGCCATCATCTGCTGCCGCGAGACCGGACCGGGTGTAAGGAGGCCCGCATGGGCAGAGATCGCAAACAGATACTGAAACAGCTGAGGACCATTCCCGGGGTGGGCGAGAAAATCGCGGAAGACCTGCTCGGCCTGGGGATCACCTCCGTGCCGGCGCTCAAGGGGAAAGACCCGGAGCGCCTCTACAGGACACTCTGCAGCAGAAGCGGCGGTCCGGTCGACCGGTGCATGCTCTACGTGTGCCGGTGCGCGGTGTACTTCGCCTCAAACCGCACGCATGATCCGGAGCGCCTCAAGTGGTGGAACTGGAAGGATTGAGCCCCGGTCCTACTTTAGCTTCTTCCCGGCAATGAATACACCCTGGTCCATGTTCCAGTTAAGCTCGATCGAGTTGTACTCCACATTCGCCAGTGCTTTCTCCGCTTTTTTTTGATCTTCAGGCCCGAAGCCCATATTTTCGCTCATCATCATCTGGAGGCGCGATACATCCAGCTTCGCGGTCACCGTTGTCCCTTTCCGCGGCAGGATGTATGACAGCGCGACCACTCCCTTCACCGTGGAAATGTCAAAGCCCGGTTTAAAGAATTGCGCAAGCGGTATATCGGGCAGGACCCTGGCCGGGGCCCATCCCTCACCGGTCCACCGGTAAAACCTGCACCTGTTGCTTACACCGATGCCGTCGAAGGTCGTGATGTTGACGCCTATAAAGCTCTCGCGCATTTTATTTACAAACAGCGCGATCTCCTGGGTGAGCGTGCCGCCGCCCGTGCCCGGATCGGAAACCTCGATATAGCCGTTTTTCAGGTCCACGGTACAATCGAGATCGGCTTCAGTGACTGGAGAGGTCGTCTTCCATGCGCTGCCTTTTTTCGTAAACTCGAAGCGTGTACCGTCCAGCATCTCGGGCATCAGGAGCCGGTAATAATCGAGCACGCTTTTTTTCTCAGCTGCTGCCGAGATTCCGACAAGAACAAGAACAATGCCGGCACAGCAACCGAAGATACCGCGAATAACAGATTTCATGACATGCCCCCTGTATTTAACTTGCACCCTTCATCTCTATCGCAACTCCCGGGATATGGCAACATTTTTTCCGCAGTCCACCTCAAAATCTCCGATCATCCGCGCCATCCCGGACCTGTCCCCGCGCGCAATTAATACTTGCAGGAAAAGGGACCATCCCTCATTTTTCATGCAGCCATGAAAGCATGCTTTATCAACCCCCCGGTAGAGGACTTTTACGCTACATCGGTCCGACGCCAGCCTCTCGGGCTCCTGTACGTCGCCGCCGCGGTTAGAAACGCGGGGTTCGGGGTCGAGATGATCAACGGTCACACCCCTGCCCGCCGCGAGATCGAAACGCCGGCGGAATTTGCCTATCTCGCGCGCTTCCGGGAGAACGCTGATCCCCTGCTGACCTTCCCCTTCGCGCGTTACTGCCATTTTGGCATGAGCTTCCAGGAGATCGAGAAGCGCGTGCGGGATTCCCGCGCGGATGTCTACTTTGTCCCCTCGATGTTTACGCCCTATTACCGGGAAGCGGACCGGGTCATCGCGATGGTGAAGCGGCACCGGCCGGGCGCGCCGGTTGTCACGGGCGGGCACCACGCCACACTCTACCCGGAATACTGCCTTACCGGGGGAAGAGCTGACTACGTGGTCCCTGGCGAGGGAGAGGCGGCCTCAGCCGCCCTCATGAGTTGTATCGCATCGGACGGCGACCCGTCACTGGTGCCGGGTCTCGCCTTCCGTGCGTACAATACCGTCGTCATGACCGGCGCCCGGCCGGCAGCGGACATCGACCGGATCGCACCGCCTGCCCGGGACCTCCTGCTGGACCGGGACTTCAAAGCGTACCGGGGCAGGATCGCTGCCATGATCACCTCGCGCGGCTGCCCGAACCGGTGCGACTTCTGCTCCGTGCGCGTTATCTGGGGCGGCTCCTACCGCACCCGCGGTATTGACCCGGTGATAGAGGAGATCGGTGAATGCACCGGTCGCCTGGGTGCGACCATGATCAACTTCGAGGACGACAACCTGTTCGCGTCAGCGGACCGGGCCCATTCCCTGCTTGAGGCGCTCATCGCTTTCCGCGAAACGGGAGGTCCCCCTCTTGACCTCACAGCCATGAACGGCGTGTCGGTCGAGAGGCTCGATGACGGGATCATCGGCCTCATGGCGCGCGCCGGGTTCCGGGAGCTAAACATCTCCCTCATGAGCCACTCACCGGAATTACAGCAGCGGCACGGGAGGCCGTTCAGCTCGGACCGCTTCGCGGCAGTGGCCCGCGCCGCGCGCAAGCACTGCATGAAGGTGCGGGCCTACTTCATCCTCGGGCTCCCCGGCCAGAAAGCGGAGGAGGTGCGGGACACTGCCGGCTTCCTCCGGGGGCTGGACGCTGCGGTGTTTCCCTCGGTCTTCTACAACGTGCGGGCGCCGCGTGAGGAGTGGCTCATGCAGCGCTCATCCGCGTTTTTCAACGAGACGGAGAAGTTGTCACGGGAGGAGCTGATCAGGTTGTTCAACGAGTGCTCGGGGAGCAGGCGTTAGCGCGCCGCATTACGCCGAGGTGAAAATAATGAACCCTGGATATCCACCTACGCGCAGGCCGAAGAGCCACAAGGAACATTATATGAACGCCCCGGCCTGGCTTACCGCGCGGCCGGGGCATAGTACACTAAAACCAACCCCCTTACTGCATCACACCTGTGATAACTATTGAACGGGGATTGGTCCCGGTACCGTACGTTGACCCTGCGGCCAGGGCGCCCGTTGTCTGATCAATAGTAAAAAGCCTTATGGTGTTGCTGCTATAATTTGCCGCATAGGCAAACCTGCCGGACAGTTCAACTGTAATCGAAGAAGGATTTGTTGCAGAACCGGCAGCAGTACCGGCTGTCAGTGCGCCGGTAATCGGGTTGATCCTATAAATTGATATGTTGTTGCCCCCATAATTTGTCGCGTAAACGAACCTGCCGGTCGGATCAACCGTTACAGAATAAGGATTTGATCCGGACGCAACAGCCGTTCCGGCCGTCAGCGCGCCGGTATCCGGGTTGATCGTATAGACCGATATGGTACCACTCGCATAATTTGCCACATACGCAAACTTGCCGGACGGGTCAACCGTTACAGAATAAGGATTTGATCCGGACGCAACAGCCGTTCCGGCCGTCAGCGCGCCCGTCGTCTGGTTGATCCTGAAAACCGATACATTGTTGCTCATATAATTTGTTGCATATACGAACCTGCCCGTCGGGTCAACCGTAACTGAAGTAGTATATGTCCCGGCAGCTACGGCCGACCCGGCCGTCAGCGCGCCCGTCGTCTGGTTGATCGTATAGACTGATACATTGTTGCTGCCATAATTTGCCGCATAGGCAAACCTGCCGGTCGGGTCAACTGCAACAGAATAAGGATTTGTTCCTGCAGAAACGGCGGTTCCGGCCGTCAGCGCGCCCGTCGTCTGGTTGATCGTATAGACGGATACAGTGCTGTTGCCATAATTTGCCGCATAGGCAAACCTGCCGAATGGGTCAACCGCAACAGAATAAGGAGCTGGACCTGTGCCGGCGGTTGTTCCCGTTGTCAGCGCCCCTGTCGTCTGGTTGACCGTATAGACCGATACACTGTTGCTGCCGGTATTTGCCGCATACGCGAACTTCGGCACAAAGGTCAGCTCGGAGGCTCCCGTGGCATAGGAAATCGAAACAGGCTGTAAAAGGGTGCACGAGGTATAGCTCTGCGTCAGGGCGCCGGTTGACTGATTGATCGAATAGACAGAAACGGTGCTGTCATAATTATTGACAACATATACGGCAAGACCCGACGGGTCAACCTTGATTGACAGCGGATTCGTTCCAGTGGCAACAGCCGTCCCTGCGGTCAGTGCGCCCGTCGCCTGATTGATCGTATAGACCGATATGGTGTTGCTTCGGTAATTCGCCGCGTACACGAACCTGCCGGATGAATCGACGGCTATCGACCGGGGATTGCTGCCGGATGCAACGGCGGTTCCGGCCGTCAGCTCGCCGGTTGACTGGTTGACCGTATAAACCGAAATAGTATTGCTGATGGAATTCGCCGCGTATGCGAACCGGCCCGTCGGAGTGATCGCGATTGCCTGCGGCGACGTACCCGCTGCAGCCGTAGATCCCGCTGACAGCGCTCCTGTTGTCTGATCGATCTCGTATACCGAGATGCTGTGGCCGCCGGTATTTACAACGTAGGCGAACCTGCCTGACGGATCGATCGCGATTGAAGCGGGAAGCGCCCCCGCGGCAACGACTGTCCCCGGGGTCAACGCCCCGGTCGTCTGGTCGATCGTATAAACGGATATGGTGCCGCTGCCGTAATTTGCGACATAAGCGAACCTCCCGGACGGATCGACCGTGACCGAATCGGGACAGGTACCGGCGGCAACGGCCGTTCCGGCCGTCAGCGCGCCCGTCGTCTGGTCGATCATATAGACAGAGATATTGTCGGTGGCATAATCCGTCAGATAGGCAAACCTGCCTTTCGGATCAACCGTAATGGAACGGGGACTCGTCACGGTTGAAACATATCCTTTGGGCCGCAGCTGGCCGGTTGATCCCTTCACGGTATAGATCGATATGGCGTTGTCCCCTTGGTCCGCCACATACGCGAACCGGGGATACTGACGGGTCTGCACCACTATGGATATTGTCACTGTCGTTGACCCGCCCGAGTTGGTAGCGGTAATGGTATAGCCCTCCTCCGCTCGTTCGGCAGCCGGCGTACCGGATATCACACCGGTCGTGGTGTTCAGGACCAGGCCGTCCGGGAGCGCCCTGTCCGCGGAATATGATGCCACGGTTCCGGTCACGGTCGGCGTGTTGGAGGTTATGGCAATCCCCGTGATATAGACACCCTTCGGCCACAGATACGAGAGGTTCGTCGGTGCCGTGAGGTTAACGGTAATGTATATCGTCGCCGTGGTGGAACCGGCGGAGTTGGTCGCCGTGATGGTATACGATGCTTCCACCTGTTCCGTGGTTGGCGTGCCGGAGATTACGCCGGTCGTGGTATTGAGCGTGAGGCCCGCCGGTAATGCCGGGTCCACGGACCAGGTCGACACGCTTCCGGTAATGCCCGGCGTGTTGGGAATTATGACAAGGTCTTTCGTATAAACCGCGTCCGGCGTTGAATACGAAAGGTTCATCGGCGCATCGGTATTTATGGTGATGGACACGCTCGCGGTCGTGGTCCCGCCGGAGTTGGTCGCTGTAATCGTATAGGAAGTCACCGCCTGCACCGTGTCAGGCGTACCTGAAATGATGCCGGTCGTGGTATTCAGGACCAGGCCGCTTGGCAGTGCCGGGCTGACCGACCAGGTTGTTACCGTCCCGGTGACGGTTGGCGAATTGGAATTTATGGGAATGTCCTTCGTATAGACAGCGTTTGGATTCGAATATAAAAGCGCGGCCGGCGCTGCAAGGTTCACCGTTATTAAAATATCAGTTGAAGTGATGCCCATTGAATTGCCGGCCATAATGGTGTAGAGCGTGGCCGTCTGCTCCGTGTCCGGCGTGCCGGAGATGACCCCGGTCGTGGTATTGAGCGTGAGCCCATGCGGAAGCGCAGGGTCGACCGACCAGGAGGTCACTGTGCCGGTAACGGTCGGCACGTTGTTCGCAATTACCAGGCCCGCCGTGTACACGCATGCGGTGGTGGAATAGGTCAGCGCGGACGGGGCAGTGAGATCCACGGTTATGGATATGGTCGTCTGGGTGCTGCCGCCGGAATTGCTCGCGATTATGGTGTACTCCTCGGCCGGCTGTTCATTATACGGAATACCGGTAATGACGCCGGTCACCGGATCCAGAGACAATCCGGCGGGCAGTTCCGGGTCCACTAACCAGGAGGCCACGGTGCCGGTTACGGTCGGCACGTTGTCGGCTATGGCCTCATTCGACAGGTACACGGCCGCTGTCGTTGCATATGAGAGCGATGCCGGCGCGGCATGATTCACTGTGATTGAGATAGCCGCACTGGTTGAGCCGTAGGAATTGGCGGCGGTTATGATATATTCCGCCGCTGCCTCTTCCGTGTCCGGCGTGCCGGAGATCACGCCGGTCGCCTCGTCAAGCGACAACCCGCCCTGCAGGGCGGGCGTCACCGTCCAGGAGGTCACGGTGCCGGTCACGGTCGGCGTGTTGGATGCTATGGCCAGGTCGACCGTGTACACGCAGGCCGTGGTCGCGTAGGAGAGGGCCGCCGGCGGGGCGTCGTTCACGGTAATCGATACGACCGTTTTTGTCTTACCGTAATCGTTGCGTGCCGTTACTTGATACTCCGCGGCACTCTGCATCAGTTCCGGCGTACCGGTGATGGCGCCGGTCGCGGAATCGAGCTCCAGTCCTGCCGGAAGCTCGGGATCAACTGACCATTCAGTCACCTCCCCCACAACCGCCGGCATATTGTCAGCGATCACCTCGTGAATCGTATAAACCGCCGACGTGGTCACGTAGGTCAGGTGCGACGGTGCATCCGCTTTTCTCATCGCAAGCAATAGGCCGCTGAAATCCGAAGCCTGGTTGTCGCATCCGCTCAACACAAGGCCAGCAAGCATGACCAGACTGAGAGATAATCCGGCTTTTCTGTTTTTATTGGTAATCATATGATAACACCCCCGCATCCTCTTTAACATAGTGTCAATAGTCATCGTGTAACCGCTTATTCAACGACCCATCGTGTTACTATCGGGCGCGGACCCAAGCCTGAAGCCGCGGCCGCTACCCCGGTCAATGATCCTGTCGACTGATCTATCGAATAGACCGTAACAGTGTTGTCGCCGTAATTTGTCGCGTACACGAAGCTCCCGGTCGGGTCAACTTCGACCCCGCAGGGACGCGTACCGGCAGGAACAGCCGCGCCCGCCGTTAACGCGCCGGTGCCCTGGTCGATGGAGTATACCGATATGGAGTTGTCGCCGTAGTTTACCGCATAGACAAATCTGCCGTATGGGTCAACCGCGACCGACCGCGGGTTCGTGCCCGCGGCAACGGCCGTTCCCGCGGTCAGGGCGCCGGACGATTGATTGATCGTATACACGGATATGGTATTGCCGATATAGTTCACCGCGTAGGCAAACCTGCAGAACGGGTCTACCGCAATTCCGCTGGGGCCGTTCCCGGCAGGAACTGCCGTTCCCGCGGTCAATACTCCTGTTGATTTATTGACCGTATACACGGATATGGTATTACTACTGTAGTTCGCCACGTAGGCGAACCTGCCCAGCGGGTCAAACGTGACCGAGTTCGGATATACCCCGGTACTGACAGCTGTGCCGGCCGTCAACGCCCCGGTGCTCTGGTTGATCGCATAGATCAATATAGTATTGGTGTCATAATACGTTGCATAGGCATATCTGCCGGACGGATCGACAGCGACATCCATGGGACTTGATCCGGCACTAACTGCCGATCCATCGGTCAACGCCCCTGTCGACTGATCGATCGTGTAGGCAGATATACTCTTGCTCAAGAAGTTTGCCGTGTACACAAACCTGCCGAACGGGTCTAACGCGACCGAACGGGGATTTGTTCCCGCTGCAACGTACGCTCCGGCGGTCAGCGCGCCGGTTGTCCGGTCGATCGCATAGACCGATACGCTGTTGCCGGTAGTATTCGCCGCGTATGCCGATTTCGGTACGTATGCCAGCGGTGCGGAACCGCTTACTGTTGCGATTGAAAAAGGTCCGCTATGGGTGTTCACCGTGGTTGACAGTGTCAGCTCGCCGCTTATCTGATCGATTGTAAAGAGCGAAACAGCATTGCCGTTGACCAGCGGCACATAGGCCAGCAGGCCTGTCGGGTCAATGGTAATGGAGCGCGGACTGGTGCCGGTGGATGCGGCCGTTCCCGCGGTCAGCTCGCCGGTTGCCTGGTCGATCGTAAAGAGCGATATGGTGCTCGCGTTGATATTCGCCACGTACACGAACCTGCCCGACGGGTCGACTTTCACTGAAGTCGGACCATCGCCGCCGGCAACGGCCGTGCCCGCGGTAAGGGCGCCGGTCGTCTGATTGATCATATACACCGACACGGTATCGCCGTTTTGATTTGCCGCATACACGAATCTGCCGGTCGGGTCAACCGCGATCGAGTACGGATTATCGCCCGCACCAAGACTTCCTATGCTGGTCAATGTTCCCGATGTCTGGTTGATCGAAAAGGCCGATACGCTGTCGCTATCTCCATTCGCGACATAGGCGAACCTGCCGGTCGGATCAACCGCGACCGATTTCGGTCCATTCTGGGCTCCGGCGGCGCCCAGCGAGGTCAATGCTCCCGTGGCCTGATCGATGCTGTACATCTGGACATTGCATCCGCTCCAGTAGCCGGACCAGCCGGTGGAAACATATTCTCCCGCATTTGCCACGTAGGCAAACCTTCCTGACGGATCGATTGCCATGGTGTGGGGATTGATTCCTGCACCAACGGTCGTCCCCTGGGTCAACCTGCCGGTCGACTGGTCGATCGTATAAACCGAAATGTTTCTGCCGCTGTAATTAAGGGTATAGAGGAATTTGCCCGTGCAATGGGTTACCACATAGTGCGGGTTCGATCCGGTGACGGCATACCCGTCATGGCGCAGCCGGCCCGTTGTCCCGTCCGCGGTAAAGCATGATACCGTGCTGTCATTGAAATTCGCCGCATACACGAATCGCGGGTACATCCGGGCCGCCACCGAGATCGATATGGTCGCGGTGGTCGAGCCGGCGGCATTGGTTGCGGTTATCGTGTAGGTGTCGATTGCCTGCTCGGTGTCGGGCGTCCCGGATATAATACCCGTCGATGTGTCCAGGACGAGGCCGCCCGGGAGCGGCCTGTCCGCTGACCACGAGGCTATGATGCCGGTAATGGTCGGGACATTGTCCGCGATGGCGGCGCCGAGAGTGTACACGGCAGCCGGCGCCGAATAGGACAGGCCCGCCGGAGCATGGAGGCTTACTGCAATGGAGACGATCGCAGTGGTCGAGCCATAGGTGCTGTTGGTTGCCGTAACGGTGTACGATGCTGACGTCTGCTCGACGGTCGGTGTTCCGGTGATGACCCCGGTCGTGGTATTGAGCGTGAGGCCGGTCGGCAGCGCCGGGTCCACGGACCAGGAGGTTATGGTGCCAGCCACGGCCGGCCTGTTGGGCTCTATGACAGCATATTGCAGGTAGGACGCGTTCGGCGCAGAATAGGAGAGGCCGGACGGAGGAGCTTCATTGATGGTGATTGAGATGATCGAGGTGACAGCCCCGCCCGAGTTGCTCGCGGTGATCAGGTAGTCGGCGGCTGCCTGGTTCGTAGTCGGCGTGCCCGTGATGACGCCGGTCGTGGTGTTGAGCGTGAGGCCTGCCGGCAGCGCCGGAGAAACGGACCAGGTCGTAATGGTACCTGTCACGGTCGGCGTGTTGGATTGAATGACAAAGGCCCTGGTATAGACCGCGGTCTGATTCGAATATGACAATCCGCTCGGTTCGGCGAGGTTCACGGTGATAGAAATGTCGGTCGATACGGACCCGCCGTTGTTGTACGCCGTGATGGTGTGGACCAGGGTTGCCTGTTCCGTATCCGGCGTGCCTGATATGACGCCGTCAGGACCGAGGATGAGGCCGTGCGGCAGAGCCGGTACGGAGGTCCATGCGAGCGCGGTGCCGGACAGGGTCGGCACATTGGACGTGATGACAAGATCCTTCGTGTACACGCACGAGGTCAACGCGTACGAGAGCGATGACGGGGCATCGCCGTTCACGGTTATGGATATGACCGTCGAGGTACTCCCCCCGGAGTTGGTCGCGGTTATCGTGTATTCAGCCGCGTACTGCTGGTCTTCCGGCGTGCCCGAGATGACGCCGGTCGTTGTATCGAGAATGAGGCCGTCGGGCAGCGCGGGCTCGACCGACCAGGATGCCACGGAGCCGGTCACGGTCGGGGTGTTGGGCACGATGGCCAGGTCTTCCGTGTACACGCACGAGGTCGTCTCGTATGTCAGCGCAGACGGGGCCTCGAGGTTCACGGTTATACTTATTGTTGCCGTTGTCGCTCCGCTGGAGTTGGTCGCCGTTATAGTATAATCGGCCGCGGCTTGCTCGATGTCCGGCGTGCCGGAGATGACGCCGGTGGTGATATTGAGCGTGAGGCCGTGGGGAAGCGCAGGCTCAACCGACCATTCTGTTATGGTGCCAGTCACGGTCGGCTCGTTGTCGTCTATGACCAGGTCCTTCGTGTACACGCATGAGGTCGTCTCGTACGAGAGCGCCGACGGCGTATCAAGGTTAATCGTGATCGATATCATCGTCGTGGCCACCCCGCCGGAGTTGCTTGCCGTTATGACATAGTTGTCAGCCGGCTGTTCCAGGTCCGGAGTGCCGGTTATGATGCCGGTATCGGGATCCAGCGATAATCCACCCGGCAGGGACGGCTCAACTGACCAGGAGGTCACGCTGCCGGTCACGATCGGGGTGTTCGGTGTCATGGGCAGGTCCTTCGTGTACACGCACGAGGTCGTCGTGTACGAGAGGGCCGTCGGTGCATCGGTGTTCACGGTAATGGAAATCGTCGCGGTGGTCGAGCCATAGTCGTTGGCTGCCGTGATGGTGTAGGTTTCGCTTGTCTGTTCCAGGTCCGGAGTGCCGGTTATGATGCCGGTATCGGGATCCATCGACAATCCGCCCGGCAGGGACGGCTCAACTGACCAGGAGGTCACGCTGCCGGTCACGGTCGGCGTGTTGTTTGTTATCGGATCATCTATCGTGTAGACGCAGGCGGTGGTCGAGTACGAGAGAGCCGCCGGCGGCGCTAAGTTCACGGTGATCGAAACGATCGCGGCGGCGAAACCGTAATCGTTGCCGGCCGTTACCCTGTAGTGCGCCGCCGCCTGCGTGATTGCGGGCGTCCCGGAGATGACGCCGGTCACGGTATCGAGCTCCAGGCCCGACGGGAGCTCCGGGTCAACCGACCATTCAGTCACCACACCCGTGATCGACGGGAGGTTGTTCGCGATCGGCATGTCAAGCGTATAGACCGCGGAGGTTGTCGTATAGGTCAGGTTCGTCGGAGGGGATGATATCCCCTTCATGACAATGATGTCCTTGCTGTCCCCGCTGGATTTGGCACAGCCGTTGAAAACAAGGCCTGCCATAACACAGAGGAGAAGAAGTAATTCGGCTTTATTGTGTTTATTGAAAATCATGGTATAACACCCCCGCATACTGTGCATATTCAGTGTCGCTCAATTATGTTTTTGATATTCATGTTCCCTCATCAAGACGGCGGCCGCGTGATGAAACGCGGCCATGATGCTCGAATACTATAGTGCAGAGGGCGGATCGGAATTAACCGCTATCGATATGACCGCCGCTGTCGAGCCGAAATAACCGCCTGCCGTTACCGTATAATCAACAGCTGTCTGCAGTACGGTCGGCATGCCGGAAATGATTCCGGTTTGCTGGTCGATTGTCAGGCCCGCCGGCAGCTCCGGTTCAACAGACCATTCAGTCACAATGCCCGTAACCGAAGGCATATTGTCCGTGATCGGCTCGTTCAGCGTATACACCGCGGACATTGTTGAATAGTCCAGATGTGATGGAGAATTCGACAAGCCCGGCTGGGCCAGGATGGTGATGCCCCCTTCCTGCTTATCGCATCCGCCAAAAACAAGGCATGACAGCATAATCAGGACAAGAGCTTTACCGCTTTTCATACTATTGGAAATCATCTGATAATACCCCCACATCCGTAGTGCAATACCATGTTATTTATGTTTAAATGAATCACGGTTTGAATGGAGCTGATTGAAATTGTCTGTTAATCCATGAATCTACTCATTGGCAGTTTTCATACCCTGTACGACAATGCGCCTTTTTCATCACTGACTCTCGCGAAGAACCAGCACGATAGAACAATCCAACATTCAAAACAGAGTGTTACTGGCGCCATACAGGCACGCCGGCATACAGCTTATATTTCTGTTTAAAATATCATTATGTCGCTAGAGTGTCAACAGGCATGGAATGAACTGTGCTTCCCGGGGAATGAACTGTGCGTGATTATTAAATTTTTTTTCTCAGGGGCCCCAGAAAGGCCGGTCCCACCGGCAATTCCGTGTCCTCGCTGTCCTTGAGACGCACCCGGTAGCGGCCCGACAGCACGTGGGACAAACTCCGGACATAGCGGATGTTGATGATGTGGCTCTTGTGGATCCTGATAAACATGTCAGGCGGGAGGCGGTCGCCGATCTCCTTCATCTGGACCGGCAGCTCGATGTCACGCTCGCCCGTATGAACGACAACATTCTTCGAGTGCGAGGTGATATGTATGATCTCGTTGAACCTGATGGAATAGGCCCTGTTCCTGTCGCGGATGGTCATGCCCTCGGCCACCGACCTCCTGACATTCCTGAGTCTCAGCATCGTGCTCACGCGCGCGAGAAGCTCACCCGGCTGAAAAGGCTTGACGATGTAGTCATTGGCCCCGACCTCGAAGGCGGCGTCGATGTCTGACATCATGTTCTTCGCGGTGAGCATGATCACGGGCAGGTCCCCGGGAGAATGCGTTGTGCGTATTCTACGGCACACATCGTAGCCGGACATGACCGGCATCATGATGTCCAGGAGCACGAGGTCGATATCATCATCCCCGCCGATGATGTCGAGGGCGGTGATCCCGTCAGGGGCCGTTTTCACGACGCATTTCTTCGACTCGAAAAAATTCTGGACGACCCTGACATTTATCGGGTCATCGTCGACGACAAGAAGCACGGGGTGGTTGTCGAAGGCGTCTTCAGGTATTCCTGCGGGAAGTCGGGAGCCGCCCGGTATGGTGTCTACCGGAATGAGGTCGTCCAGGCCTTCGATGGTAATTTTTTCTTCTGCCTGAAGGGCAGGATTATTTGACACGGGTAGGGTAAATGTAAACACGGAGCCCCCGCCCTCCCGGTCCGCCACGCCGATTGAGCCGTTATGCAGTTCTACTATCTTCCTGGCGATGGCAAGACCCAGGCCGGTGCCCGCATAGGAGCGCGTGTCTCCACCGTCGACCTGACGGTAGGCTTCGAATATCATCTCCCGGTACTCTTCCGGTATGCCGATCCCCGTGTCCGTGACGCTAATCTCGATCATCGCGCCGCCATCATATTCATGGTTCCCGTTTCCCGGGCCGATGACCCGCGCGGACAGCTCGACGCTCCCCCTGTGCGTGAACTTGACCGCGTTGCAGACCAGGTTGCACAGGACCTGGCGTATGCGGTCTTCGTCCGCAAGCGCGGCAGGAATGTGCGGATCGATGTTGTTCCGAATGTTCAGATTCCTGCCCCCGACCAGCGGGAGGGAAAGCCTCACGACCACATCGCTCAGAGAACGCAGGTCCACAGGACGCAGGATCAGGGTGATCCCCTCGTTCTGGATCTTCGCCATGTCCAGCAGGTCGTTTACCATGCTGGCCAGCCGGTGACCGCTCGAGGCGATGAGCGACAGGTTGTCGAGCACCTTTGGAGGAAGCTCGCCCGCCGCGCCGTCCAGCATGGTTTCCGAAAGGCCTATCATGCCGTGGAGAGGCGTGCGCAGCTCGTGGGAGGTGTTGGCGAGAAACTGGTCCTTGAGACGGTCCAGTTTTTCCAGGGACAGATTCTTTTCTGTGAGGTTCCGCGACAGCTTCTCGACCGTCCGGAGCGCCCTGGAGAACCTCCGCGATATGCCTATTGTCGTTATCACGCAGAGCAGAACCATCGTGTATTGAAATATATTTATCGTGTCGATAATCCACAATGCGTACAGCGTATCATTGAATGCTCCGAAGCAGGGCGTCGTAAATCCCAGCAGGAACAGGACGGCGTCATCTCTCCGATGGATTATGGCCCTGATAATAACATAGGCATAGTAAAATATATAGAAGAGGACACAAATAAAATAGACGTTCATTATCTGTTCTGCCGTCCTGAACCCGACAAGCATCAGTACAACAATCATCCCGAAGGAAAGGATCTGGCTGATCCGGATAACAGGCCTATGGACCTCATCGGGATATTGAGCCGCGATGGTCATCAGGCAATAGTAAATGAGCAGGACAACCGTGATATAATCGACCAGATAGGGATTCCGCGGATATGACAAGGGACCGGATAGTATCGGAATCTGCAGATTAAACACATTGATGGTCAGCAAGAAGCAGAATATTCCGAAATAGAGCGGGGTTTTATCTTTTCTGCGGAAAAAATAGAGCAGTATATTATAAATCGAAAAAAACATCACGAGACCCACGACAATCATGTTTGCCGTATGTTTTATGAATTGTTTCTGTTGTACGGTTTCTTCATTATCCAGCTGTATCGACCGGTCAATGCCGCCGGATTCGTAATGTTTATTAAAAACGTTAATAACGATTTCATTTATTCCCTCATTAAGGGCGAATGATGATAATCTTTTATTATGGATGAAAATGTAGTCTTCCTTACCCCTGGTTGAACTGTCAACTTCACCTCTCCTGTCAACCATTACACCGTTGATCCAGAGCTTGTATGCAGAATAGATGCGGTGAATAATCAGTGTCTTAACTTTGTTATCAGGGCCGCTTACTATTTTCAAACGATACGTTGCACGACCTTTACCGGGCAGACTGGCGCCGTTGACAGCATGGCCTTTCCACAAGGAAGGGAGTTTAACGAACCTGCACTCTTTCCGGTTTTCATTTTTTGCGAAGTCGGAAGGATTGATCAGGCGGTCCCAGAAGAATTCCCACTCCCCGTCAAGGTTGACCAGGCCGCCCCTTCCGAAGTCCCAGCCCCCGAGGTCAAGGGTTCCCTTTACTGCAACGGGTTTTCGTGCATCCGTGGATTTATGGCCGCACGCGACCAGCGCCGGGAAGATCAGGCAGAGCAGGACGGCAATGGCGGGAAATAGCATTCTTGTCCGGAAATCCGATCGCATATCATAATTAAAATTCCACACTATCTTCACCTGTCAAGACATTTCACTGCACCGACGTATCGGTCATGGAGCCGTATGAAACGTTCGATGAAAAACATCCTCTTACATGCACGCCGGCCTAACCGGATCAGTTGATTGCCGTCCGCATCTGCATTCATTCAACATTAATGGTTCATTCTGAGCAGATGGTTTCCGACGACAATGCACGCAAGATATATATCGAGCGCGACGAAGCCGAGCGCGACCGCCTTCTTCGGATTCTTTCGAGTCAGGGCAAGCAGCAGCGCTGCATCAACAACGACCAGGCAGACCGAAACCAGCGGCCGGGAGCTTTTAAAGAAGAACCATGCCGCGGGAACCAGGAGCAAAATGAAAATTACCGACGAAAAAATCAAGTGAACACGATTCACGCTAATATTTTTTTTCATGAGAATCGTATAGAGGGTCTGGTTTCCGGCAGCAGTATCTCCCCTGATATCCTTGTAGTCCTTGATTATCGAGATTACAAACCACCCGCCGAACACCAGAAACGTTATGACAATGTTCTCGACGGTCCACAATCCCCTGAGCGCCTGTTCAATGGACCGGAAGGCGCCAGAGGAGTGGCTCAAGCCGACGTTTTGAATATTGAGGATATCCCCGGATATTCCCGTATCCGCAATAAACGCCATGAACACGCCCCCCAGGAAGGAGCTGACGCCGGCAATGCCTTCAATTTTATTGTTCGACGGGAAATACCGCTTGCCCCTGTAAAAATCATAATTGTAAAGAAAGGACACTACTACAAACAGCAGGAGCAGGTATCCGACGATATTTCCCGCAAATATCAGTATGCCGACGAGGAACAGCAGCAAGGCGTTGAAAAATGACAGGTCGGTCCGCTCAAGGTATAACGCCCTGCCTTCGACCTCGTCCTCGGTCCGGTCAAAATAATCGTTTTGCAGTGTCGCCACAATGAAGGCAAACGTAAAAAACAACGCGGTGACTGCCGCAAGCCAGTTAATCGGACTAACGAGGCTGTATCCCATCAGGCCGGTCAACCCTGCAGGAATGGCATGATTGATCCTTTTTACGATATTCAGCGCTATCGGCCGATTCATCAAAAGGTAGATGATGCCCAAGGATGCAAGCTGCATCATGCTTACTATGCAGGGCAGAGAAAAACCGGCGACGAAAAACAATTCTTTGATTGTAAAGGCAGATTCAGGGGAGAAAGAAAACCCCGGCTGGCTCACTACCGGCGTAATCCTGAATGCGATCGCAGGAAGAATATGTGAATTGAGAACTACAAGTACGTAGGTAACGATAAATGACACAATGGTCCTGACTATCTTACCGGTTTTAATATATATGACAACCGAGGTGAAAAATATGGTCATAAAAACAGTAAGAGTTTCGCCGAAGGTAAAATTAATCTCCTCGTTATACAGCAGCGGTCTCCAGTCGTTAAAGAAATCAAAGCTGTACATATAATGAAAATTTCCAAGGCCATAGACAAACATGTCGATGACCGGTGGAAAAATTCCGAGAAACACGCCGATGAGTACTATGTTGATAGACTTCCGCCATGTCTGATGCGGGAGAAAAATATAAAGTATCAGCGCATATCTGAATATCGCTTCAAGATAAAAAATGACATAATGGACAAGATTAATGTTGAGCATCGTGGGGGGGCGGTATGCCAGGATAGTTTCAAGAAGGTAGCGCGTTATGCCGACAAAGCATGCGAAGAGCAGAATGACGTAGAAGCTATACTCTTTTTTTTCCTGAATACTGATTATGTTGACAATCCAGCGCTTTGGAGCAGTGAGAATCGCACGTGCCAGCCTGACCACTTTGTTTGCCATCATTTCCCCCTCTCCTGAAAACATTTTTATTAATAAAATCGTTAAATAATATCAACACTTTTTTAAGCGCAACAGGCGAGTCCGCGACACCGCATACTGCAGCACGGTTGCATGCAGGCAGCACGGGAAAGATCGGGTCACTCCGTCATGCTGAAAATCTTCACGTCCCTCTCCGTGACGCCCTCGATCTCCCTGAATACCGGGACGCGCATGGAGCACATCACCTCCATGCCGCGCACGGGGCGGTGCGACCGGCCAGAATCGGAAAGGTAGTTGCGGATGCCGGAGCGTAATCCCCTGCGCACCAGTGAGAGCATACCATCCGCGAACTCCCTCGCATTAAAGATGTCTCCGGCCATGACGATGTCGTACAACGAAAGCTCGCTGTCGGACAGTTCATCCACACCCGCCACGCGGAACCCGCATTTCACATTGTTTGCCACCGCGGTCATCACCGCGAGATCAATTGACGCCGGATCTATGTCGATGCCCGTTACGTTCGCGCCGGCCAGGGCGGCTGCCGCCGCGGTGATGCCGCTTCCCGTTCCCACATCAAGCAGCCTCTTCTTCCGGAAGAGCTTCTTGTTGTCAAGGATGAACCGCGCCATGCCGCGCCCGCCGGGCCATACGATGCCCCAGTAAGGCACCGCCGCGCTTGCATCTAACGCCCGGGCTCGTTTCCAGAGACCGTCGAAGTCGCGGGTATTCCAGGCGCGGAGCTCCGGGCAGAGGGGATCGGGTTCGAACGAGCCGAAGCGGGCAAGGTAATCGGCGAGCAAGGGGTGTTTTGTACCAAGCATGACGGGAGTATACTGCCACGGCGGCTTCTGAGTAAAGGATTTTTCCGGGACACATGGCGCATTATCCCGCTTCCTGCGCTGTGTGGGAAATAACGAGCGGCTCGATACTTTGTATCGTGCAGCTGCTCTTTTCAAGAAAGAAAACGCAGAACGGGGAGCTTGAATTTTCGCGCGGCAGTGATTAAAATGAGCACAAAGTTTTCTCTATTTAAGACAGACATTGACACCAGAAAGCCTCCATGGCCCTTTCTTCATTCTGAAATAGCCGTTGTAAAGAAGGTGCGTTTTCTCCCGACACATTTGCGGCGTCCTGCCACGCGTCGGGACTTCAACTTCCCGACTCAGCATGACCACCCTTAATTGCGGACTTCCGGTCCATTCCCGGCCGGTAGGGCAGTGACCTTGACTTGTGTTGAGGCATGGATGCCGAAACCCCAACTGCAGATGGAGACCGCGAAAAAAGTCGGGGGCATTGGTGAAACCACTAATGGACATTAATTATTTGGGATGTGATTGTTTCTCCCGATCCGGTAATGATTGTTCAGATTTAGGATTGATCCTTATATTTACAACTATTCGTGTGAATTCGTGTTCATTAGTGGTTTAATAAATATTTATAAATTCCAATAAAAAATTCAATTGACACAGGAAGCCCGCATGTTTAGTGTCCTCTTCATCGTCAGGGACGATTATTAATTATGAACTTGATTGCACGCAACAGCTACTTTTATTTTTGGTTTTATTACTACGACAACCGCTCGTAGCTTTTACGCGTGATATAGCAGATCACAAAGGCCGCGAGCGATAAGCTGGCGGCTTTTTTAGTTTCCGGGATCCATGGAAAAAAAGACCGCCACCCTCAAGGCGGCCTTTGAATTTTCGGGAACACCGGAGGAATACATGGTACTACTCATGACCGAACGGACGAGCGGCGAGCTCGCCGACCAGAAACGGCTCTTCGAATCCACGGGCCACCGCACCTACACCCTCTCCACCAGCAGAGGAAATGTTTTTACCGTCATGGGGTCACATGCCGGGGAGTTCGACTCCTTTCCCGGAATGGACGGGCACTACAGCGTGGTCACGCCCGACGTCCCGTACGTTCTTGCAAGCAGGAAGATCAAGGATACGCCCACTGTGGTGAAGCTCGCCAACGGCGCGTGCATAGGCGGGAGCGGCCTGACCGTCATAGCCGGCCCCTGCTCCGTGGAATCCGGTGAGCAGATGATGGAGGCGGCGCGCGCGGTCCGGTGCGCGGGGGCCACGATACTCCGCGGCGGCGCCTTCAAACCGCGCACCTCGCCCTACGCGTTCCAGGGCATCGGCGTTCCGGGCCTCCGGATGATGCGCAGGGCGGCCGACGCGTACGGGCTGGCCGTCATCACCGAGGTGATGGACGCCGACGATATTCCCGTCATCTGCGAGCACGCCGATATCGTGCAGGTGGGCGCGCGCAACTGCCAGAACTTCTCGCTGCTGAAAAAGCTCGGGCGGTGCGGAAGGCCGGTGCTGCTGAAGCGGGGCATGATGACCACCATCGAGGAGCTCCTGATGTCAGCGGAGTACATACTCTCCGAGGGCAACATGGACGTGATACTCTGCGAGCGCGGCATCCGCACCTTCGAAACCGAGACACGAAACACGCTGGATATATCCGCCATCCCGGTGCTGCGCGCCAAGACCCACCTGCCGGTCGTGGTCGACCCGTCGCACGCAGCGGGGACATGGAAGCTGATAGAGCCGCTGGCAATGGCCGCCGTGGCCGCGGGCGCAGACGGGCTGATGGTTGAGGTGCATCCCGACCCCGCGCACGCGCTCTGCGACGGCAAGCAGTCGTTTCGCCCGGATAAATTTTCGTCCATGATGGAGAAGATCAGGACCCTCGCTTCGATCCTGGGTAGGGAGCTTTCCTGATGAAGTGCGGCTAACGTACGAGGCAGGTGCAACAGGATTGTCCGTGGATCGATCCTGTCCGTGCCCCTCCATTTCACGCCCGTCTCCAGCGCTTTTTTTTAGCTTGTATAGATCGATTTAATGCCCCATGCCGGCCCGGATGCCACGACAGTATCAGTGCCGGCATCACTGGGATTGCCTCATGCACCACTCTGCCCCCTCTGCCCGATCAGGCGTTTTTTACTTGATAATTATTCCATCGAGTTGTATTCAGTAGTCGGGGAGAACCAGATGAGCACCATGGATAAAAAAGCGATCACGGACAGCATCAACCGAAATACGCCTTTTACCATTTCATTTAAATATGCTGACCATGAATTCCTCTCGGGGGTCAACGGCATTTACACGAAGCTGCTTACCACCCACGATCAGCTCTATATTCTGAATTCTGTCATTTCAATCATGCGCGAAGTCATGGCGAATGCGCAGAAAGCGAACGCCAAGAGGCTCTATTTCGCCATCAACAGCCTGAAAATCGCCAACCCGGATGATTACAAAAAAGGCATGGAAAGATTCAAGATCGATTTCATGTATGACCTGGACAGGCTGCGCGATTTACTCATGAAAAGCGACTTTACCGTCACCATCGATTTTGGCATAACCGCAGACGATATCTCCATCGATGTCACCAACAACGCGGCGCTCCTCCCGCACGAGAAGGAACGGATCCGGCACCGCATGGAAAAAGCGAAAATCTATAATAATCTGATGGAAGCCTATGAGGATATCAATGACGAAACCGAAGGGGCCGGGCTCGGCATCGCCTTCGTAATGGTGATCCTGAAGAATATCGGCATCGATCTGTCCCTTTTCAGAATCGAGAGCGGCGACCACTCCACGACAGTTTCCCTGAAAATCCCGCGCCTGCTCAAACCGCATGAGATCACGACAAATATCAAAGAGAGAATACTGCACGACATTGAGGACCTGCCTCCTTTTCCCGCGAGCGCAACAAGGATCATGGACCTGTGCGACGATCCCGATTCATCGCTTGATGTCATTGCCGATGGCATCATGTCCGATCCGGCCATCATCACGGGAGTGATAAAGCTGTCAAACTCGGCGGCCTTCATTACGGGAAAACGGATCGAAAACGTGATCGAGGCCGTCCGCATTCTCGGCATAAGGAATATCCGCTCCATGGTCCTTGCGAGCTGCGCCCGGCGGATTATCGAACAGCAGTATGCCAGGTATGAAGAAATATGGGAGCACAGCAACCGGGTCGCCGCCTATGCACGCACTATCGCCCTTTCGCATAATGGCGCCGCAATCACGGAAAAGGCCTCCCTTGCCGGTCTCCTGCATGACCTGGGGAAGATCATTCTCCTTGCGACAGACCCGGGAACAGTTGAAACAATTGCGAAGCAGGCCAGAGACAGGAAGCTGATCACCGAAACGTTCATGGAGGAGATCACCATCGGCATCAGCCATTCGGCGATCGGCGGTCTGGTCGCAAAAAAATGGAATTTCCCCGACTATCTTGTTGATGCCATCCGCCACCACCATGATCCGTTGAACGCCGCCGAGGCAAACGAACCGGTGGTCCGCGCCGTGTACCTGGCAAACATGCTCTGCGGCATTGAGACGGGCAAGTATGAGTATCATTATTGCCATGAAGAGATTCTGGAAAAATTCCGACTGACCGACGAGGCGGACTTCAACGAGCTCCATGCCTCGCTGAAAAAGAAATACGGGTCATGAGGCAGGCGATTATCATCATAATCATTCTGTTTTCGATTCTCATCCTGGTTGAGCTGCTGCTCAACAGGCTCTTCAACCATTGAGGCTGGGGGCCTCCGGATTGGTCCGTGCTCATATATTTTTTTCTTGAAATTTTACAAACTGCTGTTTTAATATTCCACAAAGCGGCGGTATTATTCCGCCCGAATGTCGCAAAGCAAGGCACCTTTCCAGGGCTTACAATGTTATAGGGGGCATGAAGAGCCCGGGTGCCGGTTCCAATATATCCATTGTTTACAATGGGCCCGAACCGATTAATGATCACTTTTTCGTATGTTTTGGGCCCTATTTGAACGTTTAACCCCCTTTTGTGAATCAAAACACCGGTAATTGATCCATGTATGTAATGATTTACAATATATAATCCAATGGGGAGAGTTAAAATGAAAAAAGCGAAATCCGTAAAAAAAGCCAAACCGAAGAAAAAAGCAGCCCCGAAGCGTAAAGCAGCTGCAAAACCGAAAGTAGTTAAAAAGAAGGTAGCGGCAAAGAAAAAAGTCACGGCTAAGAAAAAAACCACGGCCAAGATCCGTAAACCGGCAGTAAAAAAAGTCAAAAAAGCCGGCATACCGACAACGGTCAAAACTGCAGCGAAAAAACCCGTTTCCACGACTCCCATGACCGATCTCATTATCGAGCGCATGAGGACAATCGACGGGCGGAACAAATAGCAGTATCGCGCGCTTGCGCGGTAATGATATGAATTCTGCAAGGCCCCTGCCCGGGTGTAACCCGGGCAGGGGCCGAGTGTTACCCCCGGCTGTATAAACAGGCCTATTGTCGGCAATTGAATTTCTATATCCGGAACGCATCCAGTCTGATCTCCTAGCCGGGCTTCGCTCTGTTCACCGGTGGAGAGATTTCTTGCGCGAAACCGAAGGGTCTGCGCAATATTTAATGGACTTAAAAAAAATGATGAATTTTATTGCCGCCGCATTCCGGGCAAGGTATATTTAACGGATCGCGTCGGCAGCGGCAATAGCTGCATCCGTGTGATAGAAATTGAATAAGAGTTAGTATGACAAAAAAAAAGCTTGCGATAACTTCCTTCGCCCTGGCCTGTTCCCTGGCTGCCGCACTGGCCGCATCGTCCGGGTGCTCGAAAAAGCTTGAGCAGGGCGATCCTGCCCCGGTACTGGCCCTGCTCAGGTGCGCAGGCACATGCAGCGCAGCAACGGTCAATATAGATTTTTCCGCGCCAACAAAAGTCACCATAACCGGGTACACCGACCATGCGATGGAGCCGTTCATCACCCGGGACGGCAATTACCTCTTCTTCAACAGTCTCAATTCAGGCGGTGACACTTCGCTTTATTACGCTGCAAAGGGGGCTGACGATGTTACGTTCAATTACGTCGGTGAGATCAATGGCGTAAACGGCATGCCGCCCCACCTCGATGCTGTCGCGAGCATGGATAATACCGGAAAATTTTACTTCATCTCGGTTCGGAACTGGCCGGTTGAGATCCGCAATGTGTATACCGGGACCTTCGTAGCCGGTACGGTGTCCGGGCTTGTCAATCTTGACGGGGACTTTTATATTAACGAACCGGGCTGGATCATCATGGATGGCGAGATAAGCCCAGACGGCCAGAATTATTACTTTGTGAACGCGCATTTTTCCGGCAGCGAGGTCCCGGACAGATCGGATATCGGAATCGCGGAATTTGTTTCGGCCAATAACTTCAACAGGATCGCGGATAATGACGCGGTCATGGCTGCAGTCAACACCTCGCGCTGCCTCGAGTACGCGCCGTCGATCAGCGCTGACGGGATGGAGATTTTCTTCACGCGCCTTGACCTGTGCGCGCTCTCGTCGGAGATACTGGTATCGACGAGAGCTTCCACAGATGCTCCCTTCGGCGAGCCGGCGCGTATCGGCGCGATAACCGGCTTCGTGGAAGCGCCGTCGCTCTCTGCGGACGGCAAGACCCTTTACTATCACATGAACGACGGGGTCTTATACTCTATTTACATGGTGTCACGCTAATGACTGCACGCATACTGAACATTACAGCCGCCCTGATCATCGCCGTCTCGGCCTGCCCCGCGCCCGGTACCGCCGATGATACGGAACCGGGGACCACGAGCCGCGAGGACCGCGCGCACGTAAGCATAAGCATGTCGCTCGATTACGCGTGGTGGAACCCGGTCTGGGGGACGGTGAGCCAGGCCGGCGATATGCTCATCTACGCACTGCTCAACCGTGGCGGTCCCTATATCAAGCTCGAGGAGCTCTCTCGCGCCTACGATGTCGACCCGGCCCCGCTCTTCGGAATCAGCTGTGACGCCCGGTTCACGAAGGGCTGGGGCCTGTCCGCCTCCGCGGGCGCGGGGGCCTACCGCGACTCCTCGGTCATGGTCGCGTCGCTCACGACCAACCCGTTTGCTCCGTCGGAATACATCAGGTACAGGATCGACACAATTAACTTCGGCGGATCGGTTTTCGCAACGTACCGCCCTGCGGAGTGGGCCATGCTTTCATTCGGACCGCTTTACCAGGGATTAATGCTCAGGGAGCGGAACTCCAGCTATCTCACGTCGCAGACCGGGAAGGAAACGATTCACAATGCCGGCATCAGCGCGGGCGGCTCCTTCGACGTGCGCCTCGTCGATAACCTTTTTCTCAGGCCGTCGATTTCGTTCATCTATCTCTACGGCACGGTGACGGGCAACCCGGCCATCAGCAGCAGGAGACATTCCCACGCGATGGGCGGCGTCGCGAACATGTCGCTCGCGTATTACGTCGAGAAGATCCGCGTCACCTTCGCACTCGGATTCAGCTGCCAGGTGCTCCGTTACCTCGAGGTGACCAACGCCGATTACCTGAACCGGTGGGACAGCCGGTACGGCCTTACCGAGTCTATCATCTATACGTTTTGAATGGGCGCCGGGGCTCCGGCACGGACCGGGGGACGTTCCGGGGCATGGAGCCGGCCGGCACGTGGAGATGAACCATGAAATAATATTTGAAATTATTTCAGAACCTGCGCCCGTGGTTATGCGTTACCATGGAGTTAATCAAAATCCAATATAAAACCCCTTATTCTGCACGGCCAGCTGTCTCAGGAAATCAACCGCCTCGGAATCCTCCTGGTTTCTGAACTCCGTGCCGACCCCAACGGTAAAAATCTTTTTTCCCGACTTATTCATCCGCCTGATCATGTTGAGCAGGTCGTCCTTTGTGCGTATTTTTTTCTTAATGGAATCGGGCTGTCCGTCGCTGAATAAAATAATTCCGGCGGCATCCTTGTACGTGTCCTTGGTCAGAACCAATTCCAGGGCCGCTTCAGTCGGGGTGTCATGATACGGCTGCAGGCAGGCGATCTTTTTGTAAAAGGTATGCTTTTCGTTTTCAGAGAGAATATTAACCAGTTTACCTTCAAAGTATCCATACTTGTAGCAGGACAATGCGGGATTATCATAAGCCTCATCACGTAATTCATAATCCCTGCACCGCCTGTCAAGCCCCGGTTTTATCACGAATCCCGGGTATATCTCCTTGTTGATGTTTTCCGAGAAAGCGGGAAAATAGACGATATCGATCCAGTAACGCTCGTCCATCGCGGCGATGAACATTTTAAGTGCGGCCTTGACCTGCGACAGGCGGTCCTCTTTGTATTTATTGTTCTCAGCGGCCATGCTCCCGGACAGGTCGATCACCATCACGATTTTATGGGGGATCCTGAATGCGATCAGTTCACTGGCATCATCGGAGCCCTTGAACAGATCCTTTTTCATCTCCGCGATTTTTTTTACGACGGTTGTGAATTTATCGGTCGTTGAGTCGATTATCTTCGTTATTGATGAAATCTTTTCAATCGTCTGCGGATGCTCCGACTTGTATTTTTGCAGCTCCTGCCTGGTCTCCGCCAGCTCCCCGGTCGTTTTCACAAGCTCATCCGATGCCGTAATCAATTCCGACTTGACGTCCTGGCAGGTCATCGATTCCACCCCGATTTTCTGCGTCAGCAATATGAGCATCAGTATCACGACGGCTCCAAGCGCGCCGGATATGGTGTCAAGCATGGAGATGCTGAAAGAATTTATTTCACGGTTCAGACGCTTCATTGGCTGTTCCGTTTGTTAAGAACATGGAGCCTGTTGATTAAATTCGTCAGCACGTACTTCCCCGCCTTGTTCAGCACGTCCTCCTCCCCCCTCTGCACGACGTTCCAGATCAAGACCAGTATCGCGCTCAGTATAAGGGCGACGATCGTCGTTCCGAACGCAAAGCCGAGGTCAGCCGTTATTTTTCTGAATATCTCGACCTTCTCTGCGCTGGCCCCCATGAATTTATTGATATCCATCCGGCCCAGGGCATACGCGATTCCGATAACGGTCCCCATGAAACCGAATGTCGGTATGGCCCACACGAGATACCTGATGATCGAATAGTTGAGATCGAGACGGTGAATGCTCAGCTCGAGATTGCTGTTCAGCACGGAAATGGTATCGCTGATCGAGTGGGACTTTGAATACTGGAGAATACTGTTGTTTATAAGGTCGGGAAGAAACGCCTCACCCCGCACGGCCGCATTCGACACGTTGATTCGTATGGTCTCAATCTCCTCGTCTTTTTCAAGGAGCACCCCGTCGTCTTCGGGAAGAAAGCCCGACTTTGTCAGGAATACATTCTCTTCATAGGTGCAGAGCCATCGTATCCACAATTGTCCGAGGCCGATGAAGAATAAAAAGTGCATGAGGTTCTGGAGTGAAAACGGGAATACCGGCGAAGATGTTTCGCCTATCAGCATGTCGCCCCAGAACGTGCCCCCGATAAAAACGGTCAGGAGGGCTATGATGATGATGGCCACGGCGACCGATACGCCGAGCGCGATCCAGCTTCTGTTGGCACGATTCATATGAAACACTCCTTTGCCGGGCTGATTGCCTCTTATTTTCTCGGAACACATTCCCCTTTCTCGTCCCTGGAATAACCGTCTCTGCACACGCAGGTGTTCTTGCGGTCAGACCAGACCTCGTTGTTCTTTGAGCATTTTTTTACGCATACATACTTGTTCGGCCCTTTCCAGCTCCGGACCATCTTTTCATCGGCCCTGCATGCATCGGTGCACGCACCGTACATGTTGACAAGGTTGCAGGGCTCGCACCGGTCAGTTGCGCGGCTCAATGAATACCCCCTGACACATACGCAGGCGCTCCTGTCCGAGTTCCATTGCTCATGCTCCCTGCAATCGCAGTAACCGTCTTCATTAATTATGCCCCGCCTGGCCGTACATTCGACGGTCTGTTTCTCCCGTTTCTTTTTTTGTACCGCATGTTCTTTTTCCCAGGTTTCTTTCTGTTTTTTTAATACTTCAAACTCCTTGTTGAGCTCCACCTGCTTTTTCGCCATTTTCTTTTCTTCTTCTTCCCTGGCTTCTCCGGCCAGTTTTTCTTTTATGGTAATTCTGGCGTTGTCAAGCTCCTTCTGCTTGCCGAGCAGCTCGGCTTCCCTGGCATCGATTTTCTTTTTTGCATCTGCCAGCTGGTTTTTGACTACACCGAGCTCTGTTTTGGTGCTGTCGAGTTCCTTTTTCATCCCGAGCAGCTGGTCCTTCGCACCTGACAACCGCCCCTTCGTGTCGGAAAGCTCATCGATGGTAGTATCAAGGTTGTTTTTAATGGAGGCCAGCTCCGATTTCGTCCCATCCAGCTCTCCCCGGGCTTTCGCGAGATCGCCTGATGATTTTCCGAGCTCTTCTTTTGTCGCTTTTAAACTCCCCCTGGTCGAATCCAGGTCACCTTTCGTTTTATCCAGCTCGCCTTTCGTTTTGTCAAGCTCCCCGGTGGTTCTGTCCAACTCGTTTTTTGTCGTGTCCAGTTTACCCTTGAGGGCGCTGTATTCCTCCTGCGCATCATTGAGCCGTATTTTCAATGATCGTTCCCTGGCCCGTATTTTCGAAGCCCCCCCGAAATTATACCGCACGGCGATACCCCAGTTGACGTCGAAGACCATTTTCGGGGTTATAACAAGCGCGGGTGCGGCGAAGAGAGAGATGGTCAGTGGATATTCCGTAAACGGAATGGATAACCCGACAGGGATCCTGACGTTGCTTTGAAAGTCTTTATCCTGGTAGTCGTAACCGACCAGCCCGCCTACCCCGTAAAAGAACCTCAGATGCAGACGGCTTGACCTGAAGAGAGTGAGATGTTCGAAAAGGAAATCAAAGGTGAAAACAAAATCCCGTCTGATCGTCGATCCGAGGGTGAAGTCGATTCCGAATATGTCCACAAACCAGTATCGCGCGTTAATACCCGAGGGCATTCCGGCCGCACCGCCGATCTCAAAGTTTCCTTCTTGAGAGAAGGGATACATTGTACGGCCTAGTATCGCTGATTGCTGCCGGTCATCACCGGTTTTGTTCTGCTCGTCTGTTTCAGCACCATATAACGGGAACACATTCAGGCCGATGCATACAAGCAATGTGGCGATGGTTTTCAACGGGATTTTCATGGGCATCCTCCAGGCACGTACCAACAGTTTCCTGAAGACTCCATCCATGGAGTTTTTCAGGAAATGGGAAAAGATCTTTACCCGGGGGTTACAGGCGGATTCATAATAAATTGACGGGTGGCTGCGAACAGGTAACGGGCCCCATCAATCCGCACATGCACCCTCTCTGCCGGAATGGTACTATTGACAGTAATTTGTATATAGTAAAGTCTTTAAAAGTCAATAACAATCCGGGCACCCATTCGAGCAAGCGCGCGATTCTCTGCCCATATCATATGGAGTTTTTCAGGAAACTGTTAGATCAAACGTACATGATTGCCCTGTTCGTCATTATTTCGGGCATTAATACCGGTTGTGCGCACAAATCTCGCACTGCCTGCCGGATATCCTGCTTCCAGATACGATACGGTCTTCCGGATAACCGGATTTCGTTATAGAATAATAGTCATAATCCTGTTAGTGTATCGGACGGACCACGGGCTGGGGCGACATACCACGGCCGGAGTAACAGCCGGCTCGCCTCAGAAGACGATCTCCAGCACCTCGTCGAAATAACTTACAAAGTGAACCTTCAGACCCTTCACGATATACTTGGGGAGCTCCTCGTAGTCCTTCTTGTTCTCGAAGGGGAAGAGGAGGGTCTTCACCCCCATCCGCTTGGCGGCTATGGTCTTCTCCTTCACCCCGCCGATGGGAAGCACCTTGCCGGTGATGGTGATCTCGCCGGTCATGGCGATGTGTAGCTTGATCGGTTTGTTTTTTGCCAGGGAGTAGAGCGCCGTGGCCATGGTGATGCCGGCCGAGGGGCCGTCCTTGGGCGTGGCGCCGGCCGGCACGTGGAGGTGGATCATGTTATCGTTGAAGAAGTTCTCCCCGATGCCGTAGTCCCGCACGCGCGAGCTGACGTATGTGTAGGCGATCTCCGCCGACTCCTTCATCACGTCGCCCAGCTGTCCCGTCTGCTTGAAGCCCTTGGCCCTGGCCTGCACCGCGGTCGCCTCGATGTAGAGGGTCGCGCCGCCCATGCTCGTCCAGGCGAGGCCCATGACCACGCCGGCCATCCGCTTGTCATAGGGCGACTCGTCGGTGAAGCGCGGGTTGCCCAGGAAATCGGGCAGGTTCTTCGAGGTGACCTTGATCTTCTTCTTATCGCCCTCGGCGAACCTCCGCGTCGACTTCCGCATGATCCTCTTGATGTTGTTCTCCAGGCTCCGTACGCCCGCCTCGCGCGCGTACCCGTTGATGATCATGCTCAGGCCATTCTTGTCGATATCGACGTCGCCCTTCTGCAGGCCGTGCTCGCGCACCTGCTTGGGGATCAGGTAGCGCTTTGCGATCTGTACCTTCTCCTCGAGGATGTAGCCGGAGAGCTTCATGACCTCCATGCGGTCCAGGAGCGGGCTCGGGATCGTGTCCACCTGGTTCGCCGTCGCGATAAACAGGATGTTCGAAAGGTCGAACCTGAGGTCGATGTAGTGGTCCAGGAAGTTCGAGTTCTGCTCCGGGTCCAGTACTTCGAGCAGGGCCGACGCGGGGTCGCCCTGGAAACTCGCGCCGATCTTGTCGATCTCGTCCAGCATGATGACCGGGTTGGCCACACCGACGGTCTTCAGGCTCTGGATGATCTTCCCGGGCATTGCGCCGATATAGGTGCGGCGGTGCCCCTTGATCTCGGCCTCGTCACGCATTCCGCCCAGTGAGAAGCGGTAGAACTTCCGGTTAAGAGCCTCGGCCACGGACTTCCCGATCGAGGTCTTGCCGACCCCGGGAGGGCCGATGAAGCATATGATAGAGCCGGTGATGCTCCCCTTCATCTTGCCCGTGCTGATGAATTCGAGGATGCGGTCCTTGATGTCGTCGAGCCCGTAGTGGTCCCGGTCAAGGATCTTCTTTGCCTTCTTGATGTCGTAGTTGTCTGTCGAGAACACTCCCCAGGGGAGCGTGGTGATCCAGTCAAGGTAGTTTCGCGCGACCCCGTACTCTGCCGAGTGCGGCTCCAGGAGCTTGAGCTTGTTCATCTCCTCGTCCACCTTCTTGGCAGCCTCCTCGGTGAGGGTGCGCTTCTTGAGACGCTCCTCGAATTGCTCCAGCTCCGTCGTCTTCTCGTCCTTCTCCAGGCCGAGCTCCTTCTTGATCTCCTTGAGCTGCTCGCGGAGGAAGAACTCCTTCTGTTGTTTCGAGATGCGCTGCTCGATCTGCTTGGTTATCTTGTCCTGGAGCTTGGAAAGCTCGATCTCCTTTTTCATGAGCACGAGGACCTTCTCAACACGCTTGCGCACGTCGAAGGTTTCGAGGATGTCCTGCACCTCGGCGGAGTCCGCGGAGGTCATCGAGGCGACGAAATCGGCGAGCTTGCCCGGGTCCTCGATTGTGAAGCGGTTCAGGAAGAGCTTCAGCTCCTCCTGGAAGAGGGAGTTCGACTTGATCAGCTCCTTCACCGAGGAGATGATCGCCTTGGAGTAGGCCTTCATGACCTCCGAGCCTGCCTGCTCATCCTCGGAATAGTGCTCTACCTGCCACTGGATCACCGGCGATTCCTGGACCACCTTCTTCTGCGTGAACCGGCCCAGCGCGTTGATCATCATCTGTATCGTTTTCTCGTCGATCGGGGTGACCCTGAGCACCTTGACGGCGACACCAACGGTATAGAGGTCCTCTGTACGCGGGACGCCGTCGCGCTGCTCCCTTGCAAGGACGACACCGCCGATCTTGTTTTCCGACTCAAGGATCTTGTTCGCGGTATCGATCATGAAATCACCGGTCAGGACGATCGGGATCATCATGCCGGGAAATATCGGCCGGTGCGAGATCGGTATGATATTGACAATCTCCGGGAGGATATCCTTGGCGACTATCAGCTGATTGGTTTCACCGGGATCGTCCGCATGTTTCCCGTTTGTATTATTTGTTTCGTCCATCAATTACCACCCGCAGAGTGTTCGTGGCCAATCACACTGCTGCGCGATAATACGCGGCAGAGGGGCCGTAACTGCATCATATCGTAAATGTATTATTTGTCAATACTATTAGGGCCGGCGCCGGAAGCGGCGCAGGCCCTTCCGGCTATTTCCCGGCCTCGACTTTTACCGTATCAAGTCCGGTCAGGAGAAATTTCTCCACGCTCCACTTGTCGACGCCGTACACGTAGGGGTTCTCGGATGTCGTCGCTATGTACTGATCGTCCTTTTTGAATAGCGTCAGGATGATTTCCTTATTTAATGCTTTTATCTGGAGCATGCACAGACGCTGCGGGAGGATCTCTTTCTTTATGTCCGGGAACGAGGTCGCCCTGAGCGGGTCAAGCCCCTGGAGGAGCGAATTGATCCTGCCCGCGTCAAGCGCAACGTCTGGAAACGCGCTGCAGACCCACCGCTCGCCGACGGGCTTCCGTGCCGCCTTCTTCGCGTCTTTCTCGCCCGGTTTCTGCGCGGCCTCCTTCGTAAAGACAAACTCCCTTCCCAGGTAATTCACGGAAAAGGCGGTAACGTCACCGGGACCGATCTTGAGCACCTCCCGGTCCCGGAAATCGTCCTGCGTCCTGTTAATAACGATATCGAAGGTGCCCTCCGACAGGTATATCTCCGGCCGGTTGTCGATCTTAACGAATGTATGCTGGCTCGTGGAGCTCTTCTTGCCTATCTTGAAATCCTGTATGGCCTTATCGCCTTTTTTAAATATGACCTCGGTGTATTTGTCCGGCGTCAGGTCGTACCGCGCGTAATACCCCTTGGAGGAAATGAGGTCGGAAAGCCTGATCTCGCGGAAGCGCTTTTCGAGCTCGCCGATTATCTTCGCGTCGGCGGGATACGCCTCGTCGCTGACCACCCACTTCCCTTCCTTCTTGAATATCCTGATCGTCCCGACGCTCCGCGTTATAAGTATCTCGTCAATCGCGCCGTCCGGCAGCGAAAGGTCCGGCACGTCCGGCGAGCGACTGATGTTCGCGATGACGACGTACAGGAGCAGGACCGCGATGATCCCGATGCTGATCCCTATCCTCTTACTCATGACGCACCTCCCGCGCAAACCGCTCCTGGATCGACTTTTTGCGCCGCGACCGTCTCTTCCATATGAGCAGCCCGGCCAGTATGACCAGGAGCGGCACGCCGGCGATGTTCACGGTCTTCAGAGCTATCTTTGTGCCGTCGCTCGACACGTCAAGCGGGTTGTAATCCAGGCTCTTGCTGCTCATTTCCGGTATGTACACGTTACCCAGGAGATAATCGACCATGCTGTGTATGAAGAAGCCGTTGGCGAAGATCTTGTCCTGGTCGTTCGGGTCCGACAGGGCGCTCGAAATAATCCTCTTCGCGTTCATGAGAAAATAGGAGCGGGTTATCTCGGACGAGCCGACGACGATGATCTTCGTGGTGCCGCTCTGCACCGTTTTTTCGAGCTTCTGTACGGTTATGGTCTCCGGGGCCTGCTTCTTCTCCCCGGCTGCCGGCCCGGGCACGGCCCGCCCCTTGTAGAAGCTGTCGAACTTGCCCGCCACAAGCACGGCCAGGCCGTACCGGGACATATCATCCCTGTTCTCGGGCGGCATCATGTAGAACGGGTTCAGGTTGATCTGCCCGGTCATCTGCCAGCTCTCGTCAGAAGACGAGACGAGCGTGGCCCGGGAAAGCTTGAGACGCTTCGCCGTCGCCTCCTCGATATCGACGGACGAGACCTTGATCATCGCAAGCCCCTTCAGGTATTTCGAGATGACGCTATCCCGGTCGAACCCGTGCTTCCGTATGATCGGGACATGGTAGAACTCCTTGATGGCGCCGTTCACGTTCCCCCTGGCGCAGCTGGAATCGAGGACGATGTTCTTGTTGACCACGACGCCGTACGCCCTGAGGAGCCCGTCCAGCCCCGTGTCCACCGGCACCACGACCGGCTGCTGCATCATCGGGTTCTGCTGCCCCAGGTTTATTTCATTGAATGAATCCAGGAAAAACAGGGCCGCCTTGCCCTTCATTAAAAACTGGTCGATCTTGAAGACTTCGCTGTCCGTGTACGCCTTGCGCGGACCATTGATGATCAGGAGGCCGAGATCGGCGGGGATGTCGCCCGCGGCAAGATCAATATCCTGGACCTCGTACACGTCGGAGAGGACCTGCCGTAAAATGGCGCCGCCCTGGGGAGACTGCTGGTCGTTCAGCTCGACCTCGCCGTGGCCGGTAATATAGCCGATGCGCGGGTTTGCGCTCACCATCGCGCCCACCGCGTCGTTGATGCGGTCCTCGAGCTGGTCGAGCCCGGCGATGACGTTCCTACCCGTGATCGTGGGCGCGATGGAAATGTCGAGGGACTCGACCCTGGTATCGAGCTTCAGCACGATGCCGAAGGAGGCATCCCCTGCGGGGATGAATTTGCCGAACCGGTCCTGGCCCGCTTTCCATTTGAGCCGGGGGACACCGAAGCGGTCGGCCGTAACGGAAGCGTCCCTGTCGACCGCGGGATCGACAAACTCGAACCGGAGCTTGTCATAATTGCCCGCGTTGCACTTTTCGACCGCTGACGCGACCTTCTCCTTCAGGGTGTCGATACCGTCAATCGGGAGCGCGGCCAGCGTGCCGTCCATGAAGAGCATGACCTTGATCGGCTCCCTGAGCCGCAGCAGGCCGTCTATCTTGCTCGACATTTTCTCGATACGGGAGGTGATGCTGTACTCGAGGCCCGTCGGCTCGGTGATCGCCTCGATCTTCTCGACAACGTCCGACTGCTGGATGATCAGGCCCATGTAGGTGCGCCTCATTTTCACCTGGTCCTTGTCAAGCTCCTGGCTCTGGACCGGCCGGATGCCGTAATCCGCCGCCGCCTTCTCCAGGTCCGTCTCGCCGATAATCTCGTAGCTGAAATACTCGTTCGCGTAATAATCGTATTCTTCAAGGAGGTCCTTCACGTACCGGAGTATGGCCGTGTGCTGCGCGGGCATGTCCTTCGAGAAGAGGACCTTGATCTTCAGATTCTCCTTCAGGTTCGAGACGATCTCGCGGCTCTTGTCCGAAAGGGAATAGGTGTTGTTCCGCGTGAGATCGCAGCGGAAATTCATTGTCAGGCCGACCACGTTGATCAGCACGATTATCACGATGTTGAGGAGCAGCTGCAGATTTTTCCTGTTTTCCGCGCCGGAGAGATTTCCCATCGACCGGATTTTCGAAGATGCCGCGCCGGTCCAACCCTTGACTGCTTTCGTTATATCCTGGAATTTCATGGGTCCCTATCTCCGGTCATCAAGAATTTTGGCGGTCACGAGGAGCGCTATGACGATAATGGACAGAAAATATATAATATCGCGTGAATCGATTATTCCCCTGGAAACGTTCCTGAAATGGTAATCGGTGCCCAGGTACTCGAGGAACCGGAGCCCTGCAGGCAGGAACATGGTGATCTTGTCCACCAGCCAGAGGAAAAAGCAGGCCACCAGCCCGCCGATGAAGGCGATGATCTGGTTCCGGCTGAGGGATGACGAGAGAATGCCGACGGCGGAATAGGTCCCGGCCAGGAGGATCGAGCCGACATAGCCGCCGATGATCGGCCCCGGGTCGGGGGAGCCGACGATCAGGATGGTGACAAGGTACGCCAGCGTGGGTACCATCATCATCGTCACGAACAGCGTCGCCGCCAGGAACTTGCCCGCCACCGCGTCGATCGTTCTGACCGGCAGGGTCATCATGATCTCGATGGTACCGGTGTGCATCTCCTCGGCGAACAGCCGCATCGTTATGGCGGGCACCACCAGGGTCAGCACGAGCGGGAGGAACTGGAAGAAGCCCCGCATCTCCGCCTGGTTAAAATAGAAGAAATCCTTGAAAAAGAAAAAGCCGGTCACGACCAGGAACGCGGTGATGACGATGTACGCGATCGGGGTGTAGAAAAAGCTCATCAACTCCTTTTTCATGATCGCCAGCGGCTCGCGGCTGTGGCGGCGCGCCAGGCGCACGACGGTATCCCATTTTTCCTTCAGTTGCATGTCTTTAATATTGATCCGTTTCATGATTATTTCGCGCCTCCCGCTGTAAGGTCCCTGAATACGCGCTCGAGGCTTCTCTGCTCCTGCATCATTTCGTAGAGAACCCAATTCCTGCCGCTTACCATCCTGAATATCTCCGGCCTGACATCGGCCGTGCCGCCGGCCGTCACCTGCGCGGCAACCAGGGCATCGTCTTCCAGCTCGTCCACCCGCGTTACCCCCGGCAGCCTCAGGAGCTCGCCCTTGAGTTGCGCGAAATCGGCGCCGGTTATCCTGACCGTGACGCGGCTCTCGCCGCCGGCCGCCGACTGTAAAATCTCGGTGCGGTCATCCGCCACGATGGAGCCCTTGTCGATGATGATGACCCTGTCGCAGGTGGCCTCCACTTCCGGGAGTATGTGGGTCGAGAGTATGATCGTCTTCTTCTTCCCGATCTCCCTGATGAGGTTCCGGATCTCGATGATCTGGTTCGGGTCAAGCCCGCTCGTCGGCTCGTCCAGTATGAGGATCTCCGGATCGTGTATCATCGACTGGGCCAGCCCGACGCGCTGCCTGTATCCCTTCGACAGCTCGCCGATGCCCTGGTGCATGACGTCATTGATGCCGCACAGGGCCCCGATCTCCTCGATGCGCTTCTCGTCCTCGATCCCCCGCACTTCCGCAATGAACGAAAGGTAATCATACACGAGCATATCATTGTAGACGGGTGCGGACTCGGGCAGGTACCCGATGATCCTGCGCACATCCACCGAATCGTCATTGACGTTGTAGTTCCCGATTGTGATCGATCCGCTGTCGGGCTTCAGGTAGCAGGTCAGCATCCTCAGGGTGGTGGTCTTGCCGGCCCCGTTGGGGCCCAGGAGACCGGTGATCTCTCCCTCTTTTATGCTGAACGAGATATTATTAACCGCAGTGATGTCTCCGAACTGCTTGGTTATTCCTTGAACGGTTATCATGAAACACTCCTGTTTGACAAGTCTTCACCGGGCCGTGGCCCAATCGCATACTGGAAAAATCCATTCTGTCTTTTTTACGCAGTTAACGCACCGGAGAGGCAGCCAGTATGTGTGTGATTTCTTTTATTACAAAGTTACAGACTTCTGTATGTGCGGGCTGTTTCAGGCGCGCCCGAAATCATCTTCGTACCGCTTGATGTCGTCTTCCCCGAAATAATCGCCCGTCTGGATCTCTATGAATACGAGATTCGTATCGCCCGCGTTCTGGATACGGTGCAGGTCACGGTGCGCGATGTCGACGGCCTGTCCCGGCTTGAGGCGGAGCTCTTCCCGGTTGCGCGTAAACACGGCATCACCCTCGATAATGAACCAGTGCTCGGCCCTTCTCTCGTGGCTCTGCAGGCTCAGCCGCTTGCCGGGATACACCGTGATCCGCTTGACTTTGTGATTGGTAGCGTCAACGAGGTTTTCATAAAAACCCCATGGCCGGTGAGAATCATTGGTGTCCAATCTCGACTCCTGAACGTTCAACTGAATCACAAACAAATTGACTGCTGTATCAGTTACGGTTTCCCCATCCGCCGATTACCGGCGAGGAAATCCATCTGATCCATTATTTGAGTATCCAAAAATATTTTTTTGTAAAAAGATATCAAGTAATTAATGGAATTTTATCATGAAATTGAATATTTTGCCCTTGATTATCATTAAATCAGCCATATTATGAAAAAAAATATATTCCCATAAAGGGGCCGGACCTGATTACGTCGGATTATCACCGGTTAATTATTTCTTGACTTTGACGCGTTCGAACAAAACAGTACGGTGGCATTGCGGCCATTGCGACGCGGTGTGATATGTGCGCCATGAATGATCCGATCCCACAGCGAGTCCTTGAGATTCTCGAATGGCCCGCGGTCCGGCAGGAGCTCCGGAAGCGGTGCGGCACGCCCATGGGTGCCGGGCTCGTCGATGAGATTGCGCCCCTCGATCCGTCCGGGGCCAGGACCAGGATGAGGGAGATAACCGAGCTTAAGGAGATTACGCTCGAGCACGCGCCGCCGGACTTCTCCGGCGCATCCGACATCGGGCCGCTCCTGGCCCTGGCGGAAAAAGGCGGCATACTGAAGATCGAGGACCTCGCGCTCATCAAGTCCTTCACCGTATCGTCGGGATTGATAGCCCGTTACCTGCAGAGCTACCGGGACGACTATCCCACGCTCGCAGACGCGCACGCCCGCATGGACCGGCTTGAGGATATCGGCGGCCTGCTGGCCTCCTCGATCACCGAGAAAAACGAGCTCAATGACGCCACCTACCCGGAGCTGAAGCGGATCAGGAACGAACTTTTTAACGCCAGGCAGGAGATGGAGCGTGCCATCGGCAGGATTATCCACTCCCCGTCTATGGAATCCATTTTACAGGAAAAGATATTCACCACCAGGAACGACCGCTACGTCATACTGGTAAAGGCGAACATGAAGGAGCGGGTCGGGGGGACCGTGCACGACATTTCCGCGAGCGGAGCCACTTACTATATCGAGCCGAACGAGATCACGCCGCTCAACAACCGCGCCCTCACCCTCGAAAAAGAGCTGCAGGCGGAAACGGCCAGGATCCTCAGGATGCTTTCCGCGAAGGTGTCCGAGAACGCCGGCCGGCTCGCAGGCAACCTGGACCTGATCGCCGGGCTTGATTTCATCGCGGCTGCTGCCAGGCTCAGCATCGACCTGAAGGGCGCCGAGCCGGAGATAACCGATGGCCCGGTCATCAGGCTGCACCGGGCGCGCCATCCCCTGCTCTACCTGATGTCGCCGGATACGGTCGTGAGCAACGACATCGATCTCGGCACTACCCACCGCTGCCTCATCGTCTCCGGCGCGAACACCGGCGGGAAGACCGTGCTCCTGAAAACGATCGGCCTCTGCGTGCTCATGGCCATGTACGGGCTCCACCTCCCGGCCGGCCCTGACTCGCGAATCGGCGTGTTCACGAAGATTCTCGCGGACATCGGCGACGACCAAAGCCTCTCCCAGTCGCTCTCCACCTTCTCCGGCCAGATCATGATCATCAACGAAATGCTCGCCGGTGCGGACGAGAGGACACTGGTGATCATCGACGAGATCATCGTCGGGACCAACCCGCGCCAGGGCGCGGCGCTGGCCCAGGCCATCCTAGAGTCGCTCATCGAGACCGGGAGCATCATCGTGGCCACCACCCACTACTCGGAGCTGAAGGAGCTTCCCGCGGTCGACGGCCGCTTCCAGAACGCGTCCGTATCCTTTGACCTGACGACGCTGCGGCCCACCTACCGGCTCATGACCGGGCTGCCGGGCGTGAGCTACGCGATCGAGATCGCGTCAAATTACGGGCTCCCGGAAACGATAACGGCGCGGGCCTCGACGCTCCTTGACAGCAGGGAGCTGAGCATGGAGGCGCTGGTCGAGAAGATTCAGCGGTACGAGCAGGAGATCGCGGAGGAGCGGGGACGTCTTGACGGGATGTCGAAAGGGCTCGAGCGGGAGAAGCGGGAGAACGAAGAGCTCATGACGCGCCTGGAAAAACGCGCGCAGGAGATCAAGCAGAAAGAGGGAATCGATTTCATCAGGGAGCTCCGCGAGCACCGCAGGCGCGTCTCCGACAGGATCACGGCGCTCCAGCGGATGAACATGAAGGAGGCCGGGGTCGTGAACCGGGAACTGAACGACCTGGAAACCTCCATTCACACGAAGCTTATCAAGGACCGGGGCAAGCTCTACGCCGGGAAGTACCGGCCCATGGACCCGGAAGAGGCGCGGCCCGGCGACAGGGTGCTCATACTCTCCCTTGAAAAAGAGGGCGCGCTCGAGTCCATCGACCTGCAGCGGAAACAGGCGACCGTCCTTCTCGGCAGCTCCATCAGGTCGACCTTCCCGTTGGGCGACCTGTATGTCCCGGCGCAGCGGCCGGCCGCGGCGCCGAAGCAGAAGCACGTGAAGCGGCGGCCTGACATCGACCGGGACGAAGACGAAGGCGGTGCGATCCCATCCGTAATCCAGACGAGCTACAACACGATTGACCTCCGGGGCATGCGCGTGGAAGAGGGACTGCGGACCATGGATCAGGAGTTTGACCGGATGGTGCGGGGCGGCATCGGCACCGTGGTCGTGATCCACGGGCACGGCACCGGCGCCATGAAAGAGGCGGTCAGGACTAGCCTTCCGCAGAGCCTGTACGCGGCGGATTACCGGCCCGGGGTCACGGGGGAGGGAGGCGACGGCGTCACCATTGTACGCCTGCGCGGATGAGCCGTCCGCCCTCACCGCACGGGAGCACCGGCCATTAAAAACCTTGACAATCTTCATCCTCCCGGACACCATTACGCCATGGCACATACCATCGCATTGCGGACATTCAAATCGTTAACGGGCTTCATAAAAACCGCCGTCGACGTCTTCCGCGGACCGAACCTCCTCGCAACGCTGGCGCGGACCGACCCGAAATTCCGCGAGAAGATCCTGCTCACCGTCACCGCGGCCAACAACTGCTTCAGCTGAATGAAGCTCCATGCCGCCGTGGGCGGCAGGCTCGGGATTACGGAGGAAGAGATCGACAGGCTTACGGCGCTCGACAGGAACGATTTCGAGTACCGTGAATGGCTCGCGCTAAAATATGCGCAGGAGTGGATCCTGCTCGGCGGGAGTGAGCCTGAATCCGACTACATGGACGATTTCCGGGCGTACTACCCGGAAAAGGAGCGCGCCCGCATCCTGAAGCTTGTCCGCATGATGCGCTTCGCGAACCTCTTGAACAATACCCTGCAGGGCAGGCCGTGGCGGACCGACCCCGGGACAGGAGGCTCGTGCGCCATCGGCGGAGGAGGCCGGACGCGATGAGGC
>JBGTBN010000042.1:0-73271 GCA_041749375.1 Spirochaetota bacterium
ATCGGCGTCATCACTGATATGTTTGTCGACGTCGTTACGTGGCAGTTGCAGAGCTTGGAAGTAAAGCTCAACCGAGAAACACTGGACGACCTGAAACTGAAGCGACCGTGGTTCAGATCACAAACGGTGCATGTTCCTGTCCGCGAGATTTCAGGAGCGACGGACAATATTGTTTTGAAAAGTTTACTGGAAGAGATGGAGTTTTCCGGCGGGACGCCGGCTGACGTTGAGCCGAAAGCTAAAAGCAGCGAGCCGGAGACAACTGCCTGATCAGATTGGCTGGCCCGTTTCGCTCGCGGTTGAACCATCCAGGACGATTCGGGAGGCTGAGCTACGGTGAACTCACAGATGCTAACGAAACTACACCATTGGTGGCAGGAAGTGCGGTCAAGCTTTTGGTTTGTGCCTTCGCTGATTGTCGTGGTCAGCATTGCCTTCGCGGTGGCGTTGATCGAAGCAGATTCCGCCGGGAGCGACCGATGGCTGGCCCGGTGGCCGCGCTTGTTTGGGGCCGGGGCGGACGGCGCGCGCGGGATGATGTCTACGATTGCCGGTTCGATGATGACCGTGGTGGGCGTCACGTTCTCCATGATCCTGGTGGTGCTGGCGCTGGCTTCGAGCCAATACACTTCTCGCATCCTGCGCAACTTCATGCGCAGCCGCGTCACGCAGGTCGTGCTCGGGATCTTCGCCGGCATCTTCACTTATAGCCTGATCGTGTTGCGCACCATTCGCAGCGGCGACGAGGGTGCATTTGTTCCAAACCTGGCGGTGTTCTTCGGTTTCGTGCTGGCACTCGGAGGTGTCGGCACCCTCATATTCTTCATTCATCACATCGCCGCTTCGATCCAGGCTTCCAGCATCATCGCAGCGGTCGCGCAGGAAACCATCGCGGCCATTGACAGGCTGTTTCCGGAAAAACTCGGGCAGGGTTCGGGCGAAGACTATGATGACCAGGCCCCACGAGTCGAGCGAAATTGGCAGATTGTTCCGGCCAGGGAGAGCGGCTATATCCAGAGCGTGGATAACGCGGCGCTCATGCGCCTGGCGCGGGAAAGGAAAACCATAGTGTTGATGGAGCATGCCATCGGCGAGTTCGTTATCCAGAATACAGCTCTGGCCTCACTCGCCCTGGAAGATCCGCCGGATCAGGAGACGATTGCCGCCCTGCAGGCGACTTTCAGTATCAATAGCCACCGTACGGTGGAACAGGATGCGGCCTTCGGTATCAGACAGATCGTGGATGTGGCGTTGAGGGCGCTTTCCCCCGGCGTCAACGACAACACGACGGCCGTGATGTGCGTGGATTATTTGACGACGATTTTGTCGCGATTGAGTTTTAAGAAAATTCCCTCAACGCGTCGCTACGAGAAAGGGGAATTGCGAGTGATCGCCAAAGGCCCGAGCTTTGAAAGCTTACTGGTTGAATCGTTCGACCAGATTCGTAACAGCGCCAAAGGTGATGTCGCAATCTTATCGCGGATGCTCAATGCTTTTCAAACCCTTGCCGGTTTGGCGACCAGCCCGCAACGCAGGCTGGCGCTTCGCGAACAGGTGCAATGGATCGCCGAGCTGGCCGAGCGCACCCTCGAGTCCGCACATGACAGAGCGAGGATCAATGCGCAGCTGGCGCACGTACGTGAAAAGCTCGAAGCCGAGCCTGAGCAGTGTCCGGGGGCGGTTATGGAATAGTTTTAAAATCGAATATCAACCGTACAACGATTCATGTGACGGAATATACCGGAAATCCGGAGCTGGAAATGGAACAACCCCAAATGAATAATCAAATGCTTATAGACACTGCGGGGATGCTGGTCGTCGGCGACAAAGGCCTGCTGGCGATGGATGAAAGTAATCCAACCTGCAATAAACGATTTGCCAGGCTGGGGATTCCCCAGACCGAGGAGGCGCGGCGCGCCTATCGGGAGTTGATTGTGACCACAGCAGGGTTGGGTGAGTTTATCAGCGGTGTTATTCTTTATGATGAAACCATTCGTCAGTCCAGGAAAAACGGTACTCTTTTTGTTAACCTCATCGCTGATGCTGGAATCATTCCCGGCATCAATGAAAGATTCTATATATGTTTTTAATGAGCAAGCAGTCAAACAACCAGGAATACGAATTGCCGATGATGATATAGCGCTTACCACCTCAGTAAAGCGACCCCATAAAAACAAAAAGGACGTTCTCGAGAGTTCGAAAACGTCCTATCCTGCTCCCCCGGTAGGACTCGAACCTACGACCCAGTGGTTAACAGCCACTTGCTCTACCAACTGAGCTACAGGGGAATAAAATAATTAGGTAAGTTGATAATGATGCGGCTGAGTGTCAATTATTTTTTCAAAAAATTATTGAATACTATCATTTTTATCTTGATAATTTGACCAGTTCAGAGAATATATAATAACCATATATAATTGCAATTGTTCTTCCCCCCGCCGGAGACGCGGGGGGAATCTCTATACGGTGATAATGCCGGTATATATGAATTAAGCCGGATTGAAGGTTACATGGATTTGGATAAAAAAATCAAAGAGCTGGCACATGATAAAAGGGCGATTATCCTGGCCCATAATTACCAGATACCTGAAATTCAGGATATTGCCGATGTTAGCGGCGATTCACTCGAGCTGTCTCAGATCGCAGCAAATAATGACGCATCAATGATTGTGTTCTGCGGCGTGCATTTCATGGCAGAATCCGCGTCTATACTCTCACCAAGGAAAAAGGTCATAATTCCAGATCCTACCGCCGGCTGCCCGATGGCTGACATGGTCGGGGCAGAGGATGTAACACGCCTTCGCGCAGAGCACCCTGCCGCGATGGTAATAACGTACATCAATTCCTCAGCTGCCGTAAAAGCTGCTTCAGATGTCATATGTACATCTTCAAACGCAGTTAAAATTGTTGAGAGGGTCAAGGCGGACGAAATCATTTTTTTGCCGGATAAAAACCTGGGCAGCTACGTCCAGCGCTTCACTAAAAAGAAGATCATTCTCTGGAGGGGGTTTTGCCCCACCCATGAGAAGTTTACCGTCCGCGACGTGGAGGCCGTACGGGCCAAACATCCCGATGCCCTGTTGATGGTTCATCCTGAATGCCGGCCGGAAGTGATCGATATGGCTGACGAGGTATTTTCTACAGGCCAGATGGTGTCTTTTGTAAAGAAAACCGAAAGGAAAAAGATAATCGTCGGCACCGAGATCGGCATGATACACAAGCTGAAAAGCGTTGCGCCTCACATAGAGTATTTCCCGGCTTCGAATGACTTCATCTGCCCGAACATGAAAAAAATCAATTTAGAAAAATTATATACTGCACTGCAGAGAGAAGAAACGGCGGTTTATGTTGATGGTGGCATCCGTAAAAGGGCACGTATCGCACTGGACCGGATGCTCGAGCTTTCATACTGAACAGGTCTCCTGATGCACGATCCAATACGACATAACAAGGACGCGGAAGAGCCCCAGGTGGTTAATCAACCGGACAGGATCCCCGAGCCGGATTCTTTCCTGTCTCGCGAGCCTGTTGCGGAGGCTGTTTCTTTCGAGGAAGATACAAGGAAACAGCTTAATATCCTTCGAGAGCGGACATTCAACCCGGAGCTTCGACGGCTTGTTGATAAAATACGGGTCAACGAACCGTCATCGGGCCAGGCGGAATTATCGGCGGATACAAATCCGGATGAGCTGTCAGCCGAAGAACTCCAGCTTAATCTCTACCGGCTTTACTATAAAGCCCGGAACATACATGACAACCTTGAAATGAACATATCCTTAGATCCGTTTACGGAGATCGATGAAGCTTCCCGGGTGGATACAAAAAGAACCATTGCCTTTCATTTCACGGGAATGATGCGGCATCTTGCATTTTCCCGGTTCGCTTTGCTTTCATATGACATGTCCGCCAAGGGATATATTCCAAAAATTCATGACCTCGAAGGGTATGATGTTGATAATATCGTAATCAGCCTTAAAGACGGTCTTTTCCGGAAGATCCTCACCGCGCGCGACGGAGTACTCATCGATTCGGTCTCTCTTCGTGATGATAATTACATGGAGAAGATCTTCGCGATGCCGGATGACGGGGAGGGCAGGTCTGTTTATTTTATCATGGTCAACTATATTGTCGAAGAAGTAGTGAAAGAGCTTACGGAAAAAGATACGGCAAATATATCTTCTTTCCTTCCCTCGGCACTGCTCATGATTGTGTTCCAGGAGGGGGGTGTGCCGATGGTACCGGGCGATATTGCACGACTCGCGCGCGAGCGTCTTGCCCTTCCTCTCTTTCTTCTGAATGACAACCGGTCATTTGTTTTTTCTCTCGAACGATTTGACGAGCTTGCATTAACGTTCGATATTCTCGAATATTTTTTCACGCTGTTTTTGTTAAAAAAAGACAGGATCGGCATCAGCCTTCATGTGCAAAAAACATCCGGCGCGAACATGCAGTATATGATGAAATACATTATATCAAAGCTAAACAATAAACTTGTATCCGATTCAGTGATAATAAATGTTTTGAAAGACAGCCTGATTATCCTCACTGAAAAACAATATGTGAAAACCATCAACCAGATCTTTGAAGAGTTCAATGCATTATACAACAACTCATTTATTATCAGTGAATTTCGCGCAGCAGAGTATGTCGATGCGCATGATGTAATTCAAAAAATAATCATAAACAATTGATGGTTTGTTTATGTTATTATGAATATATTCAATCACACGCATGCAGGATACCGGGCGATTGTGGTCCGTGTCACGTTCTGAGACAGTAGTTGAATAGATCATATGCAATCATGAAACATCGTCATCTCGCAACATTTATCTGCATCATCGGGACGATGCTCTGCGGGTCATGGCTGTTTGCCGAAGGAACGGTAGGAATATCCGGCGCCGCCTTCCTTGAATATGCTACCGGCAGCCGGGCCCTGGCTATGGGAGAGGCTTTCACGGCACAATCAGACGATCTCAACGCCCTTTACTTCAATCCCGCCAGTCTCGGGTCTCTGAAATATCCGCAGCTCGGCCTGTTCCATCATGAGCTGATAATGGAATCTCGACTGGAAAACATTACTTTTGCGTATCCAATAAAGGACGGAAACATCGGGGTCGCCAACACCGTCTTCTGGACTCCCTCATTTGACAGAATCGACATCAACGGACTTGATATCGGTGATGTTCAGTTTTACAATGGTTGTCTCACCGTGGGATACGGCTATGATTTTGATTATTTCTACCTTGGCGCGTCGGCAAAATACATTTACCAGAAGTTCGACACTAAGCTCGTCCACTCTTTTGCAATGGATTTCGGCATACTGAAAGGCATGAGAATGTGGACGCCCTTCGAAGCTCCCATTCGGAATTTTCACATTGGGCTGTCAGTGCTCAATCTCGGGACAAAGGTTATGGACAGTCCCCTGCCGCGTCTCATCCGGCTGGGCATTTCGTACAAGCCGCTTAACTGGCTCGGGCTGAATGTCGATCTGATGGAAAACTGTATAGAGGCGAACGACCTTATTGATTTTACGCATGGGTTCAATGAGAGCTTCCGGGTCAATATCGGCCTGGAGCTTTCCTACCTGGAGCTGTTATACCTGAGGGGCGGGTGGCGCTTCAACGACGTGGGGACCTACACGGTGGGACTCGGATTCAACTATGTCATAAAAAACGTTTCGTTTACCATAGACGCGTCCTTTGCCGACGCGGGGAACTTCAATCCGACTTATTCATTCAATGTTGCGTTCAAGCTGATCCCCAAGGTCATAACAATTGATGATGGATCCACCGCGGAGGATCATTACAAAAGGGGCATCAAGGCGTATGTCGGTGATGATATCGAAGGCGCCCTCAAGGAATTCAATACCACCAAGGATTTCAACCCCTATTATAAGAGTATTGACAAGAAAATACGCGACCTTGAAGAGATACAGAAACTCAAGAAAGAAAACAAGCGCCAGGAGGAAGAGGACGTCAAAAAGGCGAACAGGAAGAGATGATGCATTGATACGCCAGCCCGTTGCGATTCTGCAATGCCCCTTATTATTTCAATGATTTGCCCTGACATTCCGATAATTAATTGGACCATACTTGTATGACCGGGATTGCCATGAAATATCGAATTTTCGTAATACTTTGCTGCCTGTTTTTCTATACCCTTGCCGCGGCACAGGAGCGTGAAAGGCCGGACGAAAGCAAATCGCAGATTGAGCACCTGCAATCAACCGCAACAACTGTCGTAAATATGCCAACCGCGTACACTGTCGATCGCGCTTCATATTCCCTGGATGTTTTTCTTTATGACCAGGGGGGGCTCGAGTTTAAGGGATATGTCGGAGTCCATGACAACATATATTTCGGGATCTCATTCGATATACGCCACGCCCTTGGCGGTGAAAACCCCGTACCGCAGATCCCCGGCGCCGTAGCGAAGATAAAGCTTGTGGACGGATTCAGATACGTACCCGCCATCGCCATCGGGTATGATTCATTTTATGAAGGGAAAAGCGGTCATATTGACAATGCCCGCAGTTTCTACAACAAGCTCATGAACGGACCATATTTTGCATTCATCAATCCATTCGTGTACCTCTACCGTAAAAACGAGAAAAAGGACCTGTATTACAACGATTACAATAAAATGCTCTGCGGTCCCTATATCGCTTTCACGATTCCGATATACCTGTTCAACAGCGAGCAGTTCATTGTCTGGGGAGTGCGGATGCCGGTGCAGCCGAAATTCAAGCCAAAAGAAACCTCGTATTATTTCGGGCTTGACATTCCGCTCGGCCGCTATTTCAGAATAAAAACCGGGCTGGAGCGCGTGTACTGGGACTTCCGGCGGCCCGAGGAATGGACCGTAAGCTGCGGCGCGCGCGTCGTATTTTTCGACCAGCTGGGCATAGAATTTGCTCTCCTGATCGAGGCGGGCGAACAGTTAAACAGGGTGCTGAAAATTGAGTATCACGGCGATTTTTAACGTATCGTTTATTCTGCTTCTCGCCGCTTCATCTATCCAATCATTCCCGGGAACGCGCACCTGCGGTATCGCCATTGTTAACAGAGCAGGCATTCCCGTTACGCTTCGGGTCGAGATAGCCGATACGGAACAGCTCAGGATGAACGGCCTTATGTACAGGAGAGCGCTGGACGCGAACGAAGGCATGCTGTTCGTGTTCGAGAAAGAACAGATGCTGCGGTTCTGGATGAAAAACACTTCCATCCCACTGAGCATCGCCTATGTCGACAGGAACGGGATCATAATCGATATCCTTGACATGAAGCCGTTCGATACGACGATGACCTATCCGTCATCGCACAGGGCACTCTACGCGATCGAGGTGAACCGCGGGTGGTTCGGGAACAATAAAATTACGACAGGCTGCAAACTTATCCTCAATGGATGCATCAGTAAATAGGATACCCTCTTCAAAAGACGAGCGTGCGCTCGTTTTCGGAATACGGCTCCGCGGCGGCGACTCCGCGGCAATGACGAATTCCCTGGAGGAACTGGAGCTCCTTGTAAAAACGGCAGGGGCGATCGTCGTAGGCAAGCGCGTCGTCAACCGTGACAGGATAGACCCGTCGTTTATCGTCGGCAAGGGGTATCTCTCGCAGGTTGAAGAGCTTATCCGTGATCAAAACATCCGGCTGATCGTCTTTGACCTTAACGCGATCCGGCCTGCACAGATACGGACCCTCGAAGACCGGTTGAAATGCCGCGTCGTCGGAAGGACCGAGATCATCATGGACATATTCGCCCGCAGGGCGCTCAGCGCGGAATCGAAGATACAGGTCGAGCTCGCACAGCTCAAGTATATACTGCCGCGGCTTAAGGGCCTTGGCGGAGTGCTTTCCCGTCTCGGCGGCGGGATCGGGACCAGGGGGCCGGGCGAAAAAATGCTTGAAACCGACCGGCGGCACGTTCTGCGGAGGATCGAGAGCCTCAAACGCAAGCTCGACAGGATACAGAAGCACCGCGACACCGCGCGTAAAGGCCGCCGGAGATCCTACACCGGGGCGGTTGTGGGCTATACCAACGCGGGTAAATCCACCCTGATCAACGCACTCGCTCGCGATGATCTTTTCGTCGAGGACCGTCTTTTCGCTACGCTTGACTCGTTTACCCGCACGGTACATCTTGCCGACGGTAAAAAATGCCTGCTCACCGACACGGTCGGGTTTATACGCAACCTTCCGTCAAATCTCATAGAGTCGTTCCGGTCCACGCTCGAAGAGATACAGAACGCCGTTTTTCTGGTGCACGTGATAGACATTTCATCGCACGACATCCAGACATGTATCCAGACCGTCAATCGTGAGCTCGGGGAGCTTGGCTGTTCCGACAAGCCGACTCTGCTTTTCTTCAACAAGTCCGATCTCCTGCCTGACGACTCCGTTTCCAACAGCATTCGCAACAACTTCCCGGGGGCTGTGATAGGCTCTGCTGCCCGAAAAACAGGCATTGAAGAGCTAAAATCGATGATAATTGGAATGATGGAATCATGGATGGCCGGGGATGGGCGCGGGCACCAGGTCTTTCCGGATGAGGACGAAGACACTGATAATAAAGACACGTTTTATTATTGACGTTTTTCCCGATAAATTTAATGTACGACGCGTTAATCCGGTGAAATGAGCCTGCTGCCCGATTGCTATAATTGAATGAAATTAACGGTCTGCAACATTCGTATCAGCTGGATTGCATCCTTTGCATTTGAGTATTCATTCCCCCGTGCGAGCGGGGGATTTCCCGTATTATAAAGGACACCGCCATGATAGATAAAATTCTCAGCATATTCTTCGGCACCAAGCATGACCGGGACGTGAAGAAGCTGTGGCCGTCAGTTCACCGGATTACCATTCTGGAACCGGAGATGAAGAAGCTTTCCAATGATGAGATGCGCGCCATGACCTCGAAATTCCGCCAGCGCATAGCGAACGGCGAGAGCCTTGATTCCGTCCTGCCCGAGGCGTTCGCCCTGGTCCGGGAGGCATCGGTCAGGACGCTCGGGATGCGGCATTTCGACGTGCAGCTGATGGGCGGTATCGTGCTCCACCAGGGTAGAATAACCGAGATGAAGACCGGCGAGGGAAAGACGCTGGTCGCAACGCTCCCCGTGTATCTCAATGCGCTCGCAGGGAAGGGCGTGCACGTGGTAACGGTCAACGATTACCTCGCCCGCCGCGACGCTGAATGGATGGGCACGATATATAAGTTTCTCGGCCTCGAGGTCGGCATCATCCAGCACGACCTCTCTCCCTTCGATCGCCAGAAGGCGTATCGCTGCGACGTGACATACGGGACGAACAACGAGTTCGGGTTCGATTACCTGAGGGACAACATGGTCGAGCACCAGAGCCTCAGGGTGCACCGCCCCCTCAATTTTGCGATTGTTGACGAGGTGGACTCGATCCTTATCGACGAGGCCCGGACGCCGCTCATCATATCGGGCTCCACCGAGGAGTCCACCAAGAAGTATTACCTCGTAAACAAGATTATCCTCAATCTCAAGGACAAGGTCGATTACGAGGTCAATGAAAAAGACCGCCACGTAACGCTCACGGAGGACGGCGTACGCCATGTGGAGCGGCTCCTGAAGATCGACAACCTGTATGACAATTACCATGTCGATACGGTTCATCATGTCAACCAGGCGCTGAAGGCACACACGCTCTTCCATATAGACGAAGACTATATCGTGAAGGACGGCCAGGTCATCATCGTTGATGAATTCACAGGCCGCCTCATGCAGGGACGCCGCTACTCGGACGGCCTTCACCAGGCGCTCGAAGCAAAGGAAAACGTGACAATCGCCCGGGAGAGCCAGACCCTTGCGACGATCACCTTCCAGAACTTTTTCAGAATGTACAAGAAGCTGGCCGGCATGACCGGTACCGCCGATACCGAGGCGGTGGAGTTCCAGAAGATCTACAGTCTCGACGTCGTCGTCATACCGCCAAACATGCCGATGATTCGGCGCGACTACCCGGACAAGGTTTACCGCACCGAGCAGGAGAAATACGACGCCATCGTTAACGAGATACGCGAGCTGAACGCGAAAAGCCAGCCGATACTGGTTGGCACCATATCGATTGAAAAGTCGGAAAAGCTGTCGCGAATACTCCATTCAAAGGGAATTATACACAACGTGCTCAATGCAAAGTTCCACGAGCAGGAGGCGCGCATAATCGCCGAGGCCGGCAGTCCCGGCGGGGTCACCATTGCCACGAACATGGCGGGCCGCGGTACCGACATCGTACTGGGCGGCAGGAAGCTGTACGCGGACGACCTCGAGTCACATGTGCCGGTCCATGACATACAGCAATGGGAAAAATACAAGCTGTCCGTGCTCACCTCTGATTTCACCGAGGCCGACCGCATCGCGGAACAGATGATCGGCCAGGACAAGCACAAGGCGAAGAACATCGTCCGTACCGGACACGAGTGGACGGAAAACCACAACAGGGTGGTCGCGGCGGGCGGTCTCCACATACTCGGCACGGAGCGGCACGAAGCGCGACGTATCGACAACCAGCTGCGCGGACGGTCCGGACGCCAGGGCGACCCCGGATCGTCCCGTTTCTACCTCTCGCTGGAAGATGAGCTGATGCGTCTCTTCGGGTCCGAGCGGATCGGGAACATCATGCAGCGTCTCGGCATGGAGGAGGGGCAGGAGATCGAGAGCCCGATGGTCACCCGGGCCATCGCCAGTGCGCAGAAGCGGGTGGAAGGACGCAACTTCGACATACGGAAACACCTGCTTGAATACGATGATGTCATGAATTCGCAGCGCGAGTTCATTTACAAGGAGCGCGACCTGATACTCCTGGGCGAAGACATCTCTTACAAGTTCAAGGATTACATTCAGGACGTCTGCAGGATCAAGATGGAACAGTTCACCGGCGGGAAGCGTCACCCCGAGGAATGGGACCTTGATGGGATGAAGAACTGGATGAAGTTCAAGTTCGGCGTCGACCTCGATTATAATAAGCTCGACCCGATGGAGCTCAGTTACTCCGAGTTTGAGGAGGGCCTCGCCGAGACGCTCGCCGAAGGCTACCGGAAAAAAGAAGAGACCCTGGGACAGGAGGACATGCGCACCCTGGAGAGGATGATTTCGCTTCAGATCATAGACACCAAGTGGCGCGACCACCTCTATAATATGGACGAGATGCGCGACGGGATATGGACGCTTAGCTACGGTGAGCGCAACCCTCTCGTCGAATACAAGATACAGGGATTCAACCTTTTCCGCTCGATGCTCTCCACCCTCAAGGAGGACATACTCGAGTACATGATGCGCGTGCAAATCGAGAAAATTGTGCGCGAGGAGCCACCGGTGCCCGAGCAGAACATTGCGGGAAGCGAATTTCATGCAGAGGTAGAGCAGTTCGGAGCAGGCGGAATACCGATGTCACAGCAGGCGCCCCACGCGGCCAGGCGCCCGGAACCGAGGAACGAAGCGAACGTGCCTACCGAAGGCGGCGTTAAGCGCAAGAAGAGCCGCCGGAGCAGGCGAGGCTGACAATGGCATCATCACTCATGAAAAGCGTATCCGGGATTCGCGGCATAGTCGGCGATTCAGTGACGCCTGCACTCATAAACGCTGTCGGCTCTGCATTCGCTGCATACTGTAACTATGGCACGGTCGTCATTGGAAGGGACACGCGCCCCACGGGGCAGGCGATAGAGCGGGGACTGGAGTCATCACTCCTCCTTTCCGGATGCGATGTGCTGAACATCGGGATTGTTCCGACCCCGACAGTTCAGCTCATGGTCGAGCATTTCAAGGCGGACGGCGGCATCGTCATATCCGCTTCCCACAACCCGATCGAATGGAACGCCTTCAAGCTCATCGGTAAAAAGGGGACGTTTCTCACGGCGACCGAGATCGAGAAATTCTTCAAACTGATGGACAAGGATTTCACCTATCCGGGGTGGGACGGTATCGGCTCTCTGACACAGAAAAAAGGATCTGATGAAATACATATAAATAAAGTATGCTCTGCTATCAATGCCGCGACGGTACGGGACAAAAAATACCGGGTCGCCCTCGACTCGGTAAACGGCGCAGGTTCTCTCATTACCCAGAAACTGCTCAATGAACTGGGCTGTGAAGTCATTCCGATTCATTGCGAAATGAACGGCCTGTTCCCGCGTGGACCGGAGCCGCTCGCGAAAAATCTCTCTATACTCGGCACCACAGTGTTGCGCCAGAAAGCGGACATCGGGTTCGCCCAGGACCCGGACGCCGATCGGCTGGCAATCATAGATGAAAACGGCAAGCCGATAGGCGAAGAGTACACGATAGCCCTGGTCACAGAGCATCTCCTCGCCAGGCAGGCCGGAAGGGTTGTGATAAACCTCTCGACCACGAAAGCGGTCGATGACATAGCACGTAAGCATGGCGCTCCCGTGGCCCGGACGCGTGTCGGGGAGATCAACGTGGTCGAGGAGATGATGCGCCACGGAGCCCGCATCGGCGGCGAAGGTAACGGCGGCATCATCGCGCCGGACATACACCTTGGACGCGACAGCCTTGCCGGCATCGTGTATGTTCTTGAGATGATGGCAGACAGGGGAAAAACAGTATCGGAGCTCGTCTCGGATTTGCCCGCCTACGTTATGCTGAAAGGCAGCATTTCACTGGCCGGAAAAACAATAGACAAAGACCTGCTTAACCGAATTCAGGAAGAATTTACCGGCCAGAAAGTATCAACGATCGACGGCCTCAGGATAGAATTTATCGACCACCCCGAGTTCAACGGAGGATGGGTTCACCTCCGGCCTTCCAATACCGAGCCTATATTCAGGATCATATCGGAAGGCAAGGATGAAGCCCAGGCAAAGGCCATATACGATATGTTCTCGCGCATGGTTAAATAAGGTGCCGCCCGTCTTTACGTAACGATCCGGCAATACCTCCAAAAATTATGCTTGCACGAAGTATACGGGGAGCACCTGCATATCAGATCCCGTCGGTGGTCTCTTTATGAGAACCGTGGATTTTTCGGCTTGACAAATGTTTATTATGGACATGATTTACATGATTGATTGCAGTCATTGAATACGTGAGAGAAAGACCGGTTATACGACATGTTTAAAGAAAGATCATACTGCGGCGAATTAACAACCAGCGACATCGGCAAGCGGACCATGCTTGCCGGTTGGGTCGAGGGCAACAGGAACCTCGGTGGGCTCATCTTTATCAAGCTTCGAGATGTGACCGGGACGGTGCAGGTTGTATTCGATTCGTCGATAGACCCCGCCCTTGTCGCCGCGGCCGACCAGGCCCGCAGCGAATTCGTTGTGACCGTCACCGGCACGGTGCGCGGACGCGAAGAGAAGAACATCAATCCGAATATTCCGACAGGCGCGATCGAAGTGCTCGGCGATTCTATAACAGTGCTCAACGCGTCGCAGGTCCCGCCGATACCCATTGATTCGAAGGACCAGATCGGAGAGGACCTCAGGCTCAAGTACCGCTTCCTCGACCTCCGCAGGGAGGAGATGCGGGACGCCATCATCAAGCGTCACCTTGCGATGCAGACGATCCGGCGCTACCTGACGGCCAATCGCTTTTTTGAGATCGAAACGCCCGTACTGAACAAATCGACCCCGGAAGGGGCCCGCGATTTTCTCGTGCCCAGCAGGATAAGCAAGGGGGCGTTTTACGCCCTGCCGCAATCCCCTCAGCTCTTCAAGCAGATATTGATGATATCCGGGTTCGACCGCTACTTCCAGATCGTCAAGTGCTTTCGCGATGAAGACCTCAGGAACGACAGACAGCCCGAGTTCACGCAGGTCGATCTCGAGCTTTCGTTCATCGACGCGGACATGATCATGGAAATTATTGAAGGTCTCCTCAAGGAGCTGGTAAGGGACATCAACGGGAAGGAGATCCGGATCCCGTTCACCAGGCTGTCGTATCGCGAGGCGATGGACCGGTTCGGCACTGACGCGCCGGACACCAGGTTCGGCCTCGAGATTGCCGACTGCAGCGATATATTTTCAGGTTCGGAATTCACGCTATTCTCCGGCGCGCTCCAGTCAGGGGGCACGATCAGGGGAATAGCCGTGCCCGATAACGGTAAGATCTCCCGGAAAATAATCGACCGGTATTCGGAGGAAGCGAAAGTATTCGGCGCGAAAACCCTGCCCATGTTCAAGTTCAACAATAATGCGGCCGAGGGCGGCATTGCCAAGTATCTCAAGCCGGATGATCTTGAAAAGATCAAGCAGCGGTTCGGACTTGCCGGCCCGACGGTGCTCTTTTTCGCGGCTGACAAAAAGGACGTCGTTTTCAGCGCCCTTGCGAACCTACGCGTAAAGATTGCCCGTGAGCTCGGCATGATCGATGAAACACTGCTCAATTTCCTGTGGGTCACGGATTTCCCGATGTTTGAATACAGCGCGCAGGATAATCGTTTTTACGCCAAGCACCATCCTTTTACCGCTCCAGGTGCCGCATTTGTCAAGAAACTGGATGACCTGAAACCGGAGGAGGCTGAAAGCGTCCTTGCGCAGGCTTACGATGTCGTTTTGAACGGTGTGGAGATTGGCGGCGGGTCAATACGTATAAACACGCCCGAGCTCCAGAGCAGGATATTCTCCCTCCTGGGCATCTCCCCGGAAGAGGCATCGGTTAAATTCTCGTTCCTCATTGACGCCCTTAAGTTCGGTGCGCCTCCTCACGGCGGACTGGCGCTCGGTCTTGACCGCATCATGATGATCCTTCTGAACAGGAAATCGATTCGCGACGTCATCGCGTTCCCGAAAACGACGACCGGGCAATGCCTGATGAGCAATGCGCCATCTCCGGTATCGCCCGAACAGTTGAGGGAATTACATCTCACCGTAATCAGCAAGTGACATGATAGAGAATAAATTCGAAGTCGAGGACATGGGAACTATCCGGCGCATCTGCGGATACCAGGATAGTACCATACGTAAGATAGAAAAGCTGGCCGGTGTTGAAATCATTCCCCGCGGTACCACCCTTATCGTCAAGGCGCTGAAAGAAAAGAACGATCAGGCCATGGACATGCTCCATGTTCTCTGCGATTTTCTTGAAGCGAACGGTCCCGCATACGAGTTCGATGATTTCGACCTCCGCTATATTGTCAACACGGCCATGTCCGGCAGGAAATTCAGGCCCGATGACATCAACCGCCTCAAGCTAACCTTTCCAGATACCGGTAAAACGATAATGCCGAGGACGCTCAACCAGGCGCAATACATCACATCGATATACAATCACGCGGTGACCATCGCGACCGGCCCGGCTGGAACCGGTAAAACATATCTCGCCGTGGCCATGGCGATCAGGATGCTTCTGACCGGAAAGGTCGACCGGGTTGTCCTCACACGGCCCGCCGTTGAAGCGGGCGAGAGCCTGGGCTATCTCCCGGGCGATCTCATCCAAAAGATCAATCCCTATTTGCGGCCGCTATATGATGCGCTTTTCGACCTCCAGCCGTTTGAGAAGATCGGTAAAATGATGGAAAAAAACCAGATCGAGGTTGCGCCTCTGGCCTACATGAGGGGCCGTACCCTGAACAATTCCTTCATAATACTGGACGAGGCCCAGAACACCACCGTTTCACAGATGAAAATGTTCCTTACCAGGCTCGGCAACAACTCAAAGTTTGTAATTGCCGGCGACGACACGCAGATAGACCTTGAAAAGCCGAAGAAATCAGGCATATTCCAGGCAATGAGAATTTTGAAGGGTATCGACGAGATCAGCTTTATCCGTTTTTCAAAAGAGGATATTTCCCGTCACCCGGTCGTAGAAAAAATAGTTGCCGCCTACGAAAAGAGCGGTTATAGTGATTAGTTTATAGATAAGCACCATGAAACACACGCTGAATAGTGCGGTTGGGTCCGTCCGTATTTTTCTGAATGACCGGAATATCCGGTATTCATTATTATCGGTACTGATACTTATACTTATTTCAACCGTTCTGCTTTCCATCAATCTCATCGGCACATCGTATCATTACGAAGAGGGTGAAATAGCCGACGAGGACATCCGCGTGCCGCGCGACATAGAATATGTCAATGAATCGGAGACAAAGATCGAGCTGAAGAGGGAAGCCGAGGCCGTCCCGATCGTGTTCGACATGGACGCATCGGTTCTCCAGCGCAAGCTTAACCTGACTGCCGCGCTCATCAATCACGCATCCGAGACCGTCAAGCAGTTCCCGCCTGCGGGGACGGACGTAACGTTCCAGGTCTACGCGATGAAATCGCGCATGCCCAAATACCTCCAGTTCAATGACGTCGTACTTTCCGAAATCCTCAGGTACCGGGACCTTGCGAAACTGAAAAAAGTCATGTCAAGGGTTCTCATCTATATATACAACGACCCCGAGATGGGTGTCCTTGACAAACCGTATGACAATCCGCTGAAAATCAACAACAATAATATTACTGTTCGCACGATTAACAGCCCTGAACCGATCGATGAAATATCGCGCACCCTTTCAAGCGTCAAGAGCAGGGAGGACGTTAAATCGAATCTTTACAGTATATGCTATTCAATAGAACCGACACTCCCCAAGCCGACACTAACAGCGATATCGTCGGTCATAACTTCGATAATTGAGCCGAATTTTTCATTTAATATCGAGGAGTCGAAAAGGAGAATAACGGAAACGCTTAAAAAAGTGTCACCGGTTACGAGCAAGCTGAAAAAGGGACAGACCATTGTCCGCGAGGGCGACACGATAACCAATGATATTCTAAAAAGGATAGATATTTACAACAGGCAGACCGCGACCTTGAATATCACTTTCGTAGCGGGAATCCTTATCATCCAGCTGCTCTTTTTTATGATTTTCGGATTCTTTCTCATTGAGTTCAACAAGATCTTCATCCCGGACAGGAAGTCGACATTCATCATATTCACGCTTGTTCTCTCCTTTATGGTATATACGTTCTTCATGTCAAAGATTGAGGCCCCGGTCAACTCCAAGCTCACGTTTGCCCTGATGCTTCCGATCCCTTTTGTAACAATGATAATCACCATATTGTATAACCGCTACCTGTCGATCCTGGTGGGCCTGTATATCGTTTTCTTCACCACCATGATCAGCGGCGAATATGTACCGGCGATAATTATCGCCTTCACGACCGCCCTGGTCGGCGTGTTTGTCAATAAGAACGTTGAGAAGAGGACAGACTTCCTGTTCGGCGGATTTCTCATTGGATTGATAACAGCGATCCTCGTTTTATCCGTGGCGCTTATCCAGGAGCTGCCGGTCCTCAATATAAATTTCCTTAAAATTATGGCGATCGCGTTCTCCAGCGGTTTCATCAATGCGATCCTTGCACTCGGGATTCTTCCACTGTATGAAAACATCTTCGGGATAACCACTAAGTTCAAGCTTCTTGAGCTTTCGGACCTTAACGCGGACATCTTCAAGGAAATGCTGATGAAGGCGCCCGGCACCTACAATCACTCGATGCTTGTCTCCACGATGGCCGAGGCCGCGTGCAAGGAAATCAACGTGAACCACCTTCTTGCGCGTGTCGGCGCCTATTACCATGACATAGGAAAGATCGTGGACGCCGGCATGTACATAGAGAACAGGGTGACCGATCCCCGGGCCAAGCAATTGTCGCCGCGCGAATACGCACAGCTTATAATTTCCCACGTCCAGAAAGGCGTACAGATAGCAGAGGACAACATGCTCCCGGACTCTGTCATAGATTTTATCCGCGTCCACCACGGACAGACCACTATGACCTTCTTTTACCACCAGTCACTGGAAAGCGCCGATACGCGCGATACGGAGCAGGTCAGCAAGGCGGACTTCAGCTACCCGGGGCCTAAACCGAACAACAAGGAGACGGCCGTTGTCATGCTTGCGGATTCAATAGAGGCCGCGGCCCGTGCCCTCCAGAACCCCTCGTATGAGAAGCTGGAAGGCCTCGTACGAAAGATCATATACAACAAGCTCAACGAGGGGGAGCTTGAATTTTCCGACCTCTCGATGTCCGAATTACGCATCATTCAGGAGGCCTTCCTCTCTATTTTGAAGGGAATTTTCCATTCCCGCATCGAATATCCCGATGATTACGATCTTAAAAAATTGGAAAAAAGAATAATAAAGAGCAATGATTCGAATTGAACTATTTCGTGAAGGAATTTCCCTTCCGTACAAAGGCGTCACACGGCAGAAAATCATAAAGATTGCCACGACCGCTGCACATTTGCTGGACCTGAAAAATGCCTCCCTTACAATTATCATAACCGATGACGCGTACATGAGGGGCATTAACAGGGAATACCGGAGGCATGACGAGCCGACTGATGTGATATCTTTTTCGAACAGGGATAACCCATTCCCCAGGATCGACGCGGACAATGAAGAGATTGGCGACCTTTACATTTCAATCGAACGGGCCGACAAACAGGCCCGTGAATACCGCGTTTCGCTTGAAAACGAGGTCAAACGCTTGATCGTACATGGCATATTGCACCTCGTTGGTTATGACCATGAGCGATCGGATTCCGACGAGGAGATCATGCTCAGGAAGGAAGATGAGCTCTGCGGCAGCATTGAAGTCTGAATCAAAGCGACCCGATTTTTTTCAGAAGTTCGGCCTTGAGAGCATCGAGCTTCTTCCTCACGGCACTTTTCCCTTCTGCCAGGCCCCTGCTGCCAGCCGGCTCGAACACGCTGAAATAAAACTTGATTTTCGGCTCCGTTCCTGACGGCCGCATCGTTATTTTTGATCCGTCCGACAGGAAAAATTGCAGTACATTGGATGAAGGAATTTCTGTTATTTTTTCTTCGATCCCGCTTTTAATGTTTTTTCTGACAAGATTCTTTATGTCCGAAACGGCTTCGACAGTGATCCCGCAAAAATCAGCCGGCGGAGTCATCCTGAAGCGGTCCATCATGACCTTTATCTTTTCGGTTCCCTCCATGCCCTTTAGCGTAAGGGAGTGCAGGTCTTCCAGGTAGATGCCATATGTTTCATAGATCTCGTCAAGGAATTGAGAGAGTGTCTTCTTTTTCGATTTGAGCCAGTCAGTCATTTCAGCAAAAAAATAACAGGAGCTGATAGCGTCCTTATCCCGCACGAAGGGGACCGGGAGGTAGCCATAGCTCTCCTCACCGCCGAACATGAACGTTGCGCTGCCGCTGTCGTCAAACTCCTTCATTTTCGCAGCAATCCATTTAAACCCGGTAAGTACGTCATGGATTGTGCATTTGAAGTCATCGGCTATTTTACGCTGCAGCTCCGTGGTAACGATGGTTTTGACCACCGCCGCGTTTGCCGGGAGCGTGTCGTTCTCCCGTGACCGGGACAGTATGTAATATTCCAGCATTGTCCCGATCTGGTTTCCGTTGATAAGGAGATAGCCGTTGCCCTCTTTGAACCCGATCCCCATGCGGTCAGCATCAGGGTCCGTCGCCATGAGTATGTCGGCGGACTCTGCCGTTGCCAGTTCGGTAACAAGCTCCAATGCGTCTCTTTCCTCCGGGTTCGGCGATGCAACGGTCGGGAAGTTCCCGTCCGGTTTCGATTGTTCCTTCTGGATGACCAGGCTCGTAAATCCGAAATGCTCCAGCACCCGCGGGATGATTCTGTACCCGGTGCCGTGCAGCGGGGTATATGCAATCGTAACAGGTGAGGCACCCCTGGGACGGAGTGCTGCCCGCTCGAGGTCCGCGATATACGCATCCGTTATTTCATCCCTGAGAATTGTTATCAGTCCCGACGACACTCCATCGTCAAAGGAAGTTTTCCGGATCTTGCCAATTGAATCAACGTTGTTTACTTCCCGTATAATAAGCTCGTCGTGCGGTGCGATGATCTGGCCGCCGTCGTCCCAGTAGACCTTGTATCCGTTGTACTCCGGCGGATTGTGGCTGGCGGTTATAACGACGCCGGATACAGCGCATAAATGTCGTATCGCGTACGATGCCATGGGCGTCGGCGTAATATCCTCGAACAAAAAAACAGGGATGTCGTTTCCCGCGAGTATGCAGGCGGTTTCTCTGGCGAATATGTCCGAAAAGCGTCGCGAATCCCGGGCGATAACAACACCTTTACCGCTTGATGGTGTTTTCAGTATGTAGTTCGCCAGGCCCTGGGTGGCCATCCCGACGGTGTATATGTTCATCCGGTTCGTTCCCGCACCCATTACACCGCGCAGTCCTCCGGTCCCGAATTCAAGGGTGCGGTAGAAGCGGTCTTCAAGCTCCGTGCCTTCCCCGTTTGCCGAAAGCCGCTGCAATTCCTGAATGGTTTCATTGTCGAACGGAGAACGTGTCCATTCTTCGAATTTCATCCTGATGGAATCTTTCATCCTTGCACCTGCAGAAGTAATATTTTTAAAACCCGTTGCGTCAGGTAATGGCATATCGTTTTAATCGTTCGTATCATTCCATGATTATATTCTGGGAATAACCCGCCACTGAGTCAAGAAAAATATGGAGACTGAACGAATAACAGCCTGAAAGTAATATATTTGACAGCCGGTCCGAATGATTATACCTTGCAAAGATGGATCCGATTATCACTAAAGTAAAAGACTTCCTGGATCATCATGGAATGATAGCAGGAAATGAACGCATTCTCCTGTCACTTTCGGCTGGCAAGGACTCCATGTTCCTCTTGAACGCCTTCCTGTTGCTGCAGGGTGACTACCATGTTGAAATAGGCGTCTTCCATCTTAATCACATGATGCGTGGGTCCGATTCTGAGGCTGACGAAAATCATCTCGTTTCCATGGTCGAATCTCACGGGATCGAGATTATCGTCAGGAGACATGAATTCAAGGACATGGGTGAGATCGGGAAATCCTTTGAAGAGTACGCCCGGGATATCCGCTACGAGCTGCTTCATGAAGCCGCCGCATCCCGCGGATACAACAAGATAGCCACGGGGCATACAAGGGACGACAACGTGGAAACACTGTTGATGCGGATTGCAACGGGAACAGGAATATTCGGGCTGAAGGGCATTCCTCCGGTACGAGGTAATATTATACGCCCGCTTCTCGCTGTCTCGGCCGTTGAAATCTATAATTATTTGAAGGCCGGCCAGATCGCATGGAGAGAAGACCTGACGAATAAAGATTCAGGGTACTCGAGAAATTTCATCAGGAACGAGCTTCTGCCTCTCGCCCGAACGCGTTTTCCCATGATAGATTCTGCCCTATCTGCCCTGGGTGATGTTGCGACTGATTCGGTTGACCTGCTCGACAGGCTCGTTGCCGGGACGTATCCCGGTATTGTTGAGATCCGCATGAATGATTGTTATATTGACGTCCGTAGAATACTGCACGACCGCCCTGCATTCAACCATGTCGTCAGCTCTGCGCTGCGCGATAATTTCAGTCATCACGTAAACAGGAGTCTTTTGAACGAGATATTTGCAAAGTTTGGCACTGTCAAATCAAATGCGGTCCTGTTCGTTAATAACTGCATCAAGGTTGAAAAAGTTTTTCAGGGGGGGGGAAGTTACCTGAAAATTTCAGGACTGCCGGGACCCGAAATGTTCCCGGGAGAATGGGAAAAGCAGATACATATAACAGGTAGCGACGAAATCGTTGTTCCATTGCCTGAGATAGGCATATCGGTCGCAATTAAAGTCTGCGACTATCAATATTATCAAAATTTCGAAAAAAATAACCATTCGTTATTTGTAACACTGGGAAATAACGTGGATACTATATATATTAGAAACAGAAGAAAAGGCGACAGGATTAAGACCGAATGCGGCGAAAAAAAATTGAAGGATTTGTTTATTGAATGGAAGCTTTCCGGCGGGGAAAAGGAGAGGACCCCCATTCTCATAGTAGGTACCAGTGTGGCTGCGGTTATGCCCGGACTTCTTAATAGTACACCCAACAGGGTTTCGTCGGATTTTCTTGTAGACAAAAAATCAAAAAAAGTTATTTCTGTCACTGCTTGCACATATTTTGTATAATCGCTTGTCCAGGAGCTTGGAATGAATAAAACGGCGAAGCAAATAGCCCTGATCATGCTTATAGGCCTCATTATAGTGGCTATATTTCAGATGAATCAGGGTGATAAAGATAAGAAAAGCATCAGCTACAGCGATTTCATGCTCAAGGTGGCGAACAGGGAGATTGCCCGTGTTTCCATTGAAAACAATAAAAAAATTATCGGATATTATAGAATCACAAAAATCGATGACATCAAACAGCCGGGGATAAAGGCTCCTTTTAAAAAGGAAACCCCTGATTTCGATACGGTTATCCCGTACGAAGACCCGGATCTTATAAAGACACTTATTGCAAACGAAGTCAAGGTGGAAGGAAAGGATGATGACGATAATTTCCTCCTCAAGGGGGTCCTTAATTTTCTTCCCTGGCTCCTTTTCTTTGCCTTCATATGGTTCATCATGATCCGGCAGATCCAGTCAACGGGGAACAAGGCCCTGTCATTCGGAAAGAGCAGGGCCAAGCTCAATCCCGAGACAAAGCGTAAAGTCACTTTCGCTGATGTAGCTGGCGTCGATGAGGCCAAAGAAGAGCTGAACGAAGTTGTCGAGTTCCTTAAAGAGCCGAAGAAATTCATAAATATCGGTGCAAAAATTCCAACAGGCGTTCTGCTCATCGGCCCTCCGGGTACGGGAAAGACACTGCTGGCCAGGGCGATTGCCGGCGAAGCCGGTGTTCCTTTTTTTTCAATAAGCGGCTCTGACTTTGTCGAGATGTTCGTCGGCGTCGGAGCCTCCCGCGTTCGCGACCTTTTCGAACAGGGAAAGAAAACCGCTCCATGCATAATATTCATCGATGAGATAGACGCAGTCGGCCGCCTTCGCGGAGCGGGTCTCGGCGGAGGTCATGATGAACGGGAACAGACACTGAACCAGCTCCTCGTTGAGATGGACGGCTTTGAAACAAACGAGGGCGTCATCATTATCGCGGCGACCAACAGGCCGGACGTGCTCGACCCGGCGCTTCTCAGGCCGGGACGCTTCGACCGCCAGGTGATGGTTGACATCCCGGACATAAAGGGAAGGGAGAAGATACTTGCCGTTCACTCGAAAAAAATACCTCTCTCGCGGGAGGTCGATCTGAAAATAATAGCGCGCGGAACGCCCGGCTTCACAGGCGCTGACCTCGCGAACCTCGTAAACGAATCGGCACTTCTCGCGGCGCGCAGGAGCAAAAAGCGCGTGACCATGATCGACATGGAAGACGCGAAGGACAAGGTCCTGATGGGACCGGAGCGTCGCTCAATACTCATCTCCGACAGGGAGAAAGAGATTACAGCCTACCACGAAGCGGGTCACGCAATTCTCGGTATCCTGACCGGGTCCGATCCGGTTCACAAGGTGACCATCATCCCCCGCGGTAGGGCGCTTGGCGTCACGATGCAGCTTCCCCAGGAGGACCGCAGGCTCTACTCTAAAAAGCACTGGCTCAATACGATAACGATTCTTTTCGGCGGACACCTCACCGAACGGCTGAAATTCAAACAGGTTACCACCGGCTCGAGCAATGACCTCGAACGGGCATCCGACATAGCGCGCAGGATGGTCTGCGAATGGGGCATGAGCGATAACCTGGGCCCGATCACCTTCGGAAAAAGAAACGAGCAGATATTTCTCGGACGGGAGATATCCCAGCACCGCGATTACAGCGAGCAGACGGCCAAAATAATCGATGACGAGGTACACTCCATAATCGAATCCTGCAAGCTCGATGCGCAGAGACTGCTCAAGAAGCACATGTTAAAAGTCGATAGAATAGCGCAGAATCTGATTGAACGTGAAACCCTTACCGGGAACGAGATAAATATCATCATGTCCGGGAAGAAGCTTCCGCCGATCATTAACCATGAAGAGAAGCACAAAGCGGCACAGGCTCACACAATTGAAAAAGTCAGCGACTCCGATGAGAAGGTAGATTAATGCCGGAGCCACGAGATGAATGAAATTGATCAGATCCTCTCGAATATTGACAAGGAAGATGACGACAATCTGTTCCCGGGCAACAAGTCAGATTCGCCTAAAAATGATGAAATAACCAGTTTAATCGATTCAATAGACACCTCCGCAGCTGACGCACAGGCATTAAAAACGCCAGCGGAACAGAAGCCTGCAGCGCAGGATCCGGTTAGCACAACTGTCCAAACCGACGATCAGGTATTACCGAACCATGCTGTCGGCCCGGATTCTGGAACAAAGCCCCGAAAAATTGGCGCTTTCACCATACGGGGATCAAAAACATGGAACCAGCATGAACCATATATAATACAGATGGATACCGCCATACTTGATAATGATAACGAAAGCCTGCAAAAGTCGTTTTATTTCGTTGACGAGCCTTCAGACCAGGCGGATATCAGGATGAAGTTAAAGCAGGAAATAGTGGCTTACCTTCGCCGTCCCTCCGAGCACGTAACGGACCGGTACCGCGAGTTTATCTACCGGCTTATCATTTCAGCGACGCAGAATATCCTCCGGAAATTCAAGATCGATCCCGAAAATGAAACGTTGTTTATTTATCATATAGGACCGCTCACCGTTTTCAGGTATATACGCGAGCAGTTCCACCAGAAAAAATACGGATATTGCTACAAATACCTTCCGGGAAACAAGGCAGCACGATTTTTTCCTGAAGAATACATCAAGGAAACTATTCTCAATTGGTTCGAGGAAAACATCAACATTCTTGACCTTCAGTTTGACAGCCTCCAGAAATTCGACGAGATAAAGAAAATCGTCATGTTGAAATACCATGCGGACCTGAGGTTATTCAACGCACGTCTTGACCAGGTGAATGCAAAAGCCGGGCATGATAAAATCATAAGCAGGCATAAACTTTTTTACCTGAAAGGAACCGATTGGTTCGGTCAGCTTGAAATTGAGATATACAAGCGGTTTATAGGGAATACCATTTTCATGTGACCAGTTGCGCGGCCGGACCATTACGACATCATTGACAATAATTTCTTGTTTCGAATCCCGTCAACAAGCTGGCTGTACCGCTTATTATTAAATTCCTCCCACAAGGCTACCACCGTGCCGGCTTCTTTCACGGAATTCTCTGCTACCTCGCGGGCATACAGAATCAAATCGAGGTCCAGTGCAAGATCTGCAAACTCGAACGATCCGCCGTGGCCGTGCTGGCGGATACCTATCAGCTCGCCCGCGCCGCGCAGACGGAGGTCCTCCTCGGCGATGGAAAATCCGTCATTCGTTGAAACTATCGTGTTTATCCTTGTCCGGCTTTCATCGGAAACCGAATTCGGGTTCACCAGTATGCAGAACGACTGCCGGTCGCCGCGGCCAACGCGGCCCCGTAGCTGGTGAAGCTGCGCGAGCCCGAACCGTTCCGCGTGTTCGATGACAATGATGGTCGCGTTCGGGACATCGATGCCGACTTCAATGACCGTAGTGCACACCAGTATATCGATCTCACCGCCCTTGAAGAGGAGCATGATCTCGTCTCTCTGGTCCTGCTTCATTCGCCCATGGAGCAACTCAACGCGCCGGTGGGGAAACACCACGTTCTTTAAATGCTCGTACGCTTTCATGGCGGACTTCAGGTCGATTTTGTCGGAATCCTCGATAAGGGGAAGCACGTAATAACACTGCCGTCCCTGCGTTATATACCTGTCCATCGATTTATACACACCCGGCAGGCGTGATTCCTCGAATGCCATGGTTTGAATCGGTACGCGGTTGGCAGGCAGTGTTTTTATCGATGAAACTTCAAGGTCACCATATAGTGTCAGCGATAGTGAGCGGGGTATCGGCGTAGCGGTCATAACAAGCAGGTCCGGGAGATCCCCCTTTTCTTTAAGTACGGATCGCTGTTCAACTCCGAATCGGTGCTGCTCATCAACTATGATCAGGCCGAGATCATTGAACCGCACGTCCTCCTGGATGATGGCATGGGTCCCGATTACCAGTTCGGTTTCTCCTGACGCTATACGGTCATAGATGCTTCGCTTTTCGGCACGCGGGATACTGCCGGTCAGGATATCAATCCGTATCTCGCTGCCGGCATACTGGGTGAAATTCTGATAATGCTGTCTCGCCAGGATCTCTGTCGGAGCCATCAGGGCCGCCTGCCGTCCCTGTCCCTTTGCAAACATTACTGCGGCCATGGCGACAACCGTTTTACCGGAACCGACGTCGCCCTGGAGAAGGCGGTTCATCGGCTGTCCGGAAGAGATATCTTCGCGGATCTCGGTAATTGCCTGCTCCTGATCTGCAGTAAGGCTGAAGGGCAGGGCGGAATAGAACCGCCGGTAATGGCTATCATCAGGGGCGGAGACTTTTTTATGCTGAGTCTCCCGGACATACCGTCGCGAAAGGGAGAGGTAGTATTGATGGAAAAAGACCTCATTGAAGGCGAGACGCCTCCGGGCCTTCTCCGCCTGCTCAAAATCATCGGGGAAATGGATGGCGTTCAGCGCCTCGTGTATACCGATCAGGGAATGCTTCTGCAGAATCGGGGCTGCTATTGTCTCACGGACCTGGTTCAAGTCTGTATCGAGAACCGATTTTATGACGCGCCTGAACCCGCGTGAATCGAACCCGATTGATTTAAGGTTTTCGGTGGACCTGTAGAGAGGAATGATTCTCCCCGTGTTGACACCCTGGAGCCCGGACCCGTCCTCGATGAAGTCGAATTCGGGGTGAACTATCTGCTTGTACCGGTAAAAATTTATCTTGCCGGAGAAGATGACCGAATCGCCGGCTGAAAATATTTTATTGAAATAGCTGACGGCGCCGAAAAAAACACCGACTAGGGTGTCCGAGCCGTCGTCAATCTCGACCTCGAGATACTTTTTCCTTCTTCCGGTCACTCCAACATTGATAATTTTTCCGGATACCGTAACCGTCTCATTTACGAAACAGTCCTTTATGACCTTGAAATAGGACCGATCGATATATTTACGCGGTATATAGTAAATGAGGTCTTCAACCGTCTCGATACCGGCATCGGTCCTGAGCAGGAGAGCTTTTTTCGGGCCTATCCCCCTGAGTATCGTTACATCATCGGCAAGCACATTATTCCTCTTCCGCTATGTACCAGACCGAATCGGGGATCTGCACATATTTACCCTCGCGCGTATAGAAGAAGGTATATGCTCTTTCACCGCTGCCGGGACGGGAGTATCCGGAGGTCATCTTCTGAATCCTGACCCATCTCTTAATAATTTTTCCATCGAAGCCGAACACGGTGACCGTCAGGTTCTGGCCGGTTACGGTATCAATTTTACGTTTTACCTGTTGCCTCTGCTCAAACGTAAAAAAGTACTTAAAGAATAGTATCCCGCTTATGATCAGGATGATGACAACTCCAACGCCAATTATTTTGATCCTTGTTCCGGCCATATGGTTCTCCTTGTTTGTAAATTTATAATGAACGACTGCTCGCGGTCATCCGGCTACACGGCATTTTTGCATACTGTGCAACGGGGATTTTTTTTGATATTAATAATCTCAAAATTCGTCGATAACCCGTCCCAAAACAACAAGCGATTATTAAGAGTCTGCCCGATTCCGGTAATATGTTTAATTACTTCAAGGGCCTGCATTGATCCGATCACACCTGCAGTTGCACCGACTATATTGTTTTTTTTCTTATTGTCTTTAATCGGTAAAAAGCAGGCCAGGCAGGGTGTTTCGGGGGGATGCAGGAACGTTATCTGGCCCCGCATTTCTGAAACGCCTGCGTGCACCATCGGGATCTGTTTTTTGACTGATACGGTGTTCAATATGTGCCGCGCCTTGAAGTTATCGAGGCAATCGACAATTATATCTGCATTTCCGATAAGCCGTTCGGCATTTAACGAGGTAATCTTTGTTTTAATCGGGATGATGTTGACAAATGGATTAAGATGGTTGAGTGTTTTGCGTGCAGACTCAACCTTGTCAGAGCCCAGCGTCTCGAATGAATGGAGGATCTGCCTGTTCAGGTTACTCGGATCCACCTTGTCAAAATCGCAGGCGAGCAGGGTGCCGACACCCGCAGCAGCCAGATATAAGAGTACCGGACTTCCGAGGCCTCCGCTTCCGGCAACGAAAACGGTCGCTTCCTTCAATCTTTTCTGGGCTTTTATTCCCCATCCGGGCAAACCTACCTGCCTGGCATATATCAGATGTTCATCACCGGCATTCATGTCAGTTTCCTGAGAAGTATATATCCTGTCAATGAAGGAAGTTTGTAACACATCAGGATTGAAGTATGTCTACGTTATTTGGAATGTCCAGAATAAAATTAAAATTCGGATTCAATGGTACGCTTAATTAAAGCAGCCCTGTCCCATTAATAAAACAAGTATCGCCGGAAGCGATACTTGTTTTATTCTGTGGTGAGGGATGGATTCGAACCATCGAAGGCTACGCCGGCAGATTTACAGTCTGCTCCCTTTGGCCGCTCGGGAACCTCACCTGAATTATAAAGAGCTGGCGAGAGGAATTGAACCCCCAACATGTTGATTACAAATCAACTGCTCTACCGATTGAGCTACGCCAGCAGCTAATCGAAATTACTTTATTGATTTATTGACCATAACTGTCAAATATTTTTTGTATTATTATTTGAATAAATACAGGGGACTGACTTTATTAAAATGTAACCGCGATTTGAGGTACAACTCTTAACAATGAATTTAATGATATCGTTCCGGATCAACTTCCTCTATTATGGAAATCAGTCATTTTCAGAATTAGAGGCCTTATACAAAATTGCAGATGAGAACATAATGCCAGATCAGCAGGTGTTCTCGATCAAATTTTGATAACTTTTATGACAGGAGTCCTGTTTTCATTAATCTGAGAAGATTGAGCAGCATTGTTCAATATTTGATTTAATTTGTTGACAGCCATAATTATAAATACTTATATGACAATTTTTAACTATAAAATTTAGCATTAAAAATTATTGTATTTGACTTTCAGTATGAATCAGTAAGATATATTATTGATAACAAGTATATGATAATATTCAGGCAAGATCAGATAGTAGCGTAACAAGTATCTAAAATAGTGGTTATGCAAGAAATCAACCCGAAATACAACCAATACCTCTTCAGTTTCGAACGTACAAAGCCAGGGAAAAGAATGAAATATTTATACATTGCAATATTGATGATACTTCTGTTTCCGTTATCTTCGGGCTTTTCCCAGGATAAATCAAAGATCGTTTCTTTGAACGAGTGTATAACTATAGCACTACAGAACAATCCTGCAATTATGGTCACGGATGAGGACAAGAAGCGTGCGCTTGCAGAGTACCGTGCTGCCAATGCCCAGAGAAATGTTTTTATCAATGCAGAAATAAAAAGTCATCAATATCCCAAAGTCGCTAAAACCTGGAAGTATTCAGAATTTGACCCATATTTACCATATCTTACTATTTCAGACGGGCAAAAATTTGCATATACTTATTACAGGGCCAAATCAACAGAGACCTCAGATAATGTCATAGACAAGCTTTCCGAGTATTATACTCTCGGTATTTCGTTCGGCATTTCGGCTGGAGTCAGCATTTATAATGCAAAGAAAAACCGTCTTGTTCAGCACGCCAAATCCGGCGTGAAACTTGCGGATCTTCAGACAAAGAAAGCAATGGGCGATGTCATTTTCAGCGTTAAAAAAGCCTATTACACCTACACGATGTCCCAGGAAACCGTCGTACTTCAGAAAAAGCTTGTTAAATATAACGAGGACCGTCTCAAGCTCACCGAGGTTTTTTACAAGAACGCGCAAAAACAATTGTATGACCTGAGCAAGGCCAGGTTCGATTACAGCGATGCCCAGCTGCAGCTGCAAAAATCAATAAACGCTGAGCGCGCTTCCAGGATTGAACTTCTCCGCGCCATGGGCGTTCCTGATGAAGGGACTGAATTCGTCCTCGAAATGAAAGACCACATTCCTGAGTTGCAATATTCGCTCGAGGAGCTTATAAAGCTTGCAGAGATGAATTTTCCCGACATGCAGATCGTTAAGATGCAAAAGGAAATGACGAAGATAAAGGTTGCAGTCGAAAAATCCGGCCATTATCCGGAAGTTGACCTCCAGGTAGGGGCAGCTTATGAAAACGGGCAGCTTGATAAGCCGGTTTTTGACTCGTCCAACTGGAAGCCAACCTTCGCCGCCGGGTTCGTGGCGAGGATCCCGATATTCTCCGGCGGGATGGTATCGGCCCGTGTTGACGCAGCCGAGTCGGAATACAATAAAATGGTTTACAAGGAAAAAGACGCTCTTGTGAACATGAAGTTGATGCTTCAAAACCACTATGCAACCCTCCAGGAGCTGACCAAGCAGCTTTCCATGTCAAAGATGATGACGGATAATGCAGAGAAGCATTATCGGCTTTCCCTGAGGATGTATGAGTCCGGAGCCACAACGATGCTGGAACTGCACGACGCGAATGTACAGCGGGTAAATTCCGAGATGAGCTACCTGAGGGCCCGTTATGATTACCTGATGACATTAGCTAAAATATCCAGCATTGTCGTGCTAGGAGAAGATTCGTTATGCAAAAAATAACAAGGAAAAAGATCATTGCAATCGTTGCCGTTTTCGTGGCGATTTTACTGTTATGGACAGTAATACGGAGCTGCAGCAAGGGTTCAGGGGAAAAGTTCGAGTATGACAAGGTCGGCGTCGGAACAGTGCAAAAAAGCGTTTCGGCAACTGGGACCCTGGACATCAAGAACGGGCAGTATCTTGTCTGCAAAACGACCGGGACCGTAGAAAAGGTGTACGTTGACTTCAACCAGGAAGTGAAAAAAGGCCAGCTCCTCGCGACCATCAGCGCGCAGGAAGTTGAGCAAAAACTCAGCAAGATAGCCTCGCAGCTCGAAAGCGTAAAACTCGAGCTTAATATAGCAAAAGAAGACCTTGAAAGCAAGAAGGACCTTTTCCGGGAAAATCTTATCTCTGAAAAGGGGATGGAGCGCGCAAATTCCAATTACAAAACAGTGCTTTTGAAATACCGCCAGGCCCAGGTCGATTACCGCATAACCCTGGAGCAGAGAAACAACAGCCGCATCGTTTCTCCTATAAACGGCATCATCATCGCGATAAAGATCGTCCCGAATGCGCCGGTCACGCTCAATACGAACACCTTCATAATTGCACCCACATTGAAAATAATGACGCTGACGATTAGCATTGACGAATCCGATATCGGCACCGTAAAGAAGAGCCAGGATGTCGTGTTTACGGTAAGCGCCTTCCCCGATAAATCGTTCAGGGGAGCGATTAACGAGGTCCATCTCAACCCCGTAGTGAAGGGGGGGCTGGTTACCTATGATTCGATAGTATCGTGCGAAAACAACGATCTTCTTCTTAAGCCCGGGATGACGGCCACGGCCACCATCATTGTCGGTAAAAAGGACAACGTGGTGCGTGTTCCGAACCAGGCACTCCTTGTCAATCCCGGGGAAACTCCTCTGGCTGCAGCCATGAATGTCGTATGGAGAAAGGCCACCAGGATGTCCGGAAAGCTTCCTGTCGAGCGGGTACAGGTCGAGGTCGGTCTGCGCGGAGACAATTTTACCGAGATAAAGAAAAACCTTAAAAAGGGTGACCAGATACTCATCAAGTATATAAAAGGCGATAAGGGCTCGAAATAAATGCCGGAAAAGCTGATTGAGATAATCAAGCTCGAGAAGACCTTCATTCTAAGCGAAGAGGTACAGGTCCGGGCGATCAAGGGGATCTCTCTGGATATTGAGCGGGGCGAATACATCGCCATCATGGGCGCCTCCGGTTCCGGGAAATCAACGTTCATGAATATTCTCGGTTTTCTTGACACCCCGACGGCAGGCACATATATCCTTGACGGCATTGACGCCAGCAGCATTGACGGCGACCAGAAAGCTGAAATCAGGAACAAAAAGATTGGCTTTGTTTTCCAGGGCTTCAACCTCCTTGCCCGGACCTCGGCCCTTGAAAATGTCGAGCTTCCTCTTTTCTACAAGGGGGACATCACGACGGGCGAGCTGGCGGAAAAGGCACATCTCCTCCTTGAGCGGGTGGGCCTGGCGGGCAGGGAAGAGCATCATCCGAATAAGCTCTCAGGCGGGGAACAGCAGAGGGTCGCCATTGCCAGGGCGCTTATCAACGATCCTGCCATAATCCTTGCCGATGAACCGACCGGAAACCTGGATACGCATAATACGCGCGAGATTATGGAGCTGTTCACGCAACTCAACAAGGAAATCGGCATTACAATAATAATGGTCACACACGAGCATGACGTAGCGGATTACACAGACAGAAAAGTTATTTTCCGTGACGGCCTGATCATGGATGACATCAAGGTCAAAAAATCAAGAAAATCCTCAACTACCAGCAAACGAAAGCTCGCCTGAGTTATTAACTGAATTATCCCGTTATCTGTACAGTTTTCTGATAATCATACCCATGCTTATCGGTACAAACCTGCCTTATGTCATATTGTGCAGGGAAAATTTTTATAAAAAAATCAAAATTTTTTATATAAAATTTAAACTTTTCACGCAACTTATAAAGACATAATCTCTCATGACCGATAATTAATTTGTAATAATTAGATTTTCGAATACATTAATTAATATAACTTACCTGGTGAAGAAGTTACACAGTATGTAGGAGTGGAATAAAAACCACTCAGGAGACAGGACGTGAAAGAAGTGCAGGCTATCAATCGTTTTAAAAGGTTCTTACAGGTTGAAAAGGGACTTTCTCCCAATTCAATATACTCGTATACATATGATCTGAAAAAATTCAGCGATTTTTTATCTTCCAACAACAAGGACATACTCACCGCCACGCAGGAAGACATCCAGCAATTCCTGAATTTTGAAAAAACGAAAAAGAAGAACTCGACGAGAACGATGGCTCGCTCCCTGGCGGCCATACGCCAATTTTACAACTTCATATCGGCTAAATTCGAGGTAATCGACAATCCGACATCGAAAATCGAATCCCCGCATGTGGAGAAAACCCTTCCTGATTTTCTCTCAATCCAGGAAGTCAATACTCTGTTCAGCTCGATATCCGAAAATGACATGTATGAGCTTCGCGATAAGTCGATTTTCGAGCTTCTCTACTCATGCGGCCTGCGCATAAGTGAAGCCATCGAGATACTGTTCGACAGCGTTAACTTCGAGAACTCGTTGATCCGGGTAATCGGAAAGGGCAACAAGGAGCGCCTTGCCCCGATAGGCGATGAAGCTAAGCGGCTCTTGAAAAAATATATACAGGAATCGCGGCCGGACATATGCGGAAAACGCGAAAGCGAATACCTGTTCATAAGCAAAAAGGGATCCAAGCTCAATCGTAAAAGTGTATGGCGCCTGCTGAAGAACTACGTGACCAGGACCAAGATCAAGAAGAACATAACTCCCCACACATTGAGGCACTCCTTCGCAACTCATCTTATTGAGAACGGTGCTGACCTCAGGTCGGTGCAGGAGCTGCTCGGACACATGGACATTTCTACGACGCAGGTCTACACGCACCTGGCCAAGAAGAAGCTCCAGGAAATCCACAAGAAACACCATCCGCGGGACTGATCGTGAAATTGTTCCAAAGGAATATACTGACATCCGCACTGGCGACCGGCATCCTGATGTCGGTCGTTTCATGTTCCCCCTATATGATTAAGAAGTATTTCCCGGGAACGAACGACACAACCACAGTGAGGGTTTTGATTTTGAAAACAGGCGGTCGGTTCACCGTCTCATCGGGCGGTGATATCGTCGTTTTCGGGGGCACGGCCGATGTGGCCAGGTCTTTCAAAGGCTCATCCATAGAATTTATTCCGTCGGCTATTTCCAGCAAAATCGTATTGAAATCAGGGAAACCTCCACTCTATTTAAACGGCAAGCCCTACCGTGGCATCTTTGAACTGCACAGCAAGAATAACAGCGCGTTCGTTGTAAATGTTCTAAAAATCGATGAATACCTGCTTAGCGTTATACCATGTGAAATCCCATCAGGATGGGAGATGGAGGCGCTAAAAGCCCAGGCGGTTGCCGCGCGGACCTATGCCTACTACCATCTCAAGACAAGTGCTAAAAACCCTTTACTGTATAATCTCGACGCAACAACCAACTCGCAGGTATATCGTGGCATCTACGAAGAGACAGAACGCACGACGAAAGCCGTTATCGACACGTCGGGCGAGATAATTTCCCAAAATTCCATGCCTATCCTGGCTTATTTTCATTCCACATGCGGAGGGAAGACCATAGATGATAGGTACGTTTGGAGAAATAATGACCTTCCGTACCTTAAAGGTGTTACCTGTGGATTCTGCGAAGCCTCCACCAAGTTTAAGTGGAAATCGAAGCTGAGCATGGAAGAAGTTCACGATTGCCTGTCTAAAAAGCATGCCAATGTCGGCAGGATAAAAAATATCAAATTTAAAAGAAAGAATGGCAGGGTCACGGATGTTTTTATACGGCATGTCAACGGCTCGATGACGATTTCCGGTAATAATTTCAGGCTGTTGTTCCCTCCGGAAAAAATGCGCAGCCTATATTTCACCTCAAAGAAGGTTGACAGGTCGCTGGTCCTGAACGGTCATGGATGGGGTCATGGTGTTGGAATGTGCCAGTGGGGTGCCCGCGGAATGGCCCTTCGCGGCTACGGGTACCATGACATCCTGAACCACTATTACAGCGACATCAGGATCACCGGGGTACGCGCTATCCCGGTCGCGCGCAAATGAATCAATAATACGAACGTAAAACCATGCCCGATGTATACACCCTGGACGATTTCGATTTTAATCTTCCGCCCGAACTGATTGCGCAACATCCAGCCCGGGGCAGGGACCTCTCGCGCCTGCTTGTCCTTGACAGGAATAGCGGTACCCGCGTGCACGGCTCGTTTTCAAGCCTGCCCGAGTTTTTACGTGAAGGCGACATCATGGTCTTTAATGACACCCGGGTCATCAACGCGCGCATACACTGCTTCAAATCAACCGGCGGGTTGATGGAACTGTTACTAACCCGGAAGATTGATGATCATCGCTGGCGTGCCATTGCAACCAGGATGAATCGGTTGAAAAAGGGCGAAACGGTCAAAACATCCGAAGAGCCCCATCTTGACATCCGCATAACCGGAAGAATCGGCGACGAGATCGAGATTGAAACGAGTGTCGTCCTTACAGATGAATTGCTTTCCAGGATTGGCACGATGGCGTTGCCGCCCTATATACGGCGAAGCACTTCTGAAGAGGACCTGGATCGTTACCAGACAGTGTATGCCCGAAATACCGGGGCCGTTGCTGCGCCGACTGCCGGTCTCCATTTCACTGACGATCTTTTCAAAGCAATCAAGAACCGCGGCGTAAAAATCGCCTTTGTAACTCTCAATGTTTCATGGGGCACGTTCCAGCCCGTCAGGTCACAAGACATCAGTACACATTTGATGCATAGCGAGTCATATGTCATTGATGAAAAAACAGCCGAATCGATTAATACGGCCCGGGAGGCAGGGCATAGGATCATAGCAGTCGGCACCACGTCGCTCCGCGTGCTTGAAACGACTCTCCGCGATGGCAGGAACATATCCGGGACCGGTGAAACCGACATATTCATCTATCCTCCGCACCGGGTAATGTCTGTCGATTGCCTGATTACCAATTTCCATACCCCCCGGTCAACGCTTCTCATGCTTGTTTCTGCATTTGCAGGTTATGAAAGGATCATGGAGGCTTACCGTGAGGCTATTGCCATGAAATACCGTTTCTTTTCCTATGGAGATGCCATGATAATTATTTAGAACATGCTACCTCTCGGATCATGCAATTATACGTCTTTTAATTAAAAATGAATTTATTTCAAAAATCCTTTCGTTTTGATACGCTCCATTCGTATTACCCTATATCCATTGATCAATAGCAGTATCCTGATTATGAGTTTTTTAAGGACATAATTACAGGACTGCTTGACAGATATATCGCTAAAACAGTATATACGTATATTATTTTAATCAACATTCCATCGGGCGTGCAACGGAACAACATGAACAAAGATATAATGATAATGATTGAATTGCAGAAATACTGGGATGTTGTCATGTCTTCCCGGGCCGAGATTGACAAAGCCACAAACGGGCTCAAAGCAGGGGGGAAAGAGCTTTCGGCCATAATGGCGAAATTGTCCACCCTGGGCGCACGCATAAAAGAGATGAAAACATCCTTGAAACAGCGGGAGCTTGAGCTCTCCGATATGTCAGCCAGGATAAAAAAGCTTGAAGAAAGGAAACGAAACATCCAGACGGAACGGGAACTGAAGGCGCTCGAAAAAGAAATCGAGGTGTTGAAATTCGATTCCTCGAGCCTGGAGGAAAAGACGCTTGTTTTGATTGATGAGCTCGATCTCAAAGAAAAAGATTATGCTCTGATGGATGCGGAGGTGAAACAGCACGAGGAGAAACTGAATTCTTTCAAGCCGGCCGTTGAAAAGGAGATATCGAGGCATCAGGAAATAATCAAAAGAAACGAATCTTCATTCAATGCGCTTAGTGCTGATCTTTCTCCAGCAAGCAAATCAAAATTTTTGAAGATAATCACCTCCCGTGAAGGGAAGGCAATAGCCAGGGTTGAAGGGGAGATTTGCGGTTACTGCAATCGGAAGATCCCGGCATCACTTGCAATTGATGCCTCCAGGGATGATAAAATAGTGAATTGCTCCAATTGCGGTAAATATATTTACAGATAGGATAAATACATGCTGTTGAGTATTGACAGGGTCCTCAAGCTTATAGAGGAAGGTAAAAGCCTTGAAAAAATAGCCGAGCTGGCAAACTGCCAGGTCGAAGATGTCATCAGCGTGATAGAAGTTGCACGGACACTCATCAATAAGTATGACAAGCAGGTTGTCCGCAAAAAGATTATATTAAAAAAAAGCGCCGAACAAGGTGAGAGTGTTGAATCGGAAGAAACAGGCGGGGAGGAGAGAGCGGCCATTTTCGATGGAGCCGAGCTTTCAACAATTCCTCTCGGATCGTCACTCACCATGTATATCGACGGTGCTTCAAGCGGGAATCCGGGCCCGGCGGGAATAGGGATACTCATATACGACCATGACGACCGGCAGGTCGCGAAAGTTTCGTCCTACATCGGCAGGCGGACGAATAATTTCGCGGAGTATTCGGCGCTGATACGGGCCCTTAAAATCGCGATATATTTTAAAACTAAATCACTGAGAATTCGCACCGATTCGGAGCTTGTGGCCAGGCAGATAAACGGTGATTATAAGGTCAAGCAAGACCAGATAAAAAAGCTCCATGACCAGTCCATCAGGCTCATACGCTCCATAGAAAACTTTAAAATCGAGCATATCCCGCGGGCACAGAACGAAAAAGCCGATTATCTCGCCAAGAAGGCCGTCCAGTAGCTGCATGAACGAACAAATCAACGTACCTGACATTGATGCGCATAACGTCTCCGAACATGCAAGGCTCTTTGACCTGAACGAGATTATCATACGCATACTGCACGGTCGCGGGTATGATACCCCCGATAAGATCGAAGACTTTCTGTATCCACGACTTTCAGGATCCCACAGCCCGTTCATGATGGATGGGATGTATGATGCCGTGGCCCTCATTAAAAAAGCAATTGAATCCGATTGGAAGATAGGCATTTTTGCCGATTCAGATCTCGACGGCATCACGTCAATGTCCGTGATACATCTCCTGCTTTCACGTATGAAAAAGGATGCCTTTATCAGGTATCTTAAAAATGATGAAAACTATGGTCTGACCAATGATATTATAGACGAATTCCATTCAAATGGCGTACGATTGATGATCACCGTCGACTCGGGAACCCGTGATATTGACGAGATATCATACGCACGTTCTCTCGGCATGAATGTGCTGGTTACCGATCATCACGAGCAGGAATCCGGGCTTCCGGATGCCCTGGTAATCAACCCTAAAAAAACAGGATGCGGATACCCGTTCAAGCACCTTGCTGGTGTCGGTGTGGCGTTAAAGGTCTGCATTGCGCTCCTGATGAGTTATTTACCGTCGTTCAATAAATATTTCATGCTTATTAATGAAGCAGAGAGCGGCTACATCATTTCAGTCGTCAGGAACGGCACCGTTGAAGAAACAATATCAGTCCCTGATTATAATGAAATCGTCGATTCAATATGTCGCTTCAAAAACTGTTTCGCTATTCTCGTGTATGATGACATGGCCCTTGTGGGCACGCTGTCAGGAAATTTCGGTGAAACTAAGGTTTTTGATTTAAGAGATTTTATTATTCGCGTAGTAAAAACCGACATATCGGGGATCGAGCACTTTATAAGAAGCTCGTCAGCACGACAGATGCCGGAACAGGAAAAGATATCCTGTATTACCTCGCTTTTTCTTGATGCCCAGATGTCCGGATCGGAAAAGATCGCGGATTTCATCAATGCGGCGCTGGGTCTTGTGGCAATCGGAAGTGTTGCCGACGTAATCCCGCTGATTGGCGAAAACAGGCTGCTGGTAAAACGCGGTATTGACATACTCAATAAACAAAGGCACCGGTCCATCGAGCTTCTATTAAACGGCGAGCATATTAATTCCCGCACGATAGGCTGGAGTATCGCGCCTCTCCTTAATACGCCGGGTCGTATTGGAAAGACCGAGCTCACCGCACAATTTTTCCTTGAGAGCGACAGGACGGCGCTCAAGAAAATTATATCCGAAATACGAACGTTGAACGAAGAGAGAAGATCATTCATTAATGACTTTTGCGCGACAACCTTGCGTGAGCTCAAGCTAGAATCAGCCGGCAACCCTGACAGACTGATCTTCATTAAAACCGACAGGATACCGGACGGCTACGCCGGCCTGGTCGCAAATCGAATTTCCGATGAGACAGGCAAGCCGACTATCGTGGCGGTGTTGCCAGGCAAGCATGGAGTTATCAAGGGTTCCGGGCGCTCCCGTTCGGGCGGGATATTTTTCAGCACTGTAGAACGCTTCCGTGACCGATTTGACAGGATCGGCGGTCATGAAAATGCATTTGGATTTACCGTGAGGGTCGAGGATATCGATGAGATCATTGCATTAATCAAAAGCGCAATGGACGTGCTCACCGCGCCCCAAACGAATCCCGCCATCGACTGCAAGCTCGATCCGGCACAGATCACCAGCGACTTCATAGCCCAACTTTCCCGCCTGGAGCCTTTCGGGGCCGGTAATGAAGAGCCGCTTTTTCTCTCGGAGAGTGTTATTTTCAAATCATTCATGGTATTCGGGAAAAATCATGGGAAATATATTCCGGAAGGGGTGTCCGGGGTCACTGCCATAGGCTGGAACATGGGCGTAATAATGAAGAACTTCTTCGAAAGTGGGAAACCCCTTGACGTTGTTTACCGACTTGAAAACAACTCGTTTAACGGTTCCGTTTCACCTCGAATGATAATCAACAGCATACGTTATACCGGGTGATCTGCTCCTCAACGCGGCGCAGATAATATAAATTCAACGCGGTCGACCCTGCGGAATCCAAGATGAGTCTCCATGACCTCCTTGTTCCCGAGGCCAATTATCTCAATCCTGTCAGCTGATATGTTCTTTCTAAAAAAGTATTTTGCAACGATATCGGCTTTTTGCTTCGAATAATCATTATAATCCGATCCGGCAGTATGCCCTACGATTTTAAGTTTGTAATTCGGGTATGTAGCAAGGACCTTGATAATCCGGTCGAGCCTTTCTTTTCCGTCGGAGCTAAGCGTATAGTAAACATGGTCTTTTTTAACCACAAATACCTGGCGGTCATATACATTCGCTCTGAACACATCGCCTTTTTTAAAGAAATGCGCGTCCATCATGGGGTTGGTCGTAATGACGCTCGAGCTCGCATTGCTTATCAGCTTCATGCGCTGATGGCGGGCAGATCGCGCCTGGGCGGTTAGACTCGCTATCTCGAACCGTATTGTGGCTTCCCTGGCGTAATAGATCGCATCCTGATATTTACCATCGCCAAGCAAACTGCGGGCCCGCTCGGTGCTTTCGGAGGCCTGGCTGTACATCTCGAACGGAATAAATGCCGATAGTTCATTGTTCGATCCGAGGGACCTTTTCAATGATTCAGCTTCTGCTACTTTCTGGCTGGCATCGTCCTTTGGTGCCGCATGTGCTGCCAGCGTAAAGACCAGGAAGAGGGCCAGGAGATACAATGGCGCCTTTTTCATTTCATCACCCTCACCGGGAAAGGTTCCTTTTTGTTTCATCAAGCTCCAGGACAGCATTCTGTAAATCGATTCGCGCATCAATCATCATGAAGTAAAGATTACAAAGCGTTATCTCGTTGTACGCTTCATCAATTTTACCACCTGATAATAACTGACGGGAAAGTGCACATGTTCCGTCAATCTTTGATAATTCTGCTCTTACAATATCGGCCGAAGGGCCATTCCTGACCGTATCGAGCCTGGCCTGTACTTCCGCAATCAAGGCGGAAACATCTTCTTTCTTATGCTGGTCAGCATACGCCGGCAGGATTGACGCAGCGATCAAAGCCGTCATCAGCGACACTATAACAGGTAAATGTTTTTTCATGTAAAACCTGCCCGAGAAATGTTGATTTATATAAAATACAACGCTACGCAAGAGTCAATATATTTTCAATTTGAAATGATTGGGTTATATAAATATTGCATTAGCAAGCTCCCAATGAACAATAATCTCATAAATATTATAAAAAACTGTAATTATTGTTCATTTTTGGCTAATTTCTGAAATTTATGTTTGACGTGATTGAAACAAAGCCTTATTATAATAAAAAACTCAATGGGAGCCTGGCTGTATGGATATTCAGATTCAGGAAAACGACGAGCTTGTCAATGTCATTGTAAATGGTGATATTGAAATGATGACAATAAAGAATTTCAAGGAAAAGCTCTTCGAGATAGGACATAACATTGACAAGCACATTGAGATAGACCTGTCGAATGTTGATTATATAGATTCATCCGGGGTCGGCGTTTTGATTAGTCTTCTAAAACTCCAGAAAAAGAAAAACAAGAACCTCAACATCAGGAAGGTAAGCCCGAAGGTCCTGAATGTCCTCAAGTTAAGCTCCCTTTCAGACGTATTCGAAATGTAGAACCGATGAACAGCTATCGCATTGGTAACGGCTTTGACGCGCATCCTTTTGTGCTTGGCCGGGACCTTATTCTTGGTGGAAAGAAAATCGATTACAAGTTTGGGCTGGCAGGGCATTCCGATGCAGATGTCCTGGTGCATGCCATCATTGATGCACTTCTTGGCGGAGCCGGTATGCCGGACATCGGCCAGTTATTTCCGGATTCCGACAACCGGTTCCGGGGGATCAGCAGTATCATTCTGCTCAAGGATGTGGCCGGACAAATTGCAGAACGAGGCTTTTCTGTCGTAAACATGGATTCGGTCATACTATGCCAGGAACCGAGAATATCGCCGCATCTGGCGGACATGAAGAGAAACATATCGGAAGCGCTGTCAATTGATCCTGATCGGATCGGTATAAAAGGAAAAACCACCGAGGGCCTTGGCTATACTGGCCGGGGTGAGGGAATCGATGTGTATTCGGTCTGCCTTATGTGTATGAAATGACCTGTATGAAATAAATTTCCATGAGACATAATATATCTTATCGGAAGTTAGAATAATCTATATAGCAAGCCCTGAATCACCATTAAAATCATAACAGCAGGATTAACGGGGTCATCCCCGTCGGAGTTTGTTGAAGAAATCGCTTATCAGATTCGTCAGTCGCACCAGCACAAGCGCGCTTATCGCGGTATCAAGATACTTGTGAAGATGGATGCCGGTACCGGCGAAGAGGCTGAGAAGCTCAACTTTATAGCAAAGCACGAGGGCCAGCAATATAACGATAACGTCCCGGGCTACCTGAACAGGACGGCTCTCTGACGTGTCTTTTAAAGCGGTCATGGAAAATATCGCCATCACGCAGGATTCCAAAATCAGCGCTATAACGAAGAGGATGAATACGTTCTGGATAAGCATTTCAAATTTCATACAAGATCCCCCGCGATGAATAATGATTCAAAATCAAGCTACGATCCGTAATCGTCCGGACAGCATTGACCATGATTGAGCAGTTGTTTAGATTCTATATATTGCACGTTAAAAAGCAAGTCGATTTTTTCCCCGATACAAAATATGATATGATTATATGTCTCTTCCATGCTCCAGGTATTCAATATACTGGTCTTCGTCCATAAGATCGCGGAATTCGTTCGGCTCCTTAACGTCGATCCTGTAGATCCAGCCTGCCCCATACGGGTCGCTGTTGATGATCGAGGGATCGTCCTCGATCAGCCGGTTTAACTCGACAATTCTTCCCGATACGGGAGTATGAATGGTAAATAAGGCTTTCTCCGATTCCGCAGCCCCTACTTTTTCACCCATGCGGACCTCCATGTCCGCTTCTGGAAATAAAATAAATTCGATTCTATCAATTGTATCCAGATATTTCTCGGTAATACCGCATCTGCCGATAAACTCATCTTCCATTTCAATCCAGATATGCGAACTGGTGAATTTTCTGGTATCTGGTATTAAATTCATTAACGCTGTCCAAAACCTTTATAATTATAAATTATAATACCGGGCTACTGAACGCTATTCATTTACTAAATAATTAGCCGGCCAATAGATTTTTTTTAGAACATCTCGCATAACATGTTCGACCGAACAGATAATAAACAAAAAAAGATTCTTGACTAATTATTTACCATGGTATAATATTACACAAATATAAAATTTTTCGTTTGTAAAGTTCAGGGAGATATCTGGCAGAGATAATCCCTGTTTTTGAGGTTTCCGGGGATTATCAATGGGGAATTGGGGAGATGAGAAGTCCATATTTGGGTTATGAGAAGATTACCATCGATCAGACATTACATGCGTATAGTTTCCACCTCAATTTCAGCAGATTGTTAATGGTATAGTATATACAAATCATAATAAATCTGGGTTATTAGGCACTGCTCGTTTTGAGGAAGTGTTTAATATATTATTTCTTGGTTTGAGGTGATGTATGTCTAAACAAATCTACGCAGGTAATTTGTCCTATCAGATGACCGATGAGACTCTCCGTGATCTTTTTGCACAGCATGGTGAAGTATCGTCTGTTAAAATCATCAGGTACCCGGACTCCGGAAAATCGAAGGGTTTCGGATTTATCGAGATGGTTAACGATGATGAAGCTGACAGCGCCATCCAGAAACTGAACGGGACCGATGTGCTGGGCAGGAGTATCAGGGTGAATGTTGCCAGGCCCAAGAAAAACGAAGACTGATACCGGCATATACAATATCGTAAACGAAGGTCTTTTAAGCGGCAGCGTTACCTGGTATCAGCAGAAATTCTTGCCAGAAATTGCCTGATTGTTCCAGCCTGGTAACAGTTAACGAGTTCATTGAGCAAACCGTCATTCAGGACGATTTGCTTCAGTAGCGTGCCTCGCTGTTCCGAAGTGATATCGGAAAAGTCATCGTCATTCTGCAAATGGTTACGGGCCTCTTTGAGCGCAGCCAGGGTATCTTCGATTGATTCCGGTATCTGTTTCTCAATTTCCCGTCTTATTCTCGCTGACATTGATGGCGAGACGCCGCCGGTGGAAACCGTAACCACCAGGTCCCCCCGTTTAAATGATGAAGGCACGGTAAATGTGCAGTTCCCCGGGTCATCTACCGCATTGATGAAGATGTTCAGTTCCTTCGCCTCACGATACACTTCCGTATTAAGCTCGTGATTATCCGTTGCTGAAAAAACTATAAGGGCACCTTCCAAATCACCTTTCCGGTAAGGTCTTTGCTCCATAATTAGACAATCGGCATATGACTGTTTGAGGCTGCTGAACTCAGCATTGAATTCCGGTGATATAACGGTTACAAGGGCATCATTTTCAAGCAGGTCGCGGGTTTTTCGCGCGGCAACGGAGCCCCCGCCAATAACAATCGCGTGGCGGCCTGAGAGATTCAGCATCACTGGATAGAGCTTCATTAACGTGCCAACTCCTCTGGTACGGGATATGATTCACCGTTGCGGGCGAGCTCCCGGTGCGATTCTTCCGTAAGGCCGATTTCCTCATCTGTCAGGTAACACTGGGGGTCAGGTGCCCACGGGTCATTATAGGTCCGGTATGCCCTCACTCTCATGGAGCCGGTGCATAGCCCGCGGTATTTGCAGAGACGGCATCGTCCACGGATATATTCCGCCTTGTGCTTGAGCCCGTGCATGAGCTCGTCGCTTTCATCGAGCCATATGTCGGCGAAGCTCCTCTCCCGCACATTGCCGAACGAGTAATCCTGCCAGAACTGGTCCGGGTGCACGTTCCCGAAAAAATCGATGTTGGCTATGCCGACGCCGGTGGAATACGCGCCACCGCCGTTCCACGAAAGAAGCCTGTGCACCTCTGCGGCGCGGACCGGGTCCTTCTCGTTGATCTTTAAATAAATATAAACTCCATCAGCATGATTGTCGACCGTGAGAATATTAATGTCAAGCCCGCGCCGGAAATAGTCCTTCGTCCGCAGCAGGATCGTGTCCATGGCGTCCCGGGATTCACTGTGCGTGAGGTCTTCTGCGAAAAGATTTCCGCCGCGTCCGGAATAGACGAGATGATAAAAGCATGCCCGGTTGATCCCTTCCTTTTCAATGAAATCGAATATCCCGTCAAGATCGGCGTAATTTCGCCTCGTCAGGGTCAGGCGGAGTCCAACACGCTGGCCGACAGCACTGCAGTTCTCAAAACCTTTCATTGCCCGGGAGAAAGCACCCTCCACGCCCCTGAATTTGTCGTTCACGTCTTCCATGCCGTCAAGGCTTATCCCGACATATACCACGCCTGCGTTGCGGATGTTCCGCGCTGCGCCGCGGTCAATCAGGGTGCCATTCGTGGAAATAACGGGCCGGATGCCCTGCCCTGCAGCGGATTCGATCAGCCGAAACAGGTCCTTACGCATGAGCGGCTCTCCCCCTGAAAAGAGGAGCGACGGGATTTTGAATCGGGCCAGGTCGTCTATGAGCTTCAGCCCCTCGTCGGTGTCAAGCTCTCCCTCATAATTCTGGTTGCATGAATCTGTATAACAGTGCACGCAGTTCAGGTTGCATGTCCGTGTCGTGCTCCACACCACGATCGGCCTTCTCTCGCTGGCGAGCTGGACAGGATCATGGGGACGGTTACCGTGGCAATCGGGGCCTGCGCTGGTCCCGTACCGCAACGAGTCCCCCGTCGAGGTGCCCCCGCAGTATAATTTTCCTATATCGATCATAGTCCGGCCTTCCTTTCCCATTCTCCGAATGCCGGAGAGTAATAGACAACCCGCTCTTTCTTGTATTCCTTCAGGGAGCGGAGCACCTGGTAATCATCGATCTGCGAGCCGGTTGCAAGCCTTGAAATGACTTCCCCGAGTTCGTGTTCCGTTTTAGAATGGATCATCGCGAAAAGAGGATACTCCCACTTTCCGGGATATACGGTCCGGAGGTACAGGTGTGAGATTTTCGGTTCGGCGCGAAAATCCTCGATTATACGGTTCAAATCCATACCATGCTGCGGTTTCCATACGGTCATCGCGTTTGCCTGATACCCGGCTTTTCGATGGCGGAGAACAGCGGAGTAGCGCCGAAGGATGCCTGCGTTCCTGAGCGAATTGGCCTGGTCGATAAGCTCACCTTCGCTGAGCCTGCCCGAGGCTTCTGTTACTATAGAGGTGAAGGGACGTCCTTCAAGAGGCATATCAACCTGCAGCAGCCGGACCGCCTCCTTTTGATCATCGGATAATGCATGATCCCGGCCTGTCGCATGCCCCTGGTCCACCGATGGCCCTTCCAGGCCGGATTGTTCATCATCGCCGATTGAGAGCATGAGACCGATTTTTAAAAGCTTTTCATTTTTTAGAACGAGATGGTCTTTCGCCCCTGCTCTTTCTGCCAGTATCATAACTGTCTTTGCCAGTTTCTCTTCAGAATCAGAGGAAAGGGTGAACCAGAGATTATACCGGTGGTCTCTCCTGTAATTATGACTCACGCCGGGGTGCGCGCTGATCATCGATGCAGCGCGGTCAATTGCCGCATCATCAAGCTGCAAGGCCACCAGGCTGGAGACAAATCCGAGCTTTCCAGTATTGAATATTGCTGAAATGTTACGGACAATCCCGCGCTCTTTCAGGTCCTTCACCGTCAGGATCATCGTATCGGCCACTATCGAGAGCTCGCGGGCCATTTCATCGAAGGGCTTTTCCATCAACGGGAAGTCGCGCTGGATCCTGTTCAGCACGGCCGATTCTACGGCGGAAAATTTCATCAAGACCTCCCGCGCGCAGGCGTGTATGCACAATACGGCTCGTCCGCAAGATAATCCCCGGTCTCATAATATGCACGGGCCCTGCAGCCGGCGCAGAATGTTTTATATTCGCATATGCCGCATTTCCCGGAAAGATTACCCAGGTCGCGGAGAGATGCGAATATTTCGGAGTTTTCCCATATTTCGTGAAACGGACGCTCTTTTGCATTTCCCACTTTCACGGGCAAATAACCGCAGGGCTGCACGTCACCCCGGTGCGAAATAAAGCAGACGCCCGTACCGGCCAGGCAGCCCCGGGTCATGGCCGCCATGCCGTCGGTCTCAAACGTAATTTTTCTTCCCTCGCTTCGCGCCCGCTGCCGGATAATCCTGTAAAAGTGCGGCGCACAGGTGGCCTTGAGCTCGAGGGAGGTTTCCCGCGACCGGTCGTAAAACCAGTTGAGTACTTCCTCGTATTTTTCTTTTGTTATCATCTCCGATTCGGCTATCTCAACGCCGCAGCCGACCGGAACCAGCATGAAAATATGGAGAGCCCGTGCCCCGATATTCTCTGCGAGGTTCATGATGTCCTCAATTTCATGGACATTGCGTCGCGAAATCGTGGTATTGATCTGGAACTCGACACCGGCACGTTTGAGGAATTCGATCCCCCGCAACGCCTTGTAGTAAGAACCCGGGATTCCGCGAAAACCGTCATGGGATTCAGCGGTGCTCCCGTCGAGCGAAATGCTGACGCGCTGTATCAATGCTTTGCTGATCTTATCCGCAATGTCCCTGTCGATCAGGGTACCATTGGATGCCAGGGCCGTTTTAAGGCCCTTCCCGGCGGCATGGGAGGCTATCTGGAATATATCTTCTCGGTAGAGCGGCTCGCCACCGGTAAGAACCATGATGGGCGAATAATGGTCCGCGATGTCGTCAATAATCGTTTTGAATTCATCGAGGGAGAGCTCGCCTTCATACTGGCTGTTTTCTGATTCAGCCCTGCAATGAATACAGTTGAGATTGCATTTCTTGGTCAGCTCCCAGAATACAAGCCTCGGGACATGATCCATTTTCATATTTTAAAGAGTTCCTCGATGATCTTCATTTTTTGCTTTATGTCTTCCTTGTTGTGGTACCCGTTAAGGTTGAGTGCCGTGTTCTGTTTTATGGCCATGATAGGATTATGGAGTATTTTCGAGATTATCTGCTTTGTCAGGTCTTCAATGACCTGCATGTCCTCTTCGGTCAGGTTCTTCAACTGGCGTCTCCGAAATTTTGAAAGCTCGTCTTCGCGTATCCTGTCGAAGCTCTCCTGCATTTTAACGATCATGGGGACCATCTCAAGGCCCTCGTACCATTCGAGCAGATCGTTCGCGTCATGATGGACGATGTCCATCGCCGCGTTTACTTCATTGAGCCTGTTTTCCAGGTTCCTGTCGGCGATCTCTTTCAGGTTGTCAATATTATAGAGGATGACATTATCCAGTGTTACGACTTCCGGGTCAACGTTCCGCGGCACCGCTATATCTATTATGAAAAGCGGCCGTTTGCCCTTCCCCTCGCTTATTGACTTAATCATCGGGTAGGTCAGCAGATAATCATGACACGTCACGGAAGTAATGATTATATCAACCATGGACGCGGTGGAGGCAATCTCGCTCAGGGGGACTATGTGCGCATTTTTGTTGATGCGATCGACAATCGTTTCAGCATTATGCAGGGAACGGTTTGATATCGTTATCTCGCTGATGTTGTTCTTCGTGAGATATTTCAGAATCAGCTCACCCATCTCGCCGGCTCCGATAAGGAGGGCCTTTTTACTCGAGAGATCACCGCCGAATTTATCCTTGGCGATCTCGACAGCTATGTACGCAATCGAAAGCGGGTTCTGGGATATACCGGTGTTCGTCCTGACTTTCTTCGCAGTATTGAAGGACTGGTGAAAGAGCCTGTTTAATAATATTCCGCTGTTCTTATGAAGGACCGAGTCCCGGTACGATTGCTTGATCTGCCCCAGTATCTCGTTTTCACCGATGACCATCGAATCGAGCGAAGATGCCACGGTAAGAAGGTGCAGGACGACGTCACGGGAATACTTCTTGTAGATATAGGGTGAATAGGTGTCGCAGGAGAGTCCGGTAAACTCCACCAAGAGATCCATGAGCTTTTCAACGGCGCGGTGAACTTCTCGGGCGGTAAAATATATCTCTACCCTGTTGCACGTGGCCAGGTATACGATTTCATCGATGCCGCATTTCCTGGCGCGCTCGTGGAACCGTTTCAGCACGAACTCGTCAAAAGTGAATTTTTCGCGGATTTCGAGCGGGGCCGTTTTATGGCTCAGACCCAGCACTATGATCTCTGATACTTCGTCTCTTCTATTCATTCCTTGTCCCTGCCTCGAGGGCATTGTGTCACACGGCCGGTGCGGCCGATCCGGGTACCGTTAGCCCAGGACCGCATCAAGCGACTCGGAAACCGCTGCTGCAGTACGTACTATATCCTGGTCTGTATGCGAGGTGGACATGAAACCGACTTCGTAACCGGACGGGGACAGATATATGCCCCGTGCGAGCATCTCACCGTGGAACCGGGCAAACAGCTTCATGTCGCACTTCTTGATGTCATCGAGTGAATCGATGGATGATCCGTCGGTGAAATTGAATGCGAATATTGATTCCAGTCTCGAAAAAATGACTTTGCCGGCGTGCTTATCAATCGCCGGCTTAATGTCCCGGTAGAGCAGGTCCGTCTTCTGCTTCAATATCTCGTGCGCATTTATTTTATGCATTTTATTCAATGTATGTATGCCGGCAGTCATTGCAAGCGGATTGCCTGAAAGCGTTCCGGCCTGGTACACCGCGCCCAGGGGCGAGACATGCTTCATGATCTTTTTTGAGCCGCCGTACGCTCCGACAGGAAGTCCCCCGCCGATAATCTTCCCCAGTGTCGTGATATCCGCTTTGATACCGTAGTATTCCTGTGCACCCCCTGGCGCAAGACGGAAACCGGTGATGACCTCGTCGAATATCAGGAGTATGCCGTACCGGTCGCACAGGTCCCTGACCCGATAAAGGTAATCGGGACGGGGATTAATCAGCCCGTAATTACACGGCACCGGCTCCATGATGATTGCCGCAATGGAGTCGTGGTCGCGAGAGAATACTTTTTCGATGGCCCCGATATCGTTGAACGGTACGACTAGCGTGTCCTGCGCCGAGCTCCCGGTAACGCCGGCAGAATCCGGCGTGCCGAATGTGGCCAGCCCTGAGCCGGCGGCAACGAGGAGCTGATCGACATGCCCGTGATAACATCCGTCGCATTTTACTATCCTGTCACGTTTCCTGAACCCCCTGGCCAGGCGAAGTGCGCTCATCACGGCCTCGGTCCCTGAATTTACGAACCGGATCATGTCGATGGACTTGAACCTCTTCTTGATCATTCGGGCGAGCTGTACCTCGTACTTGTTCGAGGTACCGAAGCTCGTTCCGAGCCGCGCTGTCCTGCGAATTGCATTTATGACCGACGGTTCCGCGTGGCCGAGGACCAGCGGTCCCCATGACATGCAGTAATCAATGAATTCATTGCCGTCCTCATCGGTCATGTGCGAGCCGCGCCCTTCCCTGATGTACAGGGGATCGCCGCCAACAGCCTTGAACGCGCGTACCGGCGAGCTCACTCCTCCCGGCATGAGCCTGGATGCTTTCTCGTAAAGCTTTCGTGACCTGTCCGTTTTCATGAAAACCAGCCGTTTTTGAAGATGTCCCTGGTGTGGTACGATATGACAGTGTCGGCCCCTGCCCTGAAAATCGACGTTATTATTTCCCCGGTCAGGCGCTCTTCATCGCCGTATCCAAGCTTGGCCATAGCCTTGACCATCGAATATTCTCCGCTGACGTTGTAGGCGCAGAGCGGCAGATCGACTATCTCCCTTACGCGGCGGATGATGTCAAGATACGAAAGCGCCGGTTTCACCATCACGATGTCGGCCCCCTCCTCCACGTCGAGGAGCACTTCGCGTTCCGCTTCGCGCGCGTTACGGCAGTCCATCTGGTAGGTGCTCCTGTCCCCGAACTGGGGTGCACTTCCTGCCGCTTCCCGGAATGGCCCGTAGAACGCGGAGGAGTATTTTGCAGAGTACGCGAGTATCGGCATGTCGTCAAAGCCGCCCGCGTCAAGCGACTGGCGAATGGCTCTCACGCGTCCGTCCATCATGTCGGAAGGCGCGATCATATCAGAGCCGGATTCAGCGTGCGACAGGGCCGTGCGGGCCAGCAGCTCCAGGGTCGGATCGTTGAGGATGTTTCCGCCGTCCACCATCCCGCAATGACCGTGGCTCGTATACTCGCACAGGCAGACATCGGTTATCACCAGCAGCCCGGGAAAGTGCTTCTTGATCTCGCGAAGCGCCTTCTGGACCACCCCGTTACGGTCATAGGCGCCGGTACCGGTCTCGTCTTTTTTGTCAGGTATGCCGAACAGGAGTATTTTATCAATGCCTGTTTTATAATCGGACTCGATTTCCTTTATTGCGTTGTCAATTGATGATCGGTTGATACCCGGCATGGAACCGATCGGTTCTCGAAGACCTTTCCCTTCCAATATAAAATGTGGCATGATCAGCTTATTTCGATCGACGACCGTTTCAGCTGCCATGTCCCGTATCAGTTTTGATGCCCTGTTCCTGCGAGGCCTCTGGTGGTTCAGCATTTCTATACATTACCATCCATAATATTATGTTAGTATCATAAAACTTGCGTATATTTGGCAACAATTTATTTTCGGAAAGCCATGATGCACCATCGCAACGCCAGGCTCATAAGCCGTACCGTTTAACCTGTTTATATGAAAAAATTGTTTTATTACAACATTAAATATTTGTCAATATTTTAGTTAAATTACTTGATTTGTCGGTCAGATTACTGTTTTTCGGAACTATTGAAGATTAATTTGATTTGATATTCATTAACGGAACGACGACTGATGAAAAGGATCATTATTGGGACACGCGGCAGCAAGCTTGCCCTTGTCCAGAGCGAAGGAGTGATGGAGCAGCTGCGCACAATCCATCCCGATCATACATTTGAGCTTGCACCTATAAAAACTACCGGGGATAAGATACTCGATGCCCCTCTTTCAAAAATTGGGGACAAGGGTTTATTCACAAAAGAGATTGAAAAGGAGCTGCTCCAGGGGAATATACATATAGCTGTCCATTCAATGAAAGACATGCCGACGATGCTGCCGCAGGGGCTCGTCATCGGCGCGGTAACGAAGCGCCTTGACCCGCGCGATGTATTCATATCCCGCGATGGGAAATCGGGCCCTGGCCTCGAAGACGCTGTGGCCGTGGCCACCGGCAGCCTCAGGCGGAGGTCTCAGCTCCTTGCCTTTAAACCTGGTCTTGATATTATCGAGATTCGTGGTAACGTGCAATCAAGGTTAAAAAAAATGACGGATAACCCGAAGATTGACGGCATCATTCTCGCGTATGCCGGTCTCGCTCGTCTTGGCATGCTGGACATTGTGCGCGAGATAGTCCCGGAGGAGATCATTATTCCGGCAGTCGGCCAAGCCTCCCTGGCGATACAGGTACGTGAAGAAGACGAGTCGGCACGCTCGCTCGTCGCACCCCTCGACGACCCGGACAGCAGGATCGCCGTTGAATGCGAGCGCACATTCCTGTCGGAGCTCGGCGGCGGGTGCCAGGTCCCCATAGCCGGACTCGCACTCGTCCGGGGCGAGTCCGTGACACTGCGCGGCATGGCCGGCAGCCTTGATGGAAAAACAGTGTACCGCGGCATGATTTCCGGTAACGTGGCATCACATTGCGCCATAGCGCGCGATCTTGCCGTGCGGCTCCTTGACGAGGGCGCAAAAATTATCCTTGATGAAATATACGGCACTACGCCGAAATAGGTTCTCCCATGCGGGGTCAGTCGATGAAAAAAGGAAAAGCGTATCTTGTCGGCGCCGGGCCCGGTGATCCTGGCCTCCTGACTGTGCGGGCGGCTCAGCTTCTCAACCAGTGCGAGGTGCTTATCTACGATAATCTTGTGAACGAGAGGATTGTTGGCGCCCTCGCTCCGCGCGATTGCGAGAAGATATACGTGGGGAAAAGCGGCGCGGCTCACACGATGGAGCAGGATGACATCAACAGGCTCATCGTGGCAAAAGCCCGCGCCGGCAGCCTCGTGGTGCGTTTGAAAGGCGGCGATCCGTATATCTTCGGTCGCGGCGGCGAGGAAGCGCTCTATTGCGCCGAGAACGGCGTCGAGTTCGAGGTTGTAAACGGCATATCCTCTGCGTACGCCGTCCCCGCATATGCGGGTATTCCGGTCACTAACCGCGGTTACAGCTCATCGGTCGCCTTTATCACCGGGCACGAAGATCCGACAAAGCTGGAGAGCGATATCAACTGGGAAAAAATTTCCACCGGCGTTCAGACACTCGTCTTTCTCATGGGGGTCAGGAACCTGCCGTTCATCGCTGATAAGCTGATGCAGAACGGGCTCGATCCGTCCACTCCCGCAGCTGTCATTGAAAACGGTTGCCAGCCTTCTCAAAGGACCGTATCCGGCACGCTGTCTGACATAGCGGAAAAGGTCAGACAGGCGGGGATCCGACCTCCGTCGATAAGCATCATTGGCAAGGTCGTCTCGCTCCGTGAGCATATCAACTGGTACGAAACAAGACCGCTATTCGGCAAAACAATTGTTGTCACCAGGTCGCGCGAGCAGGCTTCCTGGCTTACCGGCCGTCTGACCGCTCTGGGCGCGGCCGTTATTGAAACGCCTGCCATCAGGATCGAGCCCGTGACAGATCACTCCGAAATAAACCGCTGCATCGGACGGATCGGCTCGTACGACTGGCTCATTTTCACCTCGGTCAACGGTGTCGATCATTTCTTCAACGCACTCTCGGCAAACGGTCTTGATTCACGGGCTCTTGCCGGATCTAAAATATGCGTCATCGGTCCTTCAACCGGCGATCGTTGCATGGGTCACGGAATCAGGCCGGACCTGCTCCCGGACCGGTTCATCAGCTCAGCCATCATTGAATCACTCGTAAATAAAAATGAGGTGCGGGGAAAATCATTCCTTCTCCCGCGTGCCGACATCGCACCCAGGGAGTTCCGGGATATGCTTCTTGAAAATGGCGCATCGCTGGTTGATGATATTGCCGTGTACCGTACCGTGCAGGCAGACTCCGACGCCATGCAATCAGCAAAAGAAGCGCTGTCCGGCGCATCGATTGACCTGGTTACGTTCACGAGCTCTTCAACCGCCAAGAATTTTCATAGCCTGGCGACAAAGGCGGGAATTACCTCGTTGAAGAATTTTACATGCGCGGCAATCGGACCCATTACTGCCAGGACGGCGGAGGAGCTTGGCTTCACGGTAAGCATATCGGCCGTGGAGCACACCATAGAAGGCCTCATTAATGCCATATTGACCTATTATCGTAAATGATGTGATACGGATTAGCAGAGGATGTCCGCGTAATTTGCATTGATTGGCAGGACTTAATATACTATGAGCTCATCCCGGTTGATGACTTCTTCGTAATAGTTCGCGCCGAGGGTTTTCTTTATCTCGGGACTTTTCTTGCCGATTATCAGCTTCAGCTCCGCGCTGCTGTAATTGACGATACCCTTTCCCACACTGCTCCCGTCATCGGCGGTCATTTCCACAATATCGCCCATTTCGAAGGCGCCCGCTATTCCGGTGATGCCGGTTGCCAGGAGGGACTTCTTTCCCACCCTGATAGCATTGACAGCGCCCGGGTCCAATCCGACCGATCCTGCGGGCTTGCGTAATACCAACCAGCGCTTTTTACCGGTCAGCGGCTTGTTTTTGCCCACGAAAATCGTCCCTATCTTTTCCCCACTCAAAATCCGGTTAAGGATGTTTTTTGTACTGGCGTTTGCAATAACCATTTTCTCGCCAAACCGTATAATAATCTCTGCTGCCCGTATTTTTGAAAGCATGCCGCCGGTCCCGACCTCAGATCCCGAGCCTCCCGCGCGTTCGATTATTTTATCTGTTATATGGTACAGCTCCTCTACCGGCTCCGGATCGTCGAGATTCATGAAAAAACCGTCTACATCGGAAAGAAGAATGAGCAAATCGGCGTTTATGAGGCTGGTTACATGCGCCGAGAGCATATCGTTGTCGCCGAATTTAATCTCTGTTACGGCCACTGAATCATTTTCATTTACTATGGGTATGATCCCCAGGTCCAGCAGCGCCTCGAGCGTATGCCGGGCATTAAGAAAACGGGTCCTGTGCCGAACGTCGTCTTCAGTAAGAAGAATCTGGCCGACCTTGAGACCCTTGCGGTTGAATTTGTTCCGGTATTCGTTCATGAGGATGGTCTGACCGACGGCAGCGCAGGCCTGCTTCTCGGGGATGGTCAGGCTCTTGACGCTCTTCCCGAGTCTTCCCGCTCCCGTCGATATGGCTCCCGACGTCACCAGGACGACCTGGTATCCGCGATCGACCAGGCCAGCCAGGTCAGATACGATAGAAGATATTTTTCTGGGCGAAATTATGCCTTTGTCCGTTACCGAGGAGGAGCCGACCTTGACGACGATCCGCTTTACGTTTTTGATCAGGTTCTTACGAGGCACGTTCATTCTCCATGAGCCTGTCCAGTATCTCGATAAGCCGGTCCATCTGCTCTCCCGTTGCCGCCGATATAGCGAGCAGGTTCGGTTCGCCTAGAGAGCGGATCTTTTCCTTTACAGTATCGTCATCGACAAGATCTATTTTATTAAGTAGCACATAATAGGGTTTTGTTGTCAACTCGGTATTGTACGTATTGAGCTCCGATTTCAGCAGCGTCAGTGCATACGGCAGATCGTCGCCGGTAATATCGATTATGAACAGTATTGCTTTTACCCTCTCTATATGCTGAAGGAATGAGAGCCCGAGACCCAGCCCGCGGTGCGCTCCCTCGATGATCCCGGGAATGTCGGCAATCTTGTAAATGGTGCCTTGCCTGTTCTGGAAAACGCCCAGGTTCGGGATGAGCGTCGTGAAAGGATAATCGGCAATTTTAGGCCGCGCGTTCGTTATTTTTGATAGCAGGGTCGATTTACCAGCGTTGGGAAGGCCGACAAGACCGATGTCGGCAATAAGCTTCAAGTTAAGGATCACCCGTTTCTCGTCGCCGGGCATCCCCGGCTGTGAAAAGCGAGGCGTCTGGAACGTCGATGATTTAAAGAAAGCATTGCCCTTCCCTCCGATTCCGCCGGAACCGGCGAGATACAGCGTCCCGTCCTCGAGCAGATCCGCAAGCACATCGTCTGTATCCGGATCTATGACCTGCGTCCCGGCAGGGACGCGAATAATGAGGTCCTCGCCGTTTTTCCCGTGCCGGTTGTTGCTCATGCCTGCGCGGCCGTTTTCCGCATGGTACAACCGTTCCTTAAAAAGATGCGACAGGTTATGGAGCCGTATATCTGCCTTTAGAAGAACGTCGCCTCCCTTGCCGCCGTCACCGCCGTCAGGCCCGCCCCAGGCGATGAATTTTTCACGGTGAAACGAAACCGAGCCGGGGCCGCCGTTGCCGGCCTTGATACGTATGCTTGTCGTGTCGGTAAATTTTGGCATGATCAGGCCCCACGAAATTCGCGGTTTTTCGATGAAGGAAATGATGATGGTTGTATCACTGCCACTTTCATGACGATAAGCCGTGTCTGGTATAAACACAAATCGCGTATCTTGACGATACGCGATTCATCGTTCAACGTATGTTGATAGTACTATTGTGCGGCCGGGTATACGGATACTTTCTTTCTTTTCTTGTCAAGCATCTCGAATTTGACAATGCCGTCAATCAGCGCGTAGAGCGTATGGTCCCGTCCGCAGCCGACATTGTTACCCGGGTGAATCTTTGTTCCGCGCTGGCGCACGATTATCGTCCCGCCTCTAATGACCTGGCCCGCGTAACGCTTGACGCCAAGCCGTTTTGAATTTGAATCACGGCCGTTCCTTGTTGATCCGCCGCCTTTTTTGTGTGCCATGACAATCTCCTCTATTGACGTTTCGATCTATTATTGTCTATATTTACTGAAATAAAATCCCTGTATTTGCGCTCCAGGTCCAGCATCCCGATGATAAACGATTCAAGCAATACTGCTATAATCGATTTTATTTTGTCGTCCAGGCTTCCCATTGCCAGGGAGAGCCTCATGATACCATTCTCGATACTGAAATCCGGTCTTGTGCCCGAAATAATCGTTAACGACCGGACCAGGTTTAACCCTGAAAAGGATACGGCCGCGCATATGATGTTTTCACCCCTTGCAGTCGGAACCTTTTTACCGTCAATATCCCCGCCGAGCATCTCTCCTGTGATCGCATGTCCCTCTATGATTATCGAAACAATGCGATCGTCCGTATCCGGCAACCGCAGCTCTTCATCATAAGACAGATTATGGAAGGTTACGGTTATCAAGATCCCGTTAGCTGAGCGAAAGATCGTTGATCTGGATCATCGAATAGTTCTGCCGGTGGCCGATAGTTCTCTCGCGCCTCTTGCGTTTGCCGAACTTGATGCCCCGCACCTTGTCGCCTTTCATGTCCCCGATAACCTTCGCGGTAATCTTCACGTTTTTCAGGTACGGTTGGCCGACGATCACGTCCTCACCGTTTGCGAACAATAAAACTTTATCTATGACAAGGTCACTGCTGGCTTCTTGTTCCAGCTTGTCGACATTGATCATGGCGTCTTTTTCAACCTTGTACTGTTTGCCTGCTATTTCTACGATTGCGTACATGATATTGTTTTCCTTTATTATTAACTGTATTAGCAGTGGGCCCAGATGGATTCGAACCATCGACCCCCTGATTATGAGTCAGATGCTCTAACCGACTGAGCTATGGGCCCTGATTGAAATGCCAATAAATATAACAAGTGGAATTATGTCAAGAAAATATTTGAATAATATCTATCCAGAAAGATGTATTGATCAATCGGGGCCTGATTTATTATAAAAACGAGACCAGGTTCCTTCCATTCCTCTTCGATATATACAAGGCCTTATCCGCCCGCTCTATGAAGGTGTTCTTTGTTTTATCCTGGTCCGGGTCGTATTCGGTTACGCCGACGGATACCGTCACGCCGAGGTCCTTGCCGTCATACGATATGAAAGAATTTTCAATGTGCTGGCGTATCCGCTCGGCCACGATGAGAGATTCGTGTATCTCGGTACCCGGCAGGATTATCGCAAATTCCTCGCCTCCGTAACGGGACGCCACGTCAATGTGACGGATGCTCTCCTTCATTATCATGGCCACATTTATAAGCACCATGTCTCCCGCCTGGTGGCCGTAGGTATCATTCAGCACCTTGAAATGGTCTATGTCGGCCATGATGAGCGAGAGAGGCCTGCTCAGGCGGGAGGCGCGCTCCATCTCTTCCACGAGCAGGGTGTGAAAATAATGATGTATCTTGAGCTTGGTCATCATGTCCGTCGTTGCCATCTCATAGAGGGAGGCGTTGTGTATGGCGATGCCGGCAAGCTGGGCTATGTCAATCAGGTATTCTTTCTCGTTCTCCGTGAAATTCTTGTTATTTATCCTCTCGCCGAGAATTATCATGCCGTTAAGTATGCCCTTGCTCATGAGCGGCACGATGAGGCTCGGATTGAGCATTTTCAAAATATTGAACGATGTATCGTTGCTTATGACTTCTTCGAGCTCGGTAAGTGTATAGCACTTGAAATTCTTTTCAATATGACGCACGAGCTCCGAATCCGGCTCGATATCGTATTCTATGGAATGGTCGACCTCGAAGCCCTTGTAATTCCGGTGAAGGGCGAAGTCTTCATGGCCGATGCCTTTTTTAAGAAAAATGCCGGCCATGAGCAGCTGCATCTGGCCCATGCAGGTAAGGAGGATCGAATCTATCAGTATGTTGTATTCGAGGGTCGAATTCAGGCCCTTGCTAATCTCGATCAGCTGTTTGAGGTCGTAGATCTTGCGCTCGTACTGTTCGATCTCGATCGGGAAGTTGATTGAGAAATCGTTTTCTTCGTGCCGTGTCATGCTCGTTCCTTATCCGAAACGGGAAATAGCTTCCCGCAGGTCAATTCTGCCGTCGTACAGTGCCTTGCCGGTGATGCAGCCTTTGAGACCGTATGATTCAAGCTCCATCAGTTTCCTGATATCATCCAGCGACGAGATGCCGCCTGATGCGACCAGCCCCATGCCGGGAAATGCGTTCAATATCTCCTTCATGGCCTGTATGTTGGGACCGGATAGCATGCCGTCGGTCGCAATATCAGTATAAATGAGCTCATGTATCCCGAGAGACTCGATCTCACGAATCACATCGAGGGCACGTACGGTTGAGACGTTCTTCCAGCCGTGCGTGGCCACCATCGAATCGCGGGCGTCAACACCCGCCACCAGGATATCCCGGTACCGATCCAGTATCACCCTGAACGAAGGATCGAGCGCCATGGTACCTATGATAATGCGCCTGATCCCGTGATCGGCGTAGATCCGTATCGCTTCCTCGTTCCTGATGCCGCCCCCGATTTCTATCGGTATAGTAACCGATGAAGCGATGGAGGCGACGATTTTCCTGTTCACCGGCTCGCCGGAAAACGCGCCGTCAAGGTCGACTATATGGATCAGTCTCGCACCGGCCTCCTGAAAGCCTAGCGCCATGCTGACCGGATCGCTGGAATACACCGTTTCACGATCCGGGTCACCCTGGAGGAGGCGTACGCAATTGCCCCCCATTATGTCGATTGCCGGAATTACGAGCATGCGGTCCTGACGAAATTCTCAATGATCTTCAATCCGACCGAATGGCTCTTTTCCGGGTGAAATTGCGTCGCTATGATGTTGCCTTTACCGACGATACACGGAAAGGTCTCGCCGTAGCTGACTTCACCGATGATCCAGCTGTCGTCCCTGATTTCAGGATAATATGAATGTATAAAATAGAAATAGCTGTTTGTCGACACGCTGTTTAAATAGACCGACTCTCTCCTGACTTCAACGGTGTTCCAGCCCATGTGGGGGACCTTCAGCTCACCCGCGGGGAAGCGCACGACAGAACCGGGGATTATCCCCAGGCCCCGGCTGTGCCCGAATTCCTCGCTCTCCGAGAACAGAAGCTGGAAACCGAGACATATGCCGAAGAAGTGACCGCCGTTTTCAATATATTCCATTATCGGCCCTATCCAGCCGCGGGTGTTCAGATGTTCCATTGCCATCGCAAACGCACCGTCGCCGGGCATGATCAATGCAGTCGCATCGCTGATGCTCGCCGGATCGTCGGAGACAATGACATCGGGAGTGAACTTCTCGATCGCCTTGGTTACGGACCTGAGATTTCCCATTCCGTAGTCAATGACCGTTATCATATCGTCCCTTTCGTCGATGGGATCTGACCGCCAAGCGCTTCATCTATTGCCGCCGCTTTGGCGAGCGCGATGCCGAGCGCCTTGAATATCGTTTCATGAACGTGGTGTTTGTTCTGGCCGTAAAAAACCGTGACGTGAAGGTTGACGCCCGCATTCATCGCGAAAGCACGAAGGAATTCATCGGTCAGCTCCTCGTTGTACGCCCCGACGGAACCGTTGAGCTCAGGCCCGGTATACTTGTAGAAGGGACGACCTGACAGGTCGATCGCGACCATGGTGAGTGCGTCATCCATCGGTATCGTTGAGTCACCGAACCGTAGTATCCCGGATTTGTCTCCGAGCGCATGTTTGAAAGCCTGCCCGAGCGCTATACCCACATCCTCGACAGAATGATGATCATCTATATCCGTGTCCCCCTTGCATGCGAGCTCCAGGCGCAAACGGCCATGTTTGGACATCGATGCCAGCATATGATCAAAAAAAGGCACACCGCTGCTGATTTTTGACGGTTCAATGCAGTCAAGTATCAGATTAATCGAAATGTCCGTTTCTTTTGTTTTCCTGCTTACTGTTCCATGTCTTTTCATTTACTGTCTGCCTGTATATCCTGAATAGTACGCTTATTATCCCATATTTGATTGACTTTCTATCCACGCACCGGCCAAAGTCAAGTTTTAAATATTATTTTACTCTACTGCCGGCATTCAAATCCCCGACTCTCAACGCAGTACCATGGAGCAGGTTAATGACATACGCCATGCCCTTCCCGGCAGGGAGCCAGGCCGGGTATAATGCGCCTTTGGGGTAATTAGTAAGTTTTTCCGTTTTACGGGTCGCCAGGTCCAGCATGTAAATATTGAAAGGGCCTTCCTCATTACAAATGTATAATAAAGTCTTCCCGTCTGGTGAAAGAGACGGGTGTATATTGACAAAGCTGTTTTTGACCAGCATTGAGCTTGTCCCTGTCATGATGTCCCGCCGTATGATATCGAAGGCTCCCCTTGTTATATCGCCGCTTTCATTACTATTCGTTGAATAAAGTATACTCGTACCGTCCGGTGTTATAACCGGATCGCGCTCGAAAAAAGGATCATCAGTTATCCGCTTGATTGATGCCGCCTGCCGGTCATATATATAGATATCGGACGTAGAGGTTGCTGCGCCTGTGAAAGAGATATAGCGCCCGTTTCCGGAGAGTGCCGGGAACATGATGGCACTGAACGGCATGTTCTCGGATGAAACAATGCCGCCTGTGTCCTGATCTATGAATAGAATGGCTTCAGAACCGTTACTGCGCCCGGCCATCACTATCGTTTTGCCATCAGCGGTCCAGGAAATCCTATTGTCAACTGAGGATATCGAACCCCGACTGATCTTCAGATCCTTTCCTGAAGAAATTTCATATCCGCCGGAATCACCCCCGGCCTTCCATGCCAGCGATGAAACATGGAGTAACGTAGATCCGGGGGTTGCAGACAGGTATGCAATGCATGACCCATCAGGTGAAACCGCCGGTGCTATGGTATACCACAGGTACGTGACGCTGCCATCAACGATCTGTTCCCTGTTTTCATACAGAAAATCGCGTTGGTCCCCGCCCCTGCCAGCGCTTGAGATGTATGCCGAAAGATCCGTCTCAAGCTCCTCCAATCTTTTCCCGGTCACGATTTTAATCGCTTCATCGAATCCTCCCGTGTCCCGCATGTCGCGTAGTAGCTCGCTGATACACTTCCTGCCGTATGTTGCGTCGAGAAAACCGATAAGTCCGCGCTTTTCACCATAGGTGTATGCTGCCGGGAACGACGGGTAACCGGTCATGCTGTACAAACCCGGGCCCGACTCAGGGCTCACTTCGCGCCCGGAGACTGATACATTCTCGTCCGGAAGACCGGCAATATATACTGCCAGGGACTCTGAAAACCATCCGGGCATTGGCATCGCCCTGACAAGGGGAATGGGAACTTGTTCATCGGCAAACATGTCGTAAATGAACGCGTGCGTTATTTTATGGATAAGCGAGCGTCGAAGCCCCTGAAAGGACCCCGGGAAGGTTACATCGATATGCCGTGAGCCGCCGTAAAGCAGGATATGCCGGCATACCGGCCCTGGCCGTATCTCGCGTGGAAAAGAAGGTCCCGTGCGGTACGGCGATACGTTTATTGCGATGGTATGCGTCAGGTCATGGTCGAGAAAATCCGATATTCGTTTATATGCGTCTTCAGAGAGCCCGGCTGCCATTATACCGAGTTCTTCCATCCCGGGCTGATATCGTACGGTGAAGTGAACGGTTGATATCTCGGGCTGTTTGAATGAGGCATCAAGATTTTCAGGTGAAGCTGACAGGATCGTCAGGAGCGTAACGATCATTGTTAGAATCGCCGGTTGTTTTGATCTCACCTTCATCGTCACTGCGGCATACAGTATCATTTACCCGCGCGTGAGGGGCCGTCGGGGACCGGTCTCAAATCGCGGAATCGTCCTTTCCCAGGAAATAGAGTGATTTGATCTCCTCGGCCGATACCCTGCCCTCGTTCAGGATCGCGAGGCTTCCGCCGCTTATATCCACCACGGTCGGCAGGCCATGCTCCTTGCAGAACTCGTCAACGATCAGGAGCATGTCGATTTTATCTTCGAGGCTGTCAATTATGTCTTTCTTGCGATATACCGGCTTTTTTTCCTTATCAATGAGCGGCGCATAATGAAGCGGCCGGCCGACCTGTTCGACGATGTCCTGTTTGTACTTGCCCCTTGGCATGCGGACCGGGATTACACGCGACCTGTTAGCTATGTCTTTCATCATGACGACCGGCTCGCCGGGCCAGATCCGGTGGAGAAAATCGAATTCCATCTTGCTGACCGACGCCAGCTCGTCCAGCATCTTGAATGACGAGATCAACCGAAAGACCATATTGTCTTTCAGCCCATTTACATGATCGATCGCGGCCAGGGTCATCTCCTCCTGTATCGAAACGATCCCGTAAATTCCGTCAACTGGAATGAGGACGATTTTATCCCTGACCAACGATTGCGTGATACTGTCAACGATCGAGGAGTCAATTGACCCGTCTTTCTTGAGTTTTTTTAAAGTTAGCACCTCGGTCTTGATCATGAAGTCTCCCGGCGTTTTAATGTCCTGTTGTACAGATACAGACAGGCAACAAGAGCAACAGATAAGGCAACCCACGATATCCTGAGATAGGGAAGGAGACTGGAGTAACGAACTCCATCCGTCTCCTCATTCTTCAGGGGAATCTTTGTTTCGCGTAAGCCGCTGAAAACAATTACTTTTTCTCCGGTTTTAATGTATCCCGAATCGAGAAAATCATCCCCGGAATAATCATCCTGGCGGTACCGGTTCAACCTGCCCGAGAGGGCCCTGTTCTCATCTTTGAGGGTTCCGATTTTGTCTTCAACGATCTTTTTTTCGCTCTCGAGGTTCATTCTCTCGAGAATGCCGCTTTCACCGAATACGAAAAAATATACCGATGAAAGTCCGAAAACAGCCAGGAACAGTGCCCACCTGAAGTTAAATTTAACCAATGTTGTAAAATACTCCCTTTCCCGAGTATTTCGCCATTACACCCAGATCCTCCTCGATCCTGAGCAGCTGGTTGTATTTCGCGAGCCTGTCTGTCCGGGATCCGGAGCCTGTTTTTATCTGTCCGGTGTTCATGGCAACGACCAGATCCGCGATCGTTGAGTCTTCGGTTTCACCGGAGCGGTGTGAGACGACGGCAGTGTAACCGGCGCGTTTGGCCATCTCGATCGCCTGGATCGTTTCAGTCAGCGTTCCGATCTGGTTCACCTTGATAAGTATTGAGTTCGCTATTCCTCGGTCAATCCCGCGTTTGAGCCTCTCCGTGTTGGTAACAAACAGGTCATCGCCGACGATCTGGATCTTACTGCCGAGTCTATCGGTCATGAGCTTCCAGCCGTCCCAGTCGTCCTCAGCAAGTCCGTCTTCGATTGATATGACAGGATAGTTTTTAACCATAGTTTCGTAAAAATCAACCATCTTCTCACTGTCACGCTCGCTCTTGTCGCTCTTGCCAAAGATGTATTTTTTCTTAGCCGCGTCATAAAATTCGCTGGAGGCCGGATCAAGCGCGATCATGATATCTGCACCGGGCCTGAAACCGGCTTTTTCGATGGCGGTCATGATATGATCGAGGGGCTCTTCGTTCGATTTCAGGGATGGGGCAAAACCGCCTTCATCACCGACGCTCGTGGAATACCCCCTGGATTTCAACACCGCCTTGAGAGCATGAAATGTCTCGACTCCCATGCGCAGCCCTTCCGCGAAGCTCGTAGCGCCGACCGGCATTACCATGAATTCCTGCAGGTCTACGTTTGAATCGGCGTGTGAGCCGCCATTAATAATGTTCATCATCGGGACCGGGAGCTCCGTCGCGTTGACACCACCGATGTAACGATACAGCGGAAGGCCGACCGTCTCCGCAACGGCGCGCGCGCACGCGAGGGAAACACCCAGTATGGCGTTCGCGCCGAGTTTAGCCTTGTTCGGGGTCCCGTCAAGTTCGATCATTACGTAATCGATTTCCGGCTGGTTGCTTGCGTCCATTTCAATGACTGCGCCGGCAATTATTTTATTCACGTTATCAACGGCCTTGAGCACACCCTTGCCGAGATACCGTTTTTTATCCCCGTCCCGCAATTCCACCGCCTCATGCTCACCGGTTGAAGCCCCGGAAGGGACAGCCGCCCTTCCCGTGAAGCCTGATGATAACTCTACATCAACTTCAATGGTCGGATTCCCCCTGGAGTCGAGAATTTCCCGAGCGTGGACATCGGTTATGATGGTCATAATGCGTCTCCTTGAAAATAAATATAATTGCTACAACAGGCAGGACGCACACATTCTGCCTGTTGCAGGGTATTAATCATCAACCATGCATTATATCCCTGATCTGTTAATGAGCAATGTTGAAAATAAAGTGCTATTTAATATATTTCCATTAATAATATCAAGCACAATTTGATTTGATGTAAACATAGATGTCCGTGAATACCGGGGTCTCCGTTTGGGACAGCAGTGAGAAGGAAAGCCTTTTCGTAGAGGCTACACCGTTACGGACTATTGTATTACCTGTCCGTACGATGACATATATAATTTCTGTATTCCAGCTATTTTTTAAATCGAAGCGGGTCCCGGTACTCCCCGTATTTCTCTTTTTTGCAACGGGCAACGCACTTGACTTTTAAATCACCGGTAAATAGTTCGCACCGCGATTCGCATTCCGTAACGACTGGCGGTTTTACTTTGCCCGGATCTTTGCTGCCCGGTGCTTCTGTACGCCTGTTCTCCATGCAGGTCCGAATGCATTTAACGCCCTCAAGTCCCGTCAGAGATGAGCATGTCTCCTTGCATTCCTGGAATGTACCTTTTTCCTTATTCTCATAAACGGTTTCCGTACTTCTTTTTGAGCTCAGGCATGTCTTGATACATTTGTATCGCTCCTCCCCGGACAGTGGCTGACACCGGGACTCGCATTCTGACAGCGAGGAGGTATCCGCAGCTACGGATGATAGTAATGCCGGTACTGATACCAGAAACATGCTGATTAAAAGGCGCTTGCTGAAATAACTGTTCATAACGCTGGCCCTCCTGACGGTTAGACAGCTGAACATGCTGCGGGGACTTACTTTATTCTATAATCTTGTAACTTTTTGTAACCATTTAGCCTGATTAGTAAATTTCATTATTAATAAGATTACAACCACGAATTGACACTAATAAACACGAATTGAATTTATTTTGTGTACATTCGTGGTTAAATAAGGATTTTTACCGTTTATTTTAAGGTTAATGGCTTACAACTTTTTTAATGCATGGGCACAGTAATTGCATCCGATGATTTACTTTTTCTGCCACTTGAACAGGAGAGACCCTGTCACAAGGAACGTTATCGACATGGCGGCAAGTATCAGTATATGCGAGCGTACGTCCCCGATCCCGGCTCCGTCATTCATGATCTGCCGGGCCGCGTCTATCATCTGGGTCAGGGGAAAAATCCTCGCCACCTTCTGGACCCAGGGCGAAGTGCCCTCGAGGGAAAACCAGACCTCCGACAGAAACATCATGGGCCAGGTGATGAGGTTGAGTATGCCTCCGGCGAATTCCTCGCTACTGCTCCGGGACGCCACGACCAGTGCCAGTGAAATCATGCTGAAGCCGCCAAGAATAAAGACAAGCGCCAGCGTCAGGTAAGACCCCCGCACCTGGAAGCCGTAAATGATCTTGCAGGCGATAAACACGACCGCCGTGGTCAGGATCAGTAAATACATGCGCGAGAGTACCTGCGAGGTAAGGAATTCCCACGGCCGGAGCGGTGTTACGCTCATCCGCTTCAGTACGCCGTTTTTCCTGTAGTTGACTACCACGTAACCCACGCCGAACAGGGCGCTGAACATCATGTTCATGCCGAGTATGCCCGGGAACAGCCACTCGATGTATGGTATCTCGACGCCGGTGACGGTTTCTTTTTTCAGGTCGGTCGACGGCACTACCGCGCTCGAGATCAGCAGGCGCTCGGCTATGTACCCTTTCGGCGAGGTTTTGCTCGTCCGGTACGTCGCCTTGAACGGGTTGACGAGCAGATCGATACGATGGTGCATGAGCTTGTTCTGCGCCAGTTCGGCAGAAGTAAACGGAATGAAATCGATGTATTTCATTTTCCTGAATGTATCGAGCTGCGGGTCGGTGGCCGTGATTGACCCGGGTTGACCGCTGATCACGCCAACCTTGTAGAGGATCTGGCGATCGTCGTTGAAAATAACGCTGAACCCGACGATCACCATGATCGGGAACAGGATGTTCCATGCGAGTGCCGACCTGTCCCTGAGAAACTCCAGGTTCCGGGCCTTGAAAAGTGCCCATATTCTTTTAATCATTATTTCGCTCCATCAAATTGCGGTCACTCTCGTTCCCGGGACTGCCTCACGACCTGAGCTCATGTCCCGTTAATTTCAGGAAAAGGTCTTCCAGGTTTTGCCTGCGCACGTTCATGGTCGAGAGGTCCACGCCAAGATCTACGAGACGCCGGAGGCACTCATTCACCGAGTCGGTCTGTATCTCGATGCGGTCCTGCTTGCGGAACCAGGAGCACGGGAACTCGCGCATGATACTGTCATCGAGGTCGGCGCGCAGATGTATCGTAGCGTCCCCGCCATGCTCTTTCATCAGGCCCTGCGGCGTACCCATGGCAATGATCTTCCCGTTGTCGATAATGCCGATCATGTCGCACAATATCTCGGCCTCCTCCATGTAATGCGTCGTCAGTATGATCGTCTTGTTCATGGTTTTGATCCGGTGGACGATCTCCCAGAGATGACGGCGCGCCTGCGGGTCAAGCCCGGTTGTCGGCTCGTCGAGGAAGAGGAGCTCCGGATCGTTGGAAAGCGCCATTGCCAGCAGGAGGCGCTGCTTTTGCCCGCCCGAGATCTTGCGGTTGTCACGCTTCAGTATATCCTCAAGACGGCAGGTCTCGATGAGATAGCCGACGTCGGCCTTCCTGTCGTAAAGGCTCCTGAAGGTCAACAGGGTTTCCTTTACCGTGAGATACTGCGGGAGCTCTGTATTCTGGAACTGGATGCCTGCCTCGTTCTTAAAGCTGGCTCCCCTGCGCTTTCCCTTGTAGAATATCTCGCCGTCGGTGGGTTCAAGTATCCCTTCGATCACCTCGATCGCCGTGGTTTTACCAGCGCCGTTGGGACCCAGGAGACCAAAGCAGGTCCCCGGCTCCATGGAAAAGCTGATCCCGTCCACGGCTTTTACTTCCGGGTAATATTTCTTCAGATTTTTTACTTCAAGAATCGGCGGCATGCCCGTACCCTTATCGCTCCATGATTGTTGTTTATGTTTTAAAGGATAACACCGAAAACGGCGTCAATACCTGTAAGAGCTGCCTTGAGGTCCGCGGTATTTTTTCGCGTCATCAGGGCCCTCTGCGTATCAAGCTCAAACACGATTTTCTCTACCGCATCGAACGCGTCACCCGCACGCAAGTCGTCGTTCATCGCTGCTTCGAATTCCAGCGGGATCCGCCCGATCAGCTCCTTCACCCGCGTGTTTTCCCCCGGCGCGGTACCGGCCTTCCTTGTGAGTCGCACCGCGCAATCATGCACGAACGACATTCTCCCGCACGATTCCCTGAAACGGCTTTTCGTGAAATTTAGCTTTTTCCGGTAATGCGTGTGGAAGAGAAACAGGCGCAGGTCGCGGGCGGTGCAGCCGTGTTTGAGAATGTCCCCGGGATAGAGAATATTGCCCAGGCTCTTTGACATCGGCCTGCCGTCGACAACAAGGTGCTCTCCGTGCATGTAGTGGCGGGCATATTCCAGGCCCGTATATGATTCCATGATAGCAATATTGTAGTCATGGTGCCTGTAGATGTTGTCAATTCCACCGCAATTAATGTCGATCTGGCGCCCGAGATGACGGATGACGACTGATGGGTCCTGGATATTCCAGGACGGCCTGCCCTTACCGATGGAGGTGTCCCACCATTTAATATCACCCTCCCTGTATCCGTGCCAGAGTATGAAATCACCAAGGTTCCACCTGTTGCCGTTATAGGTGTCCCGCCTGAAACGCACCGTTTTTATCGGCCAGCGGCTTTTATCCAGGCGGTAGAGTTTGCCGAACTCACCGTATGTCAGGGGCGCGAAGAAAATATCGCCCCCGTGGCGGTAGGCGTGGCCCTTTGCGATCAAATCCTGTATTATAACGGCCGAACAGTCAACGCATTCGGACGTCCGCTGGACTTTCTCGGTAAGCTTGATATTAAGCGTTTTCGCTTCGGACAGGAAAATTTTCTTTATATTCCCGGTGATCTCCTCGATTTTCTTATTTCTGGAAATCGCTTCAAGTATGGTCTTGTCCTCGATATCCGTGAGCGGAATGGCGCGTTTAACCCTGTAGCGGCAATATTCGAGGTACTTAACGAGAATATCCTCGTACATGAACGTCCTGTAATTTCCGATATGCGGCCGCCGGTATATTGATGGGCCGCATGTAAAAATTGACACCTCGCCCTTTTTCCGCGGTTTTAACGGCTCGAGAGAGCGAGACATCGTATTGTACAGATTCAGCATGAAGGAATTTCCTCTTTATAATATAAAGGCAATAATACAAAATTCATATAAATTGTCAAATGAATCTGTTATTTTCAGCGCCTGCCGGATGCTGCGGGTAATTTCTCGTTGACAGAGCGTCTTTTCCGGGTGGTACATTTCATGGTGAACAACAATGCCGCGCCGTCCTGCGCGCATCCGTGCTGCGAGTGTACAATATGTTAAAAATTTCAAAATTATGGCAGAGAAAACGCTTTTCCGATTATGATTCAATGTTCGAGATGGAATTTGACAGCTCGATCATGAGGAGCGAGCGGACCAGGTCAATTATCGTTTTCGTTATCTCCTGCAGCATCATATTCTGGTTTCTGGTCATGAAGTTTTTCTTTTCCCGTTATTTCCCTTCTGCAGCGCTAGTAAAATACAGGGGCTTTGACCTGTTCGAATGGCTCTCGATCATCTTCGCCGGGCTGGCCATCTACGAGCTTGGATATGGAATAATCCTGATGATATTTCTCGGCCGGAAGAAAATGTTTCCATTTTTACCACGCTTCGTAAATGCCGCGGTCGAGATCAGCCTGCCAACGACCATCATCTATCTATCTTACAACATCTATCATTCGATAGAGCCTTTATTCACACCGGTTCTGCTCCTGTATTTTATCTTCATCTCACTCGGCTCCCTCCGTCTTGTCTTCACCCTTTCATTTTTCACCGGTATCGTTGCCGGGGCCGAGTATATCGCTCTTTCAATGTACATCCTCCTTCATACCAGGTATGATGCGGCCTACGCCTCACTCTATTACCCCGGCATGCATATTTCAAAGGGCGTTCTGCTCATGCTGGTAGGCCTTGTAACCGGACTTGTCTCGCTTCAAATAAAGAATAAAATGAAAAATTCCATAAGGACCGCCGAGGAAAAGAACAGGATCCTCAACATGTTCGGGCAGCATGTCTCACCGGAAGTCGTCAACAAGCTTCTCGACCAGAAAGGCGAGCTCGGCAGCGAGACACGATATGTATGCATGATGTTTCTCGACATACGGAATTTCACCAGCTTCGCGGAAACGCGCGCACCGGAAGAGGTCGTCGGCTATCTCAACAACCTGTTTGATTTCATGATAGACATCATCAACCGCAACAATGGGATAATCAACAAGTTCCTCGGCGACGGGTTCATGGCAGTTTTCGGCGCACCTATTTCCGACGGCGAAGATTGCCGAAACGCGGTACAAGCTGCGAGGGGCATTCTGGAGCGCCTCCGGCATGATGTCTCCGCCGGCATTATTCCGGAAACCGGCGTGGGAATCGGCATCCATGCCGGCATGGCGGTGACCGGTCATGTCGGCTCCCATCTTCGCAAGGAATACACCATCATCGGAGACGTGGTCAACCTCGCGTCGCGCATCGAGCAGCTTAACAAGAAATACAACTCTAGTTTGCTTGTGTCCGAGGAGGTATGGCGCTCGATTGAAAAAAGCTCATATACCACCGAGGATCTCGGCACCGTGGATATACGGGGTCATTCCGGCACTATTCACATCTACAGGCTGGAATAAGCACCGGTCCGAATTCAGAACCGGTTGATTGCTCACGTTTAACCGGGATGTCCAGGCAGGATACTGCTTGTTAGCATACATTCAAAACGGGGTACTGCATGACTGATCCTTTGTCTTTCATTGCCGGAGTCAACGCTCTTCAGATCGTCAGGGATGAAGGTCTCAAACCTGATCGTATCCGGGTCGTTACCGGTGCCGCCGGAGGTCCGAAATGGCTTATACTGGGAGGCCTGGACCGGGCCCTCTTCGGCACATTCTTTAAAAACAGGAACATTCCTCTTTTTCTTCTTGGCTCGTCAATCGGCTCCTGGCGCTTTGCGGCAGTTACGCAGAAAGACCCTGTCTCGGCCATAGGCCGGTTTGAAGAATCATACCTCGGACAGTTCTATTCCAGGATGCCGTCAACCGATGAAGTATCAGATGCAAGCTGGAAGATACTCGATGAGTACGTTGATGATCGCAACATCAATGATATTTTGAACCACCCGTACCTGCGTCTCGGCATACTTGCGGTGAGGTCCCGCACTGTCTTCGCCGGCCCGTCACGGGCCAGGCTCGGTGCCGGGATGGCGATCGCCTCTCTATCCAACCTGCTGTCCCGTAGAACCATGGGGCTTTTTTTCGATAGAACGCTCTTTTTCGATCCCCGTGATGAGCCGCCTTTCCTGGGCATGGACGGCTTCAATATCCACCGCGTTCCCCTGGCAGGGGATAATCTTAAACCGGCCATAATGGCCTCCGGGTCGATCCCGATGGTCATGAACGGCGTATCCGGTATTCCCGGCGCCCCGGACGGGGTGTACCGCGACGGCGGCATGATCGATTACCAGATTGATATTAGCGCGGATCCGGACCCGGCGCACATTGTCCTCTACCCGCATTATACTGATACGGTAACCCCGGGCTGGCTCGACAAGCATCTTTCATGGCGGCGTGCCAGCGAGCATACAATGAGAAACACACTGATCGTGTGCCCTTCCCGCTCCTTTATCGAAAATCTCCCGTACAATAAAATTCCGGACAGGAACGACTTCATGAAATTCAGCGGACACGATGATGAACGACTTTCATACTGGAAAAAATCCATCGACGGCGGCCGAATACTGGCCGAAGAATTCATGGAAGCCGTTTTATCCGGAAGGATACGCGACAGGGTGAAAGGTTATCCGCTATCACGGCAATCATCATAAAAAGCCCGCGTAATCATTCCTGATTGCGCGGGCCCCGGCTATTTCAAACTCTGATAACGAATGATGCTATTTTGCTTTTTTCTTGGGATAACCCTGCTTGATTGCGGCGGTTATCATCTTGTTGTATTTCGATGTTTTCCCTGCTTCTATATATTTCTGCATCCTGGCCATTTTCTGCAACCCGGCAAGTGTTTTACCGGGAATGCCCTTGATCGTCGAATTCGCGATGCTGACCGGGACTCCCTTCCCGAGGTCCGGATCGATCGTGAAGGTTACCCTCGTGTGGTCCCGGTCAACCCATTCCAGGTAGAAATCGCATGAGAAAGAAGGCATCCTGACGTATCCCTTTTTCGCATCGTATGCCATCTCGTTGGAGGAGAACGCCTTTATAAGGCACCAGCCGTCCTTGTAATTAAGGACAACATTTGACTTCAATACCATATCACGGTCGGTCAATATGGGGACGTGCTGCTGGAACCAGAAAAGAAATACGTCATTCTGATCACTGACGACCTTCAGCATTTTTGTCGCCGTGCAGTCCTTCATCCACTGGTTGTAATTGGGGATGTCCCGTATCACCATCCCGATCTCTTCCATCTTTGCAGGGATTACGGCAATGGCACGCGCTGCGATATATTCCTTACCCGCAACAGTACTCGTGTACGTCGCGACACCGCTGCTGTTGCTGTCCAGCTTCCACTGATACTTTGCCTGGCTGTAGGTATCACCGGACAGAACGGCCACAAACAGCACCAGTGCCGTCATTACGAAAAACTTTTTCAGCATACAAACCTCCCAATTCAGCGTATCACCACAACGGCTGAATGAGCCGCCAGGTGAACGCTTGTATTATTGTTGTTAGAGTTAATTCCAGTTCATTTCGCTTTACAAAAACTTTCCATCCAAAAAATTATACGAATCAAAATGTTGAATCAGTATAAATTTGTATTTTTGTATACTACCATGTATATGGAAATAACTTGAACGGAAAATTATCTATAAAATTGTTGATTTTTGTCAAGTATTAAACTGACATGTCAGTTTTAAAAACATGTATTTTTTGGGTGTATTTTATGGATCTAATAATCTTGTTTACGGCACATTATTGCAGGAGCTCTTCTACGGGCGTATGCTCCATTTCAAGCGCTTCGGCAACCTGCAGGTATATGATCTTTCCCTGCGCGATATTAATACCGCCCCTGATCGGAGCGCTCTCCCGCGCGGCCTGCTTCCACCCCCTATCGGCAATCATCAAGCCGAAGGGAAGCGTTGCGTTGACCAGCGCAAATGTCGCAGACCTCGGGAACGCGCCAGGCATGTTCGCTACGCAATAATGAAGTATCCCGTCAACCTGGTACACCGGATCGGAATGGGTCGTCGGCCGCGATGTCTCGACGCACCCGCCCTGGTCAATTGATACGTCTATGATTACGGAACCCGGCTGGATCAATGACAGCATATCCCTGGTTATGAGCTTGGGCGCCTTTGCTCCCGGGATAAGGACGGCTGCAATGATTACGTCAGCCCGGGCTATCTCGTTTTCAATGTTTATTTTGTTCGACATGATCATCTCGCAGTTATTTGGCAGAACTTCTGCAAGATAGCGCATTCGCTCAATATCGATATCCATGATCACCACGTTCGCACCGAGGCCCGCCGCTACGCGCGCTGCGTTTATTCCGGCTGTGCCTCCGCCGAGGATCAGAAAAGCCGCCCTGTGAATTCCGGCAACTCCCCCGGCCAGCACTCCCTTCCCGCCTTGA
>JBGTBN010000043.1:0-17617 GCA_041749375.1 Spirochaetota bacterium
TGATTGGCGACAATCTCTGCAGCGATAAGCTCAAAATCATATTTCTCCTGGCACTCCCTGACTGATTCTATGAAATACTTTTTCCCGTATTTACCGAGCAGGAGATTCCTTTTCCCATGGCATCTGGTGTATGCGTGGTGAGTGAATCCCTGGGCTATAGTGCGTAATGGTCGTGGCATATGTTCCTCCTGAAGAGGTATACGAATAGAAGTGGAGGAACAGAAAAAAAATGGGGAAAAAAACGGGGTCAGAGCAAAAATTTTTCATTCGTTCTAAATTTAATGGGGGGTCAGAGCCTGGTCTCGCTCCCTTACTGCGGACCAGGGCCGATAAAACCGCCCCATTCCATCACAATCGGCACGGACACGGTCGCACCGGCGGGAAGGTGTGCGGCCGCCGTGCCGATAAAAAATTCATCCAGCGTTTGAACCCGCACCGAGAATACCCGGGCCGGACCGGCCGGAATGCTCAGGGCTCTGACCCCGTCTATGGTCGTTTCTGTGAACGAGATCGGGCTCATCCCGGGTCCGGTGACCGTTACCGAAACAGAGACGATCCCCGCGGGCGCCTGCGCAAGATTCGGGCCTTCGGTATCGGCAGGGGCCTCGCCGAGGTCCAGTATGACCGTGGACATGGCGTCGCCGCTTGTCAGCCGCTGCTCGGGGTCAGAGCATGACGCCGCCATGATCAGCGGCGCAAGGGCAAGCGCTGTGGCCAGGGAGATAAAAGCGCGGGATATGGTTACGTAAATCAATGTACGTTTCATGACGCAACTCCTTCCATGAGATACTGATCTCATGGTGTTTGAGCCGGCCATTATGCCCGCCGGGACCTATTGAATCATGGGGTCAGAGCGTCAAGGGGGTCAGAGCATCCACCTGGCTTGCAGACCGGTACTTAATAATAACGCAGGGAAGGGCAGCGGACAAATAATTTTGGCCACGCAAGACAGCTTCCAGCCTGACCGGGCTTGTAAAACGGAGCTAATCATTCGAGCCTCTGACCCCCTATGATAGATCCGCACTTGTGCTGTGGTTCGACAGGCTCACCAACCACTGTCGAAGCAAGCGCTTGCGGACCTATCAGAAGGGTCAGAGCGTGAGGTAGGTCATAAAAAAAGCGGCGTTGGTAACGCCGCTTTTTTTGTAGCCAGACTTGATGATAAACTACATACCCATATAATTAACATCAAGCATAAAGGTAGATCCATTGCCAGTAGAATCTGTAACCTGCACATAAATGTATCCATTCGGAAAATCGTAGGAAAAAGTTTCAAAAAATTCGGTCTGACCGGTCGTTTCTACTATGGCTATCTGCTCGTATTCATCAAATGATGGCCCATCGTAGATGGCCAGGGATACGTCGCCATTGGGAAGGTTGTTCTGTGCAGTGATGATATAGAAATAGAGATAACTTGGTTTGGGTAATGTTACCGGGAACCGGTAATAGCTTGACCCATACGCCCCGCCGACCATGCAGTAGTTCGCCCGGCCCGTTGTGTTGACCTCATCTTCATTCGGGAAAAGTTCAACCGGATTCGTCTTAGTGCCCTCGTTGGCTACTACCTCGAGGGTGAAGCTTATGTTCGCGGGGATGGACATGTTCTGCACGGTGAAAAATGCAGGCTGGAAACCGGCTGTGAATGGGATTGTTCCCGGTATGGTAAACAGCGGGTCCTGGAAAGGCTGGATGGTACATATGCCAAGGTTATATCCATTGATCCAGTATTGTACTCCCGGTTTAACAATCGATAAGTAGAAATTTGTAGATTCGGGTATGGAGTCCGCAACTCTCGAATCATACGGCAGCCCTATTGGAACTATATTCGGATCTAATGCAGTACGTATTGGCGGCCCGTCTGTAACCATGCCATTGTGGGCCATGCAGTTGATCATGAACCGCGCGCCGTTTTTCGTATGGCTGCCGTCAATCACGAAGAAATACGGGTTAGGCGGGCCGCTCTCGTTGAGGAACTCGTCCTTTGTGCGGCCGCAATAAGTCTGTCCGAAATTTGGAGCAACTAGTTCATTGAAGTTGCCGTCGCCGCCGTAAGAGATCAGGTCTGCGTCGTCGGTAAGAGCAGATATCGATATATTGAGAAATGTGTGAGTACCTGAGTCAGAGATGGAATAGTAGCTTTTACCTTTGCCGACAGTCCCTATCATGGTTGAAGTGTAATATTGCGATTCATCCAGGGAAATAACAACCGGGTTCTCAGCCGTGCCCTGGTTGCCGCCGAACAACCCGCCGGGCTGCATAATTATAGGCACGGACACGGTCGTGCCCGCGGGAAGGGACGCTATCGCGGTGCCGGAATAAACCCCGTTTATCGTGGTGACCTCCACTGCGAAGAGCCGGGCAGGGCCTGCCGGCACGCTCAGCTCTATGGTACCTCCCAGTGTCGTATCCGTTGTCGTCATCGGCGGCATGCCCGGGCCGGTGATCGTAATTGACACGGAGGTAATGTTCGACGGCGCGGATGCAGCCATGCGGTCACCGGAGGAGGCCGAAGCCCCGCCCAGGTTGAGGATGACCTTCGACATGGCGTCACCGTTGGTCAGCCGCTGCTCGGAATCGGAGCAGGATGCGAGGAACATCACGGGCGCAATAAAAAGCGCCATGACCAGGGGAAGCAGTGTACATGTGTGGTTACCGTGTAATCGGTGTATTGTCATGGTTGAGCTCCTTTCGTGAGTGAATCTGCTCATCTGGTATGAGCCGTTGCCCGGATGTGACCGGACCGATTGAAACAGGAAATATTGTAACCGGAATCATAGCCGGCCGAAAGACAGGTCACATGAAACTACTATCCCCCGGGGCTTTTGTCAAACTAAATTAATCCAGAAAAAAGCGGCCCTGCCAGCCGCAATGGTACATTGTAAATACCATGCAGGGACCTGTTGCGGACAACTATATTTTGTGTATCGGGATATGGAGCGCGTGCAGGCCTTCAAAAGGTATGGGTTGAGAAAACCCGGATAGTATGAGAAAGACTAAAATCGGCCTATTTTATGCCGGCTTTTACCGCGACTCGTACCGCAAGGGGCTCATCCTGCATTGTTGATTCAAGCGATTCCGGGTCGAGAAGGTAGCGCTGTACCGCCCGGGCGAGCCTGCCGCCCATTGAGCCGTCGCACACGCGGTGGTCCAGGGTACAGGAGAGTGGGAGCATGTCCCTGACCACAACGCGGCCGTTCCGCACTACCGGCTTCTTCTCCAGATAGCCCATGAGCACGACCACCGGGAGGTTCGAGACCGGCAGGATCGCAGCCATGCCGTACTGCAGGCCGTGGGTCCCGATATTGGATACGAGCACGCTCCCAAATGAGCTGGGGTCCGCCTTGATGGCCTTTATGGGCAGGCCAAGAGTGGCGAGGATGAAGCGGATTACCAGGAACAGGGGACGGCGGAGGAGCCATGGAATTTTGGCAAAGATGTATTTCGAGGTAACTGCGCCCGATTCGTTGCGCGCGCGGTATTTCTCGACCTTCTCGGTCATGATGTCGTAGATCTCGTCCACCCCTTTTTCGTCGCAGCGCTCAATCAGGAACCCGGTCATCTCCCTGGACTCGGGGATGTCCACGGACACGAACACGCCGACGGAGTCGCGGTGGATTATCTTGCCGCGCCGCGCGAAGCAGTTGAGCTCCGGCACGTCGTCGCGATAGGCGCGCGCCACGGCCGCGATCAGCATGTGCGTGAGGGTCAGGCTGATGCCGGCATCTTTCTTTTTCTTCATGAAGGCCATGGTCCGCGAAACATCCGCCTCATAGGTGCCCCATATCCTGCCGTCGGACGGCATGCGGTATATCGCGGAGGCGGTCTGCCGCCACGGCGTGTTGTAGGTAAGGTCGTCCATCGTAGCCCCCTTGCATTGGTGCCGCGTCGTGCGGCATGTTCCCGACGGTCCCTGCGGGCCGGTACCTGTCATGCAATGGCGGGAAGCCCTGCCGCGGATGTATCGCGGCGCCCGCTGCTTGAAAACCAGGCGGTTCGGAAAAGGTAATACTGCGTCTCAGGATTTCAGCGGGTGAAGCACGAAATCAACGGAATATGTATATGCACCCTGTGAGCCGAAACCGATACAGTTGCGGTATTATTTTAATGATAATCTATTTGTCAACTTAAAGTCTTTGAATGAATCACGTTCATATTATGAACCATTTCAATAATCGGTTAAAACAGGAATTATTGTTTTATTAATCTGAAAAACCGCCTGTTTTTTTAATTCGGGAACAACTGGAAATAAATTGTATTAAATACGCGGAATGGTATTCTCTCCTGGATGAACGATAACCTCGAAAGGGCGGTCGAGTACCTTGCGAAGTCGCATTATGCCGTGGCGCTTACCGGTGCGGGTGTCTCTGCTGAAAGCGGCATTCCGCCGTTCCGCGGCAGGGGCGGACTCTGGGGGAAGTATGATCCGTCGCTTGCTCACATCGACGCGTTCACGAAAGACCCGCACCGCGTGTGGGATATGGCGCGCGATCTAATCGCAGTGGCGCGCGCAGCGCTCCCTAACCCGGCGCACCGGGCTCTGGCCCGCATGGAAGAGGCGGGCCGGCTCGAGGGTGTTATCACGCAAAACATCGACGGGCTCCATAAGCGCGCCGGAAGCCGATGCTTGATCGAGCTACACGGCTCGCTCGATAGGCTCCGTTGCCTGAGATGCGGGCGCGACTATGATGTCGGGGGCTCTGACCCCGGGGTTGACGTCTGGGGCTATGACCCCGCTACCGCGGACCCGCTCTGCCCGGTTTGCGGCTCCGTTATGAAGCCGGGCATGGTCTTTTTCGGAGAGACGCTCCCGTTCGCTGCCATCATGGAGGCCCGGGTTATGGTGAGCTCGTCCGACGTTATGCTGGTGATCGGCACCTCCGCGGTGGTGCAGCCTGCTGCCGATCTCCCGTACCTGGCCAAGAAGAACAGGGCTCGCATCATCGAGGTGAATATCGCGACCACGGGCCTCACCAATGATATCACGGATGTCTTTATCCGGGGAAGGGCGGGCGAGGTGCTGCCGGAGCTGGTGAAAAGGATCGGAGCAGTCGAAGATTGAATTACAATCACCGGTTCTATAATTGTAAAGTAATAATTTAATGAGCAATTTTAATGATAATGCCCACCTCGCTGGTGTTTCATCATCTGAATATCTATTGACATACCGACTCTCTTGTACTAGCATACCGATAATTTCTACTCTCTGTTAAACGGGGCGATACTAATCTCATTTTGAACCGAAGACCAGCGGCGACGCCCGGGGGCGCGCTTTCTCACAATATAACTTGTGGAGGTCCGGCCATGATGAATTATCCTCTCCTGATCACCGATTTCATGTTTCGCGCGGCAACTTATTTTCCTAAAAAAGAGATCGTGTCCGTGTATCCAGGCGGGACATTTACCTATACATACCGGGACTGGTACCGGCGCGTGTGCCAGCTCGCCCACGCCCTCGATTCGCTGAAGCTTAAAAAGGGAGACCGGATCGCTTCCTTCGCGCTTAATAACCACAGGCACTTCGAGCTCTATTTCGGGGCGCCCTGCACGGGCAGGGTGCTTCACACGCTGAACATCCGCCTCTCCCAGGAACACCTTGTCTATGTCATCAACCACGCGGAGGACAAGGTCATCTTCGTGGACGAGGACGTATGCTTTTTACTCGAGCCGGTCATGGACAGGCTCAAGACCGTGAAGCAGTACGTGATCCTCTCCCAGACCGGGAAGATGCCCCAGACGAAGCTTGCGCCCGCGGTTCTCTATGACGACCTGATCAAGCAGTTCCCGGAGCAGTACGATTTTCCCATGGACCTGGACGAGAACGATCCGTGCCTGATATGCTACACCTCCGCAACGACCGGCGACCCCAAGGGCGTGGTCTACAGCCATCGCGGCCTGGTCATGCACTCCTACATGGTTGTCGCGACACTGGGATCGCAGGAGACCGACTGCATTCTCCTCATAGTGCCCATGTTCCATGCAAACGCCTGGGGCGCGCCCTTCGTGAGTCCCCTCATGGGGTTCAAGATGGTCCTGCCCGGAAGGCAGATCCTGGACATGAAGTCGATCTGCACCATAATAAAAGACGAGAAGGTGACCTACTCGTACGGCGTCCCCACGATCTGGATGATGCTCCACCAGTACCTGGAGGCGGGCGGCGAGCATGACTTTTCCACGGTTAGGCTGTTCGCCTCCGGCGGGTCGGCCATACCCAAACACCTCATGGAGTCGTTCGAGAAAAAATACGGCGTGCCCATGGTGCAGGGTTACGGCTCGACCGAGTGTTCGCCTATCGTGACCATGTCCCTCCTGAAAGGCTCCATGGCCGGCCTCCCGGTGGATGAGAAGATCAGGATCAAGGCCACGGCCGGCATGCCGGTCGCAGGGCTCCAGGTGAGAATAATAACGCCGGAAGGCAAGGTTGCGGCCATGAACGGCAGGGACATGGGCGAGATCTGCGTTCGCGGGCCCTGGATCGCGAACGAGTATTTCAAGGACCCGGAAACCAGCAAGCGCATATTCAAGGACGGCTGGTTTCACACCGGCGATATCGGCACCATTAACGAAGAGGGCTACATTACCCTGGTGGACCGGGTGAAGGACATGATCAAGAGCGCGGGAGAGTGGATCTCATCGGTGGATCTTGAGAACACCATCATGAGCCATCCCAAGGTGCAGGAGGCCGCTGTTATCGGCATACCGCATGAGAAGTGGCAGGAGCGACCCTGCGCCTGCGTTGTTCCGCGCCCGGAGCATAAGGACACGATAACGAAAGATGAGATCATCGACTTTCTCAAGAACAAGGTCGCTAAATGGTGGCTGCCTGACGAGGTGGTGTTCATCAAGGAGATACCGAAAACCAGCGTTGGGAAGTTTTCCAAGAAAGAACTGCGGAAAATAGTATTCCCCATGCTTAATGTAAAAGAATTCGGATAAAATCGAGATTCTGATCAGGATGTCTTAAAAACAAAGAAATAAAATCTGCAATAATGCCTAAAAACAAGCCCGGTCGGGCTTTTTTTGTTGACTTATACTTATTAGTAAAGTATTATTAATGGGGGTTTTGGGATACTGAAATTTTATATTCAATTTTTCATAATAAGAAAATGTCGAAGAATTCACGATTGGTGGTATATATATGTATTGGATAAATACCCAATTATTCGATGCACAGGGGGGGGGCAGAGCTGCGACTATAGGCTCGAGGGGTCAGAGCCTCCTCTGTAAGATCTGGGGGTCAGAGCCGCGACTGAACGCAGAACCGATAGAAGAGCATTTGGCAATTGACTTATTTTCCGGGCCTTAGAAAGTTGATTTGTCGCCTGTTATGTGCAAATTAGGACGCCGGAGGAGCTGCTCCGGTGTAATGATACGGGCATTTTCATGGGGAAGGTTATGGATCTAACAATATGCTACCGGTTGCGGCATGGGGAGTTGGTCGGGGTATGAGGATTGCGAAATGGGTTTTATTGTTTGTGCTGGCTGGCTCTCTCCTGTTCCGGTTCACGGAGGCCCGGGCCGATACGTTCAGGCTCTCCGACGGTACCGTTGTAATCTGCAAGATAATCGAGGAGACCGACACTCATTACGTTATAGCCAATTCATACGGAACGTTTACCGTCATGAAAAAAAATGTGAAAGAGAAATACGAGACCCGGTCGTACAAGGAAGACGTAAAGATCCAGATGAAATTGAATATAAAGGTCGACGAGGAAAAAATCAAGAGGAACATTGAAGACGGTATAAAGAAAAAGAAACAGAAGGAAGAGGAAACCGCCCTCAAGATGATATCAAAGCGCAAGCACCAGAAAGATTACGGCACCAGGGAGCCGGACTGGTTTTTCGCCCGCATCGGGCTCTCGGTTGCGTACTATGCCGCGGTGACCGGCAGCCTGATGAACAGGGTGCCCGGCGGCATGTCAATCCAGCTGATCTATGACCAGGGCCTGGAAGGCCTGTTCCGGAAGGGCCACATGGGCATACCGGGGGTCCGCTTTGAAGCAGGCTACCTCGATTTTGAGCGGGCTGTCTTCTGCAAATCGCCGAGGAGCCTGACAGGGTATTTCGCCCAGGCCGGCCCGGCCTGGATGGTCCCTGCATATAAAAACAGATGGGGCAGCATCCTGCTGGCCGGGCTTGCCGGCGCAGGCTGGTTTGATGCGGTCAACCGTGACATTCCCCGGCGTCAGTCGGGAGCGCATTTTCTCCTGACGCTCCTTGTCGGGTACGAGTATGAAATAAAGGAATTTTCGCTTACGGCGCAGGTACGGTACATGTATATCATGGATAGCGGCATGCCGCTGCATGCGGTCGGCGGGTCCGTGGGGTTCTCGTATCGCCTCTGGTCTTCGCCGGTATTAAAATAAGTTGCACGATTGGCGCCGCCGTGCTGTACTATTTAGAGGGCACACCGGGCACCGGCCGTCATCCAGGCTGACCAGGCTGAAGAGATGAAAAACGCGACTGACATACGGGGACTGAAGATGGCCATCGCGAGCATGGCCGTTTACGCGTGCGTCCTGCTCGTCTCCGTGCTGGCCGGCTGCAACAACGGCTTCAGCGTGCTGACCGAATCCGACCTCAAGTATATTCCAGTTTCGAAATGCCTCGTATTCGAGCAGACCCTCTCGTGCGCGTTCCCCCTGCCTGATGCGCAGGTGTGCGGCCACCAGCTCCTGATCTTTAGCGACGCGGACGCATCGGAAACCTACCACCGGGTCTCGCTGGATCGGGAAAACTGGATCGAGGCTGTGAGCGGCGTGACCACGTTCTCTGCCATACCGGGATTCGCGGCCGTGCCCTGCGGGGCGGAGTTCACCTTTTACATGACGGGCGAAAACCTGTGCAACTCTATCGGTGTAGACGTGGTGAAGCTGGGCCTTACCCTCGCGATAACTTCACCTGCATCCGGTGCGCAGGTATGCGGGCACAACAGGGTAACCTTTACGGACAGTGACACTCTTGAAACCGCCTGGCAGGCAAGTGTAAACGGAACCTCCTGGGTGGCGTTTGCCAGCAACAACACCAGGCTGTACCAGGTCCCGGGCTTCAGCGCGGTGGCCTGCGATGCAGATTTTACCTTTTACCTGAGGGGTACGGACGGGTGCAACCAGACGAGTTTTTCCCTTCACAAAAAAGGCGTGACGATATCGGTAACTTCTCCCTCTTCCGGGGCGAGCGTATGCGCCGGTAACGCAATATCTTTCAGTGACAGCGATGTGCTGGAGACGACGCATCAGGCTTCCGTAGATGGATCAGCCTGGACCACATTCACGAGCGGCATGACCTATTCGTCAATTTCCGGTTTTGGGACAGTATCAAGTCCGTTCACGCTCTATATCAGGGGCAATTCCGCGATTGACAGCTGCAATGTTGCGCAAGTCGCCAATCTTACGAAAATCGGGACGACAATTACGATAACTTCTCCGTTGCCAGATGCGACAGTTGAGGGGACAGACACGATAACATTCAACGATAAGTTACCGTTCAACACGTACGATATGAGAATTAACAGCGGAGCCTGGCTTGACGATGCGGCCTCCGGTGTAACCACACTGGACGAAATCCCGGGCTTCAGCGCGCTATCCACGGGCGACAAGTTCACTATATACGTGCGGGGCGACGACAACCCGACCTGCAACATCGAGAGCGTATCCGTGCTGAAGGGTGGGGCTGTCACGTTTGACGGCAATAAGACCATCCTTCTTGATGCGACCGGGATGGGCCTTTCCGGCAATGTAATTGATTTTCCCGTCCTCATCCGATTGAGGTCTTCGGAACCTGCAGAAACCGCAATTATCAACGCAGTACGATCCGGCGCGCCGGACATCCGGTTCTATAGCGCGACACACGGATGGCTGGATTATGAGATTGAGCGCTGGGACCAGGCAAGCAATCTGGCGGAGGTATGGGTCCTGTTCCCGCTTGTTCATAGCGGTACCACCGACCAGTTCACCTTTTATTACGGCAATGCGACTATTGATGACGGACAGAACCCGGAAGGCGTGTTCAGTTCTTCTAATGGATATGCGGGTGTGTGGCACATGGGCGAGGACCCGTCAGGCGGCACGATCGCGGACAGCACGGACAATGGTATCGATGGCACGCCGGGCGGCATGGTTGCCGGTGACAGCATCACCGGCCAGGTGGGGAAGGGGCTGAACTTTGACGGCACCAATAACATCGTAAGCATGGGAACCAACACATTGCTGCAGCCCGACAGCATTACAGTTTCCTTCTGGATAAAGAGATTGGCAACCTGGGACATGCCATGGGTGCCTTTATATGCTAAGGAATCATGGTCAAATCCGATAGGATGGCAGTACTATTTTGATTACAATGGTGTGGACAGCATTGGCGCCAGTCTATTTATTGACGGTACAAATTATATTTATATTAAACAAGATCCTAATACCTTTTACCCGAACAATACCTGGGTCTTCATGACTCTTACCTTCAATACTGCTACTAAAACGGGAGCCATATATAAAAACGGGGTACCACAATCAATTTTAACCTCAGGAGCTCTTTCCACGATAACTGAATCATTATTAACTATAACGAAAATCGCGCAGGATGAAAATGATACTGTCTTCTGGCCCGGCCAGATGGACGAGCTCAGAATCTCGAGTGTTGCACAGTCAGCGGACTGGGTCAAGCTGAGCTACGAGAACCAGAAGACCGGGCAGTCGCTGGTAATGATCCAGCCGTAAAACCGCCTACCGGGCCTTGATCCGTTTGACGATTTTGTTTTCGGGTATGGTGATAATCCCGATCATGGTCTTGAGCGTGATCCTGTCCCCGTTCTCGGCCGTTATCTCGCCCACGAATATGTTTCCCTCGGCCGTGGTTATCTTCCATAAAACCGGTTTAGCCGTCTCCTCCTTCACCGCGTCTTCGGTTTTCTGTGCCAGCTCCCGCGTCAGGGTATCCGCCTCTTCCACCTTTTTTTTCGATTCCAGCTTCCCGATGTCGATGACCGGTTGCGCCGCTTCCTCTTCTTCCAGGATCTCTTTCGACTCCCGCGGTACCGATTCCATTGCCGGCGCCAGCTTCTTTTCCTGGGCCTTCATCTTTTCGAGGACCGGGTCATTGAGCGCCCGGTTGTTGATGATCGCGAGGTTCTTCACCTTTTCGCCGTTTGCGGCAGTGGTCCCGGCCAGGTATATCCGCCGGTTCGCCAGCCGCGCGTACTGCGACGCCGGGTCGTCCGTGACGATGCCCTGGTAGGCGTCGATCGCCTTTTCCTTCTCGGAGAGGTCCTCGAATATGCGCCCCTTGAGGTAGCGGACCCGTGCGCGCTCCGCCGGAGGGGCCGTCTTCTCGACCCTGCTGATGACGTCCATCGCCTCCTTGAACGCGATCAGCTTGTAGAGCTTGTCGCTTTTCTCGACCGAATCCGGCTCATCTTTCATGACGCGCGCGAGCTCGGACCTGAACCCCTCGATATACCTGAGGAGTATGATGGCGGTGACCGCGAGCGGCCGGTCGCCGTACACCCGTATCACCGTCTGGTAGCGCTCCTTCGCCTCCCGGTAGTTGCCGAGTATCGACTGGCAGTACCCCTGGTGGAGGATGATGCTGGAAGCGAGGACCGCGTTGTTCCGCTCCCTGTCGAGCGCCCTGTCGTACGCCTCGAGCGCGCGCGCGTAGCAGTTGTTCCGCTCGTAGTAGTAGGCCGCCTCGAGGTAGGAGTGCGCGCTGTCCTCACTCAGGTCCGTTATGGGCGGCTTCCCGATTATGAAGCGCATGGCGTTGATGGTCCAGAGGGTGGGGAGCGAGAGGTACCGGTACCGGTCCATGGACACGACCCGGTCCGTCATGGCAGATGCAAGGATCGCGTTTACCCTCGATTCGACGAGGTCCGCCTCGTCCTGGCTCATGCGGTTCTCGTACATTTTCTTGTGGAGCCGGTACTTCATCACCAGCCCGATGTGGTCGATATTGTTGTCCTCGCGGTTGCTGCTCAATAAATAAATGCGCAGCTCCTTGATCCTGATCTGGCGGTTGATGTCGTTCAGGAGCGCCATGAACGAGATGACGAGGACCGTTACGAGCGTGAGGGTGATTTCCGCCTTGTATTCGCTGGCTACCATGGCAGTGCCTACCGTACCTCGATGAGCAGGAGGGTCTCGTCGTCCCTCTGCCTTCCCGTGCCGACATGCTCCCGGATGTCGGCGACGATCACATCGACGCTTTCACGGGCGGACGAGCCGCGCGTTTTACCGATGGACGCGATAAGGCCGTCAAGGCCGAATTCCTTCTTCGAAAGGTCGCGGCATTCCACGATGCCGTCGGTATAGAGGTAGACGCGGTCCCCTTTTGACAGGGGCAGGGTCTCGGACTTGTAGCTCTTGTTCATTTCGATAATGACGCCGAGCGGGCTCCCCGAACGGGTGAGAGAGGTTATCTCACCCGTTTTCGCGTTTACCAGGAGGCCGGGGTCATGCCCCGCGTTGCAGTAGGACAGGGTCTTTTTCCCGTCGAAAATTATGTAGATGCCGGTAAAGTAGACGCCCATCACGATCTCGTTTTTCGACAGGAGGTTTATGATATCCGCATTGAGGTGGCAGATCAGCTCGGCCGGGTCGTCGTACAGGGGCGCGGCGCGGTTGAATACCTCCTTGAGCACCATGGTGACGAGGGCCGCCGGCACGCCGTGGCCGGTCACGTCGATGATGATGATTCCGGTCCGGTTCCGTTCCAGGTTGATGATATCGAAATAATCGCCGCTGACCTTGGTGAGCGATTTCCAGTAGGATGCGTAGTTGAAGTTCCTGTCGGCGGTTATCGATGGATATATCTGCTTCTGGACCCCGCTGGCGACATCCATCTCCTGCTCCATCATGTCGTTCTGGTCCTGCAGGGTGACGATCTTTTCCTGTATCGAGTCCGCCATGCCGTTGAAGGCAGCGGCCAGCTCGCCGATCTCGTCCTCCCTGTCGATGGCGGCGCGCGCGCTCAGGTCGCCCCTGCTGATTTCCAGGCTCTTCTCGTGGAGCGCCTTGATCGGGCGTATGAACAGCCGGTTGAACGCGATCGCGAACGCGATGTGGAACAGCGCGAGAAACACCAGTATGATGAGGATCATCCGGTACAGCTCCCAGAGGCGCTCCTGGAAGTCCCGCATCCCGATGGTCAGCAGCAGGATGCAGTCTCCCAGGACATGCAGGCGGTGGGGAATGTAGAACTTCATGACAAAGCGCTGCTCGTCAATCGTGGAATAGAGCGAGCGGCCGGAATAATCCAGGTTGGTGATCGCGGTCATCCCGTTCCTGACATCGGCGCCGGTCAGCTTCAGGCCGGGCCTGGAGGAGTAGAGGACCGTGCCGTCCTCGGTGAAGATGATCAGGCTGTCGTCGCCGGTAAGCCTGGGCTTAATCGCGCCGGCCACGTCTCGGAGGACGTCTTCCCTGGTTTTATTGATGTATATGCCGCCACCGGCAGCGTCAGGGGAAAGCTTCCGAATGGCCGCGATGAAATCCTCGGTCTGCTGCTTGATGCGGAATTTGCCGTTTTCGGTAATAAGGTCGATCTGGTTCTCGTAGATCATGATGGTGAAGAATGACATGTTCACCACGGCAAGGAACAGGTAGAGAATGCTCATGGTGATGCTGATGGATTTTATCCTCAGCCGGATTAAATCACGAATCTTCTTCATGGATGGTTCCGTTTCGGTGTATTCTATACTGCGGCCTCCATAAAGTCAATAGAAAACCCGGCCGGGCTTTGCGAGACTGCATGATCCCCGAACATCCGGGGATTATTAGCCGGCCTCCAGCTGAACTTCGAAGAATCTATAAAATCTGATTTGGGATTGACAGAAACCGGTCATAAAAGAGAATTTGCCTGCCGGTGTTTCGGGGCGGGAGATTACCGGCGAGGAGAATCATGGAATTTCTACTCGAAAAATTAAATGTATATATAATTCCGCCTCTTCTTTCGCTCGCAATCAGCCTGATAATTGCAATGCTATCGGTCATCAAGGGCAGGATCACCCGCGAAAACCTGCTTTTTTCCCTGGTTTGCATCTGGTGGTCCCTGCTGGCGCCCGTTTTTATCTGCCATCACCTGTTCCGGGGAGACATCGAGCTGCTGTTGCGGATCGAGCGCGGCGTACACTTTTTTTACGTGTATCTTCCGGCCATTAACCTTTTCTACTTTCACCGCATCATCGGTACCAGGGCCCGCGGTCTCGTTACAGCTGCCTTTGCGGTCAGTTTCATCATTTCCCTGTCCACGCTGACAGACTTCTATTTCAACGGTCTGTACGTGTATCCCTGGGGGTACATTGCGAAGGGAGGCATCGCCTTCCAGGTCTTCGGACTATATTCAGCAATAAGTCTCGCGTATTTCATTGTAATTTTTATCAGAAAAATCCGCTCAGAGAAGAACCAGATCATCCGGCTTAAGCTGAAGTATATAGTGCTCTCATTCATCCTGACGGGACTTCTCACCATTACCAATATACCGGCCATAAACGGGATAGACCTGTATCCGCTTGGCAACCTGATGTTTCTCCCGCTGGCGTTCCTCGGTTACGGCGTTCTCAGCAACCGCCTGATGGAGATACGGAGCGTGCTCCACGTGTCGTTCATCTGGGCTGCCATGTCGTCGCTCATCCTCGTCCCGAACATCATCCTGTTTTATTTCATCGTTCCGTACCTGGGCGGCATGAGCGGGCCCGCGCTCTTTTTTGCGGCCGTGGCCTGGTTTATCGGCAACTTTGCCTATTTCAGGAAGGTCCAGCCCAGGATCGATCAGCTCTTCAACCGGCGCAAGTACGACCTGGACCGGGTCGAGTCGTCATTCATCGACCATATCTCCTCGCTGAAGTCGATCGATGACCTCTGCTCGCAGTTCGCCGAGCTGATACGGCGGACCCTTTCCTTCAAATCAGCAGAGCTGCTCGTCTGCCGGCGCGAAGGGGAAGACGCCGTGCGCACGGGCATGCGGGAGTGCGACGTGGCTCCCGGCATAGCGGCATGGTTCGCCGTCGCGATGCACCTGGTTGACCGTGACATGGTCGAGTCCCGGGATGACTATGCGCCGGTGCGCGCCGGCCTGCTGGAGCTGTTCGAGCGCTACGGCGCCACGTATATCGTGCCCTTCGTTCACCAGGGAGAGCTGCTGGCGCTGCTCCTCCTTCCGGAGAAGCAGAACCTGAGACAGATCACCGCCTACGAGGTCGGCTTTATCAACAGGATCAAGTCCGCGGCGACGATCGCCCTTGCCAACTCCATCACGTACAGCCGCCTGTCCATGCTCAAGGACAACCTGGAGCACCTGGTCGAGGAGAGGACCGCCGAGCTGGTAAAGGCCATGCACGCGCTCTGGGGAGAGATGGAGCTGGCGAAAAAGATCCAGACCGTCCTGCTGCCGCGCGCGCCGGCCATCAGCGGCCTGGATATCGCGGCATACATGCGGCCGGCCGACGAGGTCGGCGGCGACTATTACGATGTCATCAACGCGAAGGGGGTCGACTGGCTCGTGATTGGCGACGTCTCGGGCCACGGGGTCCCGGCCGGCCTCATCATGATGATGGTACAGACTGCCATCCACACCGTGCTCGAAGGCAAGCCCAACCTCAGGCCGGACGCGGTACTGAGCCGCGTCAACCGCGTGATCACGGAAAACATCAAAAGGCTGAACGAGGACCGCTACATGACGATCACGGTCATAGCGAGCCTCTCCGGCGGAACGTTCCATTTCTCGGGCCAGCACCAGCACATCATGATCTACCGGTGCGGGGACGGGTCCCTGGAGCTCGTCGAAACGAACGGCATCTGGCTCGGCATAGCCGAGAGTCTCAAGCCGCCGGCGTCCGGCGGGTTCACGCTCGGCGTGGGCGACGCGCTGATGCTGTTCACCGACGGGCTTACCGACGCCTGGCGTGCCGGTTCGATCAAGGACGAGCGCGACCCGGAAACAGACATGTTCGGCATGACGCGCCTTGAGAATGCCTTTCGCCGCCTGGGTGACTGCCCGCCTGAAAAAATCCGGGACGGGATACTGGAAGAAGTGCAGGGGTATGACTTCAACGATGACGTGACGATCGTGGTAGTCAAGAGGGTCGAATAGGATCTCCCCGCCTGGGCCCTCGCAGCCGTAAGCCAAAACATAACATGGTTTAACATCCTTATATAACTACTAATGAACACTAAGAATTTAATTCAATTCGTGTTTATTAGTGTTCATTCGTGGTTCTGACCATTCTAATAATGAATTTACTTATCAGATTAAATAGTTAATTTCATTTATAATTGACTGTGAAAAATACCACTTAACATCCGTTAAAAACTGCGGGCACAGACCAGCCATCCGGTTCACCTTTTTCTGATATTTGTCATTGACAAATCTTCTGATATGACGTTATACCCTATCGCCCGGTATTCATACGATGCCGGGCCGAAGTATTACCAAAAAACATATAAAAAAAAGAGGCTTACTACAATGACGGAAACGCACGCCGTGATCGGCATCGACATCGGGTCGATTTCAATTTCAATTGCAGATGTGGGTCCGGAAGGGACGGTCGGAAAGACCGCCTACGGCTCTCACCGTGGAAAAATCGAGGAGACGCTGGAAAACCTCCTCTCGGGCTTCGACCTCGCGGCATGCCGCGGGTTCGCGGTCACCTCGTCGTCGCCGGCGGTGGTGAAGGGTGCGGCGCGATACGACGGCAGGGTGTCGGTGATCACGGCTGCGAAGCGGCTGCATGAACGCTTCGGCTCCATCCTGATCGTGGGCGGCGAGAAATTCGGCCTCGCGCTCTTCGACGAGAGCGGCGAATACCTGAATTACCGCTCCAACACCTCGTGCGCGGCGGGAACCGGGAGCTTCCTGGACCAGCAGGCCTCGCGCCTGAATCTGTCGGGGATCCGGGAGTTCAGCGAGCGCGCGTTCCGCAACAGCGGCCCGGTGCCGAAAATCGCGTCGCGCTGTGCGGTGTTCGCCAAGACCGACCTGATTCACGCGCAGCAGGAGGGCTATTCCCTTGACGAGATCTGCGACGGCCTGTCGTACGGCCTGGTGAAAAACATAGCGGACACGCTCTTCAGCAACGTGAATCCCGCGGGCCCCATTATTTTCTGCGGCGGAGTGTCGCTGAACCGGGCCGTGGCGAAGCATTTCGCGAGCGTCCTGGACGTCGAGATCGTGACCGGCGAGCATTCGCACCTCTACGGCGCTATCGGCGCGGCGCTCTGCCTCCATGAGGAAGGACGCGCCCTCGGCGCGCCAGGACCGGCGTCTCCCTCCGGGCTGATCCTCAGGCGTGAAAAGAAGAAGGAATACTATTACGATCCGCTTTCACTGCGGCTCTCGACATACCCGGATTTTACCGGTTCCGGGCGGTACGAATACGCGCCGCGCCACGTCGAAGGCTCCGTGCCGGTCGAGGTGGACGTGTACGAGCCGATACCGGCGGGCCCCCATTCCGTGTACCTGGGCATCGACATCGGTTCCACGAGCACCAAGGCGGCGGTGCTTGATGAAGCAGGGAGGGTCGTGGCAGGGCTCTACACGCGGACGTCGGGCAGGCCGGTCGCCGCGGTGCAGGCCCTGTTCGAGTGCCTCGACGACCTTGCGGCGGCCCGCGGCGCTTCCTTCGACGTCGTGG
>JBGTBN010000044.1:0-17437 GCA_041749375.1 Spirochaetota bacterium
CGCACCACGCGCTCCGACGAGATCGCCACCGCGGCCTCGCGGTTGTAGAGCTGCCGGAACAGGTACCAGGCGAGCATCGCCGCCCACGGCACCAGGAGAAGCAGCAGCAGGGGGTCCTTAAACTCGAGGTACGCCATCGGCCGTGTCTCCTGATATGGTCCGGGCCAGCCGGATCGTCTCCGCGAGGCTGGCGTGGAGCTGCTCCTTCGTCGGGGCAAACTCCGCGAACTTGGAAAGGTCCCACAGGTTGAAGTTGCGCATGATATCCCCTGAGCACCCGTCGTAGAGGCCCCGCGGGAACACCTTCCTTATCTTCTTCTCTATCTCGTAGGTCGTCATGTCCGTCGCGTCGAACCGGAACTGCGCAGACAGGAACGAGCGGAATATCATCGAGATCCCGAACACGAACTCGTCGGTCCTCCCCTCGTCGATGAGACGGTCGCCGCCAAAGCGCTCGACCTCATTCATGAAGGTCACGATCGGCGGGATGATCACCGGCGCGTTCTTCCGCTCCTGGTACAGGGCCCATGCGCGGCGCCCGATGAAGAACGTGGCAGCGCCGAACGCGGCGAGGCCCAGTACGAGAAAGGCCAGGCGCCAGTAGTTGCCGCTCAATTTCAGCGGCGGCTCGATTTCCTGGAACTCGCCTTTCTCGTTCACGGCCTGTATCTCGATTTTCGGGACCTGGTACCCGATCGCGATCCCGTCCGCTCCCTTAATGTCCACATCGGGGAGCTGCCAGGTGCCAGGATGGTAGTATGACAGCTGCATGGTCACGATGATATCGGTCATGGTCCTGTCGGACCGGTCTTCTTTCTTCACAGAGTGTATAATATAGAGGGGAACGTATTTCGCCGGGTCCTCCTGCTCGCCTTCCGCGCCCTCCGCTCCCTCCTCCGCTTTCTTCTGCTTCGCCTCTTTTTGTTCGAGATAGAATTCCCGCTTCTCGGGCGGGACGATGCCCATGCCGGCGAGCCCCCTGCCGGTAATGTTGATTTTATAATCCAGGAGCGCGCCCACGGTGGCCTTCTCCGGCCGGACCGTGGCCTTTATCTCGGGCGCTGCCTGGTCGCCTGGTTCGGGAGCGGCTGCCATGAGCATGACGGCCGCCAGTGTTGCCAGTACCGGTTTCATCATGTCACGACCTCGTTATCCTGGTCCGGTTCCGCTTCTCGAAGTATTTCAGAATGGGGATTTCGATCGAGTCGGCGGTGCTCAGGTGTATGGCGCTGAACTCGGCGAGTGCGGGGAAATTGCCCTTTTCCGGTATCGCGTCGGAAAGGAATACCTTTCCCGTTTCGAGATCGACGAACTCGGTGAGGCCGAAAAAGCCGGCCTCCTTCTCAAGCGGGTCGGAGACCTGCACCGGGATGATGTCGTGCTTGCGGGCCAGGAGCTTCATCTTTAAAATAAAGCTGTCGTCCGGGTCCAGGAAGTCAGAGATGACGAACACGATGCTTCGCTTCTTTAATACGCGCTGTATGAAGTCGATGGCGCCGGATATGTCGGTGCGTCGACTGGAGGGCCTGCACTTGAGTATCTCGTCCAGGACCTTGAGGATAAACTTACGGCCCTTCTTGGGGCGGATGAAGCGCTCGATGCGGTCGGTGAAGAGGCAGACGCTCACCCGGTCGTTGTGGATCTGCGCCAGGTTCAGGAAGAGCGCGGACGTCTCGAGAATGAGATCGCTCTTCCGCTTCCCGCTCCCGAACTCGGTGGAACCGGACAGGTCGATCATGAGGACCACGGAGAGCTCCCGCTCCTCGATGTACTCCTTGACGAAGAGGTGGCTCATGCGCGCGGACACGTTCCAGTCGATGCTGCGCACGTCGTCCCCGTACTGGTACTCGCGCACCGCGTCGAACGAGAGACCGTGCCCCTTGAAGGCCGAGTGGTACTCGCCCATGAACAGCGTGTTGAGCTTCCTGTTCGGCTGGAGGCGTATCTTCTTTAAGAGCGCCAGCTCACGGGATTCCACCTAGGGGACCTCCACCGAGTCGAAGAGCAGCCTGACCACGTCCTCTGCCGTTTTGCCGTCCGCCTCCGCTTCGTAGGAGAGGATGATGCGGTGGCGCAGGACGTCGGCGCCGATCTCCTTGATGTCGTCCGGAGTGACGAACCCCCTCCCCCGTATGAACGCGATGCAGCGGGAGGCCTTCATGAGCGCGATGGACGCGCGCGGGCTTGCGCCGAACTCGATGTATTTCTTCAGCTCCTTCCGGTCGGGGCGCCGCGTCTGGCCCACGATGGTTACGATGTAGTCGATCAGCTTGTCGTCGATGTAGATCTTCTCGACGATATCGGCCTTCTTCGCTATCTTCTCCGGGGAGAGCACCTTCTTCACGTTGTCGACCCTGATGTCGCTGAAGCGGTTCAGTATCTCCTTCTCCTCCTCGTGCGAGGGATAGCCGATCAGCACCTTCATGAAGAAGCGGTCGAGCTGGGCCTCCGGCAGGGGATAGGTCCCCTCCTGCTCGATCGGGTTCTCCGTCGCGAGCACCATGAACGGCTTCTCAAGGGTATAGGTCTCATCCCCGATGGTGACCTGCTTCTCCTCCATGCACTGCAGCAGGGCGGACTGCACCTTGGCCGGCGCGCGGTTTATCTCGTCCGCGAGCAGCAGGTTCGTGAAGATCGGGCCCTTCTTGGTAAAGAAGTCCAGCTCTTTCGGGTTGTAGATGCGGGTGCCGATCAGGTCGGCGGGCAGCAGGTCGGGCGTGAACTGCACGCGCTGGAACCCGGTGTCGATGGCACGCGAGAACGCGCGGATGGTGAGGGTCTTGGCCAGGCCCGGCAGGCCCTCCAGCAGAATGTGGCCCTCCGACAGGTAGGAGATGATGATCCGGTCGATCAGGGCCTCCTGGCCCACGATGACCTTCGCGACCTCGGCTTTTATTTTCCCGACGAAGTCGTTCTCGGCCTTCACCTTCTCGGTGAGCTTTTCAATTTCAGCGTAATCCATGGGACCACTCCATACAATATGACAGTTTCAATACGAGGCTTAAAGCAAACTTGAATTTTGTCCACCAGAAAAACTGGCCCCACGCACCGGCGCGCCAGGCCCCGTTTTTCTTCCATTAACCGGATATGTGCGCCGGAGGGGCGGTTATGTTACACACGCGCGCTGGAAAGGCGGAATTTTATCGGCCCGGGCAACGACGGTTTTCGTCCCCTGCCATAAATTTTTGTTGATTCATAGCCCCCTTATCTGGTAGGATACTATGCGACGTACCGCAGGGAACACTTTCCTCATGCAATGATCGCGGCAGGCTGCATATTAAAAGGAGGCATCAGATGTCACACGACAAAGATTTCATAAAGGCGCTCGAGGTAGGGCGGCCGCCCAACGTAACGAAGCTCTTCCCTAATTCGAAGGCCCTCATAGTCAGCGGGAAGGTGGTCGACAGGGCGATGATCGCTAAGGGGCACGCAATCTCCATCGCGGCGAACGTGCGCAACAGCTTCGTCATCCGGGGGGCGCTCATGGCGGCCCAGCGCGCGAACTCCTGCATCATACTCGAGATCGCGAAGTCCGAGGGCGGGGCCAAGGCCTATTGCGCCGTCAACATGTGGAACATGGCAACCATGATCGACGCCGTGTGCAACGAGCTGGGCATCACCGTGCCGGTGGCCGTCCACGCCGACCATTACGGCATACAGAACGACAAGGACCTGTCCACGGCAAAGACCGAGATCCCGAGCATGTTCGACGCGGGCATCACCTCGATCGCGATCGACGCGTCGCACCTGCCGGACGACAGGAACCTCCTGGCGAGCATAGAGCTGAACCCGCTCGTCCCGAAGTGGGCCGGCCTCGAGACCGAGGTGGGCGAGATCAAGGGCAAGGAAGGCCTCTCGACCCCCGAGGAGGCGCTCTTCCTTATCCAGGGGCTCAACGCGCACGACATTTTCCCGGACTGGATCGCGCTGAACAACGGCACGACCCACGGCATCGAGGAGAGCGACGCGGGCATACAGGTCGACCTCACCGCGAGCATCCACAAGGCGATCGAGAAGTACCATGTATCCGGCGCGCAGCACGGAACCTCCGGGAACAGCTCGGACCGGCTCCGCCAGATCGCACAGAAGACCAGCACCACGAAGGCCAACGTGGCCACCGCGCTCCAGATGATATCCTGGGGCCTCGAGGTGAACGACTACGGCAACGCCATCATGGACGCGAACAAGAACTTCAAGAAGGTACCGGGCGCCGGCGTCACCGAGGAGATGTGGGACGAGATGGTGAAGTACGCGGCCGAGAAAACGCTGAAGGCCGGGGACTACAAGAAACTGAACCTCCCCTTCGAGAACAAGCTCGTCGGACTTCCCCGCGACATCCGCGACCGGATGGCGAAGCGCGTGGAGGAGTTCGTGTACGGCATGATGACGGGCGCGCTCAATTCGAAGGATACGGCGCCTCTCGGGATAGAGGCGATACTGAAGGCCAAATCGTACGACCTGGGCCCCAGGGCGAAGCGCATCGAAAACCCGGCGGACTGGACGCAGGAAAAGATCGTGGAAAAGGCGAAAGTTTTCGCAAAAGCGCCCGATACGTCAGGCAAGGACCACAGCGACTAGGCTCTGACCCCGGGTGGGGCTCTGACCCCCGCCCGCGATGGGAGGGCGGGAGGCAGGCGGTCCCGGGAAAATATCCTGTAACAAATCAGGGCCCCTTGTATACTTAACCAGGAAACCTGGAAAATTACTCTGAACCCGGGGGATTCATGAACTACATAGCCGTTCTCTTTATCATCGGCCTGCTGATACTCATACACGAGCTGGGGCATTTTATCGCCGCACGCGCAGTCGGAATCCGGATCGAGATTTTCTCCATCGGGTTCGGCCCGGCGCTCTGGAAAAAAAGATCGGGCGACACCGAATACCGCGTCTCGCTCGTGCCCCTGGGCGGTTACGTGCTCCCGGCAGTAGCCGACGAAAACGACTACTTCCGGATTCCCGTGTACAAGAGGATCATCTTCTCGCTGGGCGGCCCGATCGCCAACCTGGCGCTCGCCCTCCCGCTCATGGGCCTCTACAACGCCCTGAGCGCAGGGTTCACGCCCGCAGGCGTTTTCATCGAACCGCTCCGGCAGACGGGGACACTCGTCCTTTCCATTCTGGGCTCGCTCTCGGGCCTGTTTACCAGGCCGGAAAGCATATCCGGGATAGTCGGGATCATGCACCAGGGCGGCCAATTCATAGGCGGCGACGCACTCCATGCGCTCAGGCTTGCGTTCATCCTGAGCGTCAACCTGGCGGTCTTCAACCTGCTCCCGCTGCCGGTCCTTGACGGGGGCAAGATCATCCTCTGCCTTCTTGAAAAAATACATCACCGCTTGCGGAGCATATACGTTCCGGTCATGGTGGCCGGATGGCTCATCATCATCGGCCTGATGATATACGCGACAGTACTGGACGCGGGCAGACTGATAAAAGTTTTTTCCTAGGAACTGCGCAGAACGATCCGGTACAGATACAGACGGGGTACTATCGGCATGAGAGCTCGAACAATTCTTCCACTCCTGATTACGCTTGTCTTCGCGGCCGGCGGATTTGCCGCCATGCTCGACTTCAACGGGAAGTACCGGACGGTCCTGTCCTTCAAGGACCCATGGTGCGGGACCGCCATAGAGATAAAAAAGATCAGGTTTAACAAGTACCGGATAGACTGGGAGCTCATCACTGGCGAGCACACGGTGGTGGACCTGGTCGGAAAGGCGGAGGGAGATACCATCGACTTCCGCAAGAGGACGGGAAAGGACGGGAGCGAGCTGTACGGCTACACCTACTCCCTGACTGACGGCAAAAACAGGCTCGTGGTATCGCTGGTCACGCCGGACAAGAAGATCGTCTGCAATTTCATCCGCATGAAAGAAGAAAAGTAACCGCCCCGGAAGCTCAGTTCATCAGGCCCGCGACATGCTTAACCTGCGCAGTCAGGTTGGTGAGGTACGCGTTGCGCTCCTGGTAAATCGTCCCTTTTTCATCGTATTCTTTCCGCGCCATCGTCTCGATCGCCCGTTCCAGGACGCCGCCGGCCTCCCTGATATACCGCTCGATCAGCTCCCGGTACGCGAACGTGGCCTCGCGCGACTTCCGTAAAAAGCCGGCCGCGTCTTCGCCCGTGAAAACCCAGCCGTGGCCGAAGCATATCATTGCCGGCTCAAGCGAGATCATTCTATCTATGGAACGCAGGTAATCGTCGTATGAAGCGAGAAACTCGACCTGGGCCCCGTCGCCCTCCCTCCCCTCCGGCACGCCCGCGGCCTCCCCGGGGAACAGGGCGCCGATCTCCGGTATGAAATAGGCAAGCGAGTCCCTGGTATGGCCCGGCACCTCGTGCACCCGGCAGGTCAGGCCCCCGAGATCGAACTCGTCCCCCTCCTTCACCGCGAGGTCGATCTCCATGGGACGGATGGCAAGGTCCTCTGCGCCTGCAACATCCCTGAAAAGGCCGCGCTGTATCTCGCTCAGGCGGTTCATCATGGCCAGGACCGATTCCTTCATGAGAAGGGGCGCGACCCGCTCGTGGGCCGCGGTTTTCATCCCGGGGATATGACGCTTGAGATACGCGGCAGCGCCAAGGTGGTCATAGTGGGAATGGGTGATGAACAGGTAGTCCAGCCGGCAGCCGTCTCCCAGTATTTCCCTGATCTGCGACAGGTAGAAGGAAGACAGGAGATTGAAGCCCCCTTCAATCATGGCATTCTTCGTTTTCCCTTTAATGATAAACCCGGGATACATCATGTCCGTGGCGACCGTGATATACTCGTTAATACGGCCGGTTGCTAACTGTTTCATGGGACACTCCTTGGTCTCCGGCTTGCCGGCGCCGGTACAGGGCAGCGGCAGCATACTGCATTCAATTTGCACCCGCGTTCGCGATAGGGCCGCGCGGGACCAATAAAGAGGCCTCCCGCCCGTTGCAGCGTAGAGGCCTCATGAAATCTATTTTATTCTTTATACGTTATCCCTAACCGGCACCCGCCATCATTCGTCGATTACGCCGCTTTCGCTCCTTTCCTGCCCAGGACGAACTGCTTGACGCTCATGATGACAACGCCCACGGACAGGCAGAGGAGTATGATATCGCCGGCTGAAAGCATCCAGTTCCCCTTGGGAATGTATTGCTGCACCAGTATCAGTATCAGCGATACGATAGTTGTTATCAGCATAAAAGCCCCGGGGATAAGCGCAAACAGGTACTTTTTCCCTTTTTTCAGGAGCCAGATGCTCACGGTGATCAGCGACAGAGCGGCGAGGAGCTGGTTCGCAGCGCCGAACAGGTTCCAGAGCTGTTTGAATGCATTGAAATATGCCAGTATGAACATGAGCACCACGCAGAGCATCGAGTTGAACAGGTAGGTGTTGAGAAGCCTGGGCACCTTCTTGAAAAGCATGCGCCAGAGCTCCTCGAGCAGGTAGCGGTTGAGCCGAACCGCCGTATCAAGCGTGGTGACCACGAAGCCCTCCACCATGAGGATGCCGAACACCGTGCCGTAGACCACCGGCAGTCCGACCGCTTTGTTCAGGAGGCCGCCCACGCCGAGCGCGAAGGCAAGGACCGGGTTGGACTTTACAGCCGCGTCAGCCGGGAACACGATGTTGCAGAGCTGGTCGTACCCGATGCCGCAGCCGAGGGTGATAATGACCATGAGCGCGAGGAAGGCCTCCAGGGCCATACCGCCATACGCGACAATGCGGGCGTCCGGCTTTTCGTAATTGACCTGCTTGGCAGTGGTGCCCCCCGCCACCAGGGCGTGGAATCCGCTGATCGCGCCGCACGCCACGGTTATGAAGAGAATGGGCCACACGTAGCCAAGGTGCTGGGCACCGCCCTCAAGATTGAACATGGGCGCGTTAACCACGGCGCCCTGGAAACCCAGGACAACAGTGCCGATCAGCATGCCGATAACTCCGCCGTAGAGCAAAAACGAGTTGGTGAAGTCGCGCGGCTGCAGCACGACCCAGACCGGCACGCCTGCGGCGAATATCGTGTATATTGATAGTATAACCATCCAGACGAAGGAGTCTATCTTGATGGGGAAGAGAAGACCGATCTCTATCGAGATGGCGCAAACTACTACGGCGACGATGGCCATCACGTAAGCACTGACGCCGCGCTTGTATAACAAATAGCCAATCAGCGGCGCACAGCAGGTGATCACGATGACCGAGGTCGATGCGATGCCGCCGATGACCGCGTAGGTAATGCCGTTCTCCACCACCGTGCGTATGCCGAGGTCGCCGCCGCCGAAAAACTCGACCGGGTACTTGGACGCGAGCGCCGTTGTCGTAAGGGTCAGGAACACCGACGTGACCATGAGGAGCATGATGATGGTAAAGGCGATAAAGAGGAGAAACCCGTTTCTTCCCAGGGTTTTTTCCGCTATCTCCGCGATCGACCTCCCCTTTTCCCGCATGGACGCGAGCAGGACCGAGTAATCGTGAACCGCACCGATCAGCACCGTGCCCAGGATGATCCAGAGCCAGACCGGGGCGAAGCCGAAGATGAGCCCAACGCAGGGCCCGATGATCGGACCGCCGCCGGCTATCGACGCGAAATGGTGACCGAAGATTACGATCTTATGAGTTGGGACGTAATCCACGCCGTCGTTTATCTCGACCGCGGGAGTCACGTGGGACCCGTCAACATCGAAGTTTTTTTCAATGAACCGAGCGTAAAACCGGTACCCGAGCCACAAAACCACTATTGAAATTGCGAGGATGAGAAGCAGATTCATGCAGGGCCTCCTGAAGAGGGTTATTTATGCACATTAGTGCGGATTCCCTGCATGCGTCAATAAAAATCAGCAAAATAAGGAAGAAATATTGTGTTTGAGACCAGAATTCATATCAGAGATATAACCAATAGGCATCGATATTATTGGGGGGGGGCAGAGTAAAACCGCAACAGATAGTTATCGGTAACATAATGTGCCTGAGCCCCGACCCTTCGCGACCCCAGGTCGTGGTCAGGACTTCGGCATCCGTGCCTCAGCACGTTAGCCCGGGGTCAGAGCTACAATCCTACCGATAGTTATCGGTGCGGTAAAAAAGATTTATTTCCCGGCCATATGCACAATTGCCAGGGCGTTTAGTATCGCCCGCGGTACAAAGGAAGAGATTACCGCGTACTCCTGCTCCTTGCTGCCATCAGCAGAGCGCTCGGAGCAGTGCGGGTTGCTTCCCGATGGGCCCAGCCCGTCGATGGTGGGGATTTTGTCCCAGAAATAATTGCCGTCGGACAGGCCTCCCCTCTTTTCCCGGTGCACCGTGAATCCGAGCAGGTCCCCTGCCGCCTGCCAGTGGGACAGGACCTTCCGCGACCCGTCATTTTCCGGCCACGCGGGCACCTTGCGCACCAGCTCCATCCTGGTTTTGCAGGCGAACGCGCCGTCAGCGCTCTTTACTGTTGAGAGGCCGTCCAGCGCAAGGACCTCGGAGACCGCGGTATCAAGCACTTCAGGGCTGAACGCGCGCATCTCAGCGAACGCCTCTGCAAAGTGGGGAACCCGGTTGATCTGGGACCCGCCCGCGATCCGGCCTACGTTCACCGTGAGGTCGCGGTCATAATTCGTAACAGATTCCATTTTTTGTATAACTTCCGCGATTTGCCTGATGGCGCTGGCTCCGCGATCGTGCGCGACCCCGGAGTGCGCGCCCTTCCCCTCTACAGCGACCCGGATCTCGGCCCTTCCCTTGCGCGAGGCCACCACCTGGAAGTCCTTTCCCCTGACCTTCCCAGCCTCGAAGATCAGACAGGCGAGCGCGTCCGGGCCGAGCCGCTCCACGCACAGGGCGCCGAAGTCGTCGGACACGGTCTCTTCGGAGGCGTCGAGAAGTATGTTCCAGGAAATGTCTTCAAAGAGCGAAGGCGCAGCGTGCCGCAGGGCCTCGAGCGTCATGAGCGCGACCACGGTGCCGCCCTTGATGTCCTCAGTGCCGGGTCCGTACACCCGGTCCCCCTCGACGCGCCAGTGGAAATCGTTGCGCTCCTCTTCCTCCGGGGAAAAGACCGTGTCCAGGTGGGATACCAGGCCGATTTTCCTGCCCGATGATCCGTTCCGCAAGAGCACGAGGTGCTTCCCATAGGATGGGAACGCGGAGGCCACCCGCTCGTCGGAAAACCCGAGACTGCTGAACGCGCCGGCCGTGTAATCGGCGAGCCGCTGCACCCCGGCAGGGTTGAGTGTGTAGGAATTGATTCCCACCATGTCGCGGAGAATGTCCTGGTACCGGGGCATACCCTGTTCCAGGTATTCCTGCAAGGCGGCTGCTGTCCGGACATCAAAGTGCTTCATGATTGTTTGTCTCTCTCCCTGCTCGTTGCTCTGACCCCGGGTTAGCTCCGGGGCTCTGACCCCCAACCCTTGCTCTGACCCCCGGCTTTCTGCAAGTATTTTATGCTGATATGCCTGATTTTTACCAGGGTGTCCGGGCAATTCCCCTCCCTCAACTTCACTGCCGCCCCCAACCACAGCTCCCCAGAACAAATAAGCAAGAGATCAGGACTGGATGCATATTTCTTGACAGATTATAAAATATTGCAACATACTGCCGGCAGCCTTGAATTTCAATCCCAATCCCGGAGCATGATATGAATGCGGCCCATAAAATCGGACTGAACCCCATACATGTTGAAGCCACAACACTTCCGGACGCATGGTTCCAGGCTGTGTACCGCTGCCTGGAATCGGGGCGCGACTTCACCATTGACCGGGGCTCGTATGCCGGCGAGAAGCGCCTCGAGTTCGACTACATCACCGTACACATCAGGAAGCCGGGCGAGCAGCCGCTCCTGCCCCAGATACCGTCCCAGTACAACCTGCCCAACCCGGTTGCGGACGATTACCTGACCGACTATCTCCCCTACCTGATGACCGGCGAGTCAAAGCCGGGCGAGTCATACACCTACGGGCAGAGGATCTGCAGGTACCCGATCCCGTTCGGCACGCCGGCCACCTATAATAACAGGGAGATGGAACATATCCTGATCCAGGACCCGGAGGTATGGGAGAACAGGAAGATCATCAGCGAGGAGAACGGGCAGTACTTCATCAACCAGATGGAGCTATGCATCTGGACCTATAAAAACAGGGGACACCGGAACAACCAGATGGTCCTCCAGGTAGCGCACCCGGCCGACATGGTGCTCCTGGACCCGCCCTGCCTGCGGCTCATCGACACGCGGCTCCAGGACGGCAAACTCAACTTCATCATCTATTTCCGGTCATGGGACCTCTGGGGCGGCTTCCCTGCCAACCTGGCCGCCATGCAGATGATGAAAGAGTATATGGCCTCCGAGATCGGCGTTGAGGATGGCGAGATCATTGCCGCGTCCAAGGGCCTGCACATTTACAACTACGTATGGGAGCTGGCAGAATGCATCAGGGGCAAGACCATCGAAGAGTTCAGGAAAGGGAAATAGATTTCTCACCCCGGCAGGGGGCTTTGAAATGGCAAATTCAGAAAAGCAACGAATCAAATCATCAAGCAACGACAGGGAGAGGCGCCCATGGAATCTTTGCACGAAGCAATAAAATGGATCAACGGATACCTCTGGGGCCCCCCCATGCTGGTGATACTCTTCGGAACTCATATCTTCCTCACGTTCAGGCTGAAATTCATACAGCGATATATCTTTCTCGCAATAAAGCTTTCAGTCTCGAAAGACTCGGACGGGCATGGCGACGTGCACCATTTCGGCGCGCTTGCAACGGCACTGGCAGCCACGATCGGCACGGGCAACATCGTGGGCGTAGCTACCGCGATCGCGCTGGGCGGGCCCGGGGCGGTGCTATGGTGCTGGCTCACCGGCGTGTTCGGCATTGCGACAAAGTACGGCGAGGCGGTGCTCTCGGTCAAGTACCGGGAAAAGACCTCGGACGGGACCATGCTGGGCGGCCCCATGTACGCAATCGAAAAGGGCCTGGGCCAGAAATGGCTGGCAGTGCTTTTCTGCATATTCACCGCTCTCGCCGCGTTTGGCATCGGCAACATGGTACAGGCGAATTCCATCTCGTCACTGGCCCAGGAAACGCTGGGCGCGCCACTCTGGGCGACCGGCCTGTTCACAACCGTGCTCACCGGTATCGTTATCCTGGGCGGAGTGAAGTCCATCGCCCGGGTCTGCACCCTGCTGGTGCCCTTCATGGCCGCCTTTTACATACTTGGCTGCCTTATCATCCTTGCCATTAACCGGGAGGCGGTCCTCCCCGCCCTGACCCTCATCGTCAAATCCGCATTTGAGCCGCAGGCGGCTGGAGGCGGCTTCATCGGCGCATCGCTAATGATGGCAGCGCGCTACGGTATCGCCCGGGGCCTTTTCTCCAACGAGGCGGGGCTCGGCTCCGCGCCCATCGTGGCTGCTGCCGCGATCACGAAAAACCCGGTCAAGCAGGCGCTCGTGTCAGCCACCGGGACCTTCTGGGACACGGTGGTTGTCTGCGCCATGACCGGCCTGGTACTCGTGAGCACCATCATCCGGTTCCCCGGGGACTTCGGCTCCATCAACGGCGCCCTCATGACCAAGCGCGCGTTCGCGGAGATCCCCTACGTCGGCCCCATCATCCTGACCGTGGGGCTCCTCACTTTCGTTTATTCAACAATCCTGGGCTGGTCCTACTACGGCGAGCGTTCGGTCGAATACCTGTTCGGCAAGCGCTCAATCATTCCCTACCGTGTCCTCTGGGTCATGGCGGTAATGGTCGGCTCCGTGGTCTCCCTGCCCCTCGTCTGGGACCTGGCGGACATGATGAACATGCTCATGGCCATCCCGAACCTGGTCGCGCTGCTCCTCATGAACGGGGTCATTGCGTCGGAAACCAGGAAATACCTCTGGGAAGGGAGCGTGCACGACGCGGCCCGGGATTAATCTTGACATTCCGCTCTTCACGGCGGAGGATCTCATCCGTTCAGCTGTAACGCAAAATGCAGCCGGCGGACAGCAGGGCAATCATACCACAACGGGAGACGGGCAATGGGACACCTCGGACCGAAAGAAGCATACCTGCTACTGGGTAAAAAAATCGACGGGCTGGGGACCCGGTCGCCCGAAAGCGAGACCCTGTACGAGATCCTGAAAGAGCTCTACACGCCGGAAGAAGCGGAGGTCGTGGCCCGCATGCCCTATGGCCTCTCCTCCCTGGACCGCGTCGCCGCGTGCCTACACCGCGATCCCGAGAAGCTGCAGGGCGTGCTGGAGGCCCTGGCCGGCAAGGGGCTTGTTATCGACATCTTCGCCGGCGGCGAATACCGCTACATGCCCTCGCCCATGGTCATCGGCATTTTCGAGTTCACCATGATGCGCACCCGCGGCGAGCTCAACCACAAGAAATGGGCGAAGCTCTTCAGCGCCTACCTCAACGGCGACTTCTACGCCGCGAACTTCGGTGACGGCCAGGTCATCTCGCTCATGCGCTCCATCCCGCACGAGGGAACGGTGGAGGACGCCGAGCACACCGAGATCCTGGACTACGAGAAGGCCGCGGCAATCATCGAGTCGCAGAACACCTTCTCCATCGGTACCTGCTCCTGCCGACACGAGAAGCGGCACGCCGGTAAAAGCGAGTGCACGATGCCGCTTAACACCTGCTCCACCTTCGGGTACGCGGCCGATTACTGGATCCGGAACAAGCTGGCGAAGAAGGTTTCGAAACGCGAGATGCTGGATAACCTGGCCCGCTCGCGCGATCTCGGCCTCGCCCTGTGCGGCGACATCGTCAAGAGGAACGCCACCTTCATCTGCCACTGCTGCAAGTGCTGCTGCAACGCCCTGGCCGGCATCAGCAAGTACGGGTACGCGAAAACCGTGGCGACATCCAATTACATCGCGCAGTGGCACGAGGAGAAATGCACCGGGTGCGGCCGCTGCGCAATGGCCTGCCCCATAGACGCAATCGAGATGCGGCCCTCGTCAATACCGCGCTCGAAGCGGAGGATGGAGCCGGTCATAGACGCGTCCTTCTGCCTGGGGTGCGGCGTGTGCGCCGTTAAATGCCCGAAGGACGCCATGAAGCTGACGCACAGGAAAAGCCGGGTGCTCCATCCCGAAACGACCTTCGAGAAGGTGATCCTGGGCTGCCTGGAGCGGGGCACGCTCCAGAACCAGATCTTCGACAATCATGAAAACGCGGGACAGGAATTCATGAGGGGGCTGGTCGGCGGCTTTTTACGGCTGCCCCCGGTCAAGCGGGCGCTCATGAGCGAACAGCTACGGTCGCGGTTCCTGTCCGCGATGAAGAAAGGCGTCGCCCTCCAGGGCAAGGGATGGGTGCTGGACCTGTAGAAAAACATCTCGAAACAGGAGGGGGGGGAAGATGGAGAAACAGAAGAAAGGAACCATACTGGCGATACTGGAAATCATCACGGCCCTGGGGCTTATCCTGTTCTGGATCGCGTTCTTCACCGTGGGCCTCGCCCCGCAGAACCCGCCGGAATGCTATTTTACCTACGAGCATTCGTTCCCGCTGGCAGACCTTATCCTTGCCGGCATCCTGCTGACCGCAGGCATCCTGACGCTGAAGAGGTATCCCGGTGCCAGGACGGTTGCGCACGTGTCCGCCGGCGCCCTGATCTTTCTGGGGCTCCTCGATTTCAGCTTCAACATGCAGAACGGGATCTACCAGCTCTCCGCGGAGAGCCTGGTTACGAACGGATTCATTAATGCGTGGTGCATCGGCTTCGGCCTGACGATCGTGTTCTCGACCCTCGATTGAACCGGCCGCATGGCCGTCAGTGGGCCTTTATTTTTGACATTACGCTTTTCTCGGCCTCGATCCAGTCCGCCTCGGGGCTGCCGGGAAAATTGTTTTTCGCCCTCTTGAGATAATTGTAATACGCCTGCACCTGTATCTCGTCCTGGAACCTCGCCTGCTCAAACGTGGCGTCATTTTTCTTTTTTCCGCCGTTTTTCACCGGCGCAGCTTTTGGCTCCGCCAATATGGTTGCTTTCCTGCCGAGCATTTCAATCCCTCCCGTTAGTGTAATCTGGTACTTCGTCAGGCTCCTTGAACCGGGAAATCAATGCGGGATGACAACAGGCCTCCCCGCCGGAATTCCCGCCGCCCTTGATATATGGATAGTAAAAAAGCGGGGGGAAAGCAAATCCGACATAAAATTTTCCGGAAAAATATTACGCTAAGGCGTTGTATATGATTTGACACATGACGGATAGCACCTGATTTGTAAAAAAACAGGGGAATTGTAAGGGGGACTAATGAAAGTAACAGTGCTGATTGAAAACTCACTGGCGGAAGGAGCGGAGGGGGTCAGGCCCGAGTACGGCCTCTGCCTGCATATAGAGCACCGCGGAAAAAGCATCCTGCTGGACACCGGCTCGAGCGGACTCTTCGCGCAGAACGCCGGGGCCCTGGGCATCGATCTTGAAAGGGTCGATTTCCTGGTCCTTTCCCACGCCCACTTCGACCATGGCGGCGGGCTGGCCCGCTTCATGGAAATCAACGGGACCGCGCCGGTAGTGCTCCTGTCCCGGGCGCGCCAGGAGAGCTTCCTGAAGATACTGTTCCTGAAAAAATACATCGGCCTCGACCGGAAACTGTTCGGCACGCACGCCGACCGCTTCAGGTTCTTCGACGGATCGCTGGAGATCGCCCCGGGCGTGACCATGCTGGCCAACACCGTGAGCGAGGAGCACCGGCCGTCCGGGAACCGCCTGCTGTTCATCCGGGAGGGCGGCCCGCTCGTCCCCGACCCGTTCGACCACGAGCTGATCCTCGTCATGGACGATGACAACGGCTCGGTCGTGTTCACCGGCTGCTCGCACAACGGGATACTCAACATGCTGGCGTCGGTGTTCGCCCGCCTCCCCCGCGTGCGCGTCAAGGCCGTGTTCGGCGGGTTCCACCTGATGAACCCCATCACGAAAAGAAACGCCGAGCGGCCAAAAACGATCGCCTCGATAGCTGCGAAGCTGAAGAGCCTCCCCGTGGGAATGATCTACACCGGACACTGCACCGGCCCCGGCGCCTTCGCCATCCTCAGGGAGGGCCTGGGCGACAGGATCGCGGAGCTGGGGACCGGCATGGCGGTCGAGATCTAGGCGCATGGGCAGCGGGCCGCATTGCATCAGGCACCCGGACCGCCCGGGGCGTTACTACTGCTCCAAGTACGCGGAATACCTGTGCGAAGAGTGCATGGCCTGCCGCGACCCGAAGATCTTCTGCAAGTTCCGCGGCTCCTGCGTGATCAACGAGCTCGAAAAGAATGCCGCACGCAGGAAGCGCGGCGTTACGTCGCATCGCGACGGAAAAATCCTTGATTAAATTCACGCTCTCCCCGATGTTCGCCTGATCCCGGCGCTTGCGTGCGCGCCGCACAAGGAGAGATCGCGTGTCACGACTGGACCCCCGGAAACTGGCCGACTGGCAGATAGCGGAAGAATACGAGAAGAGCATGAAGACCGTGTACCGGCTCGCGGAAGAGCTGGGCATACTGCATGACGAGCTCCTCCCCAACAGCCACTACTACGGCAAGGTCGATTTCGAGCCGGTGCTCGAGCGCCTCGGGGACCGCCCCGACGGAAAGTATATCGACGTGACCGCCATCACGCCCACGCCCCTGGGCGAAGGCAAAAGCACCTCCACCATCGGGCTCCTCCAGGGCCTGGGCCGCCGCGGCAAAAAGGCCACCGGCGCCATACGCCAGCCCTCGGGCGGCCCGACCATGAACATCAAGGGGGGCGCGGCCGGCGGCGGCCTGTCGCAGTGCATACCGCTCATCCCCTTCTCCTTCGGCCTGACCGGCGACAACAACGACATCATGAACGCGCACAACCTGGCCATGGTTGCGCTCACCGCGCGCATGCAGCACGAGTTCAACTACGACGACGCGATGCTCGCGAGCAAGCACCTCCGGCGGCTCAGCATCGACCCGCGCAGCGTGGAGACCGGGTGGGTCATCGACTTCTGCGCCCAGTCCCTCCGGAAGATCATGATCGGCATGGGCGGGCCCTCGGACGGCTTCCTCATGGAATCGAAGTTCCAGATCGCGGCGAGCTCCGAGCTCATGGCGATCCTGGCCGTTTCCAAGAGCCTGGCCGACATGCGGAAGCGCATCGGGAAGATCGTGATGGCCTACTCCAAGAGCGGCGAGCCCATCACCACTGCGGACCTGGAGGTCGACGGCGCCATGACCGCCTGGATGTTCAACACCCTCAAGCCGAATTTATTGCAGACGATCGAGGGCCAGCCCCTGTTCGTGCACGCCGGCCCCTTCGCGAACATAGCGGTCGGCCAGTCGTCGATCGCCGCCGACATGCTGGGGCTTAAGCTCTCCGACTACCATGTTACGGAAAGCGGCTTCGGCGCGGACATCGGGTTCGAGAAGTTCTGGAACCTGAAATGCCGCATGAGCGGCCTGCGCCCCCACTGCGCGGTCATCGTCGCCACGGTGCGCGCGCTCAAGATGAACGGCG
>JBGTBN010000045.1:0-5312 GCA_041749375.1 Spirochaetota bacterium
TAAAAAGCGGCCTGGTCGTCGCCCAGCTGCCCGGCCGCGTTTCGCCTGTCCGCGAGATACTTCTCCGCGCGGATATCGACGGACCGGAGCCCCTCGTGCACGACCGCGCGGTAATCCACGCACTGGTGCGCGATGCCGGCCTCCTCCGTGATGAAATACCGTTTCGCGAAGAAAAAGTCGATGAAGTCCCCGAACCTGCCGGACAGGATGAAGGCCCGGCCGGCCACGCTGGTGAGAACATACTTCAGCCCGATCCGGACCAGCTGCAGTTTCTCGCGCGCAGACATCACGAGCGGAATCGCGCGCCGCTTCATCCTGAACACGTCCTCCAGGATGTTGACCGACCCGCCCTCGTGGTAGTAGTTCGCAGCGATACGCTTTGACGTCATGTTGCCTATGATGAGCTCGCCGTCGTAGATCCGCGGCTTTCTATGGGACAGGACATATTCGAGGGCGCTCGCCCGCCGCACGAAGGGGTGCTCTTTTTTCGCGCGCTTCCCATCCCGGGACATCCAGAAGGAATCGAAAAGGAGCGGCCGCTCGAGGCAGACGGAATAGGGCGTTTCAAACAGGGCCTTCCTGATGCCTTGTATCCGCTCCGTGGGTTCGGCAAATTCCGTGTCCATGGATCGCGGCGGCCTGGCCGCGGCACGGCTGCCGGAGCGTGAACGAGACCTGGTTTTTATATTTGACGCACCCATAATTGCACCCCCGATCAATGAATAATCCCGATTACGCTTATCATGATAGCACAAGATATATATAATATCAAGAAAAATCGGTTCCGGGGCAAAAAGAACCGCGATTACAGAGAGAAAACCGCCCTCTTGATGAAAAATATTGGCATTTCACCAGATCAACATACATCTCAAACACGATGAGATCGTATTTCCGCACAAAAAAAACCGTTGCCTCGCGAACATGGTCAACGGCCTGCCGGGCATGTCCAGGATACAGGGCGAGGGCCTGAACCTCAACCTGCGGCCCGTTGACCTGCATGCGCTGAGCAGAATGGTCGTGAAGCTTTCGCTTCCCCTGGCAGGGGGAAGCCGCCGGAAATAATCAACAGCACCGTGACCGGCATTCCCGCGGTGCACGCGGACGAGAGCGCCTATTTCGGCGGTGACTGACGGAACGAGACAGGCGGCACAGGTACCGCCCCTACCCGATCAGCTTCTGGAGCTTTATCAGGTCCGTTACCGGCGCCCTGACCTGCACGAGCTTTTTCCTGAACGCCTTGAACCCGTCTATCTCCTTCCGCATCAGGCCCACGAATACTGAACCGGCAAGCGTATAATGTATGTCGGGATCATCGACGGGCCCGCTTTCGAGCGGCCCGGGTACGCCGTCCTTTATTGAGAAATGCCAGTATTCATTTAAATCCGTAAAATGGTAGAGCATGGTCCTGTTCCATTTTTTGAAAATCTTATGGATCTCGGGCCTGTTCAGTTTTTCCCTCGTCTCTTCGAGGACCTGTAAAACCTCGTCGCGTCCTGCTGCCCGGACAACGTCTGCAGCGGCGCCCTGTTCAGGCCGCGGAAGCAGGTCCTCCGGAGGCTTGATCCGTGCACCCTCTTTTCCCAGCATCGGGAGGAATACTATTCTCCTGTCCGGATATAAACAAACAGCATTGACCGGGCAATGGTGCCGGCACTGGCCGCAGCCGATACAGAGCTCGCCCCGCAGTTCCGCCCTGCCCCCGCCGTTCAGCCCGATGGCCCCGACAGGACAGAACGCAATGCACTGCCCGCAGCCCGTGCACGCCGAAGCGTCAGGGATGGATGCGCGGTAGTATGAAGTCACGGTCAGCGGCAGGTATCCCCTGTTGTAGTTGCCGACAACGCCGCAGCAGTCCCAACAGCAGTGGCAGATCACGTCAACGGGATATTTCGACTTGAAATCCTTAAGCGGGATGGTCCTTCCCGTCTGGTGGACGCAGCCTTTATCCTGAAATTCCCTGATCATGGAAAGCGCATCTTTTTTTGTAATCCGCCGAGATATTCCCTGCTCTATGAGATATTCCGCCGCTGGACCGACCGACATGCAGGTTTCCATGGGCATGTCCGCGCGGCAGTGGTCGCCGATGAGCTCCTTTTCGAACCTGCACAGGCAATGGCCCACGCTGATGAATTCAGAGTCATCGAGCGTGCTGAAAAATGACGTGATGTTACCGGCCGAATACACATGATTATCCCTGTCCGGCGCTTCATCTATCCGCACGGCGGACGGGACCGGCCCGTCCATGATGTTGACCGCGAGGTGGGGCCCCACGGCCCGGATCAGCTCGTTGATAACCTCTTCATTTCCGAATTCGTAGGCGGACCTGAACATCGTTTCAAGTCTTTGCGCGAAGAGCCGGTGCTCCTCGTCATCCACGCCACGCATCATGAAAAACTCGAACCAGCCGGGGAAAATCGTCATCAGGTGATACACCCTGCCGCCGTCCTCGTCGCGGATCATGGCTACCGGGCCCTTGTGCATCAGCGACGACAGTATTCTTTCGAAGACCTTTTCCGGCAGGTTCGTCTTTACCCTGATTGAATCACGGGTGTGGCTCCCGCCGCCCATGTTCAGCATGAATTCAATCTCTTCAGTGGACAGGGCCGCGTCAAATATATGGAAAAGCTCATCGCTCGTCTGCATCGGATAGATCGATTGCTCGTTCATGATATCCGCCAGCCGCTCGATCATGTCCTTTTCCGTTCTCCACAGGCGTCCGGCCGAATCAACAATCGTATGTGAATATGGCGCAACTCTACTCATGAATAATGGCTCCTTATCAGGTTTGCTGATTTTTTGCATGTATTATTACACGCCTGTTTCAATCAATAACAATTAATGACGGCGCCCCTGGAGAGCGGGAACCGGAAATCACGGCCTGCAGGCGCTTTCCTCGTAGATCGAAAAGTTGATAAAGCGGAAGAGCTGCCGGGACCGGGGCGTATTGATCGGGAAGCGGGGTCAGGGGCGCCTGATTATCACCTCGCAGCAGTCGTCGCCCCGGTTCAGGTTTTTCGCGTGGATGACCTGTATGTCCGTCTCTTTCCCGAAAAGCCCGCGGGCCATGCCCGTGTAGGTCTCGACCGTGACTATGCCGCAGTCCGCTATGCCGGCCTTGGCGATCCCTTTCTGGATATCGCAATCCGTGACACGCACGTGGATTGCACCGTCTTTCTGCTCGATGGTGCGGGTCGTTATTCCCAGCACGCTCATGAAGATCTCCATGGCCTCCAGGTAGCCGGCGGGCCACTGCGGGTCCGGGATCAGGTGCTTCCTGATATGCTTGCCCATGACGTAGGAGAGCTGTTTCCACGCCTCCACGTCCATGTCCCATGCGGCGCTGATCCCGTATTTTTTTGCCACTGCCATGAACCACGCGCCGTCCATCCTCGCGAAGGACACGCGCGCCAGCCCTTTCAGCTGTTCCTCGGAAATATGCATGATCTCCCTCCCCAAATGTATACCGGCCCGAAGCCCCGCCCGCTAGTTCCCCACGAAAATGATGGACGAGGCTATCACGAACTGCGCCGCGTAATAAAGCACGTGGTTTGCCACCACGTGCGCGGGCGTGTTCTTTCCCTCGCCGAAATAGGTGCCGGAGAGCACCAAGTCGGAAAGTAAAAACAAAACGCCGCCGATCGACATGACAATCCACGCCTTCTCGCCGGTCACGAGCGCTGCCACAATCGACGACGACGCCGTCAGCATCAGTATAAAGCCGTAGATAAAGCAGGTGGGCCTGAATTTTCCGTAGCTGAGCTTCATCGGCTTTTCCATGAGCGTCGCCCCGGCTGCGCCGGCAAGCGCGGTGAGGATGGAAATCGCCATGGTCCACGGTGTCCATTTGTAACTCAGGAATATGGCGGTGATGAAAAAGATATGCCCGGTAAAGAAGGAATAAAACCCCGCGTACAGGTAGGTGTCGTTGTCCTGTGGATACGCGTATTTCAGGTCGAGCCAGATGTCCCCCAGCAGTCCGCACACGAGTCCGAGCACTATGAGCAGGCCGTAGGTGTATTCCTGGAGATTCATTACAAGAGCTGCGCACGCGGTCGCGATGAACAGCACGCTTGCTATCGCCTTGGATATAACGCCGGGCAGGCCGCCCTTTTTGACCCGGACCACGAGAAATATGATCGTCGCGGCAATGCCGGGAACGAGCGCAAGCCAGTAAGCAGAAGAGCCAGTCATGAAGTTTCCTCCTCGATAGTGTCAGTGCCCCGCATATTCGTGCCCGAGGCGCAATGGGTCTTTACAGGTTACGCACCGGCCGGTATAATGTCCATCCATAAATGAGGTAATAATTTTTACGCGCGATAAAATCAGCGGCCCCACTGCCCTATTTCAGAAACTTCTCCGCGGTGGAATGCTCTACGTCCGGATTGATCTTCATCATCTGCTTTACTACCTTTTCCCGCGCACCGGCCGCGCCCAGCCCGTACGCTCTTGTCACATGCTCATACCCGAACTTATCCTCGGTTGATGAATACACAGCCACGTGCCAGCCGTAGAAGTCGCCGCTCTTGCCCTGCTTGCGGGTGAAGGAGCGCACGGTCAGGTAGGTCTGCATCTGCAGCAGGGTGAGGGCGCCCTCGAACCCCTTTTCACCGCCCTTTGAAAAACCGGCCATGGATTTAATGAGGAACGAGGGTATCGCGGACTGTTTCTCGAAGAGCTTCATGATCTTCCTGCACCTGTGGGAAGCCCTGCCGTCATCGTAGCGCGTGTCAAAGTCATACCCGTCGCGGCGGTACGAGGCGAACAGGGGGAGCCACTTCCGGGACACGAACCCGGCCCTGCCCCCGAACAGTTTGCCGTAGGCAATGCCCGGGTCCCCGGACAGGACCATGCGCCACATCCACGGGTCCCGGTCCTCGTTTCCGGTCCACCAGTAGCGCCACCCGGTAATGTCCATGACCGAGAAGCCGGGGACCTCGTTTTGGAATAAGGGTATGAACCCTATTTCACGAACGAGGTCCTTGAGGTCCTTGCAGGAGGTGATTCTTGTTTTTTTCATATTATTTAATATGTGTTCGAGAGATGCGGGCAGGCAACAATTTTTTTTCAGTCTGAGACAGGTTATTCCTGGTTTGTGCACCGCCCGGCGTGCCCCCTCCCGGCATCTGCCGGACACGAATGTCCCAATACCGCAAAGGCCAGGATGGCCGAGAGCAGCCCCCGCAATGCGGGGGAGGAGAAAAGACCCGGAGGCGGATTGGGCATTGTTATGAGGGGAGGGGCAACACCGCGGTTGCCCCTCCCCTCATACTCCCCACCCCCGCGCCAGGGGCTGCGCCCCTGGACCCCACGGG
>JBGTBN010000046.1:0-2421 GCA_041749375.1 Spirochaetota bacterium
CGCGGCGTGGAGTTCACACCCGTCGAACCCGGCTGCGCGGGCGCGGCGCGCGGCCTCGCCGAACTGGCCGATGAGCGCGGGGATCTCGTCCCCGGCTATCGCCCGGCACTTCATCCTGGTCAGGTTGTTCACGATGCCGGCAGAGGGGCCGATCGCCTCCGTGCCGTTAAAAAGCGGGCCCAGGGACTCGGGCCCCGGGTGCGCTATCTGGGGGATGATCTTCGCGCCGTGAGCGTGCACCGCGTCAGTGAGCCGTTTCAGCCCTTCGATGAATGAGTCGTCCCAAAGACCGACCGTGCGCGGGATATAGGGCGACATTTCGTCGATCGTGCAAACCTCGAGGATGATCAGTCCCGCGCCGCCGCGGGCCCGCGCCTCATAGTAATCGATGAGCCGTTCGGAGACAGTGCCGTCTCCCTCGGCGAAGTCCGTTGCCATGGGAGCCATGGCGATGCGGTTCTTTATTTCCATGGTCCCGATTGTAACGGGGCTGAAGAGAGTCGAGAGCTTCATTGATAAAACCTCCTTGGGGCAATCCTCCCTGATAGGTCCGCAAACGTTTGCGGACCTATCAGGGACCTACTTCCCATCCGCCCTGAGCGCCAGCACGGTCCAGAGCGCGCCGAGCGCATCGACTGCGACAAAACCTATGACGATCGGCTTCGCCATGCCCAGGATAACGAACCCGATGACGAATATGAGCGCCGATGACCGTGTGAAGACCGTGGCGCGGTACAGGGGACGGAAGGCCGGGTGTCGCCCGGCGATGAAATAATACACGGCGAGGTAGATGAGCACCATGCCGAAGAGACGCACCGTGATGTAGTCGTTCAGCGCGATGCCCGCGAAGTCCAGGCAGAACGCCGGGAAAAACATGAGCGATATGCCGCACGCCAGGACCCAGAAACCGAAATAGAAGATTGATTTTCCCGACCTTGTCATGGAGCCTCCTTCCGATTCTCAATCTCCGAAATTATCGATGTAGTGCATTCAGCGTGACCCATGATCCCGCCGTCACTGGACAGAAACAGATTCCGGCTGATCATACGCGCTCGAGATCCCGCCCACGCCCGTGTCAGCGAGGTCTGGCGCACCGCCGTCGAGTATGACGATACTCTGTTCCCTTTTCACGCCGAACTCGTCCGCCGTGTGGTGGTCCGGCATGAGCAGGTCGATCCGCTTGCCCACTATCTTGCCGCCGATGTCAACAGCGCGGTATTCGAGGCCCCGGTAGGTGAACCGGGAGCCCATCGGTATGACCGAGGGGTCCACCGCGGCGATCCGGATATCCAGGGCACGGTAGTAGCCGATGCTTTTGCCCGACGCGGTCAGGCCCGCCCATTCCCCGTTGCAGCAGGCCCCGGGACAGTAGGCGGTGATCGTGAAGCCGTCCAGCTCAGCTGCGACGGCCGGGGCGCTGCCTGCGCCGCACCAGCGCAGGGCCGCGGTTTCGACAAAGCACACGATGCCAGCGTAGACAAGCAGAATAGTTGCTACAAGTGCGGCACCCTTTTTATTATACATTTGTTTCATACTACCAGCGAGCCTTTACAATTTTCAACGCTGAAGCGCATATATAATAATTTTAAGCCCGCTGTCCACTGTTTTTTACATACCAGGGAGCCCACGATATGCCGGATTCATTGCTGATCAGGTTCTTTGTGTCCCGTTAGCTTGCAGTGAGGAAGTCGCACTTAACTGGATATTGAAACATACAAAAGGATTTTCACGCAAAGAACGCAGAGAAAACAGGGATGGCTTTTTCGTGTGAAATTGACCATTCAGCATAATAAAAGTTACTTAATGCCATATAAGTAATTTCAAATCAGCAGCCAACCCGAAAATGGAATAGCGCGTTTTTTACTACCAGATTGTTTTATACCGTAAGCCCTTCGCGTCCTTTGCGATCTTTGCGAGAAATATTTTTTAGCCATAGTAACATGGAGTGCCCCAGGGAAACAACAGACGCCATCAAGTCCCGCCGCGCAACCAGATTATAATCCCCCCCGTATCAGAGCAGGGTCATGTCGAATTTCCAGTAGGGGCCTTCTTTCACGAAGGAAAGCTCCATGCCGTTCGAGACGCGAATGACGGCGCGGCCGCCCTTACGGCTCACGCCCACAATCTCCTGCCGTGTCGCGATCCGTATGACGTTCCGTTCCCCGCCTGCGGCGAGTGCAAGGACACAGTAGTCCCTGACAGACAGGCGCCTGAGCCGTCCCGCGTCCACGCCGAGCTTTTTCGAAAGCGCCGCGGCCTGCCGGTCGTCCATGCGCGAAAAAAGGTCCGCGGCCTGCCGTATTCCGGCAATGCTTTCGCGCGAGAGCTGGCGCTCCAGTGAGGCGGCGTCGCCTGCCGCGCAGGCCCTGCGCAGATCGTCGAACGCTCCCCTGGGCGTGACCGCCGCCTGCGGCGAGCAGG
>JBGTBN010000047.1:0-47711 GCA_041749375.1 Spirochaetota bacterium
AAACGTCTTCATCATGCTCGACGGTCAGCGGGTGGTCGTGAGCCCCGGGGACACCCTCTGGAACCTCTCCAGGAACAAGCTCATCGAGTCGGCAATCAGGTTCGACGAGATCATGAAGCAGCTGCCGGCGGCGGACGCGAAGACCCGGCCGCGCCTGCTTTCCGGGGCCCGCGCCGTCGCCTACACCGCGAAACAGCGGGAGATGCTTGACGCGATCGCCGGCCCGGCGCAGCCGGCCGGGCCGCAGGATAAAGCCCGATGATCGTGGATCCGAACAAGCACTATTACGTGGAGCCCGTGGAGATCGAGGTCTACCTGAAAAAGGCCGGTAAGGTGCGCACCGTGATCAAGGACCTCAATATCGAGCTCATCCCCGTAGAGCCGGCGGGCGATAAAAGCAAGGAGATATTCGACACCTTCATCGGGAAGGACGAGCCGATCGACCTGATGGAAGTGCAGAACTTTTTTCCCGAATTCATCAAGATCATCTACGACTCCTATTACCAGAACATGGACCTGTTCGAAAAGCTTTCGATGCATTTCAAGTCCGGGCTGGCGGGGAGCGCCGACTCGTGGCGCATGTGCCTCTACTTCACGGAGCTGCTGCTGAAATACGAGCCCACGGTCGCGTCCAAGGCCATCGGCGACTTCCAGACACACAACCTCAATTACCTCATCATCAAGCTGAACGCTATCGGGGACCCCTACCTCCTGGAGGATTCGACGGTCGCGTACCTGATAAAGCGAAAAAACCTGGCGACAAAACATCTGCCGCGGGACAAGGAGTTCGAAAAGCTCGTGGAGTTGTGGGAATATAATATAAAAGAAAAGTTTTATTAGAGTAATACAGGTTTAACCACAGAGAGACACTAAAGTTATGGTTAATGATTACAACCACTAATGAACACGAATAAACACGAAGTGTAGTATTAGTGTTCATTAGTGTCTATTCGTGGTTATCTTAAGGAATTTTATCCATGTTGCTTTTTTGGCTATAGGCTTGCAAAAATGGAAAAAAAGGATGATACTCCAAGGCTCTCTGCCTCAGTGGTATAATAATACAAATGAGTTGTTTATAGATCATACAGGGGGAATCCAGAAATGAAGGAAGTTGTCATAGTAAGCGGCTGCCGTACCGCGCTGGGAAGCTACAACGGATCGCTCGCAACGACCGGCGGCACCAGGCTCGGCGCAATCGTCATCGAAGAGGCGGTGAAGCGCGCCGGCATCGACAGGGAAAAAGTAGACGAGGTCATCATGGGGATGGTCCTCCCCTGCGGGTACGGCCAGAACCCGGCGAAGCAGGCGGCGGTCATGGCCGGCATGCCCTGGCACGTAGGCGGCCTGACCGTGAACAAGGTGTGCGGATCGGGACTCAAGGCGGTAATGCTCGCCGCGCAGGCGATACAGGCCGGCGACGCCGACGTGGTCATCGCGGGCGGCATGGAGAACATGAGCATGGCGCCCTACTATCTCGAGAAGGCCCGCTTCGGCTACCGGATGGGACCCGGCACAATAGACGATCACATGGTCCATGACGGGCTCTGGGACATCGTGAACGATTTTCACATGGGCATATCGAACGAGCTCTGCTCGGAGAAATACAAGATAAGCAGGGAAGACCAGGACCGGCACGCTGCCGAGTCATACCGCCGGTCGCTCGCGGCGATCAAGGGCGGCCTGTTCAGGGACGAGATCGTGCCGGTGCCGCTGAAGTCGCGCAAGGGCGCTCCCGCGCAGTTCGACACCGACGAATGCCCGCGCGATACATCCTACGAGGAGCTTTCGAAGATGAAGGCCGCTTTCAAGGAGGGCGGGCTGACCACGGCGGGGAACGCGTCCGTCATCAGCGACGGCGCGGCCGCGGTCGTGGTCATGTCGAAGGAAAAGGCGGCCGAGCTCGGCTGCACGGTGCGGGCGACGATCGGCGCGCAGGCCTCCCACGGTATCGACTTGAAATACGTTCTCGTGGCCCCGATCTGGGCCGTGCCCAAGTGCCTGAAGAAAGAAGGAATCTCCATAAAAGATATCGACCTCCTGGAGGTCAATGAAGCCTTCAGCGGCTCGACCCTCGCGGTGATGCGCGAGTTGGGACTCGACCCGGAAAAGGTAAACGTCAACGGCGGGGGCGTTGCCATGGGCCATCCCATCGGCGCGAGCGGGTGCCGGGTGCTGGTATCGCTCATCCACGAGCTGGAGCGGCGCAAGAAACACACGGGCGTGTGCACGCTTTGCCTGGGCGGCGGCGAGGCGGTCGCGATGGTGGTGAGGGTCTAGCTCAGGAATTCCGCTCGGTCTCGCGAGCGATCACTATCCGCTGGACCTCGCTGGTCCCCTCGTAGATGGTGGTCACGCGCGCGTCCCGGTAGAGGCGCTCGATCTTGTTGTCCCTGATGTAGCCGTATCCCCCGAAAATCTGGAGCGCCCGGTAGGCGCACCGGTTGAGCGCCTCGGTGGCATAGAGCTTCGCGATGGAGGCCTCCCTCGTGAAGGGGGTCTTCGCGTCCTTGAGAGACGCGGCGCTCCAGGTAAGGAGCGCGGCCGCTTCGTGGTCCACGGCGATGTCCGCGATCATCTTCTGGATGGCCTGGTGCCTGATGATGGCCTTCCCGAACTGGCGCCGCTCGCGCGCATAGGTTACACCCTCGTGCATGCACGCGGCGATCATTCCGGTCGCCTGCGAAGCGATGCCGATCCTCCCGCTGTCAAGCGCGTTGAGCGCGATCGCGAGCCCCGAACCCGGCCTGCCCAGCATGTTCGCGGCCGGCACCTCGCACTCATCCAGGACAATCTCGACGGTGTCCGAGGAGCGAAGCCCCATCTTGCGCTCCTCCTTCCCGACCGAAAGCCCCTTCGCTCCGGCCGGCACGAGGAAGGCCGACAGCCCGTTTTTCTCCTTCGAGGTCCGCGCGATGAGGACGAAGACCCCTGCGTGCTTCCCGTTCGTGATGAACTGCTTGGTCCCGTTCAGTATGTAGGACTTCCCCTTCTTGACCGCCGCGGTCGTGAGGGAGGACGGGTCAGATCCCGCGTCCGGCTCGGTGAGGGCGAAGGCCCCGACATGCTCGCCCGCGGCCAGCGGGCGGAGGAAGCGCTTCTTCTGCTCCTCGTCCCCATAGTCGAGGATCGGCCCGGTGACCAGGTTCGTGACGCTCAGGGTGACGGCGACCGACGCGCAGGAGTAGGCGATCTCCTGCAGCGCGAGGCTGTAGCTCACCGCGCCTGCGCCGGAGCCGCCGTACTGCTCGGGCACCATCATGCCGAACAGCCCGAGGCCGCCGAGCTTTTTGATTATGGCGCCGGGATATTCGCCGCGCTCGTTGTAGTCCTGGGCGATCGGCTCAATTTCGCTCCTGGCGAACTCCCGGATCATATCGCGGATCATCATCTGTTCTTCGGTGAGGTGAAGGTTCATGGCGGCATCCTATGGAGTATACAGAGTGACGATCAGGACCGTTTCCGTGCTTCCCGGATTTTTCAGCGCGTGCCTGATCCCGGAATCAAAGTGGAGCGTCTCGTCCTTTTTCAGCCGGTGCTTTTTCTGGCCGACCGTGACTTCGACCGAGCCCCTGAGCACGTAGATGAACTCCTCGCCCTCGTGCTCGTAGCTGACGCCGCGGTGCTCGGAGCGGGGAGGGATGAAAATTCTAAACGCGCGGAGATGGTCCTTCTTTGCCTGGGGCGTGAGGACCTCGTACTGGTACGCTTCTTCCCGCTTCCGGAAATCGCTTATCCTCCGCTTCTCGAGGTCCCTGTCGTGGCCGCCCCCCTTTTCCAGGAGCTCGGCCGGGTCCACGGTGAGGACGCGTGCGATCCTCAGCATGTCCCCCACCGGGGCGAAGCCCTTCCCCGACTCGATCTCGGCCAGGTGCGCCTCGGAGAGCCCCGTTTTTTTCGAGAGCTCCTCGATGGTCATCTTCCGCTTCTTTCTCAGGGCGCCCATCTTCAGGCCCGTATTGTTTGCATCATTCGTCATCTTCTTTTTATCCATATGCACCTCGCGCTGTCCGGTGCGGCAGTCAGCCGCCTCCCCGTGGGTTCCCTCTACAGGGAACCGAGCGAAACCACCTCACCGTTATCAAGCCCTACGAACGCCGCGTTGCCCACGACCGTGACCGGCGTGTTGATCCCCGATGCCAGGCCCTCCTTCCAGTTCAGTTCTCCGGACGCGACATCGAGCGCGTAGACCGTGTTCCCGCCGGGGACGAGGACGCTGTCCCCCAGGACCTCCGGCCCGGTCACGATGGGTGCCCTGGCGCGGAACTCCCACTGCTTCGCCCCGCTGCGCACGCCGACGGCATAAAACATACCGTCCTCGGACCCGAAGAAGACCGAGTCGCCGTGGAATGCGGGGGCCGAGAGGACCGGCTTGTTCGCCCTGAAGACCCACTTGACCCAGCCGCTCCGCGCATCGATCGCGTAGAAGCTGCCGCTGTAGCACCCGACGAACAGGTACCCCCTGTAGACTTTGGGCGACGAGGTGAAGATCCTGCCGTCCGTATCGCAGGACCATCTCACCGTTCCGTTACGTGCGTTGAGGGCGTAGACGCGGGAGCGGTCCGTTCCCACGTACAGCAGGCCATCGTCAAAAGTGATGGAGCTGAAGATTCCCTCTTCGAGATTCCGCTCCCACACGGCCGTGCCGTCCGGGGCGAAGGCCTGCACCATCCCGTAGCTCGTCGCCAGGTAAATCCTGTCTTTCTCCACGATCGGTGCTGCCCCGAACAGGAGCGGGCCCTCGACCTTCTTCTTCCAGTTCACCGCGCCGGTATTGATGTTCACCGAGCAGAGATAGCCGTTCACGGTAACCACGTAGACCGCGGAATTGTCCGCGGCCGGGGTCGACCGCGCGGGACTCCCAAGGGGCGTGCTCCAGCGCCGTGCGCCGGTCATGGAGAGTCCCGTCAGCACACCGCTTTTTGTGGTGGCTACGATCATGTTGTTACGGCTCACGGGGCGCGATGTGACCGTTGACGCGAGGTTGGTCCTCCAGCGAGTCCGCCTGCCCGGATATTTTTCCCTGTAGACAGGGATGTTCACTGCCAGGCGCGCATCAATCCGCTTTTTCTCCCCGGGCGCGAGCGTCACCTTCTGCTTGAACGTGACATAGCCGTCGGCTTTAACCTCGACCAGGGTGGGGATGCCGGCCTCCTGGCTGATCGTCACGGTGTCGCGTCCCCTGGGCTTTGAATCGATATATATTTCGCTTCCCCTGACCGAAGATACGATTGTAAGTACCGGTTTCGGCTTGCCGGTCGCTTCCCGCTGCTTGCGGGCCAGCTCAACCTGCTGCCTGCTGTCGATCTCCTCCTGGCGCTTCCGCGCCAGCTCTTGCTGCTGTTTCTGAGCCAGCTCCACCTGTTGTTTGCGGGCCAGCTCCTGTTGCTGTTTGCGTGCAAGCTCTCCCTGCTGCTTACGGGCCAGCTCCTGTTGCTGTTTGCGTGCAAGCTCTTCCTGCTGCTTTTGTGCCTGCTCCAGCCGCTGTTTCTGCGCCTGCTCCAGTTGCTGTTTTCGCTCCAGCTCCGCCTGCTGCTTGCCGGCAATTTCCTCCTGGCGTTTCCTTGCGAGCTCTTCCTGCTGCTTCTGTATTAATTCTTCCTGTTGTTTGCGGGCGAGCTCCTCCTTTTGCTTGAGGGCAAGCTCCACCTCCTGCTTCTTCGCAATTTCTTCCTGTTCCCCGCGCTCCCGAGCTTCTTTCTGCCTGAGGGCCTGCTCCTCGCGCTGTTTTCTCGCCGCTTCTTCCCGCAGCTTGTTGAATTCAGCTTCCTCCCGCGCCAGCTCGACACCGGTTGTCCCCTGCATGATCTCGCGGGCGCTGCCCACCAGCTCTCCCCGCGTGCCAACGTAGAGCGGCTGCGCGCCGCTTTCAGCTATCTGGCTCCGTTCGTCTTCAAACAGCTGTACGCGCCAGTAATACTCGCCGGGCGCGATGTTGTCGATATCGGCGTAGTCTTCCCTGGTGTTCCTGGATGCTACCACGTTCAGGAAACCCCTGTCGCGGGAAAGCTCGAGGAGGCAGTTGCCCCTGAAGTCGTTCACGGTCCAGGGGAACCGCACGGTCACGCGCTTCGCGCCGTCCGCTTCCGCGGAGCCCGTAACCCGGGGAGCTCCCGGACGAACCGCACCCGCGGCAACAACCGTGAACCTGCTTGCTGCGGAAAATGACTTGCTGCCTCCGCCACGCGGCAGGGCGCCGACCCGCCAGTAGTACGTGCCGGGCGACAGGGCTTCGTTCATGGCGAAGAAATTGCCGCCGGACCTCGCCCTGAAGGCGACGTCCCTGAATCCGTCGTCCCGTGCAATCAGCAGCTCGTAGCCCCCGACCTGGCTGTCGGCGCTCCAGCTAAACATGAAATTCCTGTTTTTCCCGAACATCGAGGCGCTGAGACGCCGCCCATCTGCTGGCGCGATTAGCGACGGCGGGCCCAGCGCGTCGATCTTCTCGATCCTGAACGATGAGGCCACGCTGGTTGCAACGTACGCGCCTACCCCGGCGTTCCGCGTTCTCACGCGCCAGTAGTAGGCGCCGGCGCCGAGGCCGTCCACGGAAATCTCCCTGAGCGGCGTCGTGACCGAACGATCGACGCTTCGAAACGCCTGGTCGCGGGTGACCTCCACGATATATTCGGTCGCAAGCCTGTTCTCGGCCCATCTCAGGTTTATGATGGGCGGCTTCACGCTGTATGACATGATTTCGTTGTTGCGGGGATAGAGGAGACGCAGCGGAAGGTCCCTTATGACGCCGATCTTCCGGGTGTCGCTGTATTCCGGCGCGCCCGTGGCGGTATTGAACGCCCTGATGCGCCAGTAGTAAGCGCCCTCCGCGAGGTTCTCGACGTGCGCCGTTCCGGCAGTGGGGCGCGTCATGACCCCGCGGGTGAACCCGCCGTCACGCGCAATCTCCAGGCTGACCGCCCCGACGCCCTCCGCCTTCTCCCATGCGAAACTGACCGGCATGGCGGCCGCAGCGGTCACCAGGTTCTCGTTCGGCCGTGGCGACGAGAGCTTGAGGTTCAGCCTGACGACCTTCGCCTGCCGGTCCTTCGTGATAACGGCCTTCTCGTCCTTGGCGATGGTCTTCTCCACATCGCCGGTCTTTATTTCAGCCGTGCCAGCAGTTACGGTAACGTCCATGCCCATATCGCCCGTTTTGGAGAGCTTCACGTCCCCTTTATCGAGCGAAACCACGGCCTCTTTCGACTGGATGGTCACCTGCCCGGCATCGCCCGTCGCACCGGCGGCGCGGTTGGCCGTTATGGACCCGTGGGAAAAGTCTATGTTGATGCCCGCGCCGGTGGCAGCCAGGAGTATCAGGCTGTTCTCGTCGACATTGATGCTGGTTCCGTCCTCGAGATTGACGATCGCCTCGGAGAGGTCGGCCGTGCGTATGGTGTCGTTGTTGTAGACCGGGGTATTCTGCTCCAGGTCTTCCCATACCACCTGCGAGGCGTACTTGCGCTGGGCAACCTTTTTCTTGTAGGTTATGGTGCCGATCCTCTTCGCGTCCCCGGCGCCCTCCCTGATCGCATAGTCGGCGTAGAGCAGGACGGAGCAGACGGTTATGATGAAGGCGCTGATGCCTGCCGCGAGAAAATCGGGGTTGATTTTATTCGATAATCTCATACTTTTTCTCAGCCTCGTCGGAGACCTCCGGCTTTCCCTTCGTGTCTATGCCAACAAGGCGGCGCATCTCGTCCAGGCTCCGCGGCGCCGCGGGGTCGTCCATCCGCCCCAGGACGGCGTAAATCTGCAGGGGCTCGGCCTTCCCCTTTACCTTGATCTTCTGCATCGGCTCGACGCGGTAGATCCCCCTGGTTATCGCGTACGTGTCCTGGGAAATAAGGATATCGGTCCCGAAAGGCTTGTTCAGCTGTTCGATCCGCGACGCGAGGTTGACGGTGTCGCCGATGACCGTGTACTCCATCCGCTCTTCCGAACCGATCTGGCCGGCCAGCACCGGGCCGGTGTTGATGCCGCAGCCGATGCGTATGACCGGCTTCTTGGTGCCGCCGCGCCCCTTGTTGAATTCGGCCAGCTGTTTCCTCATCATGAGCGCGCCGTCGATGGCATGCTCGGTGTCGTTGCCGTACGAGACCGGCGCTCCCCACACGGCCATGATCGCGTCGCCGATGTACTTGTCGACTACCCCGCTGGTCGCGTTGACGCAGCCGACCATCCGCGTCATGTATTCGTTGAGGAACTCGACCACCTCTTCCGGCTCGAGCTTTTCAGAGATGGAGGTGAAATCCCGGATATCGGAAAAAAATATGGTGGCGGTCTTGCGCTCGCCGCCCAGCTTTATGTCTCCCTTGAGGACCAGTTCTGCTATCTCCTTGTTCACGAACTTGCCGAACGTCTCCTTGAGCTTCTCCCGCTCCTCGAGGCCGCGCCCCATGGACACGAAGGACTTTGTCAGCTGGCCGATCTCGTCGCCCGAGGTGGGCACGATGTCGACCCGGAAGTTCCCCTTCTCGATCTCCTTGGTGGCGCTGAAGAGCCGGATGATCGGCGTCGTGATCGTCTTGCTGAAAAAATAGACGATCAGCACCGAGAGGGTGAGCACGATGATCATGATCAGGAGGTTGCGCCGCTGGATCTGGTACACCGCCTTGAAGGCCTTTTCCTCGCTCACGGTCGAGATGACCCCGAGGCCGCCGATGCCGATCTTCTTGAAGGAGCCGAGAAGGTACGCGCCGTCAGCACCGCGGAAGCGTTTCTGCCCGTTGTCCAGCTTGCTCTTGAGCATCTCCTCCACGATTGGAAGGTTGATGAAGTTGCCGTGTGAAAGCACTATAGTGCTGTCCGGGTGGGCGATGATATCCCCCCCGCTGTTGACCATGAACGTCTCGAAGATGTCCCTGGTCTGGAATGCCTGTAAAAACTTGTCCAGCTTGATGTAGCCGAACACCACCGTGGCGACCGAGCCGTCCGCGTTCTTCTGAAACGGGAGCGCCATGACCACGGCCGGCACCCCGAAGCTTTTCGACACGTTCTGGACGTAGGCCTCGCCGCCGAAGGCCCTGCCGAACGCCTCGGAGGACGCCGCGTTTACGCGGGGCATGTCCGCCAGGGACAACCGGTTCTCCTTGAAGGCGTTCTTACTGAAAATGAAATTGTCCGTGCGGTAGGCGTTCCCCGCCGGCGCGCAGATCCCGACATAGAGCATGTTTTTGTCATTGGCGAAGAAGAGGTCGGTGAAGAGCCCCTTCTGCGGGAAATTCTGGATCATCGTGTTTCCCATCAGGTTGAGCTTTTCGACGATTGCCGCGAAATCGGTCTGGATGTTCAGGGAGGTTATTTCCGCAATTTTATGGTTCAGCTCGTTGGCGCGTATCTCGTTGTCAGATTTAAAAAACCTGGTCGCGAGCAGGATCATGCCCGAGAGGGCCAGGATCAGGATGAGCGAAATGATCGATATGAGCTTGGTGCGGATCGTCAGATTTGAAATCAGCGTCCTGATATCAACCGGAGGATTAAACCCATTTTCATCCATACTGCTGTCGTTTCCTTTCAAATTATTCCGGGACCCGGACGCGCCGGTTAGTTGAATACCCAGTAGAGGATATCAAGAAAAATAAGAACCGAGAACAGGGCCGAAAACAGCATGACCGCTATGAAGAGGACCTTTCTTAGCATACCCGTCGCCTCGCCGCTCCTTTGCCGAAGTTCCCGACGCCGGAAAAACCGGCCCGGGAGCAAATCATACTCGTGCATAAACAGTATAATTGCAACAATTTTTTACAGGGCACAATGTTCTGCCGGGAAGCGGCAACGACCGGAAAAACAAACGGGCCATGCCGGCTGACCGGTCATGACCCGCTGCTGCGCCGCGGTACGGGACATGGGCCCCGGTACGGCGGCTGGCGTGGGCTGAAAGACCGATTACTCGATCTTGCCCTCCACCTTTCCCTCTCCTCCGCTTCCCTTGTCTGCAGGCGCCTTCGCTCCGCCGTCGGACTTCGATCCATCGCCCTTGACGGTTATATCATCCTCGACCTTGACCGAATCGATGACGTCTTCCAGGAGCGACTTGTTGGAATAGCGGGAATAATTGTCAACCTGGTGGACCTTGTATTTGTCATAGTCGATCGCTTCCCCCTTCGCCCCCCCCTGCTTGTCGGAAGCGGCCAGAACATCGAAGGTGGCGAAGATTATCTTGAAGTTGAAGTCCTCGATATAGGGACGCATCAGGTCTTCCGCCTGGTCGAATTCCCCGCCCAGCATGTAACGGGCGGCCTTGGTCTCGGTCCTGAAGCGGACGCGCTTCTCAATCTTTTTTTCGAACGTGGCGCCGGTGGCCGTGAGGTTCGACTTCGCAGCGGCCGCGTCCTCGGCCTTCTGGTATGTTTCATAGTCCTTTGCGACTTCGTCGATATAGGCCTGCTCGCCCAGGTCGACAAACCGCTCCATGAACCTGTTGCCGTTGTCGCGCTCGGTCTTGCACAACTGGTTGTATATCTTTTTCTTTGTCTCGACGGACTGGCTCTCGAAGAGCGCCAGGAACGCGAACCGCTTGGCGCGGCGCGCCATCTTGATTGAGTCGACATACTTGTACAGCTTGTACGAATAGAGCTTCGGGTTGGAGGCGTCCCCGATGGTATAATGCACCCAGCTTACGGTCCTGTCCCGGTATCCCAGGGTCAGGTAGAGCCGCGCCCGGGCGCTCTTCGACCGGATGATCCCCGGGGCAAGCCGGTCGAGGATCGATTTCGAGTCCTCCAGGTAGTATTCCTTCACCATGTTACGGTAGAGCCCCTCCATCTCCCCCTGGGAGGTATAGACCCGCTCGAACGCCCGCTTGTAGTCAGACTGGAGGTAGGCGATGTCCGCGTTGAAGTGCTTCTCGTAGATCTTCTTGAAGTCTTCCTTCTTTCCCCCGGCGAAATTGGTCACGCTGACATTGATGAACTCTACAAATTCCTTGTTCTCCTTCAATATCCTCTCGGTGCTCGTCTGGTCGTGGCTCGAAAAAACGGCCGACGGCAGCAATACCAGCGCTGCCGCAAGGAGGAGTGACCGGTTTGACAGTGGTGTATTCATGCCTGCTGTTCCCCTGTAAAAAGTAATGGCATAGTGAATGGCCGATCGCATCAATGATGCCGGGACGCCATGACAGCGGAGAGGGATCCCTCAACCACTATGTATACACTATATATATCGTACGGACCTAACGTAAATCAAATAATTTTTTATTCTTATTATGTCGTCAAAAGCACAAAAATATACACTCCGGGCTTAAATACCGGCATGGCGCGTCCCCTCTTTTTTACGCCCCGCGGCCGTTATTTTTATATTGACACAAACACGATTTAACCGGATTATACACACGGGCACAGCATCCGAAAAACAACTATTACACGGATATTCGCATGAAAGAGGACCCGAAGGATTTCAGGGAGATCAGAGACGATATCATGATAATAAAAGGGCGCTTCAAGGCGGCGTCCCTCAGCCTGTACGGCCAGTTCATCCTGATCTTTAAAAGCAACCAGAATTTCGACTCCTATAACGCGGTTGTTTCGACCTATTCCGACCTGTACGACATCGAGCCCCACGAAGACTGGACGAAGTACCGGGAATATATCGCGAACGTCAAGTGGAAGGGCAATTTCAACGCCACCATGACATCGTCGATCATGGACCAGTTCAAGAAGTTCTCGGAGGAGATGAACTCGATATCACTCCTCTACGACCAGGTATGCGATTACGACTACAACTCCATGGACGTGACCCTGTTCGACCTGGTCAACAGGATCGTCCACGATAAGAACCTTATCCTTGAAACGGCCATACAGGAGCTGTCCCTGGCGGAATACAGGTCCGCCCTGGAGGGCCCCGGAAAGAACGAGGCTCCGGCGCCCGCGGAAACAACCGGCGGGGGCGAAGGCTTCGGCGTGGAGGACAACGCGGTCATCCTTCCTGTCAAGCCGATCGTCGCACCGGTCAAGGGAAAGCCGGTATACGAGCTCCGCATCAGCGACAAGCTGCTGGTGTACATCCAGCCGTCGTCGGACCGGGCAAACTACTTCATCGACCAGCTGAACCTCCGCGTGGAGAACGAGATCAGGCCGACCGGGGCCGAGGTCATCGACATAAAGGGCGGCGCCGGCAAGAACAACCCCACCGACATCCTGACCCTGATCGCCCCGGGTATATACGGCAAGTTCACCGAAGCGGAAAAGCAGGTCAAGCTCAAGCTCTACGACCCGCTGACGGACGGTCTCCTCACGAAGAAGCTCGAGGGCGCCGCCGCCAGGAAAGGACCGGGCGGTTCGACTCCCGGGAAAAAACCCGGGTTTACCAAAGGCACCATCATCATGACGGTCCTCTTCGCGGTAATTCTCGTTCTATTCATCGTTCTTATTTTCTTGAACCTGTGACGGGCGCGTCGCCCCGACCGGATCCGCACGCCACAGCGGCAACACAACGAGGAGCAGTTATTCATGGCCATCGATCAAAACAGGGAATACGTGCTGAAGCTCGCGCACGACAGCAATGTTAAATTCATCCGCCTCTGGTTTACCGATATACTGGGGTTCCTGAAAAGCTTCGCGATCACGATCGACGAGCTGGAAGACGCCATCACCGAAGGCGTCCGCTTCGACGGGTCTACGCTGAACGGCTTCATTCGATCGGACGAGCGCGAGATGATCGCGATCCCGGATGTCTCGACCTTCAAGATTCTCCCCTGGCGCCCCAAGGAGGACTCGGTGGCGCGGATGATCTGCGACATTCACCAGATGGACATGACGCCCTACGAGGGCGACTCGCGTTTTATTCTCAAGAGAAATTTACAGAAGGCCGCCGCAAAGGGATACACCTTTTACATCGGGCCCGAGATCGAGTTTTTCTATTTCAAGAATTCCACGCGTCCCGAGATACTCGACCGCGGCGGCTACTTCGACCTGACGCCCCTGGACATCGCGGTCGATTACCGGAGAGACACGGTGCTGACGCTGGAGAAGATGGACATCGACGTCATCTCCTCCCACCACGAGGGGTCCCACAGCCAGCACGAGATCGACCTCCGGCACGAGGACGCCCTCACCATGGCGGACCACATCATGACCTTCCGGCTCATCACGAAGGAGATCGCGCTGCTGAATGACATCTACGCCTCCTTCATGCCGAAGCCCCTGGCCAACCAGAACGGGTCAGGCCTTCACATCCACCAGTCCCTTTTCAAGGACGACAAGAACATGTTCTTCGACAGGAACGGCAGCTCATACCTCTCGAAAACGGCGGAGCACTACATCGCCGGCCTGCTCGCGCACTGCAAGGAGTTCTTCGTACTCACCAACCAGTGGATAAACTCATACAAGCGCCTCCACAAGGACTTCGAGTCGCCGACGCGCGCGACCTGGAGCAACACGAGCCACAACGCGCTCGTGCGGGTGCCGCAGTGCAGGCCCGACAAGCCGAACGCGATGCGCATCGAGCTCCAGAACCCGGACCCGTCGTGCAACCCGTACCTTGCCTTTTCCGCGGTGCTGGCCGCCGGGCTCAAGGGGATCGACGAGAAGTACGAACTGGGCGACCCGGTGGAAGACCTCGACGGAAAGGACCCGGTGGGGCCCGACGTCCCGTACCTGCCGGCGCACCTCCAGGAGGCGCTTTCCTACTTTGAGGCCAGCCCCCTGATGAAAGAGACACTGGGCGAGATCACGTTCAAGAGGTTCATAGACAACAAGCACCTCGAACTGGACCGCTACAATCGTTATATCACCGATTACGAAATCCAGGAATACCTGCCCATCCTATGACCACGGCGCTCATCGGCTGCGGACGGATCGGGTGCCTGCTTGAAGGGGACCCGCTCCGCTACAAACCCTGCACCCACTACGGCGGAGCATCGGCCGCCGGTATATCGATCACCCATGCGTGCGACATCAACCGCGAGCGTCTGAAGCGCTTCGGCGAAGGCGCCGGCATTCCCCCGGAGAACCGGAGCTCCGACTTCCGCGAGCTCCTTGCCGGCGCGCGGCCGGAAACGGTAATCATCGCCTCCTGGACCGAGACACACGCGCCAATCGCTATCGAGGCGGCCCGCCGCGGCGCGCGGGTCATCGTCCTGGAAAAGCCGATGGCCGCGTCGCTCGTTGACTGCCGCCGGATCATAGCCGAATGCGGAAAGCGCGGCGCAGCGCTTATCATCAACCATGAGCGGCGGTACGACAGCCGCTACCGAAAGGTGAAGGAGATGATCGGCCGCGGCGCCATCGGCGAAGTCAGGTCCGTCCACGGCTCGATCCTGACCGGCGGGCACCGGGGCAAGTCGTCCGCGGAGCAGGGCGGCGGCCCCCTGCTCCACGACGGGACGCACCTGGTGGACATACTCCGCTATCTTTTCGGCGAGATAGCAATGGTGCAGGGCGAGTTCAGGCGCGCCGGGCGACGGAGCGGCTTCGAGGACGGGGCCTGCGCGTGGCTCACGACCGCGGGCGGAGTGGACATCTTCCTCGAAGCGGGCGGGTCGCGGGAGTACTTCGTGTTCGAGCTTGAAATTTCCGGTACGCGGGGAAAAATCGTGATCGGCAACGGGTACGAGCGGCTCTTTACCTCCCGCGCGTCGCGCTTCTATACCGGGTTCAGGGACATCAACGAGGCGCGGTTCCCATCGTTCAGGAGAAACAACTGCTTCAGGGAGCTTTACCTGGAGGTAAAAAAGGCCCGCACCGGCAGGGTGATCATCACCTCGGCCGGACGGGACGGGTACCGCGCCCTTGAGGTGATACACGCGATCTACCTCTCCTCCTACCTGAAACGGAAGCCCCTCTCCCTTCCGATCGCTCCCGGCTCGGTCAACCTTGAAAAAATATTCAATCTCGGGTAAAAATATTTTGACAGGCCGCACAGCCCTCCTATCATACAATTAAATGAGAGAAAATATCGTCACCATCCGTTCCCCGCTGATTGACAATTACACAAGGATAATCCTGAGCCTTGCGAAGCACGGTCGTAACGTGTACCACGAGTACCTGGTTGACCCCCTCACCCGGTGGTCCCCGACGGTCCCGGCCGAGCCCATGGAGAAGCTGATGTCCCTTCTCGATCAGGCGAAAAACAGCAGCAGCAAGAAAGTGCCGCTCCTCTATAAAATGTCGCTCGTCAAATCCGTTGCACCCGACCAGTTCGACCTCTCCGTGCCCGGGAACCTGTCGATCGGCTTCCTGAAGTCCATGAAAGAGGAGCCCCGGGTCACCGGGTCCGACGAGGCGATCGAGTTCGTCAACCTCCTGAAAGACGGCTTCAAGACCTATTCCGACAAAGAGTTCGTACGGATGAACAGGAAATTCGAGCAGGAAATTGCCGAGGTTGACGAGGTCGAGGTCGAGAAGCTCATCAGGGCGCACGAGGGCCAGGAGGCGGAGAACCGGCTCAAGGACAAGCAGTCCGGCGAGGCTCTGGAGGCGATACGCAAGATCGCCGGCGAGGGCAACCTGGGAGAAATCAAGCGCGCCATCATCGTCTACCTCCTGAAGTTCTCGGACCCGGCGATGCCGAACCGGCACTACGCGGCCGACGGAACCATAGACCGGCTGGACATCAAGCACAAGTCATTCCGCAAGGAGGTGATGGACTCCGCCGCCGTCATCATTTACCACGAGATACTGAAAGCGATCAAGAGCAACAACATGGTCGACGCCGTGAAGTATATCGGGAAATATGCAGTACTCTTCAGGGGGAATCCCGAGACCCCGAATTACCGCGAGGTGGATTCTTTTGAAAAAAAATTTTTCCGGATCATCGAGGAGCGAAATTTGTGGGACAGGCTGCGTTAGGTAATGGTAATAACCGTCGATATACCGGCTGAGACCATCGCGGTGGTCCGCATGAAGGGAAAGTTCACCATCGAAGACGTCCTCCAGTTCAGGACGAAGACGAAGCCCCTGATGCACCGCGGCATGAAGGCGGTCCTGCTCGGTTGCACGGGTCTGGAATTCATCGATTCATCCGGCATCGGGTCGCTAATATTATTCATGAACACGGCCCGCAACCTGAATATCGATCTTGTACTGTACGACATGCAGGACTCGATCGGCAAGGTATTCAAGACGGCGTTCCTGGACAAGTTCTTCCGCATCCTCACGCTGGATGAAGCGCGAAAAAGCTTCCCCGGCGCCGGCGTCTGAGCGGCACCGGGGCCCCCGCCTACACGAACCCCTCTTCGGCGAGCCTGGTCATCAGCCCGCCCCCATCCTTTCCGCCGCCCCGCCCGCGCGAATCGAGCATCCGCTCCACGTACTTGGCGAGAATATCCGTTTCAATGTTGACGCTGTCGCCGGCCTTCCATTCGGGAATAATGGTGCCGCTTATCGTCTCCGGTATTATATAAAGGGTAAAGCCTGCGCCGGTCAGAGAAACAACGGTGAGTGAAACGCCGTCAACGGCGATCGACCCCTTTTCCACAATGTAGCGGCACAGCTCCGGGCCGGCGGAGACCGACACGCTCATGCCCATCCGGTCCTTTTCGACCGACGCGACGCTGCCGCGGCCGTCGACATGGCCCTGGACGAAATGCCCGCCGAACCGGGAAGAAGGGGTCATCGCCCGCTCCAGGTTGACCCTCCGTCCCGGCGCGAAACCGCCAAGCGTCGTCACTTCAACTGTGACGCCTGAGGCGAACACGGTGAACGAGCGCGCGTCCATGGCAGTCACGGTCTGGCAGGCCCCGTTGATGCAGATGGAGTCGCCAATGCGGGCCCCCTCGAGAACGCGCGCCGCCTCGATGGTCAGGTTCAGGCCACCGCCGGCCCTCTGCACCCGGGCGACCCGCCCGATTTCTTCTATTAAACCGGTAAACATACCGCCCTCCTCACATCACCTCGAAATGATAGGGTTCCCGGTACCCGCAGTACAGCAGGTCGTCCTGCACCTGCACCGTCGTCACGTCTTTTAAAACAAGGGCGTCACGAATTTCATCCACCCCGGTCGCCGCCAGCGAGGGCAGCCCGTCACCAGCGATCTTCGGCGTGATGATGTACAGGAACTGGTCGATCTCGCCCGCGTCCAGGAACGAGCCCGCAAGCCTCCCGCCCCCTTCCAGGAGGACGAACATGACGCCGCGCCGGTGCAGCTCTTCCTGTATCGCCGCGATCTCTTCCCGGGGAGAGGCCGCGTCTACCAGGTGCAGGTTGAGCGCGCCAACCTTCCCGCCCTCCCGCACGATACGGTCCGCCGCCTCGCGCCGCTCAAAAAAAAGATAATTGCCGTCCGCGAACAGGGCGCTCGCCGGATCGATCTCCCGGGGCAGTCCGATCACGACGCGCAATGGCGCGCCCGGCTCGCCGATCTCCTCGGTCATGAGCAAATGAAGGAGATAATTGCGCCGCCCGCCCATCGCCGGCGTCCGGTCCCGGAAGTACGAGGCGACATCTGCGCGGAACGATCCGAGGCGAACGTTGAGCGCCGGGTTGTCGTGTATAAAGGTAGTTTTTCCCACGATTATCGCGTCGACCTTCGCCCTGAGCTTGTGCACCAGGTAGCGCGATTGCTCCGACGATATCCAGCGCGAGTCGCCGCCCTTCGCGGCGATGCGGCCGTCAAGGGTCACTGCGCTCTTGCTGAGTATGAAGGGGCGGTGGCGGAGGATATACTTCTTGAAGGGCCGAATCAGGTCCACGGCCTGCTCCGCCCACTCCTCCTCGAACACCACCTCGACTCCGGCGGTCTTCAGGCCCGCAACCCCTTTCCCGGAGACCAGCGGGTTGGGGTCCAGCGCCGGGAGATGGACACGGTGTATCCCGGCCCGGATGATCGCCTCGGTGCAGGGCGGTGTCCTGCCGAAATGGCTGCAGGGCTCCAGCGACACGTACATATCGGCACCGACGCAGGAGGCGCCCGCCGCTGCCAGGGCGTCTATCTCGGCATGGCAGGAGCCGCAGGGGCCCGTGCCGCCCGTGGCGATGACGGTCCCGTCCTTCACGATGACCGCACCCACCGGCGGGTTCGGCGAGGTCCGGCCCATCTGCCGGAAGGCGGTCTTCAGCGCCGTCTCCATGTGCCGATTATTGCTTTCCATCGCTCCCTATACCGTACCTGTTGAATAGCTCCTCGCGGTCGTCCCCGAGCTTCAGGGCCGTTGACAGGGAGGCGCGGCCGGTCTCGAAACGCCTGACGTTGAATCGCCGCGCAGCGAAATACCCGCCGGCCATGCTGCCCGCGTAAAAGAGACCGCCGACGATGCCCGAAAAATACCCGAACACGTCATTATGCGTCCGGAATGCGAAATAGGTCAGGATCGCGTCTGCCGCTATCAGGAGAAACGCGAACACGCCCGTCGCGATCTCCCCCGAGTAGAGATAACCGGCGCCCGGCACGATGCCCAGCACGACGGCGAGCCACGGCTTCTTCGCTCCCCCGAAACCACCCTGCGCCATGGCGATCAACTCGCGGCAGGCGTAATCGGGCGCCTCCGGCGGACCGCAGATCCCACCTGCCGCTTCGTACCGCCCGGACGCCAGCGATGCATAGAGCCGCCTCTTTTTAACAAGCATGTCGAAATAAGGATCGGCTCCGGACCGCCACCCGGCTACGAGCGTGTCCAGCCGGGCGACATCTGACGCGCCGATGGCCGCGTCGCACTTGAATACCAGGCCCGCGGCTGCAAGGCCGGGTTCGCCGGACGGGAGCTTCCTGTCTATAATGTCATCATACTGTTTACCACGGGAGAGGAGATAGAACTCGGTCACGTGGAAGGCGGCGGGGGCCACGAACCCTGGATGGTACGCGTCAAGTCGCTTCAGCTCGACCAGGGCCCGGTAATATTCCTGCTTGCCGATCAGGTGGCGCGTGAAGCCCAGGAGCCGGTCAGGGCTGAAATCGTCGGCCGACACGGGCGCAGCCTGCACCAGCAAAAAGCAGAGGAGAGTGAAAAGGATGGTCTTCTTCACGCGAACCGCCTCCTGGCGCGAAGGCCGGCCTGTGCGGTACCGATGGTCAGGACCGGAGCCTGGCCATCAGTTTTTCCCACGAGATCACGACCGGGGACGCGATATACACGGTGGAATACACGCCGACGATCATGCCGAACATGAGCACCATGGCGAAATCCGATATCCCCTCTCCGCCCATGAAAAAAAGCGCGAAAACCGTGAGGAGCGTAAGGTAGGACGTCAGTATGGTCCGGGACATGGTGAAGGTGACCGCCTTGTTTACGATTTCCACGAATGAAATCTTCGTTTCTATCTGCGTGCTCTCGCGGATCCGGTCGAAGATAACAATCGTGTCGTTGACCGAGTAACCGAAGATCGTGAGGAATGCCGCGATGATCGGGATGTTTATCTCAACGCCGAACGCGCCGCAGAAAGCGACCGCCAGAAACACGTCATGGAGCACCGCCGCCATGGCGCCCACCGAGTAGCGGAACTCGAACCGGTAGGAGAGGTAAATTGTCATGAGCAGTATCGAGACGATGATAAGCTTGAGGGCCGACTTCTTCAAAAACTCGCCAACGGCAGGACCGACGTTTTCCACGCTCATGACCTGGGCGTTCCTGAAGTTCTTATCCAGCTCCGCCCTGATCCGGTCCGACTCGTCAACCGCGACCTTGTATATGAGAAAGCCCGGCTTCGCGCCGTACCCGGCATTAACCGAAGACGCATGCAGCTTGCCGAGGGAATCGGCGAGCTTCTTCTCGTCAAGCGGCCTGTTGAAAACGGCGAAAAGTGCGACGCTCTTCAGTATATCGAGGTTGTCATACGAGCCGCGCAGGTTGTTCACGGCCGTATCCGGATTGTATTTTAATTTCTTTATATCGTTGGTCTCGCGGGGATAAATCGCGTAGATGTTCTTCGCCGGGTCGCCGATTTGTTTAAACACTGCGTTCGTCGGTACGATCAGGGCGTTTGCTTCCGCTTCCCGGATAACGTCTTTCGACGACATGAGCACGACCCTGTCTTTCAGGATCTCCATCCCGGGAATGGTCTTTCCGGCGAGGGCCGTGATGCCGTCCTGGATGTCCGCCAGCGATTCGCCGGTGATTTTGGTCGATATGATATACTCGTTCCGCTCCGCCTCCCCGATTTGCTGTACTGTCGGGCTGAACGCGGTGAGGGCCTTGCGGATTTGCTCCTCGGTGATGCCTTTCTCGAACCGGGCAATGATCTTCTGGCCGCCGACGAAGTCGACGCCCATTTTAATGCCGCCCTGAGCGACCGTCATGATTGAAAAAACAACGATCAGTCCGAGAGTCAGCGCGTACGCGAAAAACCTGTATTTGATAAATGGAATAATCCGCTCTTTCAACCTGAGCCCCCTTAAATGCTGAGCCTTTTAATTTTCTTGTTCAGAGAAATGAGTTCGTACACAAAGCGCGTTACGAATAGCGCTACGAACATGCTGGCCAGTAGGCCGATGGTCAGGGTCACTGCGAAACCCTTGATGGGGCCGGTGCCGAACTGTGCCAGAACGAACGCGGATATAAGCGTCGTCAGGTTACCGTCGAAGATGGCCCAGAACGCCCGGTCGAACCCGAGGCTGACGGCCATGCGGACAGACTTCCCGCTCCGGAGCTCCTCCTTCATGCGCTCGTAAATGAGAACATTCGCGTCAACCGCCATACCGACGGAGAGTATGATGCCTGCAATGCCGGGCAGGGTCAGAGTGAAGCCCAGCCAGGAAAGGATCGCGATCTGGAAAATCGTATTCAGCACAAGCCCGATGCCGGCAATGACGCCCGCGAGCTTGTAATACATCGCCATGAATATGATGACCGCCGCAATCCCCAGCACCGCGGCCTTGACGCCGGAGTCGATCGAATCCTGGCCCAGGGACGGGCCCACGGTCCGCTCTTCGATGATGTTCAGGTCCACCGGCAGGGCGCCCTCCTTGATGATCCTCGTGAGGGTGTTGACCTCCTCGTAGGTGAAATTACCGTTGATCATCGCCTGGCCGCTCGTGATCTGCACGTTGAGCCGCGGCGCGCTCCGCACCTTGTCGTCGATGACGATCGCCAGCTTCCTGCCCCAGTTTTTCTTCGACGTGACGTCGGCGAACTTCGTCGCGCCGTCCGCCGTTGTCGTGAAATGGACCGCAAGACCGCCGTATTCGTCCTGCCCGATCCATGCCTTGCTTATGTCATTACCCGCGATCGCCACTTCGCGCATCAGCACGATGGGGTACGCCGGGATTATTTTAGTCGTGTCCTTCTTGCGGTCCCAGTAGTAGAGGAGCTCGCGATCGTTCGGGAGCTGCAGGCCGGCTGCCATGTCTGCGAGGATTATGTCCTGGGACTCCGCATCCTCAGGCAGGGCCGCACCCTTGTAATTGGCACTGAGCCACTCGCCCGCTTTTCCGGTTCCCGCATCGTCAACGAGACGATACTCGACCCGGCCCGTCGTACCGATAGCCTTCTTGACCGCCTTGGGGTCCTTGACGCCCGGAAGCTGTATCTCGATCGCGTCGATGCCCCGCGGCCGGATCGACGGCTCGGCAACGCCGAACTTGTCTATCCGGTTCCGTATCAACTCCAGGGCCTGCTGGGTCAGGTCTGTTTTGTCCTTGTCGGTTAGCTTTTTATTGTCCACCGACTTGCTCTCAATCTTCTTGAAGTCCGCCTGCATGACCAGGTTCATTCCGCCCTGGAGGTCAAGGCCGAGGTTGATCTTCTTGGCCATGACCCTGTCTTCCGCCCAGTGCTTCTGGATGACGGCGTCCCTGACGCCGGGAAGAGACCTCACGTTGTTCATGACGGCGTCGGTGATGCTCCTTCCTCCCGCCGTTACCGTGATCACCTGGCCCTTCTGCTCCATCTCATAGACTGACGACGGGAACAGCTTTTTGACCGTGTCGACCTGCTCGGCCGAGGCGTCGGCGTTCATGGATACGCGCATCGTTTTCTCGCCGAACGTCGGGAGAATCAGCACGATTGAGAAAGCAATCAACAGCAGGATAAATATGAGTTTATATATCATTTCCCTGGTCATGGATGTCCCCTGCACTCGTTATCGTTTCGGAACGGTCCGTACGACCCTTCTCTTCGATTTCCGTGATCTTGTTTTTGAGTATATGACGAAAAGGATGAAGATCAGTATCACGATGCCCCATCCGGCTATCGCCCTGGTGTTCTTCCCGAAAATGCCGGCGCTCTCTTTTTCCTTCTTGTTCTCTCCGCCGATTTTGTCTTCCGGGATATTGACGATCGAATCATCGCCCTGGTCGTCTGCCTTGATGGTGATGCCGGGGATGCGGTCGTATTTTATTTTCTCATGATCGACGAGGAGCAGGTTTTCCCCGATCCCGTCATCGGCCGCTTCCTCCGCCGGGGCTTCCTTCTGCTTTTCCTCGGCCGCGGCCGGCTTGCGCACCGTTTTCTTTTTTCGATCTGCCTGCTTCTCTGTTTTCGTCGCCGTCGCGTCACCGCGATCCGGCGCTACCGTACCGTCCCGCCCGGATGGCGCCGCGTCCGACGAGGCGCCATCACGTCCCTCAGTTGCGGGAGCGTCCGTATTCGGGGCGGTACCGCCGTTTTCCTGCGCAACGGCCGCAGCCAGCAGCCAGACCGGAACGGCAAGGATCAGCAGCAGTTGCAGTGCGTGCCTTTTCATGGCCTTTTTATTTGGCCTTGGTCTGGATGGCGCTTTTGCTGAACTCGACCTTGGTATTGCCGGCTATCTTCACTATGACGATATCTCCTTCCTTGAAGCCGTCGATAACGCCGTACATGCCGCCCGCGGTCATGACCTTGTCGCCCTTCTGTAATGCGGCGATCATTTCAGTGCGTTCTTTTTCCTTCTTCTTCTGGGGGCGAATCAGGAGAAAATAAAATATACCGATGGTCGCAACCATGAGTATGATAAAACTGTAATTCCCCAGCCCCTGAAGCCCACCCTGTCCAGCCGAGGGAGCTGTCTCGCCAGCGGCGTATGCGATGCCTGTTAATTGTAGCACTATAGTCCTCCATTAAAAAAATCAGCGACAGTATTCATCAGCGGCGGGAATTATGTCAACATAAAAAAAATGGGGTGCCGGCCCGACGTCGGGGACTCCCCGTAACCCCTCAATCCGGCGAAAGAATCACCGGAGTGCCCATCTGGACATACTGCTCGAACTCCACGATGTCGTTATTGTACATCCTGATGCAGCCGTTGGAAGAGAGGTTCCCGACTGAATTCTCGTCATTGTTGCCGTGGATGCCGATTCCCCAGCCGATACCGGGAGCCGAGCCATCCGCTTTCACCGGTAATCCGCCCGTGGGGAGGGCTTTCCGGTATCGCTTCCGGTCCTCGCCGTTCGGATAGTCCAGCCCGAAAAAGCGTGGCCCGTACGCGTTATCGCCCAGGTCCACCTTCGGCATCCCGAATTTGCCGTGGCCCTCGCGGGCCCTGAAAAACTTCTTGTTCATCTTTTTAAGAGTCTTGTACGATGGGGATTTTTTGTCCGCGTCCATGCTCAGGATCTCGTTGACGCGATAGAGGCCTTCAGGAGTGCGATTGTCGCCCTCGTGGAGCTTGGGCTTCCGGTCGGGGTTCGAGCCGTAGGCTATCCGGTACCCCGCCACCGGCTCCAGGCGCCGGTTGAAGACTTCCAGCAGGAAGCTCGTTTTGCTGATATAGACGACGTACTTCCCGGAGAAGCCGGTAAAGGCCCGCTTGATCCTGCCCTCCTTGCTGATGCAGGCCGGCTGGAGCGCCAGGAGCGAGCAGAGGGCCACCAGGGCGAGCATTCTTTCGCCCGCGCCCGCGGCCGTCCCGGGCCGGTCACCGTGACTCGGGCGCGCTTCGCTCTTCGAGCCGGACGATCTCCCGCATGATTTCTTCAGTAACATCATACTCCTTCTTCGCGAATATCAGCTCGTCGCCGATATTGTATATGAAGTCGGCCTTGAGGGTTTTCGCCACGTTCTTTACGGCGCGGTCGATCTGCCCCAGCAATTTCGTCTTGTAGTACCTGCTGCGCCCCTTCAACGCGGACAGCTCGGCGTCGAGCGTGCGGTACTCTTCCAGCAGCGCCACGTGGTCGGTCGCAGGTTCGTTGAGATCGCCCTGCACCTCTTTCATGCGCGCAAGCTTTCCATCCAGCTTTTTTTTCACGTCCAGGGCATCCCGGCTCCGGTTGAGGGAAAAACTATAGACCGCCTTCAGGTTCATGTAGCGGATTACGGGCGGCGCCGGATCTACTTTCTTCCTGAGATTTGAGCATGACGCCGATGCCGCCAGCAGGAGGGCGATCATAGCCGTACCGTATCTCATCAGAACCTCATATCGCCGATGCCGAACTGGAACTGGAAGCCCCCGATGTTGGTGAACTTGCCGTTATAGATGAGCTTCCTGCCGAACCAGAAGCGGAGCGGCATCATCGGTATCTGTATCCTGAAGCCGAACCCGTACGAGTATTTGAAATATTTCAGCAGGTTTACTTTGCCCTTGAATATGTCCTGCACCCGGTGCAGGTCCCCGGTAAGCAGGTCCTGGTAAATAATCCTCTGGTTGTCCTTCGTCATCTGCGTTTCCCAGAAGGAGTCGGACCAGAGCGATCCGGCATCGAAGAAGAGGGCAAACCAGAGCATCTGCGGATGTATGGGCACCCGGAACTCGGCGCCGTAGAGTATTCTATGGAAGAGACCGACGTTCTGCCACGATTCCGGAAACTTCTTGTCGTAATAGTCCCATCCCCGGAGCGTTTCCGGGCCGCCGAGATTGAGCCTGTCCTCTGACTCGAGCCAGGAGTCCTTGAGGTCCACATCGCTCAGGCCAAATTGATACAGCTGCGACATTTTCGGCTGCCTCCGGTTCACCACGCTCGATCCCATCGGCTTCACGAGAAAGTCCCCGCTCGCCCGGAACTCGAACACGCAGGGGTGACTTTTTAAAAATGGCAGATGGAACGGCGAGAAGTAGACCGCGCCGTCGGGCGAAAGCTTGATGTAGTGGTCCGAGCCGCCCAGCACGTTGCCGCCCGTGAAATTGGCCGCGAACTCGAGGCTGCCGCCCTTGGTTGGGTTCTGGTAATTATCCTTGTTGTCGAACGTGGCGTACACGGTGATGGATCGCTTCTCCTGGAAGCCGAGTCTCTTGGTGTAATAGACCTCTTCCGAGCTGTTGCCGGAGGGGTCCTTCACGCGGGTGAAGGCGTGGGACCAGCTCGTACCGACGGAAAAGAAGTCCAGGAACCGGTAGCTCAGGCCCAGCGCGTAGCCGAACCCCTCGCGCTTATACTCGGACTCGTTGTCGATAGTCGGGAACACGGTCTGGTTCGACTGCACGTTATAGAGATTGTAAAAGACCGAGGTGCTGAGCCCGATCGGCTGGTTAAAGAGCCACCGCTCCGTGAATGACAGCGTGATGGAGGTCCTCTCAGGCCCGTACTCGAACCGGATCCCCACCCGCTGGCCGTTGCCCAGGAGGTTGTTCTCCGCGACGTCGGCAAAGATGGAAAAGCCCGACGTGGTCCCGTAGCCGCCGCCCAGGGAGATCGTCCCGGTGGGCTGCTCCTCCACGTCCACGATCAGGTTCATGTACCCGTCCCTGCTTCCCGGGCGCACGTCGATATTCACCTGCTTGAAGAAGCCCAGGTTATACACCTTTTCCCGGGAAATCTGCAGCTTGCGCGAATCGAAGAGGTCCCCTTCCTTGATGAGTATCTCGCGGCGGATGACCTTGTCCTTCGTCTTCTTGTTCCCCTTGATGATGATCATGTCGATGTAGGCCTGGGTGCCCTCTTCAATGACGAAATCAACGGCGACGAATTTTCTTTTTACGAGCTTCCCCTTCACCTTCACTTCGCGCTCAGTCACGGTCCTGTTCGGAACGACCCGGGCGAAGATATATCCCTTTGACGCGTATTTGAAGCTTATCATCTGGCGGTCCTGCTGGAAGAGGGTGTCATTGAAAACGGCGCCGCTCCTGGTCTGCTCGAAATCCGCCATGAACTGCTTGGGCGCGAAAACCGGCTTCGTGCCCTTCTCCTCTATCCTGACCGAGTACTTGTCGAAATAAAATTGCTCGCCCTCGCCCACCTTCACCGTGAGGAAGATCCCCCGTTTTTCCTTTTTCTCAGGGTTCACCCACTCATACTCCGCCGTTTCGTCGAGTATCTGGGCCTCGAGATACCCGTTCTGGCGGTAGTAGGCGAGGAGCTTGGCCTTGTCCTGCTCCCATACCTCGCGCTTGAAATCGCCGTCCTTGAACAGCCCCTTCTCGGAGGTCTCCATGATGGCGTACAGCTCCCTGGTACCCAGCTTCCTGGCGCCGAGAACCGAGAGCTTCCGGACCTTGATCTCCTCTCCCTCGTCAATGATGAATACGACACGGACGTTGCTCTCGTCGCCCCTGACCGGTTTAACGTCGTACCGGACGACGGCGTTAAAGAGGCCCTCGTCGTCATACTTTTTCCTGATCGCGGCGACGCTTTTCTCGAGGTAATCCTTCCGGATGACGGCGCCCTCTTTTATCGGGATGGCGGACGTCAGGTCGGACTCCGAAACCTCGTCGAGCCCCTTGAACACGATTTCCTTGACCAGGGGCCGCTCCTTGCAGATGAACTTCAGCCGCACTCCGTCCATGAACTCCTCGATCTCCACGGCGATGCTCTCGAAGTTCCCCTTTTTGAAGATCTTCTTGATGTCTTCGCGGAGTTCCAGGGACTTTAACGGATAGTTGGCGGTGGTTTTCATGACATACAGGAGGTCGTCTTCTTCCGTATTCCTCAGGCCTTCGAAAAGAATCTTGACGACCTTCTTGCCTTCGTACTTGGAAGGCTGTGGGTAGAGCATCGGCAGGGCAATGAGGACCGCTAACGATACCAGGGCTATTGCTAAATTTCTCATCAAAAACCTGTTTCTATATTAGAGCGCGAACCATGCCCGATGTCGATTGGAGCAATCTGGCATTGATAGTACGTTACCGTTTTCATGTCAAGAAATAGTTTCAGGTCGTGGAGAATAGGCACACGTCCATCTAGCTATGTGTCAAATCCGGTTCAGATGGTTACAAATTAAAGGGCCGGCCGGACCCTGGCGGGCGTCATATGTTGATGCGCAACCCGGCGATAATGGTCCGCCCCTGCTCCGGGTAGCCGTACACGGTGCTGAACTTGCTGTTATATATGTTGTCGATCCTGCCGTACAGGAAAAACGATTCGTACACTCTGAACTGGAGGTGGAACGAGCCTGTCAGTGCCGGCCTCATGGTAAGGTCCATGAACGGGCTGGCATGCATCCGCCCGCGGTACGAGGTGCTGAATTCAGTCTCAAAACGCCACACTTCCAGCTTGAGGTAGCCGCCCGCCGTATGCTCGGGCTGGTAGGTCACGTAGTCGCTCGCGTAAAAATATGAATACTGGTACCGGGCGCCCAGCTCGGCATACGCGGCGTATATCGCGAACCCGAGGGCCGCCTCGCCCTGCGCCTGGGCCTCTGCTATCTTCATCTGGTGCGGGGCGAGGACCTGCTCCGGCAGCGAGAAATAGGAATAGTAGCGGTCGCTGGTCAGGAAGGTCCCGGTCGCCTTGCATTTCACCTTTTTCAGATAAAAAGGCCTGTCACTGGTCCGGTTCGCGTCGACCCCGACAACCAGTGTCGCGTGATGGCCCCGGCCGGGCGAAAGGCTGTAATTCGGCTTAACGTACCGCTGATCGAAGTAATAGTTCTCGGGGGCAAATGGCACAAGCTCGTAGAGATAGGAGGCCTTAACAGAGACAAACTTGATATTGACCGTTGCCGCTTCGACCTTGCCGGAAATAAAATGCCCGCCGTCGCGGTTGTAGGCGTAGAGCGGTCCCAGTCCGAACTTGAAGGACTCTCCCATGTTGAAGTTCCAGATCAGCTCGTTCTCCGTATACGTATCGTTATCGGACGGACCGGAATAAAAGTAGTGGGCGAACTTTGATTTGAAGCTCAGCTTGTTCGCTGCTGATATGATATACTGCCAGCCGATCTCGGCGCCCGCCTTGTAAAAATCGCTCGAATGGTAGGGACGGAGGGTGTAGATGTCCGGCAGCAGCGAGGTGTCGAACCGGTGGATGAAATATATCCCGCTGACGTTGAAGTCCCACCGGAAGGGCCGCGGCTGGTAGGTGTTCTTGATATTCAGGACAATGCGGTCCTTTTCCTCCCTGTTGAAAAACAGGTTCCTGAACATGCCGTGGGACTCGTTGCTCACCTCCACCTCGGGCGTGAGCCTCCAGTTTTCGGTCAGGTCGGCTGTCCCGGAAAAGCCGATCTCGTTGTCGTAAAAACGCGAGTTCTTGTACCCGAAATCGTTAGAGCGGCTGAAATCCGAGTTCAGCTGGTAGGTGAAGGTGTCAAAACTCTGGGTTATGCCGGCGTCCCACAGGATGCGGTTGTACTGCCCGTACAGGACCAGGGCGTCCACATTAAAGTTACGGGACGTTTCCTTCCCCGTATCCTTCTGTTCCTCCTGGACCTTGGCATCGCCTTCAGATGCGGGGATCGAGGCCCCCTCTTTCGCCGGGAGCTTCGTCCCCTTCGTTACGGCGACGCGAGTGCCCGGATCAAGGGCGGCCGCGGGAAGCGCGAGCGCGAGCAGCGCGGCGCACGGTATATACAACAGTTTCTTCATATTCACAAACCGTTCAGCAGCAATAAAAATGTGAAACGCATGCGCCGGGGAAACGCCTGCGAGGGGCCCTCGCTCAGCAATCCTTGCGCTGGATCGTCCCTCCGCATCCCCTGCACTTGCATGATTCGGAAGGGATACCTGAATCGAGGAACACCTTTAATTCGTATCCGCATCCGCAGCGGTATAAGTAGGCTTTGATCTTAACATCCTTCATATGTCCGGTCCTTGGTTGACGTATGGGTCCACCGTTATTATCGGTCGGTAATGGCCGGAGTATGAACGATTTCCCGACTCGACAGGTCCGCAAACGCGATAACGCCGCAAACGTTTGCGGCGTTATCGTCCCTCGCATCCTATTCCAGCGCATCAGCCCTTCAGGGCGGCCGCCTTGTTCGCCATTTCCCACACAAAGCCGGCGTCTTCCCTTCCGAAATGACCGTAGTTTGACGTCGAGCGGTATATGGGCCTCAATAAATCCAGCATCTCGATGATACCGGCCGGTTTCAGGTTGAACACCTTCCGCACCCGGTCGGAGATCTTGTCCTCGGGCATGGAGCCGGTGCCGAAGGTATTGATCAGGACAGAAACGGGCTCCGCAACGCCGATGGCGTACGCGAGCTGGACCTCGCAGCGATGGGCAAGGCCGGCGGCCACTATGTTCTTGGCGATATAGCGGGCCATGTACGCGGCCGAGCGGTCGACCTTCGAGGGGTCCTTGCCGGAAAACGCGCCGCCGCCGTGGCGGCCCATGCCGCCGTAGGTGTCGACGATGATCTTTCTGCCGGTGAGACCGGTGTCACCGCTGGGACCGCCGACGACGAACCGGCCCGTCGGGTTTACGTAAATCTTCGTGTTCTTGTCAATAAAGCCGGCCGGGATCACCTTCTTGATGGTCGTCTCGATGACGCCCTCGGTGATCTGGTCGTGGGTCGCGTCGTCCGTATGCTGGGTGGATATGACGATGGCATCGGCCCGCTTCGGCTTGCCGTCCACATACTGTATGGTAACCTGCGACTTGGAGTCAGGCCTGAGAAAATTCAGCTCGCCGCTGCGGCGGACATCGGCAAGGCGTTTCACAAGCTTGTGAGCCAGCAGTATCGGCATCGGCATCAACTCGCTCGTCTCATCGACCGCGTAGCCGAACATCATGCCCTGGTCACCGGCGCCCTGCTCGGAGAAAAGCCCCTGTCCCTCGGTCACACCCTGGGAAATATCGGGAGACTGGGTGTGGACGAACACCTGGCAATTGCTGTCCAGGTGGTCAAATCCCATCTTCTGGACTGTATAGCCGATATCAGCAATCACCTGGCGGGCCGTTTTCTCGTAATCGACTTTCTGCGTCGATGTTATTTCGCCCGAGAGGACGATCCGGTCCGTGGTAACAAGGGTTTCCAGGGCCACCCGTGATTTTTTATCTCCTTTGATATGCTCATCCAGTATTGCATCAGATATCTGGTCGGCTACCTTGTTGGGATGCCCTTCCGATACCGATTCCGATGTAAAAATGTAGTCTTTGATTACCATTGAAACACTCCTGTTTGATTATTTATTCTCTTCCTGCCGCCGTGGCGGCATATACCGTCGTCATCGCTGCCAGTGAATGCACTCTGCCGGACAGTTATCGATGACTTCCTGGATGCTGCTTTCAGTCGCGCCTCCCGCGTCCATGACGGCGCTGATCCCGTCATCGCCCATGCGGAACACCCCCGGGAGAGAGTCAACGCAATACTCGCACCCGGTACATTCCCCTGCATCAACATACAGTTCACGCGCCATGACAGGAACGATTACTTAACGGGTGAGCCCTTGTCAGCCTTTGCCGGTTCTGCGGGTTTCGCTGCGTCTGCCTTGCCCTTGTCCGTAACGTCGGTTTTCACATCGCCCTTCTTATCGCCGGCAGCGGTCAGCTCCTTTTTGAGCGATTCGACCCGGTTGGATTCAAGGGACGCCAGGCCCACAGAGCCGATCATGAACAGGCCGATCATGATGCCGGTCGCCTTGGTAATGACGTCGGCCGTCGACGATCCGAACGCCGACTGGCTCGAGCCGCCAAGGATGCCCATGCCGGCGCTTTTGTCCGACTGGAGCAATATGAGAATGACCAGCAGGACGCAGAGAATGACGAACATAACCGATATTACCGTTGTCAGAATACCCATAGTGCCTCACACACAATTATTTTACGCGGATAATGTCAAGAAACGAATCGACCTTCAGGCTCGCGCCGCCCACCAGGACTCCGTCGATGTTCTCCTTCGACGAGAGGCCTGCGATATTGTCCGGCTTTACCGAGCCGCCGTACAGGACCGGGAGCGCCTGTGCGACCGTGGCCCCGTAAAGGCCTTCGACGACCTTCCGGATGTGCAGGTGCGCTTCATCGGCTATCTCCGGCGTCGCCACCTTGCCGGTCCCGATGGCCCAGACCGGCTCATAGGCGATAACTATCGTTTTCATCTGGTCTGCGCTCACCCCCTCCAGGGCCTTCTTCACCTGGCGGGTCAGGACATCGTTTGTCAGCCCCTTCTCGCGCTCATCAAGGAGTTCGCCCACGCAGACCATCGGCTCGATGCCGTTTTTAAGCGCCGCCTTCACCTTCTTGTTCACTTCATCATCGGTCTCGCCGAAGACATGGCGCCGCTCCGAGTGACCGATCAGCACATACCGGCAGCCGGCGTCCTTTACCATGAGCGGCGACACCTCGCCGGTGAACGCTCCCTCCTGCTCGAAGTGCATGTTCTGCATGCCGACGGAGATCTTCGTGTCGCGGCAGAGATCGGCGACCGCCTTCGCCCAGGGCGACGGCGGGAACACCACGACCTCGCGCGTTCCGATCCCGGATATGCCGGCCAGGAGGCCATTGACCAGGTCAAGCGCCTCCGAGCCCGTCTTGTACATCTTCCAGTTGCCGGAGAATATTTCGCGTCGTGCCATGATTGTTTCCTTTTACACGTTACACGGGTTAAAACCCGTGCCTATGGGGATATACACATGCTTGGGCGGGTTTAAACCCGCGCCTGCACGGGCTGATACCCTGAGCTATTTCATAATGAACCGGATCAGATCAACGACCCTGCTCGAGTATCCCCACTCATTGTCATACCAGCTCAGCACCTTGACCATGTTGCCGTCGATAACCTTGGTCGAGAGCGCGTCAACGATCGATGAATGGTTGTTACCGATAAAATCGACGGACACCAGCTCCTCCTCGCAGAACTGGAGGATGTTCTTCATCTTTCCATCTGCCGCTTCTTTCAGCGCGGCGTTGACCTTCTCCACGGTGACCTGCTGCTTGACAAGGCAGACAAAGTCCACCACCGAGACGTTGGGGGTGGGGACGCGGATCGAGTTGCCGTCCAGTTTTCCCTTCAGCTCCGGGAGCACCAGGGCCACGGCCTTTGCGGCGCCGGTCGTGGTCGGTATCATCGAAAGAGCGGCGGCACGGGCGCGGCGCAGGTCCTCGTGCGGCAGGTCCAGAATCCGCTGGTCGTTGGTGTAGGAATGGATCGTGGTCATGTGCCCCTTCTCGATCCCGAATTTTTCATGGATGACCTTGACCACCGGCGCCAGGCAGTTCGTGGTGCAGGAGGCGTTGGAGATGATATGATGGTTGTTCTTGTCGTACTTGTCGTCGTTGACGCCGAGAACGATGGTGATGTCCTCATCCTTGGCGGGCGCGGTGATAATGACCTTCTTTGCACCGGCGGTAATGTGGGCCATGCACTTGGCCTTGTCGCGGAACCGGCCGGTCGCCTCGACAACGACGTCAACCCCCTCGGCTTTCCAGGGAAGCGCGGCCGGGTCTTTTTCCGAATGCACTTTTATGCTCTTTCCGTTAACGACGATCGAGTCCGCGGTGTGCGACACCGTGCCATTGAATATGCCGAATATCGAGTCATACTTAAAAAGATGCGCGAGTGTCTTGGAATCGGTGAGGTCATTGATGCTGACAACCTCGACTTCCCCCTTGCCGGCTGCGACAGCCCGCAGAACGCATCTTCCGATTCTTCCAAAACCGTTGATAGAAACCTTGATTGCCATACCATGCCCCCGAATGATAATAATAGTATAGTATTAATACATTTCGACGAAATGAAGCTATAGTGGTAAAATGTAAAATAGCATGCAATTTGTCAAGTACTTCCCGCAAGGCGCGTGAGAGCGGCCGCCCGTCAGCGCAGAACCTCATTCGATGAGCGAATTATCCTTTAAAAACGCGTCGACCGCCTCGTTAAAGTCCGCGGCGTTCTCAAAAAAGGGCACGTGCCCCGGGTCTTCGAACTTCACGAACCGTGAACCCGGGATCCCTTCGGCAAACGAGGCGGTCAAATCGCATGAGATCACCGTATCCCCGCTGTTGGCCACTGCGAGCACGGGAATCCGGATGTCGCCGAGAATACCGGCATAGTCCATCTGCAGGCAAATGTCCACGTCGTTCCTGATGACGGCGCGGCTCATATCGTAGAGGCCTTTTTTCGCGAAGCCGATCAGCAGCTCTGTCCTTTTACTGAACACCGCGCCGACGATCAGCTCCGCCAGGGCGTCCATATCGTCCCGCTTGAGTATGTCGACCAGCGCCGGCGACACCGGCAGTACCGGCGACGTGGACACGAGCACCATTCCCGCGAGCCCCGGAAGGCCGCGGCGGCACGCTTCGAGGCATACGCCTCCTCCCATGGAGTGGCCGATCAGGACGCACGATGGAATGTTCTCGGCCCTCATCAGGTCCTCGATGGCGACGATGAAATCGTCAAGGGTGTGTTCCGTACCGTTGAAGGACTGGCCGTGCCCCGGGAGGTCCAGCGCAATCGTCTTGCACCGTGCGCCGAAGTGCCTCAACTGGTAGCGGAACAGGCGGGAATCGCCCACCGCCCCGTGGATCAGGATGATCGCCCTCCCCCCGAAATCGCCGGATTTGCGGTACGAGAGGGTCCCCCAGCGGGCCGTGGTTGTAAGCAGTGCTTTTCTCATGAGGCGCTCTCAAATTGTGAACACCATGGAGGCGGCCATGCCAGCGTCAATAGAAAAATATAATTCACGTAGTCGCGGGAATTGGAAAAAAAATGATTCCCGCTTTCGCGGGAATCATCATTACGTTTGCACACATGAAGGTGTCGGTGCGGTTTGCACCGGGACGGCGGGACCGCGTTGCACCGAAACAATCTCGGTTTTTTAATGATGCTCCATCTGGCTTGTTGCCGGAGGATATATGCCCTTGTGTCTTCTGTAAACGGCTATGCCGAACCGGATGCAGCCGCTTATGACGATAAAGCCGCCCATCAGGAGGCCTAGAATGAAAACGACGTTATGTATCAGTCCGGGATAATTCCTTACGAAATCCACTACAATCTTATCCATGAACCTGCTCCTTGATCTTTTTAATGCGATGTACCGTGCTACGATTACGCTAAAATCACGGCTGAATAATGTCAATAAAAAATAGGGCGCCGGATGAAAATTAGCTGCAGCCGCTTGATTGGGGCCCGTCCCCCGGCAGGAAGCCGGGTCACGGCCGGCAGGTAATACCGTACAGAGACATGCTGCCGGTTACACTCTTGCTGTCCCATGCGAAACCCTGCGGTGAAACCGCGGCCATGCCGGAGTCTGTGACAGCGACGAAATATCCGTGGCAGTACGTTATATCCTGGAAGGCGGATAACATCCAGCCGTTATTGATATTGTTCGTCCACGCGAGGCCGTCATGCGAGAGATATACGACTCCATAGCCGAACCCGTTCACATTGCCCACGGCGACGAACCGGTCCCTTCCGTAGGTGATACCGTTTATGCCCATCAGGTCTTTGCCGATAACATGGTCTTCCGACCAGGCCAGCCCGTCCGCCGAGACCGATGCCATGCCGCCGAAACCCACCGCGACAAAGATCCCGTTCCCGTATGCCACGTCGTTAAGGGTCAGGGGAGAGGCCTGCCTCAGATTTCCCGTCCAGACGATGCCGTCAGTCGATGCAACGACGAGGCTGTCGCCCACCTGATTCCCCACGGCCACGAACATGCCGTTGCCGTACGTAACTCCATGCAGGGCCCCGTTGAACCTGTTATCCAGGTTGCTGTTGACCCAGGCCAGGCCGTCCATGGAGGTATAGGCCATCGCCTCGCCGTCGTTGTTGTGGCCCACCACCACGAACCGCCCGTTGGCATACACGCCGTCGTACAGGGTGCCCGGATCCGAAGGGCCGCCGCCCGTGCTGCCCCTGGCCCAGAGGAGGCCGTCCGGAGACATGTAAAAATTAAACGTGGCGCCGGAGCCGCCTGTCATAAACATGCCGTCGCCGTACACGGCGAATCGCAGCGTTCCCGCCTCGCCCAGCGTGGTGAGGTTCCGGGTCCACACGCTGCCCGTGAGGGACGAATGGATCGAGTAGTTGGCCAGGGTGTCCATGCCCACGGCCACGAAGAGCGGGTCCTCGTTTTCATCGAAGAGCGATCCGACCGCGTCAGCGTCACCGAAGGCGCAGGAGAGCGGCAGCAGGCAGGCGCACGCGCACGCTCCCCGGACAATCCAGAGGGCGGCCGCGCGCAGGATGAGGGACAGTTCCTTCATGTCAGTACTCCGTATACCCGGGGTAGAGCGTTCTCCAGGTCAGGCCCACGTATACCTGGTGGCCCTCGACATTGTTATGGGATTTTCCTACCGGCGTGTAGCCGATGTTGTACTCGGCGAACAGCCCCATCATGGGGACGATCGTCACCTCGATCCCCGCTCCGCCGATGATGCCGATCGAAACGAGGTCGACCCGCCTGTCAGGGCCGCCGAGCTTATTGTCCATCATGACCGAATGGTAATGGAGGAGACGGGGCGCCACGATCGCGTAAAGCTGCCAGAGCTCATGAAGGAAATACGCGCCGATCACGCCGCGGAAGCAGATGTCCCACGACATCAGGTGGACACGGTTTTCCCCGTATAACAGGGAGCTTGTTTTTTCCTGGATGTCGTCGCCGATCAGGAAGTTACGGTACGTGAACCGCCCGCCGATATCGAGCCCGTTTCCCCTGCGGTTCTTTTTTTTATAAAAGAAGCAGTCGGCCATGAGTCCCCATGACCTGTTGTAGTAGTATTTCAGATCCCTGTCCATCATGTATATCATCGAGGGAGCGGCAAATCCGACCCTGAGAAACGGGGAGCAGGACTTCTTCATCCGCTCATCGTACACCGAATCGGCGCTGTCGGAGGGGGAGTAGCGCGGGGCTGATGCCGCGATGTCCGATAGAAACGGTACCGGCGGGAGTGACGCCTTCACTGCGGAAGGGAGCATGAGCTGTGCCGGGACACATGCGACGCACACGGTGAGAAGCAATTTCTTCATATAGGGTTCCATAAAGCCATGCTGTTAATACAAGAACCCGCCATAACGGTCACGTCAAGAAATAATTTGCGGCCGGTGTCCGGGTTTCAGCCGAACCAGCTACATATGCATACCATGCCCTCATATCTTCCGGCATCCCCGCTGTCGTATTATAATGAAGAAATATGTATTGACTCATACGAATCGGGTGATAGTCATTTCCCGGCAAGAGGCAGGGAATGTACGCATTCGAAATAATAGCTGAACGAAGGATACTGGAGGCGATGGACAGGGGAGAGTTCGACAACAATCCCCTGGCAGGCAAACCGCTCCCGCCCGACGGGCTGGACAACGTCTCGCCCGAGCTCAGGATGTCGCTGAAAATCCTTAAAAATGCAGGCGTGATCCCCGAAGAACTCGAGTTGTACAAGGAGATATCCTCAATCGAGGCCCTCCTCGCAGCCTGCGTACAGGACGAGGAAAAAGTATCGCTCCGCGTCAGGCTGAACGAGAAACAGCTCCGGTACAACATGATGATGGAAAAACGGACCGGGAAGGTGTTCCTGCCCGAATACCACGCCAAAATCATGGCAAAGCTTGCCTCTGACTAGAGACGCGTCCGCATTCCCCCGGAGGCTCGGGTCAATCCGGACGCGTCTCCATCTCGAGCCCGGCCAGGTATTCGAGCGCTTCATCAAAGCATGATCCGCACATTTCCGCTGACGGCTTCAGACCCGCGCATACGGCGGGACGGCCGGGCTCTCCAAATAGTGCGCACCTGTTGTCCGGCGTGAGCTGAACGCACCTGACCCCGGCAGGCTTTCCCCCGGGCATGCCCGGTATGGGAGATGATAGTGACGGTGCGATGCAGCACGCGCCGCACCCTGCCCTGCATTCCATTATTGTCATGAAAAATATTTCCTTAACAGGTCGAACCTGCCTTTTTTGATGAGCCTCATGCCGGAATACCGCATGACCTCGCGTATGCTCTCGCGGTAGCCGGGACCATAGCAGTGGGTTTCGCACATCTTGCACGAGGGCTTCGGGCCATAGGGGCAGATGGCCCGCTTCGATACCGCGTGCAGCAGGAGCCTGCGGCACTCCTCGCATAGCGGAAAATCAGCCTGCTCGAGATATGTTCCCACCGAGCCGCCCGTTTTGACAGGCCCCTTTGCCGCACTCCCGTGCTTGTCCGTGCAGTAGATGTTTATAAATTCAGCCAGGACTTCCGCGTCCTTTATGATCTTTGATATATTCTCGTCTGGTTTTTTCATAGTATTACCATGTTTGTACCGATAACTATCGCTTGTTGCTGGCTCTGACCCCGGGTTCTGGCGATAACTATCGCTTTCAGCTGGCTCTGACCCCGGTTTTAAGCAATAACTATCACCATAACCCGATCCAGTCCCGTAACAACCGATAACTATCGGTATAATATGCTGAGCCAGTATGGCGAAGTCCCGACTTGCGGCGGGGATGGCGCGATAGTCGGGAGCGATAACTATCTCAAACCCGCTGACAGATTATCCAGAATGCCCTCGAACAGGCGATAACAATCGCCAATATAGCTGAAATTCAGTATATCAACCTTGTTTTGTACAAATCTACTCCCATCCAGCTCGTCCCCGCAATTATCAAGCAGCCCTTTTACGCTTTCCGGTGTGGCCTCAAGGTGAAACTGGAGCGCCACGACCCGATCCTTCCAAACGAATCCCTGGTTTTTACACGCACCGCTTTCGGCGAGGCGGACCGCACCAACGGGTATATCGAACGTATCGCCATGCCAGTGGAAAGCGAAGAAGCGTTCCGGCAGAGAGCGCCCGACAATGCAATTCTCGGCCTCACCGCTGCGAGTGACAGGAAACCAGCCTATCTCGCGATAGCGGTTTTTACTGACACTGGCCCCCATCACATCAGCGATCAGCTGCGCGCCGAGGCAGATACCGAGTACGCGCTTCCCCCCCTCCAGGGATCGCCCGATGAGCCGCTTTTCCGCGGTAAGCCATGGGTATGCCGCCGTGTCATGGACTCCCATGGGACCGCCCATCACCGCCAGCAGGTCATAAGCCTCCGGATCGGGAAGCGGCTCGCCGTCGAACAGCCTGGTGCGGGCAAGCGTCATGCCCCGCTCCCGCGCGATGACCTCGAGGTGCGCCGGTCCCTCAAACGGTACGTGCTGCAGGCACTGGATCCTCATGAAGGATATTCCCCTTTATACCGATAACTATCTCCCGGACCGGGACCTCTTTGCCGGCTTTCGCCATGGCCCGCTCCAGCACCGTGCTCACGCCGCCGCAACAGGGAACTTCCATGCGCGCAACGGTGATCGAGCGGATAACATGCATGGTCAGTATTGCAGCGAGCTTGTCAATATATTCTTCTATATAAGGGTCGAGCTTGGGGCAGAACATTATCACGATGCGGTCTGCCAGCAGGTCGCGGTGAAAATCGCTGTACGCGAAGGGCACACAGTCAGCTGCGAGCAGCAGGTCCGCGTTGTCGAAGTAGGGTGCTGCCGGATTCAGGAGCTTAAGCTGGACCGGCCACTGGCGCAGGCTCGAACCGACGCGGGCGCCGCCAACCGCTCCATTCTTTTCGGGGAGGTCGCGCATGTCGCGGGCAGCGGACCCCGGACACCCGCACGCCATTGCCGGGGCGGGCTCTTCGTACACCGGGATCGGGATCCCCTTTTCCTGCATGAATTCTATTGCCTCGCGAAGATACTTTACTTCACCATGGTCTTTCAAGTGATGCAGGTGCGCCTTGATGACGTTTTGCCCGTGCTTCGCCACGTTCTCCATGACCCGGCGCTCATTATAGGGCTCGGCCTCGCGCTCTTCCACGAACAGCGCCCCCTCGGGGCATGTCTTCAGGCAGGCGCCCAGTCCGTCACAGAACAGGTCGCTCACCAGCCTCACTTTTCCGTCGATGACCTGGAGCGCCCCCTCCGGGCAGTCCGGCACGCACAGCCCACAGCCGTTGCATTTGTCTTCGTCTATGGTGATGATGCTTCGTTTCATGCTTTTCTCCTCGTCGTATGAATTCCCGCTCCCGCTTGATTCATTTTCTAATAGAATATACTCCGGATGTGATTTTACTGCATTGACCCAGGTCAAGACGGGACTTTTTTTTCTCAAATCGACAATATAGTAAAAAAGATTGAATTTTTAAGATAATCCTGTAAAATATACCGGTGAGTGATGTTGATTATTAAGCCATCACGGGGGAAGAGATGATACAGATGACCTGGAAAAAATATCTCGCAGGCGCGGGCGCGTTGGCCCTGCTCACGGTTATCGCGTTTGTCCCGCACGGCCTGCTTGACCAGACCTCGAAACCGGCCTTCTGCAACGCCTGCCATCCCATGCACGCCCAGTACGAGGTCTGGTTTCTCACCGGGCTTCACCGCGGGATCAAGTGCGTCGACTGCCATCTCCCCAATAATAACGAAGTGAACCACCTGATCTGGAAGGGTATCGACGGCACCAAGGACGTCGTCTCCTTTTTCAGCGGCGTGTACCCGGACCATATCACCGCAACAGGTCACGCGAAAACGGTCATAAAGCAAAACTGCATACGCTGCCACAACGAGATGGTGTCCCGCATCAGCACCGGGGACAGGGACTGCTGGTCCTGCCACCGGCGCGTCCAGCATAATCTCAACGAATTCAGCTATCGAGAATAATAACAGGAGAGAGCCATGAAAAAGTACGGGATTGTTATCCTCATCGCCGCGATCGCGGCCGGAATATTCGCCGGGTGCGGGCCGTCCGAGCCCCAGCCCATAAAAGCGGGCCTCATCAGGGACAGCGAGTTCGACCCCAAGGAGTGGGGCAAGGTATATCCCCTTGAGTACGAATCATGGCTCAAGACGAAAGAGCCGAAGCCGACCGGTAAATCCAGGTACAAGCGCGGGTGGGACACGGACAAAATCATGTATGATAAGCTGAGCGAGTATCCCTATGCCGCCCTCCTTTACAACGGATGGGGCTTCGGCGTGGAATACAACGAGCCGCGCGGCCACCACTTCGCGATCATCGACCAGGTCGAGATAGACCAGTCCCGCACCAAGGCGGGCGGCGTGTGCCTCGCGTGCAAATCGCCTTATCACAAGACCTTCGTGGAAAAACACGGCATGAAATACCTGACCGCGAAGTTCAAGGACGCCCTCGGCATGCTGCCGGCGAAGATGCGGGAGACCGGGCCCTCCTGCATAGACTGCCACAAGAACACGGACATGGGGCTCACCACGAACAAGGACCACCTGAAGCGCGGGCTCAAGCTTATCGGCAAGAAGGACATTTCCCGGCAGGAAGCCCGGATCATGGCCTGCGCCCAGTGCCACATCACCTACTACGTGCCGCGCGACCGCGAGAAAAAGGTCGCGGGAGACGTGCAGCTTCCCTGGACCGGCGGTTCCTGGGGCAACATCTCGATCGAGAACATTATAGCTGACCTCCTCACAGACTTCCAGCGCATCGAGTGGAAGCAGAAAGTGACCGGGTTCGACATGCCCTTCATCCGGCACCCGGAGTTCGAACTCTTCACTCGCCAGAGCGTCCACTTCCGCGCGGGCGTTGCCTGCGCCGACTGCCACATGCCGTACCGGAGGAGCGGCTCGTACAAGATATCGGACCACGATGTGACCAGTCCCCTCAAGGCGGACCTCCGTGCCTGCGCCCAGTGCCACACCGAGTCCGCGACATGGCTGAAAGACCAGGTCTTCGTCACCCAGGACCGGACCGTGTCGCTCCTCTCCCGCGCCGGTTACGCGACGGCCTCCGCCGCGAAGCTCATCGAGCTGGCGAACACGCGGCGCGATGCGGGCGCAGCGATCGATCCGGGGCTGTATGAAGCGGCGAAAGGGGCGTACCTGCAGGCGTTTTTAAGACTCGTATTCATCAGCGCCGAGAACTCGCTCGGTTTCCATAACGCGCCGGAGACCGGTCGCGTGCTCGGCGACTCGATCGCCTATGCGAACCGGGCCGAGTCCCTGCTCAGGCAGACGCTCGTGAAAGCGGGCGTGGACGTGCCCATGGCCACGCCTCTCGAGCTTGCGAAATATCTTGCTGGCCGCGGCGAGAAGAAGCTCGGGTTCAGGCGGGAGCAGGAATTCATGGACCCGTTCGATACGCAGAAGTATTTTACGCCGCCCGTGGCGAAGGGATTATAGCATGAAGGCGGGATTGCCTGATCCCGCCCTGATTATTTCATAACGGCGAGGCATTATCCCCGCCCTGGATTGTTTCAAGAAAGCGAGGATAGCATCCTCGCTTTCTTGTTATTTCAGGTAATAGACCCAGACCCCGGTCTCCCGCAGCACACACTCCTACCCGATCCGGTAGCAATTTCTCCGAATGATCTCATCTTTCATGGCAGGGGTGAGATCGTTAAAGTAGGCGGAATAGCCGGAGACCCGCACGAGCAGGTTGGGATGGCGGTCCGGGTGATTTCGCGCCTCAATCAGCACCGACGGATCAACGACATTGATCTGGGCCTGCATGCCGCCGCGTCGGAAAAAGGTCCTGATGAGCGCCGCCAGTGCCGCCCTGCCCGTCTCCCCCCGCAGGGTATGGCGGTCGAACTTGAGGTTGTAATTCACGCCGTTCGCTATCTCGGTGAAATCTATCCTGTTGGTCGAGTTGATGAGCGCCGTGGGCCCGTTCCGGTCCATGCCGTTCACGGCCGACACTCCCGAAGCGAACGGCTCGCCCTTTCTACGGCCGTGCGGCAGTGCGCCGGTGACGCGTCCGAAAAACTCGTGCGCGGTAACGGAATAGAGGCCCGGCACATAGCGCCCGCCGCGCGTCGAGAGGCCCGCATCGCTGAGTGCTTTCGTGTAAGCCCGTATGACATACACGGACCACCGGTCCGCCTCCTCCATGTCGTTACCGTACTTGGGCAGGCCGCGCAGGTATTCGCGGTCCCTCTCGTCGGGAATGTTCGCCTTGAGCATGGCCGCCAGCTCCGGCAGGGTGATCCTCCGGTCGATGAACACCACTCTCTCGATCGCAGCGAGCGCGTCGCCGATGTCGATAGGCGCGGTGTTCTGCACGCCCGAAAAATTGTAACGCGCCCCGCCCGCCGTTGAGCATACGCCCTTCTCCAGGCACTCGCTCAGCAGCATGCTCGTCAGAGGCGTGGGATGGTGGCGTGTATTGACGCGCTCGATCGCCTTCAGATCCCGGATGAGCCTTCCCGTCATGCTCCCGAGTTGTGCTTCGAAGGCCGCGCGGACGTCTTCCATGGAGCGCATCCGCGAAACGGGCCTGGTCCGCGGCCCGGTTCGCATCGGCGACCCAAAGCGCCGGCCCCTGTTAAGTGCGAGCTCCAGGCAGAGGGCCGCATTCATTAGCGCAGCATCGGTCGAGGAAAAACTCTTCCCCTGGCTGACCGGCTCCACGCACCCGACCGCGGTATAGTCCCGCGCGTCCGCGAGTGAATAGCCATGTTTCACGAGCGTGGGGACAATCACGTCGTCGTTGTACAGCGCCGGCGAGTTGCTTCCCCCGGCAAGCACCCTGTATATCATGTCGAGGTACCGCCGCGGCGACTTCGCGTGCACCCGCGCGTGGTAGTTGGGCTGGCGCATCCTGAGCTCATCCATGATCTCCAGGAACATGTAGCTCAACTCGTTCGTCGAGTCGTTCCCGCGGGCATCCACCCCGCCCACGGTCACCACCTGGCCGTTGAACATACCGCCGTGGAAGCCGGTCAGGTGCCGGGAAAACACGGGGATGATCTCCGACATCTTGATCGAGAACGCGGATAGTATGTCCTTTGCCCGGGCCCTGGTCAGCCGTCCCGTCCGCACGTCGTCCCGGTAATAGGGATACAGGTACCGGTCCATCCTGCCCGGGCACACCGAGTTGTCCAGGCTCTCCAGGTTGATGGCGATCTGCGCGAAGAAGAGCGACTGCACGGCCTCCTGGAGCGTCCGTGCGCCTTTTCTCGGGACGCGGCGGCATGCTGCCGCGATTGCGAGCAGCTCTTTTTTGCGGACAGGGTCCTGTTCCGCAAAGGCCGTCCGCTCCGCCAGCTCCGCATAACGCTCGCCGAACTGCGCAAGTCCCTCCGCGATGATCCCGACGCCATGGTAAAAATGCCGGCGGTTGCTATCCGGCTCCGCGCCTTTCTCCAGGGACCGGACCTCGGCCACGATGCCGTCCGTGCCGATCGCTATCAGCTTCTCGTAATCCGGGGCGAGATGCGAAATCCCCCCTGTTTCATTGATGAGATACTGGTGCCCACGAAGCTGGTTTACCATGAAACGCGCCAGTGTGAAAGGAGACCGGTAAGCCCTGACTCCCAGGAACCGGAACATCCAGAAGGGGATTATTTTCATGAGTGCAGTGCGCTCCCGGCGCGAAATCTCAAGCGGGTTCGTTTTCCTGGTGTTGAAGCTGAACAGGTCGATCATGACCGGGACGCCGTGCAGCTCGGGATAGATTGAGCCGCCGACGCGCTTCGAGGTGAAATTACCTACGATGAGCTCGTCCGGGTAGATGCAGATGGTCTTGCCAAGGAGGACCTCACGCAGGGCCTCGGCCATCCTTACATGGGGGTGCTTCCCCCTGTTTCCCCTGTCCCGGTGATACGCGGTCCAGAGGAGCGCGCGCTCGGTGCATATGCCCGGGGCCGCTCCCTGCACTGCCGCTCTGAGCCTTGTTATCCTGCCGGACGCGCCGGTCTCACGCCGTTTACTCGTAGATGACTGCATTGATCCCTTCCTGCCTGAATATTTTTTTCACCCGCGCCAGGTCCGCCCATTCCGCCGGGGACAGGCCCAGGGGCCGCTGATCCGTGTGCAGGCGCGGGAGCTTCGACTCGCCCAGGTTGTGATACGGAAGACAGTGTATTGAGCGCCGCCCCGCTCCGGCCAGGAAGCGGGCAGTGGCGCGGATGTTTTTCTCGTCATCGTTGAAGCCCGGGAGCACCGGCATCCGGGCCTGGAGATGACGGAACGCCTTCGAGAGGACCGTGAAGTTCGAGAGTACCGCGCGGTTACCCGCACCGGTATACTCCCGGTGTTTCTTCGCATCCATGTGCTTCAGGTCATAGTAGACCAGGTCGAGATACGGCAGCAGCTTCTTCATATCGGCCATGCCGAATAAGCCGCAGGTTTCGATAGCAGTGCGGACACCCTCCGCGCGCACCAGCCGCAACAGCCGCAGGGCGAACGCGGGATATACCATGGGCTCACCGCCCGATAGTGTCACGCCCCCGCCCGAATCAGCAAAAAAGTCCCTGTCCCTTAACACCTCTGCGGCGAGCGATTCCGGGTCCCGCTCATTCCCGACCAGCCGCAGTGCGTCGGCCGGACAGGCTTCAGCGCATGCGCCGCATGAGTCACACCGGGAGTAGTCAACCCTGCGGTCCGGTCCGTCAACGATAGCCTCCCGGGGGCAGGCCTTTCGGCAGCTAAAACATCCCCTGCATCGTTCAGCATAAAAGGCCATTTCAGGGTTGCGGTTGTGCGATTCAGGGTTCTGGCACCATGCGCACCGGAGAGGACATCCCTTGAAAAAAACAGTCGTGCGGATTCCGGGGCCGTCATGCAGGGAAAAGCGCTGGATATCGAATATAACGGCACGCTCCGTGCCGGGCGTATTACGCCCCCTGTCTCCGGGAACCCTGGTTGATCCACCGTTTTTCATGGTGCTGTTATACCGCCATTTTCTCGCGCGCGACTACTTTTATAATCGGCCATGGAGAAAAATATCCGGCCGGTCTTGCAGAGCACCGGCGGTACCGATCAAGATACGATACAAACCGGGAATTAGCAATCAATTAATATCCGGGATCCGGCACAGGAGCAGGTACTGTTTGGCTGCTTCCGGAGGCTGATGACCCGAGATGATCGGCGGGAAACCCGCATCACCGCCTGGTCCTGTACCTCATCGCCAGAATGGTAAAGTCATCATCAAGCATGGCATTGCCCTTGAACTCGATCAAGGAATTGTAAACGGCATTGCACAGCATGTCGATAGGACCGCCCCGGTTTGCGAGCAGGATATCCAGGAAGCGCTTCTCGCCGAACATTTCATGATCATTCCGCTCTTCTATTATACCGTCGGTATATAGAACGAGCAGATCGTTGTCGTGCAAATTGAACCCGACGTCCTCGCAATTGGAGGGTATATATCCGCTGATCAGCCTCCCCTTCGATTGTATGAACTCCGCGGTCCCGTTAGCCCGGATAACGATCACGGGCGGATGACCGGCATTGGCGCAGATGCCCTCTCCCGTTATAAGATTTACATGACAGGCCGCGGCCGTGATGAAATTGTCACCGGTCTTTCCCTTCAGTGCGTCGCTGATGATCGTGAGGAGACGCGCCGGATAGGCGGCGTTCATTTCCCATGACAGGAGAGACATTTTTACCATCGCCGCGGTGAGTGCTGCCGAAACACCGTGCCCCGAAACATCACAGATGAAAAAGCAGGCTGCATTACCCGTGCCGACATACGGGTTTTCGCGCCCGGGGATCAATATATCGATGAAATCACCGCCCACGCCCATCATGGGAACGTACTTGAAATGAATCTCCGCGTCATCCATGCGGGGCAGGTCCTGAGGAAGCAGCGCCAGCTGGATCTTGCGGGCAAGGTCTATGTCCTGGAGGAGCAGGTCCCGCGTCCGGGTAAGCTCGCTGGTGCGCTCTATGACCATTTGCTCGAGGTTGTCCTTGAGCATGTTGAGGTTGCCGTACATGAAGGCGTTTTCCATGGCTATGGAAAACGCTGCACGTATATTATTGATGAAAACGACCTCGTATCGTTTCAGCTGCGTGAGGTTCTGTTTCTCCGGCAGCGCGAGCAGCGCGACAAGCTGGCCCATGTGCATGATGGGGACGACATACTGGGCGTTGAACCTGTTGAAGATCTCGAGCAGTCCATCCCGCCATTCTTCGTAATTGCTCTTGGACACAATGAGGTCCCTGTCGATCAGGTGATTCGTCCGCTCGAACCATGATTTAATGTCCGGTTCCATATCGCACTTCATTGAAGCGCTGCCATTGGCGCCGAACACCTCCGGATGGCAGATCACGATCTCGGCTTTCTTGAAGGCGAGTGACTTCGTGATAACATCCACGAATTGGCCCGTCAGCTCATCGATCGTTTTCAAATAATAAATATCATTAATAAAAGATGCTTCTATTTTATAGAGGTTGAACTTACGCTTGTTGAAGACCTGGTCTATCAGCGGCTGCACTTTCAGCAAGTAAACGTAATTGGCGCAGAACCATACAACTCCGACGCCAAACAGCGCCATGCCGTGGAGCGTATTAAGTGCAGGATACAACGCAAAGAAGAGAAGCGCATTGGGAATGATGATGAGAGAAGAGATAACTGCCCACATGAACGTTATATGGAGAACGCTTCGTATGTCCATCAGACGGTAGCTCAGGACCCCGTAACCGAGAAAAACAAGAGGTATAAACGTCATGTTGCTGAGCGGATACAGGTCATACCCGTTCATGGCGGGGATATTCGTCATCGTCAGAAGACCCATTAAAATGAACGAGAGAAGAATGTACTTAAGCTTCAGCCGCATTATCTGGTTTTTTTCTGTCCTGATTTTCCTGATAAAGAAAATGATCATATACACGACAAGCATACTGCCGTACAATTCAACAAGCTTGACAGCCAGGCCGCCTTTCGCGATATATCCCCACTCAAATACATAAAAACCGTAAAAATAGTAGTCTGTACAAGTTGTCAGCGAAAGCAAGAAGCTTAATACAAATGCGGCCGGGAGGATGAACCTGCTCCGTATTCCGGTCATTTTATAAAAGAAAAGAAGATTCAAGGGGGGTAGATATACGTAGAAAAAATGGACTCGATGTTCGATACCAAGGAGAAGTTCCTCGTTCCCCCTGAATAAATGGTGGCATATAAACACGGGGCACAACATTATCCACCAGATCACCAGCAGCGAAAATAGAATATTTTCCTGCCTCAGTTTTCCACGGGCAATTGATATAACAGCCAGCACGACGCCCGCGACGAGGGAGAGCAAGGGAGGCAGCATGTATATCGAAAGGCTATCGAGAAAATCATTCATATCAAAACCGGTAGGGCTATTATTATTTGCACAATCATGTCGATTTCATACTTTATTTTTAGGTATTGGAATCTCAAGTGCCCCAATTATGACATCTATATAAAATAATCCATCTAATAACTGAATCAGTGCCGGATATGCGCATTTCAAAGCGAGATGCAAGGATCAATTCCCCCATGGTTTGCATCACGCACCTGAAAGCACGGGTCCTTGATTCAACAATAAAGCCTTGTCTGCCCGTTGAATAGTCAAATAACCGTTGGAATTATTAGCAAGAAAAAAATAATGCGCGGCTTCTGAAATTTGATTTCTTCAATTCTAATGGTTCCGGGGAAACAATCCGGGGAAAAACGACGTGCTGCAGGGGGCAGGCGATCCCTACCCCTTGATCATGACCAGCATCATCTTGAATTTCTCGACGGCCCGGAGTGCGTGCGGCTTACCCGCGGGCATGACGATCATCCCGCCCCTGCCCAGGGTATGGGGCTTCCCCGCGATGGAAATCTCCGCCGTGCCGTCAAGAACGGAAACAAGCGCATCGAATGGAGCGGTATGCTCCGACAGGCTTTCGCCCTTATCGAACGCGAACAGGGTTACCGTTCCCGCCGGCCTGTTAATCACTGTACGGCTCACTACCGAACCGGGCTGGTAAGTCACAAGGCCTTCGAGCTCGAGGCCTTCCCTTGTGTATTCATCAATTGCATTCGTGTTTTCCATGGTGTTACTCCTTCAGGATATCGATCAACAAACCAATTGTATTACCCCGCACCGACCTCACCCCGCCCCCGGCCCCCTCTCCCATTGAGAGAGGGGGCCGGGGGGG
>JBGTBN010000048.1:0-4615 GCA_041749375.1 Spirochaetota bacterium
CAGTCTCCTCTCCGCAGAATATTTCGGTTTCACCGTCTTCTTAATTTCGCGCGTGCCCAAAAAATCCTGAAAATCCGTAAAAATCAGGCCAAAAATGCACACTTATTCTTCACTGAATAATACTATAATGGCGCCAGTTCGGAATCAAGCAAAAATTAGAGCATAAAGAGAAATATAGTAATTTTTCGCATTACGTCATCATTTCGTACATCAGGGGCCATGGCTTGGTATAAAATATCCTTTATCGAGATAATGCGAATGTGTGAGTTTTTTCATAATCCTGTCCGCGTAATACGAATAAATTATAGTTTCTCTCATGGTGGTACCGCACTGGGGACATCGCTCAGGGTCTTTCTGGAAACAGTGTTCAATCGCATAGGCCCATGTTTTTTTCCGTATCAATTGCAGTTTTTTCTCGATACTGTGGGCATAAATGCCGTAATAGCGTATTGTTTTTTGATGCTTTTCTGGTAGATAATATAGCATTCGTGCCATGAATTCGTACACCGGCAGGGTCATGGAAGCGTAGTGTTTTTCCTTTGTGCGGCGGTCGATCATGCGGCGGAACCTGAAGGTGATGGTCTTTTTCCCGTGGTCCACTGACAGAATGCGCGAATTATGAAAGGGGCCTGCCGCGAGATATTCTGCTGTTTTATAATGGATGTCGTTTTCGTTTCCCCGAATCGGTTTAAAGTGCACGTGGAACCCGCCGGGATGGCGGAGCGCGTATTCTTCAGCTTCGCCTCTCGAAAGATATCCCTTTCGCACCATCATGGACAGGGAGGCCTTCATCCATTTTTTCCACACGCCGGTGTAGGGCACGTACCCGGGGTCGGTTATCTCGCCTGTAACGGTGTTCACCAGCTCGCGGGTCGCCACGATGTGCACGTGCGGGTTGTAATTCAGGCTGCTGCCGCAGGCGTGGGCTGCGGCGATCATGCCGCTTTTCCATTCATCTCCCGCCATGCACGCCTGTTTCCGGAAATACTTCTGCAGTACGCATGCGGCGGTGTTCACCAGCTCGTGGGCCGTGAAATCCCTCTGGAAGAGCAGTTGCCGCAGGCTCCCAGGCAATGTCAGTGTCACGTGGAAGTGGGAGAGGCCTGTGTTCATGATATGGGAAAGGTTCACCGACCATCCGAAGAGCCGTTTCCGGCAACAGGAGAGGCAGAGGCGGGACTTGCAGGTGAATGGAACGGCCAGGACAACGCCGCACCCGGGGCAGCGGTGCATGCGGAACCCGTTGGCGAACTTTCCGCAGCGGATGAGCTTTTCCGCTTCGACGATCTTTCCAACGGTGAGCGGGCCGTAGGTTTTCTCAAAAAGGCGGCCATAGGCGGCACGGAACCCCTCCCAGTGCCGTATCCACAGCGTCTTGTAGGCGCTCCACCGTTCGAGGCCGGGACGGTACGTTGGGCGGGCCGATGAATCGTGCAGGTACACGGAGGGTAAACGATCGGCAGGCGGCGAATGGGAAAAGTATTTGATTTCTTCATGAATTTGTGCATGATTCAGGAAATTCGCGATGGGATTGAGGTATGTGTGTCTCCTGCAACATATGCCGCTGTCGTCATCGCGAACCACTGAATGGTGATGTGATATTTATTGTGAACCGAGCGGATTGTGGCAGCCGTGTCGCAGGCCCGAAATGACCCGAAAAGATCGCGCCGCCGCGAACGAACGGTAATGTGATAATGACGGAAAAGAAAGAAAAATCACTCCATGATCAGCTGCGCGAGATATTCCTCGGCGGCGAGGAAAAGGACCGGCCGTTGGACCGCGCCCGGGCGCTTCGGGAACAGGCGATCCAGGAAATCGAAACCTGGGGAAATCCTTCGCAGGCGCTGGAAGACATAACCGGGGCCGTGACAATCGCCCGCCGCCTCGGCGAGCCGTTGGACCGCTACCTGCCGGTGTACTACCGCGCCCTGTTCCTGACCGGGGATTACCATGCCATAATCGCCGGGGCGGGCGGGTCTCACGAGGAGGCTTTGTGGCGCGGTATGGCCGGTTTCATGACCAAGGGCAGGTTCCCTTTGATGAGCCGTGCCGGGCGCCTCGAATACAGCAGGCATGTCATGTATGAATACGCGCACATGGCGTGGCGTAACGGCTTTTCCCGTGAGGCCCGCGCCGCCGCGGCAGGTGCGCGGGGTTTCCTGAACGGCCATCTCTGCGACCGCATCGTCGCCGAATCCTGGTTCGACGAGGGCAGGTACCGGAAAGCCGCCGGGATCTTCAAAAAACTCGCCATGAGTAACCCCGACGACGGCGGCGTGTTTGTCCGCTATTGCGACGCCTGCGCGCTCGACGGCAGGGCGGCCGCTGCAGTCTCCTTTCTCGAAAAACACCCCCCCGCCCACGGGCATCTGCGCCATCTTCTCCTGTTCAGCCTTGCCGCGATCATCGACGACCGCGACGGCATGCGACGGTCTCTCGACGCCATGGGCGGGATCGCGCGCGGCTCGATGTTCCATCAGAAAAAGGCGATGTATGAAAGGATTACCGGCGACACGCAATCGGCCGCCGCGAGCCTTGCCGAGGCCCGGAAACTCCTCCCCTCCGGACTGAACCTGAACGCGCCCGGGCACGCGGCAGTGATCGAGGCCTCCATCGCGGCTGAGGAAGCGGCACTCGGATGCGGCGGGTCGTTTCCATCGCAGGAAATCCTGCCGGTGATTGAGAGCGTGTACTATGAGAGGGTTTTTTCATCCGATATAAAAGAGGAGGGGAGCGGGGGAAAAATTGCGGTGTGGAACCCGATGAAGTCCCGCGTGATGCCGCTGGTGATACTTCTCATGATTCTGCTCGTCCTGTTCCTTGCGTATCTTGACTCCTGCGTCTGGAGGTGATGTGTTCCTGCACGCGTGCCGTCTTTTTTAATTTCATACCCGCAACGGCAAGACCTGTGTGCGCAGGAAATGGAAAGTGATTAAGCCCCGGAGCACGGCGCAGAAGCGCGGCCGCGACCAGTTCAGGGCAGCGGCATCGGCATGGAAGGCGCTTCCTGAAGAAGAGAGGATTAAATTATGAGGACTGCAGCCGGGGATTTTTTTAATACTGATACACAGGAAAGTGCATGAGATCCCGGCATGCCGGGAAGTTTTACCGGCAGCAATTCAATCTCCTCTCCGCTGAATATTCCGGTTTCACCGTCTTCTTAATTTTGTTGTCAGGTTTTCTGTATCTTTAGCCCTGTGGGGAATTTATTTCAATGGCCATTATCATAAAACCGAGGCCGGCGCCAATCCCGCAGACAATGACTTTATTCCCCTTCTGTAACTTTAAATCTTCAACTGCACTGAGGAGGGTATGCGGAGCCGATACAGTTCCTGTATTGCCAAACCTGTCACAGGTAATGGGGCATTTCTCCCGGGGGATTCCCACCCTGTCAGCCATTCGATTTGTGACTGAAACACTCATCTGGTGAACAACCAGGGCATCAACATCATCAACCGTCCAGTTTACTGTTTTTAGCATATCAAGAATGAGTCCTGGACAATTAGCCAGGGCTCCATCAACTATACCTTTGGAATTAGTTACAAATACAAGGCTGTCATAGGGAATAATTGAACATTCTGCGTGTTCTCCAAGGTTTACCCGTGAATATGCAATCACCTTCATAAGTGCTCGAGATTCCTGCTTTTTTCTACTCGCAATGATTCCCACGGCCCCGTCACCGATGGTCATTGCTGCCAGGCATTCATCACCATGAGTACCTGACTTCATTGCATTGAGTATTGTTTCTCCAATAGTTGACGGCCTCTCTGCACTCACAATGAGTACGTTTTCGGACATTCCTGATTTAACGAATGAATCTGCGAGAATAATACCATCAAGTACCCCAAGACATGCATTTACAATATCCAGGGAGTAGGCTTTCTTTATGCCGAGTTTTTTCTGAAGCAGTGGCGCGCTTGATGGTTCTATATACATTCGTGACATGCCGCCGTAGATAATTGTGTCGATGTCATTGATGTTCATTCCCCGCTGATTACCGGCTTTTTTCAGGACTGCTCTTGCTGCATTTTCAGCCATATCGATTATCGATTCGTTTTCAGAAGCAGCCCTTCGTTCAGAAATACCTGTGCGTTCCCGGATATCAAAATCCATAATGTGATCAAGTGCATCAATTTCTTTTTGTAGATCCTTTGACGTAATACGTTTCTCTGGAAACCAGGTTGCAATATCAGTTATTTCAAGAGAGCTTTCAGGAATAGTATTGGCATTTTTTTCTGAATATATATTCATTGATAACTCCAGCGTAGAGATATGGGAGCATTCTTTTCTCTATATACTACTACCAGTTTATAGAGAGTAACAGAGAATATGTTTTGTCAATTGAAATTCAAACAGGCAGCCTGGAGCAGTTACAATGGGGTTGTCTAATAGGTCATACCTGCGAAAGCAGGTATCGCATAGTACTCATAAATACTAATACAAAGGAAATTGCATGAGATCCCGGCATGCCGGGAAGTTTTACCGGTAGCAATTCAGTCTCCTCTCCGCAGAATATTTCGGTTTCACCGTCTTCTTAATTTCGCGCGTGCCCAAAAAATCCTGAAAATCCGTAAAAATCAGGCCAAAAATGCACACTTATTCTTCACTGAATAAT
>JBGTBN010000049.1:0-40827 GCA_041749375.1 Spirochaetota bacterium
CCGCGGCATCGCCGGCCGAGGCCTTCATCCGTGCTCGACGCCACGCGGACCTGCCGGTGCGCGCGTACGGGGCAGTGCCCTGGTACTGCGCCTTCGCCGCGGCCTGCACGTTTCTTACCGCGTCGGCGGCCATAATCATGACCGCTTTCTTCACGGTCGGTTGCGTCACCGACGGCGCCGCCGGGCCGCTGCTCGGGCCCGGGGACGTCGTGCTTATTAACCGTTACCGGCCGGAGAGCATCGGCAGGGGAGAGCTTGCCGTGATAGACAAAACACCGGTCCGCGTGATAGCGCAGGCGGGAGACGCGGTACGATACGAGGGCAACATCTTCTACGTCAACGGCAGGGCGCTTCCCCTCGGCTTCCTCAACGACCGCGCCATTGCCCGCTTCACCGCGGACCGGGGCGACGTGCTGTCCGAGGCCGGCGATACTGGGAAATACCCGTTGCGTTTCAAACGATCGCCGGAGATCACCCTCGCGGGCCTGGCGCCGAAGGTGCGGGCGGGGCACCTGCTGGTCGCCACGGATACACGTCTTGTGAAAAACTTCGCGCGGATCGAGCCTGTCGGATCGGTGAGGGGCAGGGTGGCCGGGATCCTCATCTCGGAGCGGCTGTCGAAGATCGGCATGAACGCGTTCGGCGGGCTGCGATAGGCGGGGAATAAAAAACGGCGCATGGTGTGCCCATGCGCCGCCGCTATTAAATTCTGATGTGTTTGTTTTACAGGTTGATCGCGATCGTCTCGTCAATCGTGTTCCCGTTCACGGTGCCGGTGAAGCTCACGGAAAGATTGCCCGTGACTATCCCAAGTACGTCTTTAGCCTCATTTACAACGATGTTCGAGTTGTAGGTGTATATCACGTTTTCCAGTATCACCGTTACAGAGTTTCCTGTCCCATTGGGGATCATTACGATGCCATCCGGCGAGTTAAGATTAACCTGAAAACTGGCAGATGACGCAAAAGAGTTGGTCGTAGCCATGTTGCTGTAATCGGCGGACATGCTGGTGGACACATTACCAGATTGAATGATTGCATATTGGGAAAATGAATTCGCCGCCGCGCATGCTTTAAATATGGAGGGTGATTTGATCAGCTTCATAATTGCAATGTAATTTGTAAAGAAGAATCCGAATCCTGAATATGCCAGAACAGCGTTCATATCAAAATGGCCGCTGAATGATGTGCTGTCGGGGGCTGATGCGGATAGACCCGACCAATTAAGAGTGCATGGATTGCTATCACTGCAAAAGGTGAGTGTTCCAACATCTGACCCATCGGGTACATCCAGGTTTATGGTGCAGAACAAGGCTGGTATTGTTGTGATAGTTGCTCCCTTTCCCGGAACTGTTCCATAGAATGTATAATTTCTACTTTCTCCAACCTTTGCGCCACCAGAAACCGTTAATGCTGCAAGCTGTGCCTTTGGAGCAGCTTTCACTATGCTTTGCCGAGCAACATACTGAGTAACCGCTTCTTTGGAGAAGACCGGGTCATTCCCGTTATTAATTATGGCTATCATCATATTCTGCTGGTCCATTGCCTTATTAAAGGCCGTCATAGCACCAGTGGGAGCCACGTAGGAGGACATACTGCCTGAAACCGAGCTCGAAACAGCTGTCGCTTTCGCCTGCGCCTCCATCCTGGATTTCGCCATGAGCAGCAGTAGCGTGCTGTTGTCCTTTTTTTCGCTTTCGCAGCCGGCGAGGGAAAATGCCATCACGGAAATTGCGGCAATCCCGGCAAGTCGTACTTTCATCTTCAAATCCTCCGAAAAAAACTTTCTCATCTTTTAGAGTAGTGTATCCTGCAGCCGTTAATACACAAAAAAATCCGGCACATAGAGACGTACTTCATTAATTAATAATATAAGGAAAGAACTAGAAAGGGCGATGCCATTTTTCGTGTCAATAATAAATAAGTGATTAATTATATGGAAAAGCGTACAAAAAATTGTAATTGTATATTCCATATTGAATTAAAACACGGGATGTCGTATATCTGGTCGATTAATCCCCGGCCTTCATGAACCCGGATATTTTCTTTTCCATCATCTCGCCTTTCCTGATAAGGGTGATCGTGACACTTTCCCTGTCTCTTAATTCCAGCAGTGCGTTCGACATGTCCGCCGGGCTCATCACCTGTTTTTCTTCTACGCGCACGATGAAATCGTAGCGTAGGATGCCGGCCTTTTCAGCAGGCGATGCAGGCCTGACCGAGCTCACCAGCGCTCCGTAGGTGTCCGGCAGGCCGAGCTTGCCTGCCAGGTAGGGAGTGGTAAAGGGGATCTCGTCAATGCCGCGCTGGGCCCGCTCCTTCATGCCCTTGAGGTCCTTCTGTTCGAGGGCGAACCGGTACAGGTTGCTCGCCGGGATCGCAAACCCGATTCCTGCAGCAGCGGGGCCGCCCGCGCTCAGCGTGAAGCGCAACATGCCGATGATGCTCCCCGACATGTCAAGCACCGGCCCGCCCGATGAGCCCGGGAGCACCGGGCCGCTGAGCTGCACGTAACTCCTGCCGGGCATGGCCGGGTCGGCGTTGAGCCTGAGGTCGCGCGCCACGAACCCGGAGAGCATCGTCTCCTTCAAGCCGCCCGGCGCGCCGATCGCCACGTACAGTGAGCCGGTTTTCGCCCGGGCGTCTGCGGAGAGCTGGATGCAGGGGAGCGCCTCCGGCTTTTTCCCGCCAAAGTCCGTTTTAAGAAGAGCGAGGTCGTACGCGGCGTCCTCGTGGAAAACCGCCGCGGTCCATACCCTGCCGGTCTTGCCCTGCATGACGGAGCAGGTCTTCCTGCCGGCAACAACGTGCCTGCAGGTGAGAATATACCCCTCATCGTTTATGAAAAAGCCTGCGCCTACCGGGGTGTGCCTGCCGGCCCCCTCCGATGTAACGATAGTTACGGTCGCGGGCATGTATTTCTCGTAGAGCCCGATGAAATGATTCTGGACATACATGGTATAGAGCAGGCTGTCCCGGTCGAGCTGTTCTTTCCCTCCCCCTTTTTTACAGGAGGCGGGCGCGAATGCGAGCGCGCAGGACAGGGCCAGGGTGCATGATGCGTGAATGATCCGTATGCGGGGCGTTGTCATTGCCGGTGTAACCTCAATTTGATTCTAACGGACTGACCGTTTCGATTTATGGGGCGCGAGCCGTGATTTGTAAAGAAAAAAACATGGCTGCAGACGGGATAAGGCGCGGTGCCCTGCCGCATGTTTTGTTGTTGAAAAGAACCCGCCGCTCGTGTATACAGACACAACAAACGAAACGCCGTAATCCGGCCACCTGCAAGGAGGCGAGTCTCAGCAATGAAGCTAACCGTATCACTGGCACAGATCGATGTCGCGATTTCCGACCCGGAGGCCAATCTCTCAAAAGCGGAACATCTCGTCGCGGAAGCGGTCCGGAGGAAGAGCGACCTGGTCTGTTTCCCGGAAATGTGGACGACCGGCTTTAACTGGGACTACAACCGCCGCACTGCGGCGGAGCACGGCCGCACGGCGGAGAGCGTCGCGGACATGGCGCGGCGCCACGCGGTCTGGATCAACGGCACCATGCCCGAAGCGGGCGGGGAGGGCCGTCTCTCCAACACGTCATTCCTCTTTGGCCCCGACGGCAGGCGGGCCGGCGTCTACCGCAAGGCGCATCTGTTCAGTTTCATGGGCGAGGACCGGCACATGGAGCCGGGCTCCTCGATCTGCGTGGCCCAGACACCCTGGGGCGGGACAGGGCTTGCCGTGTGCTATGACGTGCGTTTTCCCGAGCTCTTCCGTACCTACGCGCTCAAAGGTGTCAGGCTTGTGCTCCTGCCCGCGGCCTTTCCCCATCCCCGGCTGGAGCACTGGCGGGTGCTGGTCAGGGCGCGGGCCATCGAGAACCAGATGTTCGTCGCTGCTATCAACCAGGTCGGGAAGGAAGAGCTGGGCGACGGCGCCGTCACCTACTTCGGCAATTCGATGATCGTGGACCCCTGGGGCGGGATCGTGGCCGAGGCGGGGGAGGAGGAAGCGCTCGTTACTGCGACGATAGACACGGGCATGGTGGACGAGGTGCGCGGGAAGATGAGGGTGCTTGAAGACCGGCGGCCGGACCTGTACGAGTTATAATGCGGGCCGCATGTTCCGATAAGAATAGTATCATACTCGGGTGACGGTACATTCATGAAAAATAATACTCCATTGCCGCTGCTTTTGCTGCTCGCGTCGGTCCTGCTGGTTTCTACCGGCTGCGCGACGAAAAAAACCGTGACCGGGATGCTCGAACGGGGGCAGGGCGATTTCCGCATGGCGCGGCTGGCGGACGCCGACCTCCGCGGGAAGGTCCTCGCTGGAAAGAATTTTTCCGGCGCCGACCTGTCCGGTGCGGACCTCTCGGGCGCAGACCTTACCGGCGCGCGGCTCCGGGGGGCCGACCTCAGGAAGGCCATTCTTAAAGGCGCAATCCTCAAGAATGCCGACCTGTCCTCGGCGCGGCTCTACAAGGCCGATCTTCGCAAGGCGGGCCTTGCCGGAGCATCTCTTCGCAACGCGGACTGCATCATGGCGCGGCTGGCGGAGGCCGACTGCGGCGGCGCTGATCTCTCCGGCGCCGATCTCTCCGGCGCTGACCTGGCCCGGGCGGGACTGGCGAACGCGAACCTCGGCGGCGCCATGTTTTTCGGCGCGGACCTCACCGGCGCCGATTTCTCCGGCGTGAACCTCAACGACGCGAAACTCTACTTCGCCTCGCTCGAGGGGGGCGATTTGCGCACGGCGCGCCTTGACCGCGCCGATCTCCGCAATGCCGATCTCTCCGGCTGCGACGTGCGGGGCGTTCGCCTGAGCAATGCGCTCCTCACCGGCGCCGATCTCAGGGGCGCGGACCTGCGCGGGGCTGATCTGGCCTCGACGAATCTCGATGGTGTCGGGTTCGACATGGCCAACCTCACGGGCGCTGACCTGACCGGCGCCGACCTCACGGGCGCGAGCCTGAAGAGGACGGCCATGGCGGGGGCGAAGCTGAAGGGCGCTAAAATCCTGCTGAAATATCTCCCCATGATCCGGACGCTGAACGTGGATTTCTCCGGTGTGGTCTGGATTGACAGGCAGGAGAAAAGGCGGGAGGAGGACGACGGCACGGCTTCACCCGAACAATAGATTTGTTGCAAAACAACTCAAATAATCACGCGCAATTAATTCCATCATGCAAAGCTAAAATCTTGACAGGGACCGATCCCCCGGGTGAGGGTGGCATGACCGCGGCCCCGGCAACGGGGAGTGCCCCGGCAGAGACCACACGAAGAGGATGACCCGATGCGCAGAACCATTCTCACACTCATTTTTACCGCAACCCTGTTGACGGCGTGCGGGCGGGAAGCAATAAACCTTGACGGTCATACGGTGTTCACCGTCGATGGGCCGGTGATTCGCTACGCTACCTATCCTGACGGCGGGAGCCCCCGGTTCCACGCGATCCGCGCCATGAAAAAAATGCCGGATGCCGGCTCAATCGAAATTACCGATGTCATCCCTGCCGGACCGAAAGACCTGCTGGTCGTCACCAGGAAGCACGGCATATACGGGATATCCGGCCTGGGCGAATCGTGCACGCGCATTGACAGGGGTCTTCCCCCTGAAGTCATATATCCGTTTAACAGCAAGGGCGTAACCAAGCCGGTGATCGGCCATTCCGTGTCCCCGGACGGGAAGCGGATCGCCGTTGTGGTCCCCTGCGACGTGTATTATTCCGCGGACGGCGGCAGAAATTTCTCGCGCCTGCTCCTCGCCGGCGTGCGCCGCTTTACGGAGCTCATCTCCGTCGCGCTCCATCCGACTGACGCGGGCTTCATAGTCGTCGGTACCTCGTCGAACGGCGTGTATGTGTCCCGCGACGGCGGGAACACGGCCCGGAAGATAAAAGCCGGGGTGCCGGGAGAGCCGACGCGGACGCCGAATTTCCTCGAGGAGATACGCTCGCTCTGCTTCGGCGATGACGGCGATACCTTCTACGCCGGGCTCGGGAACGGCTGCGGCTTGTACCGTGGCAGCATCTCCCGCTCGTCGCTGGAAAAGGTCGGGCCTGCGGACCTCGTCACCTATCCTGACGGTGATTTCTACCGGGTCACGAGCGTGAACTTCGTGCGGGGAAGCCTTCTCGTAGCAACCAACCGCGGCCGGCGTATGATTCTCGACCCTGACGGGGCAGCCCGGGTAACAGCCGTTAACGGGAATCTCCGCGGGCTATTCAAGGAAGAGGACGGGATCGTGTCAGCGCGGACCGGCGGCAGGCACCTCACCTTCCACCGGCAGTATGTCCCGCCGCGTGAGTTCGAGCCGGACGACCGGGCGAAGGGGAAGCAGGGGCTCTACATCAGCTATTCCTTCACGCAGAAAGAGAATTACGACCGGCTCATGCGGCTCATGAAGCACCTGAAGCTGAACACCGTGATCGTCAACCTGAAGGACGACTACGGCTCGATACGGGTCCCGGTCACGGACCCGCTGGTCACGCAGGTGCCGGGTTCGGTCAATCCGTATGTTAACGTGGTCGAGACGATCCGCCGGCTCAAGAAGGACGGCATCTACGTGATCGCGCGGCAGGTCTGTTACCAGGACCCCAAGCTCTACAGTTTTAAGGACGGGAAATACGCGGTGAAGAACACGGGCGGGTTCCCGTTCCACAAGGGCCCGGAGAAGTGGGTGGACGGCTTCAGCGAGTTTGTGTGGGACTACAACATCGCGGTCGCGAAGGCCCTGGAAAAGGCGGGCGCGGACGAGATACAGTTCGATTACATACGCTTTCCCGATATCCGCGGGGAGCGGGAGACCAGGAAGTTCGATTTCAGGCGCGAACACCAGACCATGCGGGAGGCCCTGGTTTCGTTCCTCAGGAAGGCGAAGGCCTCGCTCGAGGTGCCGATCTCGGTCGACCTGTTCGGTTACAACGCGATCTACCAGTGGGGGGAATGGATCGGGCAGGACGTGACGGAGGTGTCGCGCTACGTCGATGCGATAAGCCCCATGTTCTATCCCTCGCATTACACGGGAGGATACGCGGCAGGCTACGGGGAGAAGCGGATATACTATACCATCTACCTGAGCTGCAAGCGCGCGCGGGAGCTCGCCGGCGGCGTCCTGCTCCGCCCCTATATCCAGGCCTTTTATTACAAGGACAACTCGGACGGCTATTGCGTCGATTACATCGGCTGGGAGCTTGACGGCCTGAAGAACAGCGGGTGCCCTGACTACATATTCTGGAACGACCTGTCGGAGTACACGATACTGATCCGGGGCCTCAGGCAATACCGGGGCCTGGGCGGCGGCCCGGTCCCGCCGGAGGTCAGGTCGGCCATACCTAAAAAGCTCCCTTTTGATACCATGGTGGAGAAGAAAGCAGCCCCGGCGCCCCGTTAGCGGGATGTATTGTTCTTGACGAAAAACCGGGCGGAAAATTATCATTAAATAATTGGATCACGCCGCAGGCGGCGCCGGCCGCAGCGCACAGGTTTCCCGGGGGTAGAAACATGGTTCTGGTAACAGGAAGCAACAGTCTGCTCGGCTCACGTCTGGTTGCAAAACTCGCAGGAGCGGGCGAGAAGGTCAGGTGTCTCGACCTCGAGAAGCCGGAAAACCTTCCGGCGGGCGCTGAGTTCTTCGACGGCGATATACTCGATGCCATGGTCCTCGGTAAAGTTTGCAAAGGCGTGGACGCCGTTTTCCATCTCATGGACATAAAGAGCCCCAAGCATTTCGGCAGGCGCTACATGAGGCGCATCAACATCAAGGGCACCCGTATGATCCTCAAAGCGGCTAACGCTGCCGGTGTCAAACGGATGATCTTCGTTTCGACCTACGAGGTGTACGGCACCGTGAAGAACCTCCCCGTGGGAGAGGGCGATATCAAGGTCATGAAGCCGATTACCCGCTACGGGAAGGACAAGCTCAGGGCCGAGAAAATCTGCCAGGAATATGTCAATGCGAACAAGATGGCGGTCACCATGTTCAGGCCCGCGCCCATGGTTGGCCCCGGCACGAGGAACTCCATCGTGCTCATCTCGCTCCTGATGGCCACGGGCATGGAAGAGGCCAACCGTCTTTACGTGGCAGGCCACGGCGAAAACCGCTTCCAGATCCTCCACCCGGATGACGCCGCCGAGGCCATAGTACTGGCCCACCGGTCGGGCGTGTACGGCAGCGTATACAACCTCGGGTCGGACGATGTGCCGACACAGATAGACCAGATAGTCCAGGTGAAGGAAAAGGCAAAGCTCGACGCCGCCATCATGCACCTCTCGACATCGAAGGCGAAATTCCGTTCATTTTTCCTGCGGGCGTTCAAGATCGATTACCTGAACAAGGGCCACGTCATTTACCTGCTCACCGATTTCATCATGAATTGCCAGGCGGCGAAGAAGGACCTCGGCTGGCAGCCGAAGCACGGCAACGTGGACATCATACTTGAAACGATAGAGTGGTATCGGAAGGAAAAGCTGTAGGCGTGAAAGCGACGATGAGCATCGTCGCTTTCATATCGCGTTTTCGTCCAGCCCCGTCTCCTGAAGCTCGCGCTCCTCGGCGCGTTTCTTCTTCTCCGCGCGCGTCGCATCCCGCCCGGACTTCGTCGCGATCTTCTTGATGAGCTCCCATAGCTTGACCAGCAGCAGCGTTAAAAGCTGTCCCCTGCTTCCCTTGCCAGTCTCGGAGGTGAAGATCAGCTGCGCTTTCTTCATCTCGGCGATGCTGAGCTTCCGGTCGTCGAGCTTCATCTGCTTCATCATCTGCTTCGCCTGCGCCTTGGCCAGCTTCATCGTCTCCTTGTCGTCGCTGATATCTTTTTTCTCCACGAACATGTACACCATGTCCGGGTTCTTCATCATCTTCCTCTTGATCCTGACGAGCGTTTCCAGTGCGTCATGGAGCTCCTGGTTCTCGGCGTTCCCGTTCTCGATCAGCATCTGGATGTACTGGTAGAAGAACTGGAGCTGCCGGAACAGCTTCTTTTTCTCCAGGAGGGTGAGATCCTTGATGTCGATAATGGTGAAGCGCTCCAGCGTAAAGCGGATGTAACCCATCTGCTCGGGGCCCAGCTCGTAGAGGAGGCTGCTGTCCAGGTCGCTTATCTCGATGAACTTGTTCGCCACTTCCTTCAGATCGGAGAACATCGTGTTGGACGAATCCATTATCTTACGGAAGGCCACCTTCTCGGCGTTGGTGAGGATAGTGGAGGCGGCCCCTTCCTTCTGGTACTCGTCCATCTTCTTCTTGATGGTCCGTATGTCGATCGTATCAGCGTAGATTTGTACGTTCTGGCTCTTCAGGTGCTCTTCCATCTCCATCAGGTTCGGCTTCGCGATGTCGTCGCCTATCTTCAATATGTTGAGCTTGATGTCCCCCAGCTTTATTCTCAGCTCATGCTTTTCGATCTTGCTGATGCCGTCCGTCACGACCAGTATCTCGGACTTAGCCATCTCCTTGTCGAACACGATGTCGCTGATCGCCTGCAGAATCGCCTCGTGAATGTTGGTGCTCCGGCCGCCCGTCGTCGTGAACAGGACCTCCTCGATGAGGCGGGGAAAGTCCTGCTGCTTCTCGACCTTGATGAGGTTCCCGGGGACCGAATCGAAGGGACGGTAAAATATCTTCGCGCGGCTGTTGTATTTTTTCCGTAAAAACTCCGCGATGATGCACTTCGAGTAGAAGGTGCGCATCTTGGCCTCCATGGACTTGGAGCGGTCCAGGAGGATGAAAAATTTCTGTTCGTACCGCGTCGCTTCCCTGCCCTTCTTGTCCTTCGATGTGGATACCGGTTTAAAGCTGTCCGCCTCGGTCTCGTAATGCCGCTGCACCAGCAGGGTCTTGGTATAGAGCTTCATGTCGAAGACCTCCGGCTCCAGGGCGAGCTCGCGCGGCAGGGCCTTCTTCATGTCTATGATGGTGCGGTAGCGGTCGATCTCCATCCGGTCGGAGAGGGGCGAGATCCTCTCCAGGCGGTTTACCTGGATGCTTTCTTTCCGGTCCGGCTTGTATTCGCGGTCCTCCTGCGAAAGCTCGTCGATGGCGGTGAACGCATCGTCGAGGCGCTCGTCGGAGAATATGACGCGGGCAATCTCGAACAGGACGAAAAATTGCGGGGGAAGTATGGTGCGCGAGTATTCGAAAAAGCCGAGGGAGTCCCAGTATTCGAAGAAGTCTACTTCCTCGGCATCGGCTCTCCTGTGCTGGGCGGTGTCAACGGTCACGGTCCGCCTCGCCTAGTTGAGTTCACGGTAATCCTGCATGATGCCGTTCTTAAGCTCCTGGACCTCTTCGACGACCGGCGTGAGATCGAGAATGTTTTTCTTGAGTGATTCGATCGTCAGCTTCTGGTTGTCTTCGACGCTCTTCATGGGGAAGAGCTTCTTGATGAACTCGAACACGCTCTGCAGGACGCTCTTCCGCGCGAGGATGGCATCGCGCCGCTCCGGGTTCTGACGGATTTCCTGGAACACCTGGCGGATGTTCAATAACAGCTCGATCTGCTGGAACGCGCCGGTGGCCTTGTAGTGCGCCATGGTCTGGTTGAAGGTGTCGAGGTAGAGATCGACCTCGGACTTGTCCTTCGCCTTTACCGAGATGTAGCTGTTCAGCGTGGTCAGGCAGTGGTACATTTCGCGCAGGTCGTCTGTTGTCACCTGGAAGCGGTTGTTCATCAGGGCCGATGCGCGCAGGAAGTCTCCCTGTTTGGCGATTTTGCGCGGCGACAGGAAATAGTTGTAATCGCTCTTCCGCATCTCGCTCATGAACTTGTCGATCAGGACGTTCTTCATGAAGTATATGAAATCCGGCGTCTCGATCTTGATGCTCCGGTTCTTGTTCTTTATGATATCATAGAGATAGAGGATCTGGTTGAAGAATATCTTCTGCTCCGGCTCCACCGGCTTGCCGCCGCTCATCGAGTAGGTATGGTCGATCAGGAGCTGGTTGTACACGTTGGTGTTCTCGGGGATGATCGACTTGTAGGTGAACCGGTCGAGCACTGCCTCGGTCACCTCGTTCATCCGCATGTAGTTCGCCGTGGCGATCGCCGTATGGACCGCGGTGTCGATCTGCTCGGACCCGTTGATGAACTTCCGCTCGTTCAGTACCGTCAGGAGGGAGCGGAGCACGACGTCGCTCGCGTCAAAAAATTCGTCCAGGAACACCAGGTTGGCCTCGATGATCGAGCCCATGATATTGTGGCGAATGCGGCCCTTCTTGAATTCCTCGATATTATAGGGCCCGAAATAGTTGTCGGGCGTCTGGTCCTTGCTGGCCTGCGAGGAAAAGATACGTGCGCCCTCGAAGGTCTTGAAGATATAATCCGCCAGGTATGACTTGGCCATACCGGTCCTGGATAGGAGCAGCATGTGCTCCCCGGTCAGTATCGCGTACATGGCCTGGCGTATGATCTCCTTGCGGCCGATGACGTTTTCGCTGATCCGGTTCATGTGCCATTCCAGGTTCCCGATGATCGTGGGAATGTCGAACTCGTCCGATTTTATGGAGGCAAGCTCGCTCTTGCGGTCGGGCACTTTCTCGGCGGGAGCGGGAGGGGCCGTGCGCTCGCGCTCGGACCTGTTCTTCATCAAATTGAGATAATCCTGCGCTTTTTCCACTTCCTGGAGGGCTGCCATGTCCTGGGCGCGGTCCGGCAGGACAGCCTGGCTCACGACTTTGAATCCGTCGTCCTCGAGAATTTTTTGTATGTCTTTCTGCTTGTTCATCACGGGTCCTTTCAGGATGATTTTTCAACCAGCGGGAGCACTACTTTGAACGTGGTTCCCTCTCCCGGGGCGCTTTTAAGCCCGATGGTTCCGCCGAGATTCTGAACGATAGCTGTTGTGATCATGAGTCCGAGACCGGTCGCCGCCTTCCCCTTGGTCGTGAAGAAGGGCTGGAATATCTTCTGGAGGTTCTCTTCTGGTATCCCGATCCCGGTGTCGGCAATTGTCATTATGGCAAATTTGCCATTTGAGGCCTTCTGGGTTTTTACCGATATGCGTATCGTCCCTTTCTCGGGCATGGCTTCCTCGGCGTTCTCGATGAACTGTATGAGGATCTGCTGCAGCTGGTTCTGATTCGCGCGGACCTCCGGGTTTTCCCCGGACGGTTCGACAAAGACCTCGAAGCCATCGCTCATGAGGCGTTTCACCATCGCGTCCACAGGGCGGCTGGACAGGATCTTGTCGAGGTTGGAGGTTTCCTTGTCCATGTCGTCGGCGGCGGAGAGGCTTACCAGCTGCTCGGTAATATTCTTGATCCTGGACACCTCGTGCTGCAGGGAGTCTATATAGGCGGCAACGGGGCTCCCTTCTTCAAGGTTGTTGTCGACAAAGTTGATGTCCATCACCATTTTATTGATGCTGCCTTTCAACTCTGAAGCGACGCCCGACGCGAGGATCCCAAGCGCCGAAAGCTTTTCCGCCTCGTACGCCCGGTTGGTTATGGTCGCCTGCTCGGTGTGGTCTTCCACCATGAATATGATCTTTTCGATCATACCGCTCGAGTCAAGAATGGGCACGACTGTCGCGTTGATGATGATTTCCCGCCCGCTGGCAACGGTACGGTACGGTATATTGAATTCCCGCCCTGTTTTTCTTTCGTTCCGGCAGTTTTCATACAGCTGTCCGAGCAGACTCTCGGTAAATGCAGGCTCGTTCAGAAGGTTGACTCCTACCATCGGCTTGTCAGGGCTGTGCCCCATAATGTACTCCAGCGCCGGGTTCACGGAGAGGATGATCCCCGACGGGTCCATGACGAAAATACCGACGGGAGCGTGATTGATGATGTCCTCGTTAAAGTCCCTGAGCCCCTTGAGCTCCTGGGCCTGTGTCAGCTGCTCCTTGACCTTGGTTTCGAGAATATGGCTGTACTCTTTTGCCTTCTTCTCGGCAAGATGCTTCTCCGTTATATTTTTCATTATGCCAATAAGGCCGATTATCTCATCGGTATCGGATTTGATCGGTGAAAAACTCGCGGTCAGGTATATCTTCTTGCCCTTCTCGTTGTAGGTCTTCATTATCTCGTTTTCAATGGTCCTTCCCTTGTAAACGACCTCGTTGAAAACGAAAGCTGCCCGCTCTTTTTCGATAGCCGGAATATTCTTTGAGTAATGTCCGCCCATTGTCCGGCCGGCCCATGACGGGAAAAAGACCTTCCATGCGGAATTGATGTAAATAAGGTTCCCTTCCTTGTCTATGACGGAGATGATGTCGGATGTAGCCTCGAGAAGCGACCTGAAGTCGATGTGCACGCCCGCGCTTTCATCAAGAATGATCTGGTTTTTTTGCTGGAGTTCTTTAATAAACTGAATCAGTTCATCTTTGGAGAGTTTTTCCGGGTTTTTGGTATCCATGTTGAATTCTGGACCGGTTTGATTATTTTGTCTCAGATGATTTCAAATCTGTTCTCAGCTTTCTCTGGAACCTGTTTGCGGATATCAAAAACCAAACCTCAACGAAGAGGCTTAATACGGTTCCCAGGAGAAACGATCCGCCAAAAAATATCTGGTTCATATCAAGGAAAAACAGGCCGCCCAGGGCGATGGCAGCGAGAAAAATTATTTTTACCGGGAAGGATGCAAGGGTAACCGTGAACATGACCATGATGTTTGATGTTACGGCCTTGCGGGCGATAAAGATCCATACCAGTGAGAAAAACATGCTTAGCATCGTACCAAGGAAATAACCCTTGAATTCAGAAATACTTCTGTTGTTAAAGCAGTATACCGTAATCCCGATATTCAGGAGTATCGGGATGCTGATGAGGATGACAGATTTTATGAATATTTTTTTCATTTAATTATATAGTGTCACTGTAATATATTAATGCAACAAGAATGTATCAGTCAAAATATTCAACGGAAGGGGGGAGGGTAGAGATGCATCCCCCCTTCCTGATTCTACATTACGTTATGTCTGGCTCGGCAGTATGTTACCCGGGTTGCGTTACCGTGAGGTATGTTCAACATCTCTCACAATTTGAGCAACACCACCGTGACAGAATTACAAATAGATGTCAAGCCTAATTGTTTGTCTCCTGCCTGTGTGCCTACCCAAGCTTTTTCATCAGTTCTTCGCTGACTTCTTTCACGCCCGGCTTGCCGTCGAGCTCGATTATTTTCGGCATGCCGTTGTTTTTCCTGGATAAGTCTTTGAAATATTCGACCGCAGCAAGAGTGCCTTTTTTCTTGTCATAATAAATATCATGGCGCTTGTTGATCGCGACCTCGTCCTGGTCATCTGAGCGAGCGGAAAGGGCTCCGCTACAGACCCGGCATACGAAATCGGAGCCTTTTGCGGCCGGCTTGATCGCGTCGATGAAGATGTTGTTCGGGTGATTGTTGTCATTGGCGCAGAGCCTTCTTCCCATGATCCGCTGCTTTGCAATCTCCCTGTCGAGAACGATTTCGATGACATAGTCCAGCTTGATGCCGGCTTGTTTTAGTGCTTCGTCGAGTGCTTTTGCCTGCTCGTCATTCCGGGGGAAGCCGTCGAGGAGCCAGCCCTTATTGCAGTCGTCTTTTTTTAAGCGATCCAGTATCATCGGGATGGTGATGTCATCGGGAACAAGATCGCCCCGGTCAATATATGCCTTGGCTTTCTTCCCTAATTCTGTGCCGCCTTTTATGTTTTCCCTGAAGATTACGCCTGATTCGATATGAGCGACCGGATTCTTTTTCTGGACGATCGCGCCCTGCGTCCCTTTGCCGCTGCCATTGGGTCCAAAGATAAGAATATTCATAAAGCACCTCTCGGGATATTTTTTTACAGGATGAAAAGCGGGCATATAAAAGTAAAGAAAGATTTTTGTATAATTTCTTAAATTGTTTTATATTTAGGGATCCCGGTTCGTATTACGGATCAGGAGGAAAGAACATGTTGATCGAGACCACCATTAATATTAACTGCAATTTGTTACTCAGGGTAGATGAAGTCTCCGTGAAGGTTGGGCGCTCACGGCGTTTTATCATATCATGGCTGCTGGGCAGGCTTTCTGACGACAGGGAGATGCCTCCTGTGTCCTGGTCTCGTATCCGATACCAGGAGCGGGATGACGAGAAAAACTGGGAGGGGTCTCATCTTTATCTGACTCCGGTTGAATATGAGCTTTTTCTTGATCTGAAGAAAGTATTTAAAATGTCGGGGTCTTATCTTATTGCTTATGCAATAGTAAAATATCTCAATGAGCTAATGCTGAAAGATGCTGGATTTGCCGATAACTATCGATTTACTAATTATGGGTTATCACGGTTTGTTGTGAACAAGGTTGTATGTTGGACCCAATACTGGGGTATCCCACCCCAATTGATAAAAAAACACCATCATCCTTGATAAACGTATCAGGTCATTCGATACGATTTCGAAAAAACAAGACTCAAATTAATTCATTGACTTCCTGGCAGAATGGATCTAAAAGTCAATTGTCATCCATTGATAGAGTAAGGAAAACATGACATCACTCAATATTCGACATGCCTGTCTCGGCCTCGTTTCTTGTATGCTCTTACATCTTGCCGGGTGTGCTTCTACTGGACCGGTCACGTCGTCCCGGATTCGCGATGATATTGCCTCAATTAAAAAGGATGTTGCAGCAGGGAAAAATGTTTTTGAGCGTTTAAAAAACAAGCGGATCGGCAAAACGGGGTTTTACTACATTATCAATTTCGAGGGAGCCGTCGTGTTCCACCCACAGTCTGCCCTGATCGGAACAAGCTTCAAGGACCATTGGTTCATTGATAAGCTTACTACGGACAGGACCGGCTGCATCATGTACCGGCTTGGCAACAGGACGCATGTGGTTTATTTTGAGCAGATAACCGATTCCGAGATCATCTGTTTTTCAATTCTCGCCGATGATCTGAGACAGCCGCCGCTGGATTGCCAGATGCTCGAGCTTCAATAACAGGCCTGATCATACATTGATGCATCGTAACCCGGCATTAAGCCGGGTGCTCACCTCCGGTCCCCGGGTATTTCACCCTGAAAAAAGTAGAGATAGAAGGCGGTAACGATCAGGGTGTGGTTTATTTTGCCGTTCCCGATGAGCTCGAGTATCTCGGGGGCGGTGTAAGTGATCACTTCAATGTCCTCGGCAAGATCGAGGGCCTGCGCGCTTTTTTTTCTGCAGTTCCCTGCAAAATAGAAATAGATATAATTATTGAATATGGCGGGGTTGACCGAGAGTTTTTTCATGAGCCGTATCTCGCCCGCTTCATATCCCGTCTCCTCGAGAAGCTCGCGGCACGCGGTTGTTTCCGGCGGCTCGCCGCTTTCAACAATGCCACCCGGCGTTTCGAGCGTTATCTCGTCAGTGCCGAGACGGTGCTGGCGAACCATGAGGAACCTGTCATCCGGGGTCTTCGCGACAACGTTGATCCAGTCAGGTGACTGGAGGGTGAAGAATTTGTGCGTTACCTCTTTTCCCGGATGGTAGCATTCAATATCTTTAACGGAGAATATCCTTCTCCTGAAGAGCTCCTGTTCCGATTTCCTGATCCATCTTTCCATTATTCGTTCCACCTGTACGCACGGGATTGATCCTATCAATACAATCAACAAGGCTGACTGGTTACCAGATAAAAAACATATTGCCATTGAGCAAGTAGTATTTTATAAAGGAACCGGCGGCAATGCTGCGCGGAGTGCAGGCGGCCCATGCCGGCACGTTCCTGTGAGCGATTTGCATGCCATGTTTTATCCGCCACGTGAGAGGCGCATATGCTGATATCAAGGCGCAATAACATTCCGGCAGCTCTCCTGGCTGCGGTGATTGCCGTCACCGCTTTGCTTTCAGGAGCAGGGTGCAAAAACCGTCTCATGTTCCATCCCTACGGACAGCATGTCTCCGATCCTTCTGCTGCGGGCCTGCAGTACGAGGACGTGTATTTTAAAGCGAGCGACGGAATTGTGCTACATGGCTGGTGGGTCGCATCACCGGGAGCGCGCGGAACAGTGCTCTTCTGCCACGGCAATGCCGGGAACATATCCTTCCTTGTTGACACCATCGGTATTTTCCATGCGATGAATCTCGACGTGTTTGTATTTGATTACCGCGGATTCGGAAGGAGCGGCGGTGTCCCGACAGAAGAGGGGACCTATCGCGATGCAGCCGCCGCGTGGGACTATCTCACCGTCGAAAAGAAGACGCCGCCATCGAAGATAGTCCTTGTCGGCAGGTCGCTGGGCGGATCGATCGCCGCGTGGCTTGCCCGGAATAGCTCGCCGGCCGCTCTCGTTCTTGAATCGACCTTCACCCGCGCCGCGGACGTCGCGGATTTTCATTACCGGTTTCACCCCGGCGATCTCATTCTCGGAGACGCGTACGATACTGCCGCATATCTCTCCCGTGTACGGTGCCCGGTCCTGGTGATTCACAGCCCTGAGGACGAGATTGTTCCCTATGAGCTTGGAAAACGATTGTACGAGAGGGCCGGCCCTGCCCGCGAGTTTCTTGAAATACAGGGATCTCACAACGGTGGGTTCATCCAGTCTCTGAACCGGTACTCGTCCGGGCTCAGGCAGTTCATTGGCAGGCATCTGCGCTGACCGTTGCAGCCGCCCGTTCCGGGATTTTTTATTGACAGGCCGCCGCACCGGAGATTACTATAATCGCCACCAACCAACACAAAGGGGTTAAAACATGAATAAAAGAATATTGCTCGGATTAGTGTGCTTTGCGCTTCTTTTTACATTCGGCTGTAAAAAAGAGGGTGTTTCCCTGGTGACCGCCGGCCTCAGGGACAAGCCTACCGATGAAAAAGGCGCGTTTAACTGGATAAAGGGCGTCAACCGGGGTCAGGTCGTAAAAATCGTCGAGGAACAGAAAGACTCTGAATGGATGCGGGTACAGCTGGCGGATGGCACGACTGAAGGCTGGATCCAGAAAAAATTCATCCACAGCGGGAAAAAACAGATCCTTGAATTCACCGAAAAAACCATGCTCTATGACCAGCCCGACGCAGAATCGAAAGTGCGGTACATTATTCCGGCAGGAACCAGGGCGCTTGTGCTCAAAGAGAAGGACAAATGGTACCAGGTCAACATAAACTGGGGGATGGACGGCTGGGTCAGGGCCGGGACGTCCAGGGAGAGCGATGAAACAAAGGCCAGCGCCGGCCAGGAAGTCTATATCGCCGGTATCGGGAAGTGCTTTGTTGACGCTTCATCTTCCCTGCCTGACAGCGGGGGCTATACGTTTTCAGTTACCAACCTTTTCGATAAAAATCCCGCTACGACCTGGCAGGTCGGGAACGGCGGAGACGGCGAGTGGGTCGAGATCACCTTCCCGAGCCCGGTATCCATCCATGTGTCGATCATCAACGGGTTCGTCACCGTTGACCCGAAATTCGCCCAGTCCGGGGCCGGCGGTGACCTGTACATCCTGAATAACCGTGTCAGGAGTATCGATGTGGAAATTTCGGGAACGGGAAACGAACGCTCGAAGTCGACGATCAGCTTCATGGATGAGACCCGTGATTACCAGGATGCGGGATCGTACCAGGATATAACAAAAATCAGGTTCACCATTGACAGCATATACCGGGGGCTGAAGTGGAATGACACGGCCCTGGCTGAGATAAAGATAGTAAAACAGTAGTTGATCGAGGGTTGTTCGCCAGGCAGATCAGTTACTTGATCTTGTTCAGCACTTCGGTCGTGGTCCGGTGGGGCTCTCCGGTTACCATTCGGGAAGCCCCTATCTGAACAACGGTGACGGTGTATTGCTTGCCCCGGGTTTCGAGAATGCATTTGTTGTCTTCCACCCGGTATGTGCCCCGTTTCCGGCCGTTTACGGTGAGTTCGCCGTTATCCGAGAACACAAAAACGCGGCTGGCAGCATATTGCCTGCAATTGCTGCCGGAAGCATCACAATTGACTGAGACGATTTTCCACGTACCGGGAAGGAGCCGGGCGGTCTCGGATGATGAGTCGGTGTCCCTGTCGGTTGTTTGCCTGGATGTTCCCTGAAAGAGCGAGCAGGCGGCACATAAGACGCTTGCCGAGAGTAGTGTCACTGCCATACCAATTACGCGTGACATGTCGTCAAACCTCACAGCCTCTTAAGGAGGAATTCGATTTTATCCTTATCTTTACCTGAGACCTTCCTTAAAAGGTCCTGCTTGATCTTTGCCTTCAATTCCTGCTCGGTGCTGATTTTCTTTTCTTCCATGATATCATGTTTCTCTTTGGTCATTATGGGTGTTTTTGCGCCGATTCTGCCGGGGTTGGCGCTCCTTCTATCGGGTGTATCCATATCCTACCGTAAATCCGGTCTCCCCCACTTCCACTTGCCTTTAATGGTAATACCGTTCTTGTAATACATGGTGCCGAAACCGAACGGCACGTTACTTCTGAATTCTCCCTCGTACCTTCTGCCATCTGCATAGATATATGTGCCGACGCCATAGTGGCAGTTGCCTTTAACGCAGCGCCCGCCTTTTTCGTCAGCCTGGACCTGTTGCTGCTGTTGTTGCTGGTGTGCGCACGAGAAACCCATCGCACAAACAAGCGCCAGTGAAAGGATTATTCGTTTTTTCATGATAAACAATAGCCGGGTAAGAATTATTGATACGTAGAACACACCATGTCGAGTTTCAAGTCAATTTCTTTTTTAATAAAATATTTATAATTTTATTAATTTTCCTTCTCTGATATTTTTCTTGACATGCTTTGAATTTTTTTTCCGTACGTCTCCTTATTTTTTTTACCGGCACGTTGTTTGATATACCCGAAAGTATTTCATTCGTTGTTCTGCTCCGGTGCGCGAAATGTCCCATGATTATGTCGGACCGGCCCGGTGTGTGCTCCTTTGAGCAAAGTACTTGACAAACCTTCTTGTTGACGTACCACAGTTTGTTCAATACGCAGGGCCATCGAGCGAGGGGCGTGCGTTTCAGCCGGAACGAATGATGGAGACAGTCACGGGAGTTGAAATTAACATAAAGCTCGATGAATTTATACGAGAGGCGAGAGCTTTTCATGAAAGAGCATCGCCCGGTTGTTATATTCAATTTTTATGAGAATGGCGGGTTTTGCGAGCTTGTAACGCGCTTTAACGGTGATTTCTGGATAGCTGAAAGAATTTCGTGACAGGAGGCATGTATGTATCCAGTTGTTAAGAAGGCCTGCCGGACCGCATCGGCCTGCCTGGCTGTCTTGGTCATTTCCGTGCTGATCGGCTGCCTGATCACCGGGACGGTGGTCCGGAAGGACACGCCGGTATCGCCGGAGCTTGATGCCGCTGTGCGTGCTGCATGGAAGGGGATCGGCTCATCTGAGAGCAGGTGCGGGGACTTTGATTATTTTCCAGGCGGTGGAATGAGGAACTTTTACTGCCATGCAGTGAACTTCATTGATTACGGGAGATTCGCGGACCTCGTGGGAGTGCCGGTATTTTTAAGCGGTCCTCATTCGCGGGAGGCGCTTGCCCTGGATTCACGCTTCAGTTTCGGAACATACAATCCGGAATTTGTCTCTCGCCTGGGAGATCTGCTTGTACCGGGTGATCGTGACAGCGCTTTTCGAGCAGCAACGCAGGGAGTCTATGATGTCTCCATCAGACCGCTCGCCCGTATCTTTTTTATTACATACCGAAAATTACTGGACAACCCGGCCTTTCTTGTCCAGGAAAAGAATGATTACATTATTGCGCTTAAGAAGAAGACGCTGGAGCCATATTATTATGAAAAGTATTTTTCCTTTGTAGATTGCGAGTATCCTTATCATGGGAAAAATCATTCTGAGTTCGAGGGACCCGGTTTTAATGGCACATGCGATGGGAATGTCGTAAAGACCTGCGTGGCCTTCTGGATCAGGCGATCCATTGACGGTACGGATGATGAATTTTATGCGGGCCTCGAAAAGCTCCTGAGGATTTATGATGGAAATTTTTTAAAAAGCTTTGAGTAGCCTGCAGGCGATGTGAGATAATTTTTTCGTGAGTGTCGTGTATCCTGTGATCCCGGGAAGACGTATGACCAGTTTTTTGAAAAAAGCGTATCTCGTGGTCCGCTCTCACATCTGGGCGGTCGATAACTACTGGTTCAGGATCGGTTCAATCCGCTACCTGGTCCTGCGCATCTGCTTGCGGGCCAGGAATTTTCTTACCGGGGAGGGTGTAGGCCGGAAAACGGCGCTCGTTAGCGAGTTTGCCGGTGCGCTGTCCGAGGATCCCGGGGCCGGGCTTCTTTTTGATGACGGTCTCTCCCCCGAGGAAGTTCCTGCCGGAGAGCGGGAGCACTGGAGGAAGGAGTTTCCCGTCGGTAAAAAAACGGGCCGCTCTCCCGTATTTCTCGTCCCGAACGATGCCTTCCGGTGCCGGCTACGCGACTATCTTGTCGGTTTTACCGCGGGCGGTGAGGAGCGGATGTTCCGGATGGATGACCTGGCGCTCCTGGAAAAAAGGCACGTCGTTGCCGCGCCGAAAACGGAACATCCGCAGCGGGTTTTCACCAGGGATCTGCGCGACGCGTTCCATGCCAGCTTCGGCCCGGATGCCGGCGGTCTGTTGCTGCCGGAATCGTACCTCCGCTATTTTTTCCCATCATTTGACCCGGCCGCGTATGTCAGGGCCGGGGCAGGGTTCAGCCTTCGCGCCAGGGGGCTCTTCCAGCCGGGCGAAGCGGCCAGAGTCATCGATTTCCTGTGCGAACGGCTCCGCGCGCGCAATCGCCGGAACCTTGTCAGCCGCGCGATCGTTATCCTGAAGAAAACGGCCATAGCCGCGTTCATCATATTTCACGCCGTGCTGCTCTTCTACGACCTGGTCGTCATGCTCTACGGTACCTCCCGGAACGAATACTACTACACGTTTCAGAACCTCGGCCAGGAGCTCGGCACCTGCGATACGCCGTACGCCCGCAGGGCTGAAAGAATATACCGGCGCAACCGCCAGGCGCGCTTCGGCGAGTTTTCATCGACAATCGGGCCTCCGTCGCCGGGGAACAATTACCGGGTCACGAAAACCGCCCAGCTCGCGGTCGAGCTTAATTACTCCGCCTACCGATCGCTCCGGGTCGAGGACCAGAATGGGCTCACGATCGTGGCGATTGACCGGCGCGCCATGGCGTCCCTCGCACAGGGCGAGCCGGAGCGACATCGGGCGCTTGCGGACCTCGTGTTCGAGAAACGGTGGTGGGAGAAGATACTCTCGGGCATTGACGATATGTCCGGGGACCGGCTTGACCTTTTCGATTACCGGAAATTCGACGCTGACCGCCTGTCCGCGGACGTCGCGAAGAAGATCATGGAGAGTCCCGCTCCCCTCGCGTGGATCGACCGTGTGAACGCGGTATCTGACGTTGTGACCGTCGTCTTCCACAAGCCCAACACCATGAAGTGGGCCGAGATAGGCCGGATCCCGCCCACCATGATAAAGGCGGTCGTTCTCCGTGAAGACCGACGCTTTCACAACGATGTCTTCCCGGTCCCGCACCGTGGGAACGATAACCTGGCGGTGATGCCGCAGATAATGAAAAAACTGGCGCATCGCGTACTGAAGAAGTCGGGTGCGCTCGCCGGGCGCCTCGGGCTATCGCGCCTGGGGCAGAGGCTCGGGGAATATGACGCGGCCCTGAGCAAGGCGTTTGAGTACGAGGACCGCGGCGGCAGCTCCCTTTCGAACCAGGTAATGGAGATGCTCTACACGAAATTCATCATGAACCTGCCCGGTAACGGCAGCTTCAGGGAGCGCCAGATAGAGCAGAAACAGTACGAGTTGCCGGCCTCCCTGGCTGTCGACTGGTTCTGGAGCGAGGACAATATCCTCGAGGCCTATGTCAACGAAATATACGGCGGCCACCTCTATTCCGACATCCGGGGCTTTCGCTCGCAGGCCGAGCTCTATTTCATGAAGAATCTCGAAGACCTTAATCTGCGTGAGCAGGCGATGCTTGTTGCGGCCATAAAAAAACCCTCCCGGATAAAGGAGTATGCGCTCTGGCTCAAGGCCTCGGAAATTTCGTCGCTAATAGAGGCGCATGGGGCCGGCAGCCGGGAGGTGAGAGACTGGGAGGAGAACAACGCCATCTTTCATGTCGACCGGGGCAATTACCGGGAGATGCTTGAATCCAGGCTCAGGGCCAGGAACTGGGTCGAGCGGCGGATGAGAAGCGTCCTTTCGCTCCTGCGCGACAATGGAGACATCACGGTGGATGAGTTTCGGGACGCGCTGGAGCGCCAGAAGGTGTCCTTCCGCTTCGCCCCCGGCATAACCTCGGCTGACAACCGCCTGGTCAACAATATCAAGCGGGAGCTTGACCGCGAGCTGGGCCCCGAGCGGTCAGATTCCGGACTCGTAGTGGTAACGACCATCGACATGGCGGCACAGAAGAGGCTCCAACAACGGATCGACCGTTATTCGCGCTGGATCGACGTGGACCCGGAATTCGCAGCCGCTCAGCCGGGGCGGGTATACCTGGAAGGGGGCGCCCGGATCATCCAGGCCCAGGAGGACGCGCTGTCTGATTCGCCACGTATTGTCAACAGGATCATCGCGGACGTCGGCGGTCCGTCGAGCGAGGACGATGAGTGGGACTGGGTTTCGCTGGCAAACCGCTCCCTGGGATCGAGTCTCAAGCCGTTTCTCGACCTCTATTACCTCCTGTCCGGCTCCGGGCTCCGTGACATGTTCAGGAACAGCAGGATCACGTACAAGACATACTCGGTCGAGCAGCGGCGGATTTTCCAGAACTACATCTTCAAGCATCCGAAGCGCGAGGAGGACCGCCGGAACATCGAAAAATACTGGTCCTGGTCGCCCCGGAATTTTACTGAATATACCGATGAATGGATCAGCGTCGAGGACGCACTGGTCCGCTCGGTCAATGGCGTCCACGTGCAGATCCAGGAGCTGGTAACGCCCGCCGTGTTCGCGCGGCTCCTCAACGAGATCATGGACATACCGGGCCCCGAGGGGTTGCACCCTCCCTACCGCTCGGTCATCCTGGGCGGCTCTGCCGGCGACCAGCGGTATGACCGTTACCTGCTCGCCTATTCGCTCTTTCCCAACATGGGAATTTTAAAGAGGCACACCTACATCGGGCTCATCAGGAGGCCGGACGGCGCCGTCATGAAGCCGGATTTCCGGCCGCTGAAAAGCGCGCTCCTGGACCGCTTCGGCGAGCGGAAGGTGAGGGCCGCGTGTATTCTCATCTCGCTTGCCCTGAGGGAAACGGTGCGCCGGGGCACCATGGCCGGCATGGACGGTATCGGAGCGGGGAAGACGGGCACCTCAAACGATCTCCGCGACGCGCTTGCCACTCTGCACTTCATCGCGGGCAACGGGGCCTACATGGCGGGCGTTCGGCTCGGCAACCGGAGCAATTACTCCATCGGGGTTGCAGCGGACAGGATCGCGGTGCCGCTTCTGAGAAGCATCGTGAACAGTTTGTTTGACGAACGGAGCATTATGAGCGGCGATGCCTATGACGCGTATCTGCGGAAGCTCGCGGACGCCAGTCCCGAGCTGGTCCGTTCCGATGATCGCTACTGCCTGAAGGGCGGGTCCTGCCGGACCAGGCGCATCGAAGTTTCTGCGGCACAGAACGAAAAGCGCGACCGCTACCTGAATGCCGCGGATGAGCAGTACAAGGACAGGGAGTACGCGGCCGCTGCCCGTCATTACGAGGGGTATCTCCGCCTGGCCGATGAATTCGATTCCCGCCACCCGGTCTTCGACAGGATGGTGAGAAGCCTGATCGAGACCGGGGACCTCAAACGCGCGGCGCGGATCATCGAGCGCTTCTCGCGCCCCGGTAAAATCGGCAGGATGGCCCGGTTTTACGAGAAGGCCTATGACGTTGACCTTTCAGTGGATACCGACTTCTACAGCGGCGATGATGACTATGAAAGAAACAAGCGCGAAAAGAGAAAGAAGCGCAAAAAAAAATAGCCGGATACCGGCTATTTTTTTTCTCTTTTGTTCTCCTCCGGAGAACAATCGGGGGCCATTCAGGTGGGGACACCGAACCGCGGCAGCACCCATCGCTGGAGAATGATCCAGCCGGCCAGGAATATAATCAGCCATATCAATGAATTCATCGCAGCCTCGCTTTCTGTCATATTATTCGTAAGTATTTAATAAAATATTAAAATATAATGGTATTGTCAACATATTTCATCGATAATAAAAAAATAAGGAATAACCCTGACGGATTAATAGTCATTATAACTACAAATTAATCATTCTATGGCCTATTGAAGGAAGGAGGATTAAAACGTACATTTACAATTAAATATACGCAAGACTCAATGGCAGGATGAATTTTTTTCCGGTCAATGGCAGGAATCAAATGAATATAGATGAAAAGGAAGTCAGGATGATACATATCAAGGATATGACGTCAGATGGGACCCTGGGAGAACTATGCCGGAGCCTTGAGGCATCCCCGGCTGATGGCAGTGAGATCGTCTTCGATTTCAGGGGCGTCAAGGAAGTCAGTTCCTGCGATGCCGAGACCCTGATGTCAACATGCCTCAGGCTGAAGGAGTCGGGCGCGGTCATCCGGCTCAAGGGCATGTCCCTGACGGTACGGGACCAGTTCCTGCTTTCCGCCATTAATAACGCACGGGATGAAATCTTATTATGAAAAAAACAAGCGCTCTCATTGTCGAAGATGAAAAGATCACAGCGATATTTCTCAGGCACCTGCTGGAAGAGGAGGGATGTGATGTAATCGACGTGCTCAGCTCGGGCGAGGAGGTCCTGGAGCGCATCGGAACGAGAAAACCCGATGTCATCGTCATGGACATCATGTTGTCGGGCACGATGGACGGTATCGAGACTGCCATACAGGTGCGCCAGGCCCATGATATTCCCATACTGTTCGTTAGCGCAACCACCGACCAGGCGTCCATTGCCAGGGCGATGGCAACAAAGCCCATGGGTTACCTGCCGAAACCGGTCGAGGCCTGGAAATTGAGAAACAGCATACTGAACTTCATACGCAACAAAGAAGAATGCCGCGTCCCCGCTGGCAGCCGCGTCTATTATAACATCTGACCCGCACTCCAGTATGTGACATAACACTTCATCCACCGGATCTTCTTTATGATTGACATGCCGGCATGCTCCCACTAGAATAATTTCTGCCGCGATCGCGCTATCATCGGAACGGCGGCATTTATTTCTGTCACAGTGGATGTTGGATGGCCAAACCATCATATGAACAGCTCCGGGCGCGGGTGGCCAGCCTGGAAAAACAGCTTTCTGAACTGGAGGCCTCGGCCGCAGGCAATGGCCCCCTGCGCGAAAGAAGCGATACGTTTTTTACCGCATTCAAGAGGTGCCCGCTTCTCCTGGCGATCAGCACAATCGACGAGGGGCGCTTCATCGAGGTCAACGACAGGTTCCTTGACGTGCTCGGGTACCGGCGTGACGAAGTCGTCGGAAAGACTTCGTCCGAGCTGGATATATTCCAGGACATCGGCGATCGTACGGCCGCCCTCGACGAGCTGCACGAGAAAGGGTCAATTCGCAATATAGACATGATGGTAAAAAACAGGAACGGGGAGATGCACCGGGGGCTGTTCACGGCCGAGATTATAGCCCTTGGAGAAAGCCGGTACCTGTTTACCATGATGGATGACGTCACCGAATTGAAGCAGGCCGAGGACGAGCTGAGGCGGAAAGAGGGTGTCCTGAGAAGCATGTTCGACGCCACTCCCGCGGGCGTCGGGCTCCTGGTTAACAGGGTGCTCAGGAATGTCAATGCCGCCCTCTGCAGGATTACCGGCTATTCCCGTGACGAATTGATCGGACAAAACACCCGGATACTCTATATCGACGATGCGGAGTTCGATCGGGTGGGGAGAGAATTATACGGGCAGATGGAGCGCGAGGGACTGGGTATGCAGGAGGCGGTCCTCAGGCGCAAGGATGGAACGCCGATTAATGTTCTTCTCTCCCTGAGCCCCTTCAACCCGGACGACCTTTCGAAGGGCGCGACCGCGACCGTCCTCGACATTACCGACTATGAGAAGACGCGTGAGCGTCTGCGTGAGAGCGAGCGTAGATACCGCCTTCTCGCGGAAAATGCGCGGGACGTGATCTGGCTTTCGGACCCCGACCTCACGCTGCGATATGTCAGCCCCTCGATCGAGCACCTCGCCGGGATCACGCCGAAGGAGATGCTGGAGATGGGGTTCAAAAGGATTCTGGCCCCGGATTCCCGCGAGACCATCGACGAGCTGTTCGCTAAAAATCTCGCCCTGGAGCAGACCCGATCGGGCGATCCCGCTCGTACCATTACTGCCGAGCTCGAGTTTATCCACAGGGACGGGTCCACCGTGTGGACAGAGAGCCTCATCAGTTTCCAGCGCGATGACAGGGGCCGTCCGCTGTCCATCATGGGCATAACCAGGGACATTACCGAGCGGAAGGTGGCCGACGAGCGGCTCAGGGGGCACCTGGCTCTCAACATGGCCCTGGCCGGCCTGGCCGGCTCGATCATCTCCCGCTCGTTTTCGCTCGCAGATATCGCCTCGATCGTGCTCGAATATTCACGCGTTCTGACGGGGAGCGAGCATGGCTTTGTTACCGAGATAGACCCTGCCACGGGCGATAATATAATCCTCTCGACGTCAAAAATGCCCGGTGCCGATCGCCCAGGCATACTACATAAAATGCCTTCCGGGGACCCCGGCGACGTCAGGAGCTACCCGGGTCTCTGGGGATACGCGCTCAATACCAGGCAGCCCTTTTTTACCAACGAGCCGGAGCGGCATCCATCGTGGGACGGATACGCGGAAGACCGCCCCGCGATCGCCCGCTTCCTGACTGTGCCCGTGATCTTCGGTGACACGCCGGTCGGGGAGATCGGCGTCGCCAATGCCGCGAGCGACTATAACGACGACGACCTTCTCGTGGTGCGCCAACTTGCCTCACTGTACGCGATGGCCATAAACCGGATACGGAGTGAGGAGCAGCTCAACAAATCGCTCAAGGAAAAGGAGATCCTCATCAAGGAGTTGCATCACCGGGTGAAGAACAACCTCCAGGTCATATCGAGCCTCCTTTCCCTCCAGTCCCGGAAGGTCGATGACGAGCGGTACCGCGCCCTGTTCCAGGAGAGCCAGAATCGCATCCACGCCATGGCCCTGGTGCACGAGAAGCTCTATCATTCGGACGTCATGGCCAAGATCGATTTCGGCAGGTACATCAACGAGCTGACGCAGCACCTGTTCTTCTCCTATAATATCAACCGGCACCTGGTTCGGCTGGACCTGAATGCGAAGGAGATCTACCTGGGCCTCGATGTCGCGGTGCCGTGCGCGATGATCGTTAACGAACTTGTCTCGAACTCGCTGAAGCACGCATTCCCCGATGGGCGAAAGGGCACCGTGTCCGTCGTTTTTTCAAGGGAGGAGGACGGGAGGAACGCGCTCGTCGTGAGCGACGACGGTGTTGGCATTCCCGCCGAGTTTGTAATTGCAAAATCAAATTCTCTGGGAATGGAGATCGTGCAATCCCTTACAAAACAGATAAAGGGTACGATAGGTGTCTCGGGGACGGACGGAACGAGGATCGCCATCCTGTTCTGACCTGCGAGGCGACGGTTTATTGCATGAAGAAAAACAGCATTCTTATAGTGGAAGATGATCCCATCACGGTCCTGAACCTCAAGGAGATGCTGGAGCTCAAGGGATACGGGATCGTCGGCCCCGAGTCCGACGGGCTCCGGGCGGTCGAGACGGCTATCCGCGAGGAGCCGGACCTTGTACTCATGGACGTGATCATCGGCGGGGAGATCGACGGGATCGACACGGCCATGAGGATCCAGTCGCGCCTGGACGTCCCGGTGGTCTACCTGACAGCCAGCACCGATGACACGAACCTCAAGCGGGCCCAGAAAACCGATCCGTACGGGTACCTGATCAAGCCGGTGAAAGAGTATGACCTCTACTCGGCGATAGAGACCGCGCTGACACGGCACCGCCTGGAACGAAAGATACGGGAGAGCGAAGAGTTCAGCTCGAGCCTCATGAACTCGACGCCCATCCCGGTCATGGTCGTCAATCTCGATTCATCGATACGGTACGTCAACGCCGCCTTCGAGGATCTCACGGGGTTCGGTGCCATCGAGGTCGTCGGGAAGCTGCCGCCCTATCCCTGGGCTGGCGCGTCCGCGGGGGGAGAATTCATCTCCGCCCTTGCTTCCGGGAAAAAGGAGGAGCATTACCGCACCAGGAGCGGCGAGGCCTTCATCGTCGAGATGACCACGGTGCCGGTGTCGCGCAACGGCGTGCTCCAGTACTACATGGTGAGCTGGGTGGATATCACCCTGCGGCGCCGGCTCGAGGAGCAGATCCTCGACATCAGCGAGCGGGAGCGTATCCGCATCGGGCACGACCTCCATGACGGGATAGGCCAGGAGCTCACCGCCATCGGCTATCTCTTCGCCGGTCTGGTGAACATGATGCGGCAGGGCCGGCAATTCGACGAGCCGGCGATCGATTCGGTCATGAAGCAGCTTGACCAGGCGAAGTCCCACGTGCGCCTCCTGGCAAAGGGACTTTCGCCGGTGAACATGGACCGGAACGGCATCGCCATAGCGGTGGTCGAGCTCTGCCGGAACGCGGAGCGGATTTTCGGCATACGGTGCGTTATCGATTGCGAGGACATACCGATCCCGGACAATTCGAAGGCGACCCATATCTATTACATCATCCAGGAGTCCCTGAACAATGCGGTCAAGCACGGCAAGGCGAAAACCATCGAGGTGACGCTCAAGCGCAGGGGCGCGGGCCTCTTCCTTACCGTGGCTGACGACGGCGTGGGCCTGCCGAAAACGGCGGCGCAGACCGAGGGCCTCGGGCTCATGTTCATGAAGTACCGGGCCGATATCATCGGCGGCTTACTCAACGTGAAGCGCAGGAAGCCATCGGGCACGATCGTTACCTGCGAGGTGCCGGGCATCGCGTAGGGGCGGGGAGGCCGCCCGGGTGTGTGCAAAAAAACAGGATCAGAGGAAAACCCCATGCAGGAAGATGCAAAAAAACAGATCCGGATCTTTATCGTCGATGACCACGAGGTTGTTCGCCTGGGACTTATCCAATTTCTCAACAGCCACATTCATCTGCATGTATGCGGGCAGGCCGGCGACGCCAATAGCGCCATCGCGTCAATTAACGACTGCAGTCCGGATGTTGCGGTTGTGGATATCAGCATGGAAGGGGTAAGCGGCATAGAGCTCATCAAGGCGATAAAGGCCAGGTACCGGCAGATAGCGGTGCTCGCGCTCTCGATGCATGCGGAAAAGGAGGTGGTCAGGCGCGCCCTGCAGGCGGGCGCAACCGGATACGTGCTCAAGAGCGAGCCGGTGGGCCAGCTCGTGGAGGCCATCGGCAAGGCCGTGGAGGGAAAGAGCTACATAAGCGAGCCGCTTCGCGAATCGCTCCTGGATATCATGGCCGGTAAGGAAGGCCCTGAAAACCTGATGTCCGACCTTACCGACAGGGAGCTCGAGATATTCACCCTCATCGGCCAGGGGTGCGACCGGCGGGAGATAGCCCGCAGGCTGGGGATCAGTACCTCGACCATCGGCACCTATCGCGACCGCATTAAGACAAAGCTCAACATGAAAAGCTCCGGCGAGCTGATAAAATTCGCGGTCGAGTGGTCGGGTCGTAACATCAAATAGCCCGAGCCATTCGGCCCTGCTCTCATGGCGGTCATTCTCGACCCCCCCCGTAACGGAATCCAGCAGTGTCCGAATAAGGGAATTCCCTGTGCCGTCCATAATCAGTCTAACTACAAATTTTTAGTTATTTCGTTTATTGTAATCAGTGGCCCGCTCTGCTATATTTCAAATATCAGAAGAGATTGATTGTAGAGATTTTAACTGATTTAAGGCAGGCGTTTAAGTTTATTCGATTTTCAACTTCACAATATCCTCAATTAACCCCCCATATTTTAAAGGGAGAGCAGTAGTTCTCCCGTTTTTTTTTGTCATGCGGCCGGATTTGTGACGGTTAATAAAGCCATATGGATAAAAAGAGGAGAATAATGCCCGTTCAGCACGGGCAATTATTCCCTGAGAAGATGTTGGAGGGTTTTACAAGAATTGTTATAGTATTGGTGGCGAAAGCCCGGGCCATGTTACAAAAAAAATCGCCCGGTACAGGATCCGCGAAAGTCGGTCAACCGATTATCCGGCCGCGGTTTGTATCCTTTCCGGGGGCTGCTTCCGCCGGGCCTTCAGATACCTGTAACCGGCGGTTTCAGAACGTCTTTCCGGCGTCAGGCCTGGTTCCGCTCGCGCTCTTTCTTCATTTTCCGGTAGGTATAGCCTGCATACACGGCAGTCGATAACAGGAGCGGTATGTCGTCGAGCAAACCGGCTACAGGGATAATGTCCGGTATGAGATCGATGGGTGATATCGTGTAAATAACGGCGAGAACCACCATTACCACGGCACCGATGAAATGCTTTCGTGCGGATTCAAGGCTTGTATCTCCGATATGTTTCATGTGCTGTGCCGGCCTCCCGTGCAGGGTGTCAATTGCATCTGCTATCAGGTATGGCGGGGATTTAGTATTTTTTCAACACTATTTTTGCTTGAAATTAATTGTATATGTTATCAATCATAATCACGTCCATATACAATTGATGCATGGAGAATTCGGGTGAAAGATCTAATAATTATCGGAGCGGGACCTGCCGGGCTGTCGGCCGCGATTTACGGAATGCGTTCGGGCCTGGACCTGGTGGTCCTGGAGCGGCTGTCGCCGGGCGGCCAGGTTATGAATACCTACGAGGTTGAAAATTATCCCGGATTCGTGGAGCCGGTGGCCGGGTGGGAGCTGATGTCACACATGGAGGGACAGGCGCGGAGGCTCGGCGCGGAGATACTGGGCGCCGATGTCCTTTCGGTCGCCCGTGACGCGGCTGACGGAATGTTCACGGTCACGCAGAGCGACGGCCCGGCGATGCGGGCCAAAGCGGTGATCGCGGCGTCCGGGGCCTCTTACCGGAGACTGAAGGTCCCGGGCGAGGAGGAGTACATCGGCCACGGCGTTTCCTTCTGCGCGACCTGTGACGGCGCGTTTTACAAAAACCGCGTGTGCGCCGTTATCGGGGGAGGAGACACCGCGCTTGAAGAGGCCCATTTCCTTACCAGATTCGCCAGCAAGGTCTACCTGGTCCACCGCCGCGACCAGTACCGGGGCGTGAAAGTTTTACAGGACCGTGTGGCGGCGAGCAGCACCATAGTGCCGGTCCTCGACAGCATCGTAGAGAGTATTAACGGTTCCACTGCCGTTGAGAGCATATCGCTGAAGCATGTCAAGACCGGGGAAATCTCCAGCCTGAAAGTCGACGGCGTTTTCATATTCGTCGGTTTTGACGCCAACACGAAATGTTTTCCGAAAGATGTACTGAACGAAGCCGGGGAGGTCATTGCAGATAGTAAGATGCGGACATCGGTCCCGGGCCTGTTTGCCGCGGGTGACCTGAGAAGCGGATCGCGCAGGCAGATAGTCATGGCCGCGGCTGACGGAGCCGTCGCCGCCCTGGAGGTGTATGACTATATTTTAAGTTTGACATAATTTGTCATTTCTCGTTAAATGCCGGATTGTCACGGTCGCGGCCTGCTGCAGTTATACTTGACCGCACAAGCCGGGTTTCCGGTCAAACCGGCGCTCCACCGGGGAGCGCGCCACATCAACTGTGCAGAGAATTTTAAGTAAGGAGTTAGACAATCATGAAAAAGATCCTGATATTCGCGATGGCATCGCTTGTTGCCGTTGCTTTCCTCGGATGTAAAAAAAGCGGCGAATATGCCGATCTCAAGGAATACTTGAATGAAGTCATAAAAATCAACGAGGAGTACGTATCGGCCCTTGAAAAAGCCAGCAGCGCCAAGGACGTCGCCGAAGCACTGACCGAGATGGGCAGCAAGATGGAGAAGATCGCGAAAGACGGTGAAGCGATCAAGAAGAAATATTCGGACATGAGCAAGATACGGAAAGACGCTCCCGCCGAAATTAAGGATGAACTGGAAAGGCTTGAGCAGGTGGCGCAAAAACTGCTCACCGTGTCAATGAAGACGATGAAATACATGATGGACCCGGAGGTCATCAAGGCGTCCCAGGAGATGGCAAAAAAAATGGGCAGTCCCGACATCTTTAAATAATCTCATTCGAATAACCGGCTTACTGGAGAGCGGCCCCGGGATGATCGGGGCCGTTTTTATTACAGGCATTTATGGTAGAATCGCTCGATCGATTCCCATACGTTTTTCCTGAGATGGCTGATCCTGAGATCGTCCACTCTCAGGTAATCATAGCTGAAATGCGCGTCGGTCAGGAACAGCGATTGAGAAAGCGATACCCGGAGCATGGGAATGCCCCGGGTGCCGTAGCTCTTCATGATGAATCCCTCTGCGGGCGTTTCGCTCAGCACAAATTTTTCCGCTATTGTGTTACTCTCTCCCGCAAAGGATTTCTCCACCTGGTCCATCAGGCCCTTTGCCAGTCCGGGATTGCAGGTTTCCCTCGGAGTCTCTTTTTCCCTTGCAAGGCGCTCTATCATCACGAGGGGGCGCGGCCTGCCGGGGTCCCTCGACATTTTCGGGCCTACGGCCATCATGGTGTGGCACTCGAGAATGAGCCGTACGCTCCCGGTGTTGATAATTTTTTTTATCGCCTCGTGGAACGGCGACCAGTAACGCTGTATCATGTTCGCGATGGCGATGTCGTCGGGGAAGTGTTCGTCCTTGAAAACCGGTTTCCCGAAGCGGGTTGATTTCTTGATAACGCCGTCCTGCCTGTTCCCGAGACTTGTGTACGCCCGGTCCAGGTCTACAAACAGCCGCGAGATGTCGGTGTCCATCGTGGCGGCAATCCGGTCCCCGAACGAGAAGAGTTCATTGGCGCAGGTATCCGATTGCATGAAAAGGTCGAATGTGCTTACCGCTTCGTATCCAAAAAGCTCTTCGGGCACGTTGTACCCGCCGTGCGGTATGATGATCAGAATGGGCAGCTGTTTTTTACCCTTCAACGCGTTTCGCCCCCTGTCCGGAACAAGTGATGATTATTCTAAAGCGATAATGCATGATCCTGTCAAGAACATAGTGCCTGCCCTTGGCGGACCGTCCGGGAACACGGCCGGTCTCATCGAAATGCATCCTGAAATTAGTTGTTGAAATTTTTTTGCAATGATGCCATGCTGAGCAGGCGCCGTCCCTGACCGGGACATTCTTGTGCGCAGGGAGCCGCATATGAAGACAGCAGGCCGTTTTTTCTTCCTTATTATGCTTTGTGTTCCGCTGGCGCTGTTTGCAAAAGAGCAGAAGCTGACCGTGGTCCATACCAATGATATGCATTCGCATTTCCTGGGGTTCCCGCCATCCATTGATTATACACCGCAGGTGACGGGCGACGATGCGACGCGGGGCGGCTGGGCCAGAATCAAGACCGTTATTACGAAGACGAAAGCGGACCGCGCCAATCCGGTGCTGGTCGTAGACTCGGGCGACTTCCTCATGGGCACGCTCTTCCACATGGTAAGCCGCGAGAGGGCAATGGAGCTCCGGCTCATTCGTGACATGGGATATGACGTTGTTACCCTGGGCAACCATGAGTTTGATCTCAAGCCGGCCGGCCTGGCTCGCATACTCCGGACAGCGCAGCGGGGTGGATTCCTGCCGCCGATCGTTTCATCGAACGTGGTCTTCAGCGCAACGGATGATCGTGACAATACGCTGGAAGAGACTTTTAAGGCGGGGCTTGTCCTGCCGTATACCGTGCTGGTCAAGGACGGCGTCAGGATAGGTCTGTTCGGTCTCATGGGAAAGGAAGCCGCGGAAGTCGCCCCGTTCGCGAAGCCGGTGACATTCGGCGAACCGGTGGAAACGGCAAAAAAAATGACGGCCCTGCTGCGGACCAGGGAGAAGGTCGACCTGGTCGTGTGCCTCTCGCACGGCGGACTCGACCTCGAAAACATTTCAAAATCCGAAGACGTGAAGCTGGCACGCGAGGTGCCTGATATTGACATCATCATCAGCGGGCACACGCATACGCCGCTCCCGGAGCCGGTAATCGAAGGAAAGACGATCATCGTCCAGGCATGGTGCTATGGCCTCTGGGTCGGGATCATGGATATTGTCATTCGCGACGGCGCCCCGGTTCTAGCGGAATACAGGATGCAAAACGTCGACGATACCCTGGCCGGCGATGCAGGGGCTATAGCCATGATCAACGGCTTTAAGAATGAGATCAACGGGACCGTTCTTGCGCCGCTGGGCATGAGGTTCGAAACGCATCTTGCGCATACCAAATTCGACCTCGTTATAGAGGAGAAGGAATCGAACCTGGGCAACCTGGTCGCCGACGCGAGCAAATGGTATGTCAACAGGTTCGTATCCGATCCCAAAGACCCATCATCCGGGATCGCCGTCGCCTTTGATTCGAACGGCCTCATCAGGGACGCGGTTGTCAAAGGCAAAACAGGAAAAATCGCCGTATGCGATATGTTCAACGCGCTTCCGCTCGGCATCGGCATGGACGACACAATGGGATATCCCATGCTTATGACCTACCTGTACGCTTCGGAGCTGAAGAAGGCGCTCGAGATACTGACGAGCATCAATCCGATCAAGGGGTATGACTATTTTCTGCAGATATCGGGGTTGAAATGCACCTATAATCCACGCCGCATGATCTTTGACCGCGTGACCGATATACAGATCGGGAGCGACGATGAGGGCTACAAGCCCCTGGATTATTCGGGATCGAATAAGCAGCTGTACCGGGTAACGGCAAACATATATAATGCTACCTTTCTCAAGATAGTCGGTAATTTTACCATGGGCATTCTCACGATCATCCCCAAGGACCGGAACGGCAAACCAATCGAGGACCTGGCCCATGCCCTGATAGACGCGGACCCGCTCAGGCCGGGGGTGCAGGAAGTCAAACAGTGGGCCGGGCTGCTTGAGTATGTCGGGAGTTTTAAAGACGCAAATGGGGACGGCCTTCCGGATGTCCCGGAAAAGTATAAAGGAACACTGGGAAGGATCGTGCCCGAACCGAGCCTGTGTCCCGTTTCCCTGCTCAAGCGGGGGACGTACATGACCTGGATCGGCTTTGCGATAGTCATTGTCGTAATTGGTGTCATTGCGATGATCGGCCTGCTGGTTTACAGGAAAGTGAGATCAGGCAGGAAGGAAAAAAGCTGAGTGGCGGTAGCCTGAATCGCCCTGATGTTTTACATGGGCCCTCTCGTACACCAGGAGGGCCCTTCTTATCTTATTTGGTGCCAGACAAACCGGTCAGAGAAGGTTTTCGGTCCTCTGCCTGTCATTAACGGGCCCCCAGTCCGAGCTCCTTCTCAATGGTTCTCAGGCCGAGAATGGATTCCCGGATCAGATCAGGCAGCTCCATGCCCACCATTGCCGCGCCTTTTTCTATTACAGCGCGATTGACGCCGGCGGCGAAGGCCTTGTCCTTCCATTTTTTCTTAACCGATGAGGGCTCCAGGTCCATGAGGCTCCGGGATGGGCGAACCAGCGCAGCGGCGATTATGAGGCCGCTGAGCTCGTCCACCGTGTAAAGGATTTTTTCCATCCTGATTTGCGGTTCGATATCAGTAAACATACCCCATCCGTGCGCAGCCACGGCCCGTATGTACCCTTCGGGCCAGTTCTGTTCCGAAAGTATCTTCTGCGTCATGGTGCAGTGCTGCTCCGGAAACTGCTCGTAGTCCAGGTCATGAACCAGACCGACGATGCCCCACATGTCCTCATCCTCACCTGAAGATCGGGCAAAATGCCGCATGATGGCCTCTACTGCAAGGCCATGCTTGATCAGAGCGTCGCTTTTTGTGTAGTGAGTCAGCAATGTATATGCTTCGTCGCGGGTTGGGGTATGAGCGGTCATTAGTTCCCTCCCTGATAGTTTCCTGAAACACTCCCATAGCTTCAGGTATTCAACGGGTATCTTTAGCTTTTTACAGTTGTATACCTTACAATAACTTTAACCCGGGGCAAGAATAAAATTGCTCTGACCCCAAGGATGGACGATAACTACCCATCCAAAGGTTAATATGCCCTGCTGATTGGCGATAACTATCTATCCGAATTAACTCTGACACCAATTCTCTAACCCCGATATCAACATTTTTATACAATATATTATTATATGCAAATAAAAAATAATATAATAATAATTATAAAATGGAAATTATAATTTTTATAAAAGCAATTATAATTTTAAATACATTAAAAATCCGTCCAGACGTATTTTTTTATTGACAATTTATTTTATGTCGGAGATATTGTATACAATAGACAGCGCGGTAAAAAAATCACCGGAGGCAAACATGAAAAAATTCTTCATCGCAATCATCATTGTAGTTACGGGATTCACCTTCGTTTACGCTGGCGGTTCTTCAAATCCGTGCCAGACCAAGTATCCGCTCGTGTTTGCCCATGGTATGGGAGCCAGTGCTCAAATTCTCGGAATCATCAATTACTGGAACAGGATTCCCGGGGCCCTCGAAGACGAGGGTGCGGACGTCTATATAACATCGGTCAACGGCATGGACAGCACCGCCAATAAGGCCCTGGCTTTCAAGCAGCAGTTTCTCCAGATAAAAGCCGTCACCGGCGCTGCCAAGCTGAACATCATCGGCCATAGCCATGGCACCATCTATACCAGGTACGCTATATCCAATCTGAGCCTCTCCTCGTATGTTGCCAGCTATACCAGCATCGCGGGCCCGCACCGTGGAAGCGCGATCGCAGATGTGATCATGGGCGTTATCCCCAACCCGGTAAAACCGCTTGTCGGCGCAGCACTTGATTTCGTATACGCCTTCATTTTCGGCGACACGAACCCGAACAGCGTTCAAAACGGCAATGACCTGGTCCGCAGCTACATGATCAATACGTTTAACCCCAATACCCCGAACAAATCAGGCATCTACTATCAGAGCTGGGCGGCAAAGATCAAGATGATGGCGATCGATGCCCGCAACTGGTATTTCATGGGCACCTGGCCGATCCTTCTCGCTATCGAGGGCGACAATGACGGCCTGGTCAGCATTAATTCCGCAAAATGGGGCACGTTCCGCGGCACGCAGGAGGGCGCCTGGTATTCGGCCGGTGTCGACCACCTGAACATAGTCGACCAGGTCTTCGGCATTACCCCGGGATTCGACGCTCCCGCATTCTATGTGAATCTCGTAACCGATCTGAAAAACAAGGGCTACTGATTGTAACCATGCAATAAATCAAAAAGGGGCGCTTCGCAAGCGCTCCTTTTTTTTATACGATCGGTTCCGTTGCGCCGGTCTGTATATCCACCTCGTGAATAATAATAATGATTGACTTTTCGTCTGTTATCAATCCATTTCATTTCAAAAGTATGATTCGAGATTCGTGCCGGAGGACCGCGTCATGGACAGGAAGAAGATGATCATCGCAGCAGCTCTTGCGATCGTGGTAATTATCGTCATTACCCTTGTCACGAGGAAAAACAGCGGCGAGGGCACTATCATTGACGACAGTTACCGCATCAAGCTCAAGGACATCGAGCTGTATTACAAGACGGTGGATTTCAACGAGGGCAACATCGATGATTACTTTGCCAACAGCGTTATCAATCCCTACACCCTGAAGTTCTTCCTGTCCCTTGACGAGAAATTCAAGGACTCCAAAAATCTCGATGACCACCTGGAGAAGGTCCGCCAGTACCTCTTCTCGATCATGTCATCGGAGGACGCGGAGAAGCTTTTCGCCGTGTATAAAACCTACATGGAATACCAGATCCATCTTGCCGAAAAGACCGGGGAATGGGGCTCGCCGCGTACTCCCGAGGAAGCCATCGAGTTCCTCCAGAAAATCCAGAAGTACCGGCGCGAGGTCTTCGGCAGGGAGGCGGCTGACGCCCTGTTCGGGGCAAGCGTGAAGGCCCAGGAGTATCCGATCAGGCGGGGCATGATCATCGGCGACAAGGAGATGTACGGCGCGGACAAGGAGAAGAAGCTGCAGGAGCTGAATAAAAAGATGTGGGGGGACGAGGCCGACGCGGTCGATGCCTATACCAAGCCCTATACCCGCTACCAGGAGAAGCTCCAGATATACGAGAAGGACCTGTCCGAGCTTCCCGCGGAGGCGGACAAACAGGCGATGATCAGGAAGTTCCGCGAGGAGATCTTCACGGCCGAGCAGGTCCAGCGGCTTGACGAGGTCGACAGGGTCATCGAGCAGGAGCAAAAGAAAGAGACCGACTATTACGCGAGGGAGAGCAGGATAAAAAGCGACCCGAACCTTGATGCTGATGAGAAGGCAAAAAAGATAGAGGATCTGCAGGGCGAAGTGTTCGGCGAAGAGGCCGAGGCGTTCAGGCGGCGGCTTGCCATAGAAAAGGGCCTGGAGGAGGCCCGGCAGAAGTAGCCGCGCGGCCTGGACCTACTTCTCCGAAGTGTAGAACTTGTCGATGCTGTCCGTGCCCAGGTCCGGCCTGAGCTTTCTCGCCTCGTGGAGATACGCGTGCTTCATCTCCTCCTGCCGCCTGTCCGAGTTGACGTGGATCAGCACCCTGATGCAGCTCCGCAGGCTGCCTTTGACCGGGATTTCCAGTGTGCAGAAGAGCGGTGTGTACATCCATCCGAGCCTTCGTGCCGCGACCGCGGGGAACTCCGCGTCCAGGTCGTGCGTCACCGAGAAGATCGCGGATACTATGTCCTCGACGCGAAGGCCGTTAAGCCGGGCCAGCGTCTCCAGCATTTCCTTTGTTTTTTCGATTATCTCTTCTTTCGTGTTCGAGACGGCCGTCGTGGCCCCCCGTATTCCCCGTACTGCCATGTCGTCACTCCGTTTCCGTAATGTCGGCGCCGATTGAGCGCATCAGCGCGCGGAAGTCAGGGAAGGTCACCGATACAGCTTCCGCAGACTCGATGACGGTTTCACCGACAGCAGCCATACCGGCGACGGCCAGCGCCATGACCACGCGGTGGTCATGGTGACCGTTTACCATGCCGCCCCGCAGGGCCTTTCCGCGAATCACCAGCCCGTCGGGAAGCTCACGGATATCGGCCCCCATTTTATCGAGCTCGGCGTGCATCACCGCGATGCGGTCGGTCTCCTTGAGGCGCGCCTGCGGCACGTTTACGAGACGCGTCTCTCCCCCGGCGAAGCAGGCGGCCACCGACAGGGCCGGCAGCGCGTCGGGCATCGCGTTCAGGTCGAAAGTTCCTCCCCGCAGGGCGCCCCCTTTCACCAGGATCTCCCGTTCGCCGATCTCGATTGCAGCGCCCATTTCTTTCAGTATCGTTACTACTCCCCTGTCGCCCTGTGTGTCGCCCCAGTCCAGCCCCTTCAGCGTGACCGTTGAACCGGTAACCGCCGCGGCCACCAGGAAAAAGGTCGCGGATGAGAAGTCCGCGGCGATCGTTTCCCTGAAAGCGGGGTATCTCTGCCCGCCGGTTATATCGAAGGATTTGTAATCGTTGTTCGCGTACCGTATCCCCAGGCGGTCGAGCCAGCCGAGTGTCATGGTGACATACGGCTTCTCGTTCAGGAGCGGGACGGTTATCCGGGTATCGCGCCCGGCCAGGGGCGCGGCGACCAGGAGCGAGGTCAGGTACTGGGACGTTACCGCGCTTATCTCGGTCGAGCCTCCCTGTATCGTTCCCTTCACCACGACGGGCGGCATGTCGTTGCCCCTGGTGGAGGAGGCGGAGCCCCCGAGCTGGTTGATGCAGTTGATGAGCCCGCCGGCCGGCCTGTTCCGGATCTGGTGGTCGCCGGTCAGGACCGTGGTCCCGTCGACAAGCGAGGCGATGCCCAGCCCGATATAGAGCGACGTGCCGGAGTTGCCGACGTCGA
>JBGTBN010000050.1:0-166888 GCA_041749375.1 Spirochaetota bacterium
CTCTCATGCCACGTGACAGCTCTGTATAAGAAGAGTCCATACTCAAAGCTGTTCAGCTTTTTCGGAACGACCGTGGTCATCGGCGCGATCCATGACGGGTTCACGTACATGTTCAAGTACATCGGGATCGACCCGGGGTGCGGACCCCTGTTCACTACCATGATTTTCCCGGCGTCGGCGTTCGTGCTTTACATGGGGACCACGCTGGTCCTGGTGTCGCGGATCATCAGCATGGAGGACGAGATCCACGACCTCAACACCAGCCTGGAAAGCTTTGTCATAGAAAACGCCCTTCTGAGCGACAAGATCGAAGAGGCCTCCATGACCAGGAAGCCCCAGCCGGTCAGCATCACGGGCGCGGCCGAGGAAAAGATAAAGAAGGTGATGGATTACATTCAACAGAACTACACCTCGGACATCTCGCGGGAAGGGCTTGCCGCCTCGATCGATGTCCACCCCGACAACCTGGGCAAACTCTTCCGGACCTACACCAGCCGGAAGCTGGGCGACTACATCTGCGAGCTGCGGGTGCAGGACGCCGCCAGGATGCTCGTAGAGACCGATGACAATGTGATCAACATCGCGTTCAACGTCGGGTTTGAGAGCCTGCGCACCTTCAACAGGATCTTCCCCAAGTACATGGGCACCACGCCGGAAAAATACCGCAAACAGCGCAGAAGCGAGACAGCGGCCGTCAGGCAGAAAGAATCGCAATCTTGATCCTGAGGCTCTTCAGGTTGAACGAGGTGAGCTTGTCCGGCCGCATCTTCATCATGTCAACATCGATATAGGTGCTGTCGTCCACGTGGGGCGGTATCAGGACCTCGAGCTGGGAGGTCGTATGTATCCTTCCGACGCCGTTGCAGACATGGCATTTTGCCGCCACCTTCGCGTGGCTCCCCCGGCAGAGGGGGCATATCATCCGTGCCGGCAGCTCCACGTAGGCCACAGCTCCCCTGGCGGCCTCCGCCTGCGTTATGAAAATCTCGATGTCCTGACCGAAATTGAAGATAAGGTCCTTGCGCTTCACCCCCCTGGGCATGAGGCGCGCCTTCAGCATCTCCCCCAGCGTTGCCGAATACTTAATCCGCTTTTTCGAAATGATAGAGTAGCCGCGATGGTCGACGGCGCGGTCGGAGAAGAGCATCCGGTCGTATTCTATGCGCAGGTCTGCGTCGCTCAGGATGCGGTAGCCCCTGATGATGAGGTCGAGCTTTTCGGTGAGGTTCTCGGACCTGGCGGACGCAGTGTCGGGGTGGTAGCGCTTGATCAGGGCGCGGAACGCGGACTTGATCTCGCCGTCATCCGCCGTGCGCGGGACGTTGAATATTGCGTAAAAATCGATCATGTTGCCGCTCCTGTCGCGGCATGCGGGAAGCATTGTCGTCTCCTGTTACCTGATTCTGCGGCAAAAAAAGAGCGCTGTCAAACAATAATAATAACGCGTGGCCGGTCAGCAGCAGGCCGGGCCGGGCGCGTCGCGCAGGACGGTCCCGTAGGTCCGAAAGCCGCCGGAAAGGTTATAGACCTCATCGAACCCGCTCTGCCTGAGTATCCGTGCCGCTATATGGGCGCGCTGACCCACGGCGCAGAAAACGACTATCGTTTTATCGTGCGGAACGGAAGCGATCCTCTCCCTCAGCTCGTCCACGGGGATGTTGACCGCGCCTTCGATGGTGCCGGCCCGGTGTTCCCCCGGAGTCCTCACGTCCAGGAGGAAGGTCCTGGTCCGGTCAAGGCCCGGGACCTGGCGCCAGTGCATAATCTTCATGACGCCGGTCAGTATGTTCTCCGCTACGAAGCCGGCGATGTTGACCGGATCCTTTGCGGAGGAGTAGGGCGGGGCGTAAGCATGGTCGAAATCCATGAGGTCGTACACGGTCCCTTTCTTGCCGATCAGCGCGGCGAACACGTCGATCCGCCTGTCCACGCCGGAGGCGCCGACAATCTGCGCTCCCAGGAGCGTGCCGATACCGGGGGCGAAAAGAAGTTTCACCGACATCTGCGACGCCCCGGGGTAGTAGGTCGCGTGGGAGGCGCTGTGCGTGATCGACGCACTGCAGGGGATTCCCGCTGCTGTGAGCGTCTTTTCGGAGGCGCCGGTCGAAGCGACGGTGAGGTCGAATACCTTGGCGACGGCAGTCCCGATGGAGCCGCCGTAGACGCGGGTGTCGCCGGTCACGATGTTATCGGCGACGAGGCGGCCCTGCTTGTTCGCTGGACCGGCGAGCAGGGTTATGACACTCTGCCCGGTAACTGGATTCGCGAATTCTATGGCGTCGCCGATGGCGTAAATGTCCGAATCGGAGGTGCGGAGATGGCTGTCGACAAGAATGCCGCCGCGCGTACCGGTCTCCAGTCCCGCTTCCCGTGCGAGCCTCGTGTCCGGCCTGACCCCGATGGAGAGGATCACGATGCCTGCCGCTATCGCGCGGCCGTTCGCGAGGACGACCTCGACGGACTGTCCCTTTTTCCGGAACGATGACACGACGTCTTTCAGAAGCAGTGTGACGCCTTTCGCCCGTAGGTGGTGGTGCACCTCGGCGGCCATCTCGTAGTCGAGGTTTACCATGACCTGTTCGGCCATCTCGACAATGGTGATGTCCATGCCCGCGGCATGGAGGTTCTCCGCCATCTCGAGACCGATGAAGCCACCTCCCACGATGACGGCGGATTTTAATTTTGCCGTATCGCAGTGCCGCTTGATCCGGTCCGTGTCCATCACGTTCCTCAGGGTGAAGATGCCGGGAAGATCGATGCCCGGTATCGGCGGTCTGAGCGGTTCGGCCCCGGGCGAGAGCACGAGCCTGTCGTAGGGCTCGGTCGTGACAGCTCCGCTTGCCAGGTCGCGGACCTCGACCTCCTTCCTGTCACGGGCGATCCTGACGACTTCAGTGTTGACCCTCACGTCAATGTTGAAACGGCTCCTGAACCCGTCTGCAGTCTGGACGAAAAGGTTATTTCTGTCCGGGATAACCCCGCCGATGTAATAAGGGAGCCCGCAGTTCGCATAGGACACATACTCGCCCCGCTCGAACATGATGATCTCCGCGCTCTCGTCAAGCCTTCTGAGGCGCACAGCGGTTGTCGCCCCGCCGGCAACACCGCCGATGATGAGGTATCGTGCCATATGATCGTACCGTTTATTCCTTAAAAAATTCCGTGATGATTTTCATGATCTCCATGGGCTGCTCCTGGGGGAGGAGATGGCCCGCGTCTCTAACGAGCCGGTAACGGCCGTTCGGAATAAGTGAAGCTATTTTCGGGAGGTCGATAAAATGCCGGTTCCCGCTGGTTTCCCCTTCCAGCACCAGGACCGGGCATTTTATTTTCGGCAGGACCGGCCAGGGGTCGAACCCGAGGCCGCCCATGAAGAGCGATGCTTCGTGGCGCGGGTGGCACGCAAGGGTCAGCCCTCCGCCGTTCTCGGCCATCCCGTACTTGAGGTACAGGTCCATCATCTCCTCGTCCCAGCGGGCGTACAGGCTTTTCGATCTCAGGTAATCGCGCGCCTCGGCTTCGGTGCTCCAGGTGTTGCGGCGCTTGATAGAGCGGGAGGCGAGCGGGTGCTGCTCCACGCTCATGCCCGATACGTAGATGGATTGGGGAAGGAAAATCGGTTCGATGAGAACCATGCGCTCGGCGGGCATGCCGTGCTCCGCATAAGCTATCGCGACGACCGTGGCGCCCATCGAGTGACCGACCATGAGCGGTTTTTCCAGCGAGAGACGCTCGCAGAGGCGCGCCAGGTCGGACGCCAGCACCATCCAGTTCACGCCGCCATCTTCCGGTTCCACCTCGCGATGGTCGCAGAAATAGGGCGCGATGATACGGTAGCGTGACGCGAGGCGGCCGGCTATCGGGTGCCACATCCAGGGGAGAAGGCCCGTGGCATGGAGCATCACCAGTGGAGGGCCGTCGGAGCGGTAATGGAGGTATTGTACCTCCGCGTCCCCGATGTTCAGCGTCAGGACTTCGGGCTGGACGATGTTCATTCTTCGGCCCGTTCTTTTTCCCCGTCACCCGTCAGGGGACGGAAGCGGGTAACCCTGAAATACACAAGGTAGCGATCCTTCGGCGAAGCCTCATCCCGCGTACCGTGCTTTTTCGTGCGCAGCTGGTCGATCAGCGGGCTGTTTTTTTCTTCCCTGATTTTTTCAAGATAGAGCCGGGTGCCCCGGTAGCCCCCGCTGTCCTCCCGGAAGAGGAACGCGGCCTTCGGGTTGGATTGTATATTGTCGTGGCTCAGCCGGTCGGCCATGATGAACATGACGGTCCCGTCTTCATTGACATGGGGTCGCGAGTAGATCGCGACGTCCACATTTCCCTCAGAGTCGGAGGTGGCGAGGACCCCGAGTCCGGAATTATTTGCGAAATATTCCTTAAGATTCATGATGTTACTCCCTCCGGTAAATTTTTCACATGATTATTGCAAGTTGTCAAGTTAAAATGAAGCGCTCCCTTGATGAACCCGTTTATTTGTGCTGAAAAGTAATTGATTAAAAACGATAGTGGCAGTATACTTATTATAGTGGGGTAAGGAGGCTTCGGTTATGAAAGAGATCTTTTCCATTGACAGAGCAATTGCATACCAGGAGAAAAACTGGAAACACCGTAAAAAGACTGTCAACATGAGTGAAAAGGAGTCGCTTCCCTTTATAACAATCTCGAGGGAATACGGCTGTCTTGGCTACAACGTTGGCGTGGAGGCCGCAAGAATCCTCAATCAGAAATACCGTCCCGATAATGCGTGGACTGTTTTCGAGCGGCACCTCCTGGACCGGGTCATGGAGGACATGCACATATCCCGCGAACTCGCGGAGACACTTACCGACAAGGGAAAGAGCTTCATGGCCGACTATTTCCGGATAACGTTTTCTAGTTATCCCCCGGAAGCCGCGGTGTATAAAAAGCTGGTTGAAACGATCCGCATCCTCGCCGCTAACGGCCACGCCGTGATCATCGGCAGAGTGGGGAATGTTATAACGAAAGACATGCCGCGGGGCTTCCACGTACGTCTCATCGCATCGGAGGCCAGAAAGATCGAAAACATCAGCAGGCAGTTCAACATATCAAAAAAAGAGGCAAAAGACGTGCTCGCGAAAAAGGGCGAGGCCCGGGAACAGTTCATTCTCAAGCGGCTCAAGGTGAACATGGCTGACCCCGCCCAATACAGCGTCGTCATCAATACGACAGACCTGTCGCTTGAGGCGTCCGCACAGCTTGTCGTTCAGGGCATGGAACTGACCGGGTTGATCAAAACCGGACGGTAAGAGATGATTTTTTTCCAACATCTGAATTTATTCTTGTCATCCTTAATTCATTGCCGGAGTAGTATATATACAAGGCGGGCGATACGGCCAATGAAGATGATGAAGACATGTCTGCTGCTTGCAGCTACCGTATGCAGCGCAATGATCTTGCCCGATCTGCAGGCAGGATCGGCTGCTGAACGGAACATGAAGGGCGCGTTGACGGTTTCCGGCATCAACAGGACCTACGAAGTCCACGTTCCCGCATCGTACTCCGGGAACGATCCGCTCCCCCTGCTGATCGTCCTTCACGGCTCGAGCGCCTCGGGTACCGTGATGAGGATCTACAGCCGTTTCAACGACTGCGCTGACCGGAATAATTTCATCGTGGTCTATCCCAATTCACTCGGACCGTACTGGAACGACGGCCGCGTGGACATGAACTCTGTATCATTCAAGGCAAACATCGACGACGTCAGGTTCATATCGGGCCTTATCGACCACATCGCATCGTTGCACCGCGTGGACACCGGCAGGGTATATATTACGGGTTTTTCGAACGGCGGGATGATGGCCCTGCGTCTCGGCATCGCCATTCCCGATAAGCTGACCGCGATATCTTCGGTGAGCGGGCTGCTGCCGAAGCACCTGTCGTACCTCCGGCCGGCGCGCCCTATCCCTGTCCTGATAATCCAGGGGACCGAGGACCCGATCGTTCCCAGCACCGGCGGAAAGCTTGACGGGAAGCATGGAGAAATACTCTCCGCTGTAGATACGGCCGCCTACTGGTCGGCACGTAACAACTGCGCGGCACCGGTCGGAGTACAGGTGCTACCGGACAATGACCCCGGAGACGGGACACTGGTGTTCCAGGTCACCTATACCTGCGAAAAAGCGGAGGCTGAGGTCGTTCTCCTGACGATTCAGGGCGGTGGCCATTCATGGCCAGGTGCGAAGGTTTCGCTTCCGAGTAAAAAATGGGGGAAGACCTGCATGGACATCGACGCGACGGACGTTATCTGGGACTTTTTTTCCCGGCACCGGCGCGTGTAGACGACCGGGGCGTTGCAGCACGGCAGCGTGCAGGTTACAGCATCCCCTGCGTACCGAACCACTCGAGCGTGTCACGTATCGTGTCTTCAATTGGACGCGGGTTATAACCGAGCTCGCGGGTCGCCTTGTCATGTGATATGTGACGGTGGCTCCTGATCGTCTTGAGCGCGTAGGGTGTAAACTTGGGGGTAATGTTCCGCAGCTTGGCGTAGTTCATCACGAAATAAGCGGGGAGCATGCAGAGCCACCGGGGCGTGGCAAATTGCGGGGTCTTTCGCCCGTACAGCTTTGCTATAATGCGCGCCACGTCGCATACATGGTACCAGGTGCCGCTTGCAAGATACGCCTCTCCCGTTCTTCCCCGTTTTTCTGCCTCCAGCGCGCACGCAACAACGTCACGGGCGTCCACCCAGTTGTATCCTCCGTCAACCAGTGCGGGATAGCGGTTGTGGTACAGGTCAAGGAGCACGTCGCCCATCCGCGAAGGTTTGTAGTCGTAGGGCCCCAGGACCGCGGTCGGGTTGATGATAACAGCATCCAGTCCCCGGTCCACTGCTTTCACGACTTCAAGCTGGCCCATCGCTTTAGACCTGTCGTAAATAAATTCATCATTGCCAAGAGCCAGCGGCCGGTGTTCATCGATGATGTCCGATTCGGGGTGGGAGCAGTATGCGTGGATCGAGCTGAAGTGGACCAGGCGCCTGACCCTGTTCCTGAGGCAGGCTTCGATTACATTCCGCGTGCCTTCGACATTGATCATTTCAACCGACCCGCCTTCCGACCCGACGATGGATATCTTTGCGGCAAGGTGGAACACCGTTTTCACGCCCTTGCAAAGCTTCATGAGCGAATCGAAATCCGTCACGTCACCCTTGGTCGTCTCGACATCAAGCCCGTTAATGGCCCGCAGGTCGTTGCGCACCAGGACGCGCACGTTGCGTCCCTGTTCGAGAATCGATCGTACCAGGCTCGCACCTACGTGGCCGGTTGATCCGGTTATTGCTGTATCCATGTCTTGCTCCTTGACAATTGAGGAACGAAAATATTTGCGTATCACCTTTCCATCAGGAGCGAATGGAAATCAAGTTAAAAAATGGGGAGGGGTCCGTTTTATACGCCGCCGGAGCGGAGAGGCATTATTCAGTCTTGATCGGGGCAAGCAGCTCTGATATCGTTTTCGAATGCCTCGACAGGGTCCCGATGACCTGCATAAACTGGTTCACGCTTTCAACGGTCTGCTGAACGGCCGTGTTCATATGGTCTATTGCGACAAGGACGTCCTTGGAAGTGCGGAGCTGCTCGTCGGCGGCGATTGCATTTTCATTCGAAAGCTGTGTCAGGTCCTTCACTACCGTGAAGACTTTGCCGGTTGTCTCCACGAAGGATTTCGCGTGAAAGGCGATGCTGACGATGATGTCCGAGGTGTTTCGCACGGACTCGATCATCTTGCCGATAGACTCCGATATGTTCGAGATGAACCGGACACCTTCCTTGACCCGGCCGCCGCTCTCGTTGACAAGCCGCTCGATCTGGTTAGCTTCGCTGCTCGTCTTGTCGGCGAGCTTGCCGACCTCGTCGGCCACGACGGCGAAGCCGCGGCCGGCGTCACCGGCGCGCGCCGCCTCGATCGAGGCGTTCAGGGAGAGAAGGTTGATCTGGTCCGATATGTCCTGGATTACCGAGAGGGTCTCGGCGACCTTCGTCGAGCTGTCACCGATGGCCCTGATCCCGCTGACCGTGGTCTCGAGGTTTTTTTCAATCTCGGCCACGTTCTCGTAGGCGATGTTGGCGAGCGTTTCCGCTTCCTCGGTGTTTACGGCTATCTGCTTCATTGACTCTGCAAATTGCTGTATTACCCCAAAGACGTTCTGTGTTTTGTCGTACTGTTTTTTGACGTTTTCGGATATCAGCTCCACGGAAGAAGTGATCTCTTCGACAGAAGCGGAAAATTCCTCTATGGTGCTTGCCTGTGTCTGGGAGTCTTCCGAGATGGTCCTGCCGGTCCTGTCTACCGTCAGTGCGATCTCGTTCAGGTCCGTGGCGGCGGTTTTAAGGCTCATCGATATGTTCCTGAAGCTGTATGCCAGGTTCTCGACGCCCTTGATCATGTCGCTGATCTCGTCTCCTATCTCGAAGGTGCCGGGGAACCTGGTGACCGACAGGTCGCCGCCGGAGAGTCGCTTTAAAAAGGCGGAGGCTTCGTCAAGCGTGCGGAACTTCTGCGTCGCGGTATAGAGCGAGTAGGCGGTAATGCCGATTACGAATACGATGCCGATGATCACCATGAGTATGACAAATGTGTTCGTCGGCCTGAAAAACGTGCGGGATGATTCGCCCGCCAGCAGGTAGAGACCGGTCCCCGGGACGGGATAGTAGTGACAGTAGTAAACCTGGCGGTTGAAAAGGATGTCGCATACTCCTTCTTTGCCGTCGAGGAGCTTTTTCACATTTTGGGCGAAAAAATCGGTCACGAGTTTGCCGGCATCAACGTCCGACAGCGCTTTTTTCCCGATGTAATCCTTGAATGCGGAGTCGGAGATCGTTCCATCGCGGTCGATGATAAAATACATGTCATGTGCCAGTATCCCTCTTGTCTTTATTTCCTCCCGGAGAAAGTCAGCCCGGTCTGTATCGCCGTCGGGATCATACTCATCGGCGATTTTCTCAATTGAAAACTTCAGGTTCGAGAGCTGGTAATCCAGCTTGGCCGTTTGGTATATGCCAAGCGTTGCCTTGTATGCGTAGAGAGACAGGATTATCAGGAGGATGAGAATGAGGTTCATGATCGGGAGCACGATCTTGTGCTTCAGTTTGATGAGACGGAACGGCCTCTTGTGTATTATATGGGCCCGGATCAGCATCGGATAGAGGTAGATGTGATAGAAGTTACCGACGATGATTGAAATGGCGATCAGGCAGAAGTTGCCGACTGCGATGCTGCCCATGGAAACTGCCATGCCGCGGACAAGCTGGATTCCGACGTATAGTGAAGGAGCCAGGCCGAAAACAGCTATGGCCGTAATGTACATCTTGATGTCATAGCTCTGGAGCCTTTTTAAGAGGGAATCATCCAGGTCGGCTCCCTTACTATCAGAGGAAAAGGCGACCCTGAACCCGCGGGTCAGGGTAAAATTAACGGCAAGCATGATGGTTGTGATGCCGACCAGGATGCCGATCGCGCTGATGCCGACGGCATGAAACTTGGCCCTCTCGCTTAAGAACAGTGTAACGGCAATGGCGCTGAATTCGCCGATGATGGTTATCACAAGGTGAGCAAGGAGGAATCGAACAAAGCCGTTATTTTTATCTGTCATGATCAGGCCATCCTGGTCGCAAAAACAAACCGCATTATATGGCTTCAGCCCGGGCAGTGTCAAGAGAAAAAACAGCATCTACGATAATAAATTGGACGTCCAACCAATATTGCTATATTATGCTGGCCGCTGTCCAGCGGCACGGTGCTTCCATGATTGCAGGGCAGTATCAGGATCCGCCGGCCATAACAGGCAGGGTCCCTTTGCTGAACACGAACTTACCCTCTTTCATGACGATATCAGGTGAGCGGTACGCCCGTACGTCCTCAAGCGGGTTGACCGGAAGGAATACCAGGTCGGCGAGCTTTCCTTTCTCGATCGTACCGATCCTGTCTTGGAGCCGTAGTATTCGCGCGCTGTTGATGGTCGCGATCCTGAGGATCTCATCGTTCCTGAAACCGGCCCTGGAAAGGAACTCCAGCTCGCGGTACTGGCCGCCGAAATAGGCAAGCGGCATGCCCGCGTCAATTCCGAACCCGATATTGATGCCGGCGCTGCGCATCCTTGCCAGGTTTTTCGTGCCGTGCAATATCATGCCGAAGTAGAGCCCTGGATCGACGAGATGAATCTTGTTTTTCCAGAGGTTCTCGATACCTACGCTCCTGTATTTCTTGAGCTCCTCCAGGTTCTTGTTGTGGATTACGCTGTCGCAGTGCTGGAGTGCCTCGGTATACATGTATTGCTTCCGGATTTTCAGCTCGTTCATGATGAAATCGGTCCTGAACTGCTCCGGTAAGGCGTCATACGCCTCTTCCATGAGGTAGCAGAGGGCGATGGTCATGGTTGGGACGATGGACACGTTTTTTTTCGCCATCGATTCGATGTCCCTGTCGGAAAGCTCGGCATCGGATACCATGTGCTCAAGGGAGTTGATCGGATACTTCATGGCGCGGTCAAAGCCGAACTTCCTGTGGACGTGGCATGAAACCGGGAGCCCCGCGCGGTCTGCGTTTTTAAATATGTAGTCCAGCATCTCGTCCGTGTATACGGGGATGTTCTCCTTCCTGCAGAATACAGACCTGTTGTCCATGGTGAGTTTAATGAGGGAGGCACCTTTTGCGTTCTTCTCCATGACGTTCCGCATGTTCTCGAAATCCCTGAAGTTCGTCATTACCATGCCGGTGAACAGTGCGATAAAATTGGCCAGGGGATGAGCGTCAGTCGGAGGGATGTCCGGATGGCTGCCGTTGATGTTGAGAAGGGAGTTGCAATAGGTAACGCGGGGGCCGTTGAGCCTGCCGGCGTTTATGTCCTTAATCATCCCGTGCAGGGTGATGGGAAACGAGCCCACATCGCGGTACGTGGTTATCCCGTATTCAAGCCCGATGGTGAATTGCCGCTTCTGGAACGCGAGATGGCGCGAGAGATCGGCCGTGTCGATGCCGAATGCCGAGGTTATGGTCGGGTGGCAGTGGGCGTCGATGAGGCCGGGTATGACGTATGCTCCGCGCGCGTCGATGGATATCGCGTCGACGGCCGGTATCACGTTCGACTCTATGGCCTGAATGATGCCGTTCCTGATAAGGATGCGGGTGCCCGGCCTGGATCTTCCCTTTACTACGTCGATGACGCTGCAGTTTGTAATGAGAATGTCCCTGGTGTAATCGATTTTCCCGACGTTACGGATGGCAGCTGTCGAGCAGCCGGCCAGTCCGCCGAGCGCGGCTACAGCAGCCGTGGTTGATCCGAGATGGATGAAGTCTCTCCTGGTTATTGTATCACATTGTACGCGCCGGGGATCGGATTCCATGATGCCTCCTGAAGACATGGAGTGTGAGGATAAGATATGCCACATGATCATATTTGTGGAGCATTGTCAATCTTAAAATTAACGCACGTTAAGTTAATGATTGAGACTTGTTGCCGTCATGCTGGCGCCACATGAAGGGGAGCGGCAAAATCAGGGCGCCGGCTTTGCATAATTAATACCATGCTTAAAAAATTACTTGCAAATCAATGTATATGAAAATTTAACATAACCTGATTTTAGAGCATGGAGGCAGGGCCATCAGCGTACTGGATGCAATTGGTAATACCCCTCTGGTCGGGATAAACCGGATGTGGGATGTGAATGAGTCGGGCGTACGGATACTGGCCAAGCTGGAGGGATCCAACCCGGGCGGCTCGGTGAAAGACCGGCCCGCATATTACATGATAAAAAAAGCCATCGAATCAGGCGAGCTGACGAAGGACAAGATCATACTCGAACCGACCTCCGGCAATACCGGCATCGGCATGGCCATGATCGCTTCCGCGATGGGATACCGGATAAAACTGACGATGCCCTCGTGCGTGAGCGAAGAGCGGCGGTCGATTCTTATCGCCATGGGAGCGGAGCTTGAACTCACCCCGGGGTGCGATAAAACGGACGGCGCCATCACGCGGGCGCATCATATCATCGATCATTTTCATGAGAAATACTTCATGCCGAATCAGTTCGGCAACCCCGCCAACTGCCTCGCGCATTACGAGACGACGGCGCCGGAAATAGTGCGCGATACGAAGGGGGAGGTAGACGCCTTCGTCGCTGGCATGGGCACTACCGGAACGCTCATGGGCTGTTCCCGTTTTTTTCGCGAAAATAATCCGCGCACGAAGGTCGTGGGTGTTGAGCCGTCGTTGAATCACCGGATCCAGGGCCTCAAGAACATGAAGGAATCGATCGTGCCGGCCATCTTTGATTCGTCGCTCCTTGACTACCGGTACGAGTGTTCCGATGATGACGCTTTCGACACGACCCGCAATCTCGCGCTGATGGAGGGGCTTTTCTGCGGGATGTCCAGCGGTGCCGCACTCTGGGGGGCGATGACGATAGCGCGGGACATGCCCAGGGGCTCGACAGTGGTGGTCCTGTTCCCGGACCGTGGCGACCGGTATCTCTCCACCGAGGTCTTCAGGTCGGTCTGCGCCATCTGCCCGCCCTGACCGGCGCGAAGGCGAGACAGCTTCACATGCAATAATGCGCCGGGCAGCGCCGGGGCCTGTACGGGAATAGTATAATTATAGTCAGCCACGGATCAATGCGGACATACTCGGTTTGCATGGATATAATCATGATATGTGCTTGTTGGACAGGTCATGCATTCCTGTTTGTTAAAACAATCTGTGTATATCCGTGGTCAAATCATGCGGGAGGCAGCCATGAAATGCGCAATCGGAAACAATGATAATGACCGGCTCACTGAAGCGATGCTCAACGATATCGTGGGCGAGCTGTGCGCTCCAGAATCATACCGCGCTGTTTACCATCGCACCTATCACGATTTTCCCATGCCGTCGGTCGAATCTCTCAGGGAGACGGTCGATCTCCTGAAGTCGGTCCTGTTCCCCGGCTACTTCATTCACTCGGACCTGAGGCCGGAGACGATGAAATTCTACATCGGCTCCACACTGGACAGGGTGTACCGCCTGCTTGCCGAGCAGATCAAGCGCGGCTACTGCTTCTCATGCGCGGAAACGGGAGAGGAAGACCACGTGTGCGAGGACTGCGAATCACGGTCGAAGGAGGCGGCAGGGAAGCTCCTGGCCGTGCTGCCGCGCCTGAGGCAACTGCTCACCCTCGACGCGCTGGCCGCGTACAGGGGGGACCCGGCAGCGAAGGGAGTGGGGGAGACTATCTTCTGTTACCCGAGCCTCTCGGCCCTTGCCAATCACCGGATCGCGCACGAGCTGTACCTCGGGGAGGTTCCGCTCATACCGCGGATCATCTCCGAGATGGCCCATTCCGAGACAGGCATAGATATACACCCGGGCGCCCGGATCGGCGAGTCGTTCTTCATAGATCACGGGACCGGCACGGTCATCGGTGAGACCGCGGTCATCGGCGTCAACGTCCGGATTTACCAGGGAGTCACCCTGGGCGCAAAGAGTTTCCCGCTCGACCAGTCCGGCAACCCGATGAAGGGAATCCCCCGCCACCCGGTGGTGGAGGACGATGTCATCATCTATTCCGGGGCAACGATCCTGGGGCGCGTGACGATCGGGAAGGGCGCTGAGATCGGCGGCAACGTATGGCTGACGCGGGACGTGCCGCCCGGTGCGCGCATCATGCAGGGCAGGCCGGAGGAGACGCAGTTCAGCGGCGGGCTCGGTATTTAGCCGCCAAGCTTCGCCAGGGTCTGTGCTGCCGCGTTTACCGCGTCCCACACCGGCGCAAAGGGCGGGGCATAACCAAGGTCGAGGTAGGCGAGGTCCCGAACCTTCATCTTCGCGGTTATTGCCGTGGCAATTATGTTTGCCCTCAGCGCGGCGCCGTCGGTGCCGGCCACCTCTCCGCCGATGACCTCCCCGGTCCGGGTATCCATCGTGAGCATGACCGTGATGTCGCGTACGCCAGGGTAATAACCGGCCCGCGACCTCCACCGTGTGACAGCGGAAACGGCATCAATGCCCTCCCGCGCCGCATCGGAAGAATTCAGTCCGCTTTTCCCCACCTCGAGATCGAACACCTTGACGAGCTGTGACCCGACAATTCCCCGGAGCCTGTCCGTCTCGACGCCGGCAGCGTGAATGCCGGCGACGCGGCCCTGCTTGTTGGCCGTGGTCCCGAGCGGTATGTAAACGTCCTTCCCGGTTATCAGGCTACGCACCGTGGCGCAATCGCCGGCCGAGTACACGTCCGTAACATTCGTCCTGGAAAACTCGTCCACGATGAGCGCGCCGCGGTCGCTCATCCTGAGACCGCTTCCAGCCAGGAAACCGGTATTGGGAGCTATCCCGACAGATACGATAATGAAGTCTGCGCCGAATCCTCCTGCGTCCGTATCTACCGTGAGCCTGCCGCCGGCGCTTGTGATTCGGTCGATGGACACGCCGGTACGGACGGTCACGCTGTTTTTGAGCAGGGTGTCATGGATGGTGGCGCGGACCTCTGGCGACATAGACATTGCGACGGATTCATACTTTTCCAGTATTGTCGTTTCTATGTTGAGGCGGCGGAGCGTTTCGGCCATTTCGAGGCCGATGAATCCGCCGCCAATGATGATGCCTGAGCGCGGTTTTTGTTCCTCGATATGCTTCTTGATGCCGATCGCATCGGAGAGCGAGCGCAGGTAAAAGACGCTGCCGGTGTTAATGCCGGGAATTGGCGGAGCAACCGGTAGCGCGCCGGTCGCGATTACAAGCTTTTTATAAGCAACGGGACCGGTTCCACTGGAGGACCGAACTGTCACCGTCCTGGCGCTGAAATCAACTGCCGTGATCTCAGTGTTAATGAAGATTTCGATCTTTCTTTTCTCGGTATATTCCCGAATATCGATGGCCACCAGGTCTTCAGGCGCCGGTACGTCCCCTGCTATGAAATAGGGCATGCCGCAGGCGGCATAGGACACATGGGGTCCTTTCTCAAAGACGCCGATGGAGAGCGTTTCGCTTATTCTTCTTGCCTGTGACGCAGCGCTCATTCCTGCGCCATCGCCTCCTATGATGAGAATGTCGAATTGTTTCATGGCGGTCTCCTTGCTTATGAATAGACAATACTGTAGTAAACATGGTTTGTCAACCTGAAATTATTTAAGAATATTCTAATAAACTAAATAAATAGATGGACATATGTTTAGATTATTAGTATATTAGTGGTACTAATAGTAGATGGAGTTAATTATGAATATTTCAATTACGCCCTCAGCACGAGAAGAATTGAACAAGGTGATGCAGGGCTCGGAGTTCAGCAAGCCGGCGCTGAGGGTTGTTTTTTCAGGGTATGGTTGAGGCGGTCCCCGCCTGGGACTGGCTCTGGATGAGCTGGAAAACAATACCGACCGCGTCGTTGAAAGTGATGGTATCACGATCATGCTCGATGAAAAGATTCTCGGATATCTCGACACGGTGCCGGTGGTGAAGGTTGATTACACGAAAAGTCGCTACGGTTCAGGATTTATTATTGAAGGCGGATCCCGCTGCTGAAATAACAGTCCAGGAGTGCAGTTCACAAAAGAACGGGACGGCAGATGCCGCCCCGTTTTTTTGTCATATCCGGGCATTGTTAAAAGTTGTCGTCCAATACCTCGAAGTATGACTTGGGATGCAGGCAGGTGGGGCAGGTTTCAGGAGCGCCTTCGCCCTCATGAATATACCCGCAATTGCGGCATTTCCATTTCTTTTTCTCTTTCTTCTTAAATACGGTCCCGTCCTCGATGTTTTTCGCAAGGGCACGATACCGCTCCTCATGGTGCTTTTCGACCTCTGCAATCTTTCTCCATGCGATGGCAATCTCCTTGAACCCTTCCTGTTCGGCGATGTCCGCGAACTCCGGATAGAGCTTCGTGTGCTCCTCGTTTTCACCGTCAGCTGCAGCTTTCAGGTTGTCGACCGTCTTCCCGATGACCCCGGCGGGGTAAGAAGCATTGATCTCCACCATGCCTCCCTCGAGAAACTTGAAGAAGCGCTTGGCGTGCTCCTTCTCGTTATCCGACGTTTCGTTGAAGATGGCTGCTATCTGCTCGTAGCCTTCTTTTTTCGCCTGGGAGGCGAAGTAGTTATAACGGGTCCTCGCCTGGGATTCGCCGGCAAAGGATGCCAGCAGATTTTTCTCGGTTTTTGTTCCTTTTAAACTCTTCATTATTTTCTCCTGAGTTGGTGTCGTTTCGCATGCGGACCGCCGGATCATTGTATTTGTCAGGCGCGGCCGCATTCATTGTTATGCGCCGGCTCCGGCCAACCCGGCGTAGAGCACCATGTTCAACATGCGCTGCGCCAGCTCGCGGTCCTTCATTAACAGTCCGTTCCCGTCATTGCCGATAAGCTTGAGTTCGTCCAGTATCGTCAAAGCGGAGGCCTCCTCCTCAACCTGCTCGGCCACGAACCACTGGAGCATCTGGTTTGTCGCGTGGTCCTTTTCCGCGATCGCGAGATTAACGAGATCGTTGATCAGGCCCGTCACCTTCTGCTCGTGCTTATATACTTCCTCGAAAACATGCTCGGGCGACTTCCAGTCGGTCGGCGGTCCGTCTATCGGCTTCAGCAAGACCCTGCCGCCGCGATCGAACATGTAGTTGTACAGCTTGCGGGAGTGTGCGAATTCCTCCGCCGCCTGTATCTCCATCCAGTGGGCAAAGCCGCGGAGTCCCTTGTCCTGGAAAAAGGCGGACATCGAGAGGTACAGGTACCCGGAATACTGCTCGGCGTTTACCTGTGCATTTATGGCTTCCTCTATTTTTTTGTTGATCATGCCGTACCTCCTATTTTTTCCAGAGGCCGTGGAGGTTGCAGTATTCCCTGATCGTCGATTTCTCGTCGACGCAGCAGAATTCCGCTTCCGGCGCCTGTCCCGGCTTCAGGAAGGTGCGGTTCGAGGTCCCGTCCGCGGTGATGACCTGGATCCACTCGATATAGTGCTTTTCCTCCATCGGGTGTGCGACCTCGCCGACTTTTGCTTTGATCCCATGATCGGTTTTGCTCACGGCGGGAACATGCTTCTCCTTAGCCGCGTCAGTCGTGTTTTCCGTAAGAAGCGTCATGTCCTGGCCGCAGCATACCAGCGTACCGACGCCTTCGTGGATCATTTCAACCATATTACCGCAAACCTGGCATTTGTAAACCTCAAGTCTTTTTGTCATGGTTCTACCTCCGTTAGTATCTGTATATATCGCATCGGGCGGCGCGTGCGGGAACGCGTCCCGGTCGCGTCACTGCTGAATAGTGATCTTCCCTCTGAAAATCCTGTAAACATAGAATGTGTAACCCAGGACAATAGGCATCCCGATCGCCGCTATAATCAGCATGACCGTGAGCGTAAGCTGCCCTGATGACGTGGTGTAAATCGAAAGGTGGGGTATGCCTTCCGCGACCGACCTGACAAGGTCGGGGAACTGCAGGGAAGCGGTTATTCCCCACAGTCCGATAAACGCGATTCCAGACATCATGAACGGAATGATGCCCGTTCCGCGGACGGTCTGCCTCAGGCCAAGGACCACGGCTCCACCCACAACCGCGGTGAAGATCCACGCGGGTATGCTGCCCATTCTCTCGGGATACACCAGCGCGGACACGGCAATTGCGGCGACAAATAGGATTGCAAACGCCATCCAGAGCTTTTTACCGAAGTTTCTCGCGCGTTCGCTGACCGGGCCTTCGGTCTTGATCATCGCATACATGGATCCATGAAGGAGGATCGCGCAGAGACCCAGTAAGCCCGTGGAAAGGGGCAGGGGCCGCAGGAGCGTGAAAAAGTTCCCCGTGAATTCCATTCTGTTATCGAGGGGTATCCCCTGGATCACGTTGCCAAGCGCAACGCCGAATAGTAGCGACGGAAGGAAGCTACCGATGGCAAATGCCCACTTCCAGAGGCCGCGGCGTTGTTGATCGAGAGACCAGAATTCAAAAGAAACGGCCCTGAATATAAGGGCGAACAGGACAAGCATGAGCGCCAGGTAAAACCCGCTGAAAACTGTCGCGTACACGTGGGGAAACGCAGCGAACAGGGCGCCACCTGCAGTCAGAAGCCATACTTCATTCCCGTCCCAGAACGGTCCGATAGCGGTAAGCAGGGACGCGGTTTCCCTATCGTCCTTCGCGAGAAAGGGGAGGAGTGACCCCACTCCCAGGTCAAAGCCATCGAGCACGGAATATCCAATGAAGAGCACGCCGATAAGGAAAAACCAGGTTATCTGTAAAGCCTGCATGGTATCCATAGTTATTCTCCAATGTATCCGAGTGTGACCTTGTCAGGTCCCTTCCGCACGATAGTGACGAGAAGCTTTATGAAGATGGTGAAGATCAGGGCAAATATGATGCTGAACATGATGATTGTGAGCAGTATCTGCCAGGCAGGGACGACAACCGAGGCGGCGTCGGCCGTCCTGAGAATCTTGTACACGGCCCACGGCTGCCTGCCAATTTCCGCCGCCATCCAGCCAAGCTCATTGGAGACAAAGGGGAGCGGAATCGCAAACAGCAGCGCCCATAAAAACCACCTGGCGTCATACAACTTTTTCGTTGCAAGCAGGAGTATGGAAATAAACGCGATAAGGGCGAACAGCGATCCGAGCCCGATCATGCCGTGGTAGACAAGGTATGTGAGCACAATGGGCGGCTGTTCATCGGCCGGGATTTCATCCAGGCCCTGCACTTTCGCTTCGGGATCGAAGTAGATGGCGAGGCTCAGCAGCTTCGGGACAGCGATCTCAGCGTGCGTTTTCTTCGCTTCCGGGTCCGGGATGCCGATGATTGACATCGGGGCGCCGGTCCGGGTCTCCCAGAGGGCCTCGAACGCCGCCATCTTGGCTGGCTGTGTCTTGGCGACCTGCACCGCATGCGCATGTCCGGTGCCGAACTGGAGCAGTGCGGTAGCAATGAACACGACAAGTGATAACCGGAGAAGGGCGCGCGCCGGCTCGATATCACGCTTTTTCAGCAGATACCAGGCTGCGATACCGGAAACGAAGAGCGAACCCGTGATCCACCCGCCGATGATGGTGTGGAGGTACCGCTCGATCGTTGAATGGTTGAGGGCAGCGGCAAAAAAGTCGGTCAGGACCGCGCGTCCGCCTTCAATCGCGTATCCGGCCGGGGTCTGCATCCACGAGTTTGCGATGATAATCCAGAGGCCAGACAGGTGGGAAGCCAGGAATACCAGGAAAACCGACGCCAGATAGGCGCTGCGTGAGATCTTTTTCCTGCCGAAAACCAGCACCCCGAGGAACACGGATTCCAGGAAAAAGGAAAATATCGCTTCCGCGGCAAGCGGGGCACCGAAGATATCGCCCACCATGCGGGAGTAGTTCGACCAGTTCGTTCCGAAAGAGAATTCCAGGACGATACCGGATGCCACGCCCATGACGAAGACGAGTGCGAGGATCTTCGTAATGAAGATGGATATTTTTTCATAGAGCGGGGAGCCGGTTTTATAGGCCGTTCCCTCAAGAACTAGCAGGATCAGCGTGAGACCGAGCGTGAGCGGCGGAAAAATAAAGTGAAAACCAGCCGTCAGACCGAATTGAATCCTCGAAAGCATTACAGCATCCATGGCCGAACCTCACCTCTTATGGTTAATGCAGATTTTTTGAAAGTATGTATGAAGCTTAGTCTTCATACGGTTCGAACTGGTCTTTGGTTACGCCGCACTGGGGGCATGTCCAGTCATCCGGGAGCTTTTCAAACGGGGTGCCCGGTTTTGCGCCGGAATCGGGATCGCCCGCCGCGGGATCATAAATATAGCCACAGACTGAACAGATGTATTTTTTCATACGTCTCTCCTGATAAATTTTTTAATGTCAGATAATTACAGCGAATGGTGCTGTTGCCATTGCTTACAACACCGTTGCTTCAATATAAACAGTGCAAGTTTAAATTGAAACAATTTTTTTTATTTGTCCATTAGAAAGAAAAGTAAGTTCGCTTAATCTAACATTTGTATTAGATACAAGTTACAAAACAGGATCAATTATTGCAATCAAAAAAGTGGTTATCAGGCATTATCGGGAAAAAAAAATCCGGTCATCCCGAACAAATTCCCGGAGTTGTACGATCAGTTCCTCTGGCATTTCTTGCAAATGCCTCTGAAGTATATATGCTTTTCGGTTATCAGGTGACCGTCGATTTTCCTGTTGATGATGAGCTTTTTCTCGACAGGCAAATGGTCAATCTCGATATCGTAGAGTGCGCCGCATGAGAGGCATTTGAAGTGGCCATGAAGCGAAATGTCTGCGTCATACCTGACTTCATTGTCCTCGATCGTGATGGAAGAGACGAGGCCTTTCTCGGCAAAGGTTTTGAGAGTGTTATATATGGTGGTCTTCGAGAGGGTCGGGATATTCTTGATGACGTCCGCGTAGATCATGTCCGCAGTCGGATGGACCTGGTTATTCACCAGGTATTCATAAATCTTGAGACGGTGGTACGACGGGCTTATTCCGTTCTTCAGCAGCAGCTCTTTGATATCGGGTACCACGTTATGATGCCAGTTCTTTCCCGAGTTTTTCCGTAATGCCCGAGAGGAGGGCATCATCGGGAATATATTTCACCTTGATGGATTCCAGCATCGTGAAGCCGCATGACGCAAGGTTTTCCTCCACCTGTCCCACGCTCTGGCCTCCCCACCCGTAGGAGCCGAAGGCCAGGCCGGTCCTCTTTTTCGGGGACAGCCCTTTTAAATAGGTGAGGAACGCGGACACCGTCGGTAGCATGTTGTTGTTGAGGGTCGGGGACCCGACGCAGATATAGCTGGCGTCAAGGATCTCCGTCATGATGTCCGATATATGGTTCGTCTGGAGGCTCATCATCTGTGCGGGTATCCCCCGGTTCTCAAAGGCCCGGGATATGGCGAACGCTATCTTTTTCGTCGAGTTCCACATGGTATCAAAGATGATAAGGGCCTTGCCGGAGGTGGTGTTGTTGGACCACTCGCCGTAGGACCTGACGATGTCGGGTATATGCTTCCTCCAGATGATGCCGTGGCTTGGCGCTATCGTCGCGATCTCAAGCCCTGCCGCGGCAGAAAGGGCTTTTTTCACCTGTTCGCCGTAGGGGAGAACTATGTTCGCGTAATACTTGCGCGCTTCAAAGAGAATGATATCGAGCGGGAACTCGTCGTCAAATCGCTCCGCGCTGGCAATATGCTGTCCGAACGCGTCGTTCGAGAAGAGAAGGCGCTCCTCGGGCATGTAGGTGATCATGTTATCGGGCCAGTGTACCATGGGGGTGAGCACGAAATTGAAGTTGTATCTGCCGGTATTCAGCGTTTCGCCCGAGTTGACCGCCTTCAGGTTGAGCCCCGTGCGGTAGTGCTCGGACAATCCCTTGAGACCGTTCGGCGAGGTGAGTATCACGGCCCGGGGCGCGATCCGTGCGATATCGGGCAGTGAACCCGAATGGTCCATCTCAACATGGTTGGATATAACGTAATCGATTTTGGAGGGGTCCACGACGGTCCGTATGCGCTCGAGCATCTCGTCGCACAGGTAATATTTCACCGTGTCTATCAGCGTGATTTTCTCGTCAATGACTAGATACGCGTTGTACGTGGAGCCACGCTGGGTCAGGTAGCCGTGGAAGTTGCGCAGGTCCCAGTCGATCCCGCCGACCCAGAAGATGTTGTCTGTGATTTTAACTGCCTTCATGGTGCGTCTCCCCGTACCGGAAATAGTGCGATCCGATCATCCGCTCCGCCGCGTTCATCGATGCGTTATGATCAAATCATTCTTAACCAGAGATCCGGGCGCCGTATTTGTCAAGAATTCTTTCCTGCTCGTATAGTTAAAATTACTTCAAAATTGTAATTATGTCAATTATTTTGCTTGAAACGTCTTAACGGCCGCATGTTTCGAGCGAGTTTTGGACGAGTGAAAAAATGATTGATTATTACCAGTCAGGAAACAAGAATGAACCATACTTGCAACACCTCAATCCGGAGGCGCACATGAAGAATCCCGGACGCGATATCTTCCATATAATGATAATGATCATTGCTTGCGCAGCTTTTTCTGCCTGCTCGAAGGTGCCACATTACGAGCTGTCGAGGTTTGTCGATCCGGAGACCTGCGGCGGCTGTCACGAGGCCATCTATCAGCAATGGAAAGATTCCCTGCATAACCTGTCGCATGTCGACCCGATCTACAGGGAGGTTGCCCTCCATGACCTGAAAGGCCTGACAGACAGCGATGAGATCAAAGAGGCGGAGCATTGCGTTGCATGTCACACGCCGGTCGGCTTCGTTTCCGGCATGCCCGCCAGGACCTCCGACCACCTGAAAAAGATTCCGGAGTTGGCGCAGAAAGGGATCCAGTGTGATTTTTGCCATTCGGCTACCGGCGCCAGAAAGATCTACAACGCCGAGATCAACCTCGAACCGGGGAACGGGGACAGCGACCCGGGCACCAAGAGGGGACCTCGCAACGACGCGCTATCGGATTATCACAAGAGCGCGTATTCCCCCTTTCATACACGGTCTGAGATTTGCGGCGTCTGCCATGATGTCCGGCATGTCGTATTCGGCACGAAGCTGGAGACCCCGTACGAAGAGTGGAAGAACGGCCCGTACGCGGCGAAAGGCATCCAGTGCCAGGGGTGCCACATGCACCAGCGGCCCGGCGTGCCGTCCACCGGCTCCACCGTGCGACCGGACAATCCGGGGGAATCGGTCTCCGGCGGACCCTCTCGGGGCCACGTGTTCACCCATTACTTTGTCGGAGGAAACACGCTGGTGCCGTCGCTTTTCGGGAACAGGGAGCAGGCAATCATGGCCGGGGAGCGGCTGAAGAATGCCGCGACGGTGAAGCTTGACGACAATGTAACCGGGGGTGTCATGCGGGTGACCGTGACCAACACGGGGGCGGGGCACGCCATTCCGACGGGCCTCTCGCACGTCCGGCAGATCTGGCTCGAGGTCACGGTAACAGGAGCCGGCGGAAAGGTGCTCTTCCACAGCGGAGCTCCGGACGAGTCTGGTGTGATAGGGCCCCCGGCGGTCATTTACAACACGGTATTCGGGGACGGAAACGGCAGGCCGGTCATGAACGTGGCAAAAGCACGAACGATACTGAAAGACAAGCGCATCGGCCCGATGAAGAGCGTGGTGGAGTCATACCGTCTGCCGGAGATACGGGAGGGTACGGTCACGGCGGAGGTAAAGCTCTGGTACCGGATCGCGCCGCAGGAGCTGGTTGATTCGGTCCTCGGGAAGGGGAAACTTAAAATTCCGGCCGTTCTCATGGCATCGGACAAAAAATCGCTTTCGATGAAGTAACGGCACCCGGCGTCAGGACATTTCCCTGAGCGGTTACAGGACCTCCCGTGTCAAGATATAGCGCGGAAAAAATTGATGACGAAATCCGCACGATCCACCTGGAGATTGCAGACAGGGTCAAGGTGCGTCTTGACGGGTTCAGGCGCATCTGGGAATCGGGCGACGATACGGACCTTTTCGCGGAGCTGGCATTCTGCCTGCTCACTCCCCAGTCGGGAGCGCGGCGTTGTGAGCAGGCTCTTGAGCGACTGAAGAAGTCCGGGGGACTCTTCCATGGCGGCTTCGATGAAATATGCCCGGACCTGAATATTGTCAGGTTCAAGAACAACAAGACGCGTTACCTGATAGAAGCCCGCGAAACGTTCTGGAACAACGGCGGATCGCTGCGGAAATTTCTCGTGGAAAGCGGTGACATCCCGTCAATGCGGAAGTCGCTCGTCGACAGGGTCAGGGGGATCGGGTACAAGGAGGCGAGCCATTTCCTGAGAAATATCGGCCTCGGGGAGGAGCTCGCCATTCTCGACCGTCATGTCCTCAGGGTCATGGCGCGGCTCGGACTGCTCGGCAGCGGGATGGCCGGGAAGGGCGCGGGTACCGGGAGGCGCGCAGCAGGGCACAGTGTGATCCCGCAGTCCATATCCGGGAGGAAGTACTGCGATCTGGAAAAGCGCCTGCAGGGATATGCCACGCGCGCCGGGGTGCCGATGGGGCACCTCGATTTCGTGCTCTTCTACATGGCAACGGGTGACATCTTCAAGTAGGCTGGTCGCGATCAGGTTTTTTTCATTTTATCGATGAGATCATAGAGCGTGAGCACGTGCTTTCGCTCTTCGTCAATGACCCTCTCCAGCATGTCCACGGCGGCGTGGTGCACGGGATAGAGACGTTTCATTTCGGTGTACAGCAGTATCGAATCCTTTTCAGCCACGAATGCGTGTTTTATCGCGTCCATCGGTGTTCCGATATCGCGGACAAACTCCCGCATGTTCCTGGAGTGGCGGTCGAACACTACTCCTCCGCCGATCGCCCGCAGGTAGGCATAATACTCTTCATTGAAAATGCCCTCTTCAATGGCTTCGGGGCGCCACTGGAACGATTGAAAGAGTTCCCTGTGGACCAGCTCTTCTCGCGCGAGAAAGGAAAAAGTTTCCGTGATCGCGGCATCCTTGAAATGGTGGCCGCACTCATCGTAAAAATCATGTCCCGCGTCTTCAAGCCTGACAGCTATATCGATGATTTCTTTAATGCTGTATGCCATGGCAACGCCCCGAACCTGATTGGTATCATACTTGAATTACAAACAAATATTCCTATTTGTCAAGTCAATATGAAATAAACTCTCGAATACATGTTCATACTGATGAAGAATTGAATACTTGATTTACCGACCGAACGGACGTTATTTAAATTCTTGACATATTGGGCCAATTCCTGTTCGTTATACCTGTAGGGATGATAATCCTGCCTGGGCCTCCTGTAACAACAGACCGGCATGGTTATCGACCATTAATGTAAGAGAACAAGTGTCTTTCAACGCAAGCAACACCGGAACAGGGAGGTTCCTTCAGCCATGCTGCATCTGTTTTCACTGCGATTCCATACGAGATTGTTCCAGGCAGTAGCTACGATTCCATGTGATGAACTACAGCAACCTTAAAAAAAGCGAGCTGGTTGACCTTGTCCGCAAACTGGAGGGTCAGCTGGAGGAGCTGAAGGGTAAAGAACGGCTCAGCTCCCTGCTTGACAACGTCAGGACTATCGTCGTGGTCACTGACCGGGAGGGCATGCTCCATTACACCACGCCCTCATTCGAGTGGACGCTTGGGTACGACAGCCCGGACCTGAGGCAGGCCAGGTTTATTGATTTCATCCATCCCGAGGACAGGAAGCGGGTGGGAGAAGTTTTTCGCCTGGTGCTGACCTCGGACGGATCGTCGCTTATTTTCCCGGAGTTCAGGTTTCAGCACAAGCGGGGGGCATGGATCTACCTGGAAGGGGACATCACGAACCAGATGCATGATGCCTCCCTCAAGGGGCTGATTCTCAACCTCTACGACGTGACCCAGCGCAAGCTCTTCGAAGTCGATTACGCCCGTCTCCTCGGCGCCATCAGGATCTCCACCGACAGTTTTCTACTGAGCGACAACGAGGGTAATATCATCTTCGTTAACGATGCCACCATGAAGCTCCTGGAATCCTCCTCCAAAAACGAGATAATCGGCAGGAACATCACGTCTTTCATAAGCGATGAAGAGTTCAACGAGCTGAGCACCGCCGTACGCTCCAACCAGGGCCAGATCAAGAGTGTGGAGCACCGGTTTCTGACCGCCGTGGGACGGACCATCCCGGTCGAGTCCAGCATCGCCGTTATGAAGGACAGTGACCGCCAGGACATCGGTCTCGTCTATATCACGCGGGACATTACCGAGCGGAAGAGGGTCGAGGCCGAAATCATCCAGTACCGCTACCACCTGGAGGAGATCGTCGAGGCCCGCACCGCCGAGCTCAACCAGAGCATGGGCAAGCTCCGGACGACCCTGGACGGCATTGTCGTTTCGATGGGCTATGCGCTTGAGTCGAGGGACCAGTACACGGCCGGCCACCAGCACCGCGTGGCTGAGGTCGCCTCGGAGATAGCCCGGGTCATGGGCCTTCCCGATCACACGATAGAGGGGATCCGGATGGCGGGCCTGATCCACGATATCGGCAAGATCTACGTGCCATCGGAAATACTGAACAAGCACGGCAAGCTCGATGAGGTCGAGTTCATGCTCATCAAGAAGCACCCGCAGGTGGGATATGACATACTGAAATCGATCGACTTTCCGTGGCCGATCGCCGAGATCGTGTACCAGCACCATGAAAAGCTGAATGGTTCGGGCTACCCGCGGGGGCTGAAGGACGGGGATATTCTGCTCGAGGCGAAGATCATCTGCGTCGCGGACGTCATAGAGGCGATGACGATCGACAGGCCGTACAAGGGCGGCGTGGGTATCGAGGGCGCTCTTGAGGAGATCGGGATGAACAGGGGAGCGCTCTATGACCCGGCGGTCGTTGATTCCTGCATGAAGCTGTTCAAGGAAAAAGGCTACCGGTTCACCTAGCCCTTCCAGCTGGCGACCGCCTCGACGATAAGCCGCACACCGAAGCCGGTTGCGTTCTTGGGCCGGTAACTCCGCGGCTTGGAATTCCGCGCCGTGCCGGCGATATCGATATGGGCCCATTTCTTCGTTTTTACGAACTTCTTCAAAAACATCCCGCCCATGATGGTCCCCGAATTTTTCTCGGCCGAAATATTGCTGATGTCCGCGATGTCGGACTTTAAATTTTCCTCGTAATCCCTGTGCAGGGGAAGCCTCCAGATGACCTCGCCGGTCGCGTTGCCTGCATCCTCCAGGAGGCGGCCCAGAGCATCGTCAGTGGTAAGGTATCCGGCCACGATCTCACCGAACGTAACCACGCAGGCTCCGGTCAGGGTCGCGATGTCGACGATGCATTCGGGTCTCAGGCGCTTTTCGGTGAAGGCGATGGCGTCCGCGAGGATGAGTCGGCCCTCCGCGTCGGTATTGCCGATCTCCACCGTGGTGCCGTCGTACGCGGTGAACACGTCGCCGGGGCGGTAGGAGTCGTTCGAAAGCATGTTCTCGGTCAGGGGCAGCACTGCGTAAACGTTTTTCGGCAGCTTCAGCTCGGCGACCGCCTTAAGGGTGAACATGGCCGCCGCGGCGCCGGCCATGTCGGTGCGCATGTCCTCGATGTGGCCGGACGGCTTGAGGTTCATGCCGCCCGAGTCGAAGGTGATGCCCTTCCCGATGATCGAGAAAAATTTTGTGCTCCGGGGATTGCCCCGGTACGCGAGCACAACGAGGGCTGGCGGCCGCCGGCTTCCCTTGTTGACCGCCAGCAGGAGGCCCATCTTCATCTTCTCTATCTCTTTCTTGCCGTACACGGTGCAGGTAACGCCGGGCAGTCTGCCCAGTGTCCGCGCCTCGCGGGCAATGCCGAGCGGGTCCGACTTTTCACTGATCTCGTTGATGAGGTCGCGGCAGAGCAGGGTGTTGCGTGAGACGATCCCGACCTTCTTCAGTATCGATGCGGCTTTTTTCTCCCCGGTAAGGAAGACAGCGCTTTTCAGGAGGACTTTCCCGTTATCGCCGCCGGCGGTTTTGTATTTGTTATAGCTGTAATTTGACAGGATGAGTCCCTCTGCAACGGACTCGAGGACGCTGGCGCCGTCAAGGCCTTTGACCTGCGGCAGGAGCACGGTCACGGAGGTGATGGACCTGTCGCGGCAGAGACCGGTCGCAACGGAAGCGGAGCGGCGCAGGGATTCCATGTCGATCTCGTCCGCTTTGCCGAGGCCGCAGATGATGACCGCCGGCGTGCCGGCGAGAGGGATGAACATGGCTTCGGAACTTTTGCCCTTGAAGCGGGACAGGTCGACGCGGCCGGTGAGAAACGAGAGTTCAACCGGTATGGGGGTGCCGCGTTTCGGATCTTCCCGCTCGGGCAGGAAGAGTAGTATGGTCTCGGATTTTCTAATGCCGGTTACGGCGCTTCGTGTCGTCAGGTTCATGGGGCCCTCCTTGATTGTACCGTTATGGACCGGGACGCCTATTGATTCAAGGATTATTTTTACGCGGGCCCGGTTCCGTGAGGGGCGCCTGCTTCAGGGCACGACGCTGAAATCTATGAACATGCGGTCAACGTCCACGGCCGCAAGCTTCACCCTGATCGCGTCGCCGATCCGGAAGCGCTTGCCGTAGCGCTTGCCGATGACCGTGTAATCGTCCTCCTTGACGAGGTAGTAATCGTCGGTCAGCGCCCTGAGCGGCACCATCCCTTCAACAGGGATCTCGTTCAGGGTGACGTAGAAGCCGTACCGGCTGACGCCGCTGATGACCCCGGCGAACAGCTCGCCGACCCTGCTCTTAACGACCCGGCAGGCCTTGATCCTGTCGAAGTCCCGCTCCGCCGACTGGGCGACGCGCTCCTTCTCCGAGCTCCGGTCGCCGATGGTGACGAGCTCGTCGCGGGTGTAGGGGGGCTTTTTCCGGTCGATAAGGGTCTTCAGGCACCGGTGCACCACAAGGTCCGGGTAGCGACGGATGGGAGAGGTAAAGTGAGTGTAGTCCTTGAAGCCGAGGCCGAAATGCCCAACCGGCTCTTCGCCGTAATAGGCCTGCATGAGCGATTTCAGTATGACCAGGTTGACAACGTGCTCGAACTCCTTACCAGCCACGCGCGCGAGGACCTCCTGGAGGTGCGCCCCGATGTCTCCGGAGGGCTTGAAGGGGATGCGAAGCTGCTTCAGGAAATCCTTCAGCTTGAGTAGAGAGTCCGGGCTTATCTCCTCGTGTATGCGGTAGAGGGTCGGGATCTCATGCTCGCGGAGGACACGGGAAACCGCGACGTTGGCGGCAAGCATGAATTCCTCAATAATATTATTGCTGCGAAGCCGGTCCGCGTATCTGATGGCGACCGCCACGCCGTTCTCGTACACGAGCTCGGTGTTCGTAAGGGCCAGCTCCAGGCCGCCCTGGCTCATGCGCTTGCCATGGAGGAGGTTGGCCAGCTCCTGCATGAGGCGAAGCGTGTCGCCCAGCGGGCCACGCTCGTCCGCGGTGAGCATCCGCTCTACCAGGTTGTAGGTGAGGCGGCGGTCCACCCGGATGCGGCCGCGGGTGAACTTCTGACCGATCACCGTGCCGGACGCGTCGATCTCCATCTCCACGGACATTGTGAGGCGGTCGAGCCCCTCGCGCAGAGAGCAGAGGTCGTTGGAAAGGGCCTCGGGCAGCATGGGGATGACATGCGCGCCTATGTAGTAGCTGGTGCCGCGGGATAGCGCCTCGCGGTCGATGGAGGAACCGGGCGTGACGTAGGACGACACGTCGGCGATATGGACATACAGGGTATAGCGGCCGCCTTTTTTCGTGATGGAGATGGCGTCGTCGAAGTCCTTGGCCGTATCCCCGTCAATGGTTACGGTGAAGATCCCGGTGTAGTCGGTGCGGGGCGCCGTGTCGGAGGAGCTGAATTCTGCGCCCTCTGCGCCCGGGTACGGGGTCCCGGGGTCCGGAAGCGAGTGCCGGTTGATGACACGGACGAGGTCGTACCGTTCGTCATCGGGAGTGAAGGCCTCGACCAGGGAGCAGCGCTGGCGTTTTCGGTAGAGGCCGTCCTCCAGCATTATGAGGGCGATATGGCCCGGTTTCAACTGCTCGTCAGGGGGCGGGGAGGCGGCCTCCCTGCCGCCCGGCACATCGAGCAGGAGGTAGACCACCTCAGCCTGCGTCGCCGAGACAACCCGGGCGAAACAGGTCTTTTTTTCACGACTGAGGACCGATTCGACCACGCCGACCGCGCGGCCGTTCTTGAAATCGGTTATCCGCACCGATACCCGGTCCGTGTCGTTCGCGCCGGAGATGTCTTCTCTTCTTATTATAATCTCGTCGTCGTAGATGGTGGTGACGATCGCGTTCCCGGTGCTGTTGGCCCTGAGCATGCCTTCCACCCTGAAGGGGTGGATTCGAATGAACCGGCTCCTCTCTCTCTTGAGAAAAAGGGCCTCGACGAGACCGTCGAGTGTGGCCTCGATGACAGAGAGGTCCTGCTCCGGGGAACGCCGCTTCGACCGGGAATGTTTCCCTTTACCGCGGGTAGCCGGCCCCTGCTTGATGAGTTCGGCCAGTATCTCTTTCCTGGTAAAGGCTCCGGATTGTGAGCTGATGAATGAAATAACGTGCTTAGAGGTAACCGCCATGGGACAGACTACTGATCGCCCCCGTCCGGTTTTTTCTGCTGCTTGGATTCCAGTTTTTGCTTCGCTTCCGCTTTAATTTTTTCGATTTCCAGTTTTTTCTCTTCTATGCTTTTCTTGTAACCCGCGACCCTGTCACGCAGCTCCTTCACCTTCTGATCGGAAGTACTGACAGATGTCGCTCCTCCGTCAATTTGCGAGATCACATGGCGTCCCAGCTCTTTCTCCGCTATTCCCTGATCGATTCCGATCCGCTTGATGTCAAGGTTGAGCTTCGCGATCTTCGCGAGCTCCTCGGTCTTATTGACGATGATCTCGCCGTATTTGGCGAGCGTGTCGCCGGTGTCCTTGATTATTCCCATGGTCGTCTCCTTGCGATATGATAGTATGTAGATACTAAATACACCGGCAATTGTCAATAGAAATTGATAAAAAAAGCCCGCGCACTGTTACGCGGGCTTTTCTGTTTCTCAAAGCTTCGTGGCCAGTTTTTTCTGCGCCACTTTCGCTTCGCTGACTATGCGTTCTATGATTTGCTTGACTGCAGGCGTGTCATGGATGATCCCGCTCACCTGACCGATGGGTAGAACGCCTTTGTCGTTGTCGCCGTCCATCGTCCCGACCTGGAAGGCGAAAAAGCCGTTCGCCATGCGGGCCATCTGCAGTGCTTTCTTCGGCCCCATGAGCATGATGCCGACCATGACCTTGAGCCAGGGCATGCCGACAATGCCTGCTATCTTCTTCGAGAGGAACGCCGCGTTGATCAGGTTGAGCCTCTTTTTTATGATCCGCTCGGAGCCTTTGGACTTCATGACGCGCGCATACAGGCCGTCGACCTTGTTCGTGTACACGGTCTGGAACGCGTCGATCTCGTTGCTCATGGCTTTCTGTGACGCGTGCACGGGGCTTTCCTTCGAGTTCATGAAGCGGGTCCCCATGGCGATGGCATCGGCTCCGATCAGCAGGGCCGCGGCGAGGCCGCGCCCGTCGGCGAAACCGCCGGCCGCGATGATCGGGATCTTCACCCCGTCGGCAAGCGTGGGGACCAGGACCAGGGAGGTCACATCGCCGCCGTGGCCAGCGGCCTCGTGGCCGGTAACCAGGAGGGCGTCCGCGCCGTCCTTCTGCGCCGCCAGCGCGTGTTTCATGGTTGTAACCGTTGCGATGACCTTGCCGCCGTAGGCATGCACGGCCTTGCATATCCAGTCGCCTTTGCCGAGCGAGTAGTTGACGACCGGGACTTTTTCCTCGATGAGCACCTTTGCATTCTGTTCGGCGCCGGGGAAATAGAGCGTGACGTTGGCGGCGAAGGGGTTCTTCGTGAGCGTGCGCGTCCGCTGTATGTATTCCCGCGTTTCCTCGGGCTTGAGTATGCCCGTCGCCAGTATGCCGAGCCCGCCCGCGTTTGCGACCGCGGCGACCAGCTCGGGAGTGCTGATCCAGCTCATGCCGGAGAGCACGATCGGGTACTTGATGCCGAATAGCTTCGTAATTTCAGTTTTCATTCAGTTCCTCCGCCGGTATCCTAGTATTCACGCAGCACGTTGCTGGCGATGACGAGCCGCTGTATCTCGGACGTTCCCTCGTATATCTCGGTGATCCGGGCGTCGCGGTAGAACCGCTCGACCGGGTAGTCCTTCACGTAGCCGTAGCCCCCGAAAATCTGGATCGCCTTGTGCGTGGCGCGGTGCGAGGTCTCGGACGCGAAGAGCTTCGCCATGGCTGCGTACTTGGAGTAGCGCTGGCGGTCGCCGGTCCCGATGAGGGACGCCGCCTGGTAGACCAGGAGGCGGGACGCCTCGATCTCGGTGGCCATGTCGGCGATCATCCACTGCAGCGCCTGGTTGTCGGAGATCGGCTTTCCGAACTGCTTGCGGTCCTTCGCGTACACAACCGCGGCGTCAAGCGCGGCCTGCGAGATTCCGACCGCCTGTGCGGCGATCCCGACCCGGCCGCCGTCGAGCGTATGCATGGCGATCTTGAAGCCGTCACCGCGCTTCCCGATCATGTTGCCTTCCGGAATCTTGCAATTGTCAAATACGAGCTCGGTCGTGGAGGAGGCGCAGATCCCGAGCTTGTCCTCGGTCTTGCCTACGCTGAAGCCGGGGGTCCCTTTCTCGATAAGGAAGAAGCTCAGCCCCTTATGGCCGATCCCCTTGTCCGTAATGGCCGTGACGACAGCGACCTGCGCCGGGCCGCCGTTGGTGATGAAGTTCTTGGTCCCGTTGAGGACCCAGTTGCCGTTTTCCAGCACGGCGGTCGTCTTGGTGCCCGCAGCATCGGAGCCGGCTTCCGGCTCGGTAATGCCGAAGCAGCCTATGTACTCGCCGGTTGTCAGTTTGGTCAGGTATTTCTGCTTGAGCTCTTCGGAGGCGAAATAATAAATGGGTGAAAGACAGAGCGAGTTATGGGCTGAAACGATGGTGCCGGTCGCAGCGTCGCCCCGCGACACCTCTTCGACTGCGATCGCGTAGCTCACGTAGTCCATGCCGGCCCCGTTGTACTTGTCCGGGTATACGATACCCATGATCCCCATTTCTCCGAGCTTCTTGACATGCTCCATTGGAAACTCGTGGGTCCTGTCATAGTGCTCGGCCTTCGGCTTGAGCTCGTTCTCGGCGAATTGCCGGACGGTATCTTTTAACATCTGCTGTTCTTCGGTAAGTTTAAAATCCATGATGCACCTCTCCAGGAAAGATTATGATTGCCGTTCAATCCCCTCCATGACCGGTGACTGACCGGGCGGCTTTTGTATTCGGGCCGGATCCCGGACTCTCTGACGCGATAATGTCGCGAGGGAATGGCTTGTAAGTCAATTTTTACTATCTTTTATCTGTGTGTTTTTTGTCAAGGCGAATAACAATAGCCCGGGACAAGATTTACCGGTGATTCACCAAAATTATCTTGAAAATTATCATGCCCTTGATTCTAATCGCATAGTACGGCTGCACGGGCCGGCATTATAAAACTCAATACAATCCGTCCCGTATGACATGGGGCGGTCGCGGGCGAGGCGACATGAAGAAATGGCTGATTTTGCTTGTTTTCCCACTGGTTCTGACAGACTGTTCATTCTGGAAGTCGACCACTTTAAACCCGAAAAGGGTAGCTTTTATTCGTAACGGTACCAAGCCGGGCAACGTATTGATAAAAACCGACGAATACGGCCTGGAGGACCTCTCTGTCGGAATCAGCCTGTATGATAACAACATATGTGTGGCTGACAACGAGCTTCGGCGCTTACAGGTCATGAAACCAAACGGCGATGTCGAGCTTATCATCGGTACAATTAAAAATTTAAACACGAAGGATATCACGGCTGAAAGCTTCAATTTCGGCACCATCGGCAATATCGCGATGGATGAGGACAACAATATCTACGTGCAGAATAAGTTCTCACAGATACGGGATTCGAAAACCCGGCATGACGCAGGGACGGACAGCATCGATTTTTCGCCGTCGTACATCCTGGTCTTCAACAAGGCCGGAGAGCTGCAGTACACACTTGGCCAGAAGGGGACGCCCGACACGCCGCTGTACCATATCGAGCGGCTTGTCGTGGATTCAAAGAACAGGTTGTTCGTGATTACACGATCGTCGGACTCGTGGACCATCTACCGCTTTACCGGTAAGAACCGAGATTATTACAACAACCTGAATACGCTCGAGTTCAAAGACCGCGAAGAAAACAACGTGTATGAGGGCAAAATCGACAACATCAAGGTATTCAGCAACGGAGAGACGCTCCTCATCTCCGTTTCCTATTATCATGGCACCAGGTTGAAGTACATCAAGATCTTCGAGTTTTCGATAGGTGACGGAAGGATAGAGAAGACCATCATGGAAATCCCGGACCCGAAGAACGTGCTATTCGATATAATCGATGATAAATACATATACCTGTGGAACGTCAGCAATGACGAGGCGAAGTTCGAGGTCGCGAACCTGGACGGCAACATAATCAATAACGTGTACATGAACATGAAAATCAAGCGCAATTACTACTCGAGGATACTGCTCGATGAATCGGGCACAATATACTCCTACCACGTGCAGAAGAGCGGTATTGAAATAATGAAATGGGAGTAACCCCGTGAAAGTCGTCACCGCCGCTGAAATGCAGGAGATTGATCGAATAACCATCCGGGAGAACGGGATGCCTGCCGTCGTCCTCATGGGACTGGCCGGCAGGGCGGTCGCCGATCGCGCTGCCTCCCTGATGCCGTGCGGCGGCCGGGTCGCAGTGTTCGCAGGTACCGGCAATAACGGCGGCGACGGGTACGTGGCTGCCTATTTCCTGGCAAACGCAAGCATTCCGGCAGACGTGTTCGCCGTCGGGCCCGTGGATAAGATCTCGGAAACGGCCCGCGTGTACCATGACCTGTGCGGGAAGGCAGGCATCGGTATTCGCCGCATCGAAACCGTCGCGGACCTTGCGGGCCTGGACCTGGATGGATATGCCTGCATTATCGACGCGATGCTAGGGACCGGATTCAGCGGAGCGGCGCACGGGATTACCGCGGAGGTCATACGGGCCGTCAACGATTCAGACTCGTACGTGCTTTCAATCGATGTTCCCAGCGGCCTCGGGTCGGACGGCAGGGCGCCCGAGGGAGAGGCGGTGATCGCGGACAGCACGGTGACGATCGGTCTGCCGAAGCTCTCGCTGGTCACCTACCCGGGCAAAAGCTACACCGGCGTGCTTGCGGTGGCTGACATCGGCTTCCCGGCGTCGCTCACGAACTCCGACCGGCTTAAAACAGAGCTTATTGACGAGGATTTTTTCAGGAATAACGATATCGCAGGTATAGAGTCCGAATACGCAGCGCGCGCCGATACCCACAAGGGAGAGCGGGGGCACCTGCTCCTGGTCGGCGGGTTTGACGGCATGGAAGGCGCCATAATGATGGCGGCCCGCGCCGCTTTCGAGACCGGCGTGGGCATCTGCTCGCTACTGACTACCGCGGGCGCCAGGAGCATCATCGCCGGAACGATTCCCGAGCTAATAACCATGTCAATAGCTCCTGACCTGGACACGGCAGCGCCCGATCCGGTCGCGATTCGGGCCGCGCTTGCCGACCTGTTCGAGAAAAAACAGTTCGGGGCGGTGCTCATCGGTCCCGGGATGGCACGCGGCCCGCTGGCGCGCGCCGTGTGCGAGACGATTTTTTCCTCGACGCGGGATTTCGGGATCACACGAATGCTGGTTGACGGGGACGGCCTGTTCCACCTTGCAGGCTTCATGAAAAATGGGAAGCCGGACCTCTCGACCCGGATCATACTGACCCCGCATTTCAAGGAAGCATCCCTTCTGACCGGTGCGACCGTGGACGAGATACGGAATGACAGGCACGGGTCCGCGGGCAGCCTCGCAAGGGGACTCTCCTGCACGACGGTGCTCAAGGGACCGTCGTCGATCGTTACCGATGGTGACCGCTTCCTGGTCAACACCACGGGCAATCCCGCGCTTGCCGCGGCCGGCTCGGGCGACGTGCTCTCGGGTATCATCGGAGCGTTGATGCTGAGGAGGCTTTCACCCCTGCAGGCAGCCGGGTACGGCGCATGGATCCATGGCCGGGCGGCCGACCTCTTCTGCTCCAGGGAAAAAACGGATCTCATCAAGTCGACGGATCTGCTAAACTATATACGCGCATCCAAACCGTGTCCCGGCCTGGAGCCTGGAAGGAGATAATGATAAACGAATGAAGGCAAAAGAAAAAGAAAAGGAGTCATACATTCCGCCCTGCATGGAGTGCGGGAGCAGGTGCTGCCAGTACACGGCGATCGAGATCGACAGGCCGACGGCCAAAAACGATTTTGACAACATACGCTGGTACCTTTCCCACAAGAGCGTGCACGTGTTTGTCGATCATGACAAAAAATGGCATGTCGAGTTCAGGAGCCCCTGCGAGAACCTGGCCGACAACCACCAGTGCAGCATCTACGATATTCGTCCCCGAATATGCCGCAATCACGGCAACCTGGAAGAGGAGTGCGAGTTTTTTGATTCCCCCTACCTGTATTATTTTAACACGCGTCAAGAATTTGAAGACTACCTCGCAGAAAGGGGCATAGACTGGCGTATCAAGCCGAGAAAAACAAAAAAATGACAATAATCGATTACTGCAGCATTTCTCGAAACCTTTGATCCATACGAGACGAGTATCGTAGATTTTTTTTGCTTGATATTTTTATTGATCTGTTCATTAATAATCTATAACGATGTTGTAACATTTTTTAAAAAATATACGCCCCGTGCCACATGCAGGGAGCGATGCGTACCGAGATATACACACGAGCGGCATATTGTCGTATTATAGTAAGAAAAAACATTTTTTCATGGTACTGTTGATCGCGGACCCGGCTGAAAAAATCTGGATTTTGGAGGGGCGCATGATGAAACGGTTTATTTTTCTACTAGCCTGCGTGTTTCTTTCCTTTTGCATCGGGGCCAGTTCTTTCGGCGCTGAAGAAGCGGCTGAAAAGGATGTAATGACGCCCAAAAAGGTGAAGAAGCCGTATCAGCATCTCCTTGTACTGGGCGATGATTTCCATATCAGCGACGGCACGAACATGCAATCGCCCATCTTCGCTTATTTCTGGTTCGGGGAAAACTTCAAGAACCCGGACCTGTACACGCAGGTCACTGTCACCACCACGAGAATATTTGCAATAGCTGCCTATAGAACCGACAGGGTATATACCGGCGTAAAGCCCCTTATCGAGCATAGCACCTATGCCGGCTACCGGTCCTATAACCGCGGCTACCTCGACAGGGGACGGTCGATCAAGGGAAATAATGTCGGCGGGAGCATCTTCTTCCAGTATAACTGGCTTCGGATCCTGTCCACGCGGGTTTTTGTCCATCCCTCGTATCATTTTTACCGGTTCCCCATCATTTCGGCAAACGAGAACAAGATTATAAATATCCCGAACAATCACTGGCAGGTCAAGCCGGGGGCAGAGCTGATCCTCAGCGACCTGGATCAGAAGGACCTTAACCGCGTCCTTCACGGTTACCTCTTCAGGGTCGAGTACCAGTATGCCCGCAGGATCGGATACGGCACCTGGTATGACTACGACCGGATGTGGTTCCGCGAGCGCTATGACGGCATGTGGTTGCCGAGCGGGTACACCGTCCCCCCTGTTAACGCGACGCTGGGCACCTGGTACCGGTCAAAGATTCGAGACACTCACCGGCTCTATTTCAACACCGGCGGGTATTACAACTTCAAGGGTGATTATAACATTCTCTTCGACTTCTACGGCGGGTTCTTTACCGGTGTCGACCGCAACAACGCGGAGCAGATTGGCTACAGCCAGGCGGACCACGCTGTCATGCCCGGCTACTTCAACACGGAATTCCAGAGCGCTTTCTACCTGGTCTCACGTTTCCAGGTCGGGATCCCGCTGCCGTTCTGGGGGACCAGGATTCAGCCGGGTTTCAACGTGCTCTACATGCCGAAAACGAACGACGTCATCGGCATCGGAAGGAACAATATCACGAACTGGTGGCTCAAGGGAGGGTACCCCAGGAGATTTTACAAGAGCGTATCATGCCAGCTCTCGATCAAGCTCGGGAACCTGCTGCCATTGTTCGTCGATTACGCGTATGGCATGGACGCCGTGCGCGCCAATGCATCGCATGAAGTCTATCTCAAGAAATACAGCCGCGGCAGTCATGAGTTCAAGGTGATGCTTGTCATGGGCTTTGTCAAGAATGAGTAGCCGGACCGATCCGGCAGAAAAAAAATATCACGGAGGTCTTTATGAAAAGAGTTGTTGTCTGTCTGGCGTCCATTGCGGCGGTCAGCATCATATGGGTCCAGGCGTATAGCCAGGATGCCGACAAAATCACGGTTAAAGACATGGACCCCCGTGAGACGCACCAGGAGTACAACCACATCCTCGCCATAGGAGTCAATCAGCCCTTCAGCAAGGGATCCAATAATCTCTCGCCGCTGTTCGCGTATTACTGGTTCGGCGACAAGTACAAGAACCCGGACCTGTACACGCAGTTCACGCTGACTACGACGAGGATATTTTTCATTCTGGGCTATAAAACGGACAGGGTATATGCAGGCGTTAAGCCGCTGATCGAGCACTCGACCTATTCAGGGTGGAAGTCGTACAACAGGGGTTACAATGACGAGCGGCGCGAGTTTGGCGGGAACAATGCCGGCATCGGCGGGTTCTTCCAGTACAATTTTTTAAGAATACTCACGGCGCGGATCAATTTCCATTCCTCCTATCATTTTTACCGTTTCCCGGTCCTCACTCCTAACGAGAATAAGTACGTCAACATGCCCAATCGCCACTGGCAGCTCAAGCCCTGGATAGAGCTGCAGCTGAGTGACGTCGAGGAAAAGAGCCTCACCAGGGTCAAGCATGGGTACCTCTTCAGGGTGGAGTATCACTATGCCCGGAGGATCGGGTATGGCACCTGGTATGACTATGACCGTCTCTGGACCAGGGAAAAATGGAACGACACGTGGCTGCCGCCGAAGGGCCGTACCGAGGGCGTCTGGTACAAGTCGAACATCAAGGACACGCACCGCTTCTATTTTAGCGCGGGCGGATATTACAACTTCAAGCATGACATCAATCTCCAGTTCGATATCTACGGCGGGCTATTCACCGGGGTGGACCGGAACAATGCGGAACAAATCGGGTTTTACCAGGCTGATTACGCCATCATGCCTGGATATTTCGCCGCAGAATTCTACCACAATTTTTATGTTATATCGCGCCTGCAGATCGGCCTGCCGATACCTTTCTGGGATGCGCGGATACAACCGGGATTCAACGTGCTCTACATGCCCAAAACGAACGAGGTTATCGGTGTCGGTCGTGGCGCCATCACCCAGCAGGAACTCGTACAGCAGTATCCCCGCAGGTTCTATACCAGCGTATCCTGCTCTTTCTCGCTGCTCCTTGGGAACATGCTTCCGTTTTTCGTGGATTATGCCTATGGCATAGATGCGGACAGGACCAAGGCAGCGCATAAATTATCATATTACGGGACGAATTTCGGGACGAAAAACAAGGGCAGCCATGAGCTCCAGGTGATGGTCCTCATGGCTTTCGACAAGAACGAGCCGGACAAGAAATAAGAGCGCAAGCGGATCCGCAATCCGCTTACGCCTGAACCGAATCCAGTACTGAAATAAACACCGCTTTCTTCCGGGATGAGGCGCCACGCGGCGGCCTCCTCCCGGAAGGGGCGGTTTTTAGTATGAGGCATAATTCCCGCCCGGACCGGCTCGTATGGCCGGAAATCATTATTATAATCCATAAAACAGCCTGAATCACCACTTAACTTTAAAGATAATGCTATATTTTTCCGATTTCATTAGTATGAAAAAGTATATTTTCACCGTCCTTATTGTTTGCTCTTTATCCGGAATTTCCCTAGCTTTATATACGGGTCTGGGTTCAGGCCCTGAAGACAAAGAGGCGGTCAAACTTGAGGATGCCATCATCATCCACGGCATAGAGATGGACTCGGAGACGCCGGTCGCTGAAAACGACGGGGACGGCGAAGGCAGGATCATTTTCGACGACGCGTTTGATGACACTATCATCGATTATGACCGGGTGAAACAGCTGAAAGGCAAAACGGTCATCTCGAAAAATCAAATGAAGGAGTTTGACAGGCTGCGTGAGAAAGACAGGCGCTGGCACCTGTGCCGGTACAAGATCCGCAGGAATGACAACCTCTGGAACATCGCCAGGCGGTTCGGGGTGCACCAGCACCTGATAATCAGCATCAACAGCATCGACGACCCTGACATGCTCCAGCCTGGGCGATTGATCAACGTACCGAGCAGGCGCGGCATCTATTATAACGTGCAGAAAGGCGACACGGTGTCGAGGATCGCCGGGCGCTACCGGATCGCCGGGAAGAATATCGTGGCCCATAACAGGCTGAAGGGCGGCGTTCTCAGACCGGGACAGAAACTCTTCCTCCCCGATGTCCGGGAGAGTGAAGCACGGACGGAGATGGCACGGGCGGACAAAAAGAAGAAGGGAGCGGCAGTGATCGCCTCGGCACGGAAGCTGTTCATCTGGCCCATACGGGGACGGATCACTTCGGGATTCGGTACACGGGTTGACCCGTTCACCCGGGACCGCCGCTTTCATTGCGGCATAGATATCAGCGCGAACGTCGGAATGCCGATACGCGCGGCCGGAAACGGGAGGGTCATTTTTAACGGGTGGAAGCCCGGCTACGGAAAAGTGGTCATCGTCCGGCATGAGGGCGGGTATATCACGGTGTACGCCCACAACAGCAGAAACGTGTCCCCTGTGGACAGCGAGGTCAGCCGCGGCCAGGTCATAGCCTATTCCGGCATGACCGGTGCGGTAACCGGCGCGCACGTCCATTTCGAGGTGCGTAAATACGTCAATCCCCTAAACCCGATGAGGTTCTTAAAGTAAATGAAAAAGACGATTGCTTTCATCACGATGCTGATCATGACTGCCCCGGCGGTGTACGCCTCCATGGTGATGGAGGAGGGCTCACGGCGCATAACAGTATTCCCGACCATGACGGACAAGGAAGGCTGGACCGCGGTACTCAGGGGAAAAATCGTGTCGTACTCTTCAAAGGACGAATTTGACGAGCAGGACCTGATCGGGAGCTCGCAGGAGAAAACCAAGGCCACGGTTCGTTTATACAGCAGGGAGGGTGTCAGCGAAGGCGATACGCTGTATGTTATAAATGACAAGAACCTTATCGTCGCCAGGATGAAGGTCAGGAACGTGTTCAAAACCGTGTCATTCGGTGACATGCTTGTCGGGTACGGGAACTTCAGGCTCGGTTCCGTCGGGGACCGGGTCATACAGAAGGCGGAGGACGAAAACGCGAAGTACGCGTATATATACAAGGCCCGCGGCGATTATTATGGGAATACGGGCGGCGAGGGCGAGGCAATTCGGGAATACAAGGAAGCGCTGAAGCTGGACAGGAACAACCCGGATGCGCATCTCGCGCTCGGTATGATTTACCTGAAGCAGGGTCTTGACCAGTTCGCCCTCAAGGAGTTCCAGGAGAGCTACCGGAACATCGGCAGGCTCTACGACAGGAGCGATAAGTTCCAGCTCCTGGAGAGCATGGCCCGGATCAGGTATCGTGAAGTATACGGGTCGTTCCTGCCCGATAAGATGAAAAACCGGTACCGCGATGAGGGCAAAAAATATTGCGGCGAGGCCCTGAGGATCTACCCGGCTTCAGAGAACATCAACTACCTGCTTGGTATATTCCATTACAGGTCTCCGAACCCGGACGATAAAGCCGCAAAGGACTATTTCCTGAAAGTCGTTGAGATCAATCCGTTGAACGCGGACGCCTACGTTGCGCTCGCGGAGCTGTATAACCGGCATGAAAACCCGGGGAAGGCCCGGCTCTATGCCGATAAGGCCCTCGATGCGGACCCTGCGAACCCAAGGGCTCAAAAGATGGTAAAATATCTCGAATCGAAGCTCGAATTGAAATGACCGTTGCGCAGGGCCGGATGATTGTTCAACCGGTCCCGCGGCATTTCACCGATAATCCGGAAGCCGTCCGGACTTAATCTTCTTGACATTTTCCCGACGCAAAAATAATCCTATATCCTGTAGGATGTTTTATGATTATTTATACGCTATTATTCTGCCTCTTGACCTCATTTTCTCTGCATATCCTCATCATAGTAATGTATGTAAAGAATAAGCAGAATTTATATTTGTTCTGGTTCATTGCTACCATCGCCCTCAATATGGGGATTGCCCTGGCTCTGATAATATTGGCATTGACAAAACCGCACCTGATACGGCAGTTGAACCTGAAATATTTTTTCTGGCTCCTCTCCGGCTTTGTCACCATTTTGCTGCTCTGCGTAAAAGTAGCGATTTTCAGGAACGTGTACAGGAGGGCCCAGGACCCGAAATGGTACCATGTTAACTACTTCGGGAGAAAGGTGTACGAGAAAGGAGTCGTTAAACAATCTGAATTTATCGGGGTGTTTCTGTCGCTCCCGTTTTTTCTTATCATAGGGGCATTCTTTGTGTCCCGGCTCATAACCATGATAATGTTCGGTCACATGTAAGGAGAATGAGAAGATCGTGAAAGTACGTATACAGGACATCATACTAAAAAGCCGCATACGGATCGATACCGGCGACATATCCGAACTCATGGAGTCGATAAGCAAATACGGGCTCCTGAACCCGATCACGGTGACCGAGGATTATGAGCTCCTTGCCGGGTTCCGCAGGCTGGAGGCGTGCAAGGCGCTCGGCATGACCGAAGTAGAATGCAACGTCATCAATGTTCAGTCGAAAATTGACAGGCTTTTCATAGAAGCAGATGAAAACCTGACGAGGAAGGACCTGAGTGTCCGGGAGATCGAGAGATACGAGGACGAAAAGCGCTACCTGCTTGCCCGTGGTTTTCAAAAGATTCTGCTCTGGTTTATCCGCATCTTCAGGATAATCGTGTCCTGGATCCGCAGGAGCATTCTCCGACGCGCGTATTAGCTGCTCTTCAGAGCGTCAGTCTGGATATGACTTCGAAATGCTGTGTGCAGGGGAACATGTCCGCCAGCGTAAGGGTTTCCATTTTATATCCGCCTGCGACAAAGTCCTTCACGTCCCTGGCAAACGTTGACGGATTGCATGAAACATACACAATAACGCGGGGCCCCATCGCCAGGATCGTTTTCCTGGTATGCCTGTCAATGCCCGCCCGGGGCGGGTCCATCACGATGACTTCCGGATTCACCCTGCCCGGATGGATCTGCGAAGATCGCCGGGTTTCGAATTTGACATTGGGTATCCCGTTTTCCGCAGCATTCATTACGGCGTACCGGATGCTTCCGGCGTTTATGTCGATACCATGCCCCTTCTTAGAAACGCGCGCGAGAGGGAGGGTGAAAAACCCGACTCCGCAGCCGATATCGAGGAACGTGGCATTTTCGCCGCACCGGGCCAGCGTTACCACCCGTTCCATGAGGGCACCGCGGAGCAGGCGGTTTGCCTGGTAGAACTGGTCGATGCCGCGATTGAAGACGAGTCCCGCTTCGCGCTCCCGAAGGGTGGGGTTCCTGTCGAAAGAGGTCACGACCGAGCCCGAGCAGTCAACCGCGGCCCGGTAATCGCCAGGCGGCGCATCATCAGACCGTACCCGGTCGTTAATGGCATCGTCGAGCAGGAAGCAGCCTGTCCCGGCAATCGGGACAATGTCATTGGTGCCTTTCCGGAAAAACCCTGATTTGCCGCATCTGACCTTGATCGCTGCATGGCTCCGGTAGTGAAAACGATGATCATGCAAAACATCCGGCCGCGGGGGGCCGTCACTGTCCATCCCGGCTATCCTGGAAAGGCTGTCCATAAGTACGCTCATTTTGAATTCGAGCTCTTTCTCATACGGGACGTGGAGGTAGGAGCATCCACCGCACCGGGCGTACAGGGGGCAGGCAGGCATGATCCTGTCCCCTGAAGCAGAGGTGATGCTGTCAATCTCACCCGTACAGTAGTCTTTTTTTTCCGACAGGATCCGCACGGTCACGGTTTCACCCGGGACCGCGTGCGGGACGAAAACGGCCTTCCCGAGATGACGGCCGAGGAAAAGGCCGCCGAAAACCGGCTTCTCAATTTCGACCTGTATGATACTGGTCTCGTCTGACATATGCTCCTCGTCCGGGATTTTTTTGCGCCGGCCGGTCCCGGCGCGGGCCGCCATTTTTCGGGCCATGCAAGGATCCCCGGAAAAAATCTATTTGACAATCACCTGTTCCTGGCGTTTTATCAGTATGTAATCGGTAAAGTAACAAAATCAGTCAATCCCTTTCCGATATATAAAACCAGATACGATGTAAAATCAGGATAAGAGTTCGACCGGCCATGAAGATTATCACGTGTATAACCGTTTTGCTGCTTCTCGTATCCCTGGCTTCCTGCTCGAAAAACGGGAAGAAGGAAAAAGAGCCCAACAATTCCTTTGCCACTGCGGGTGACATTTCCCTGGACGCCAGGTTCACGGGATTTATGGATACCCCCAATGACAGGGACTTTTATCGGCTTATCATTGATAAACCCGGCGTAATCGACGTGAACTGCTCGGGTGTCAAGGGAATCAACCTTGCCGTGAAAGTATGGAAAGGCGAGGAGGAGCCCAGGCTTTTAAAATGGATCGATGATAACAGAAAGTCATCGCCGGAGCGGCTGGGCAACCTGGGCGTTATCCCGGGCACCTACTATTTCGAGATTCTGCAGAGCGACAGGGACACGAGAAAATCAAGCACCGAGTCGTCCTACGAGCTCGAGCTGAAAAGCAGGGAGGCCATTTCCGAGGAATCAGAGCCGAATGACTCGAAGGACGAGGCCGATAGCCTCCGCCAGGACAACGAGATAACCGGCTATTTCTCCCCGGCCTATAACCGCATGAATGAAAATACTGAGAACCTTCACCGCGAGGAGGACTGGTACGTTGTGGATGTCGCGCTCGGTTCCGACACGCCCGCGCTGATCACCGTCTCCCTTTCGGGAGTGACAGAAATCAATTCAATTCTCTCACTGTACGATGAGAACGATACACTCATATCAACGTCCGATAACGGCGGCACGGGCGAGCCGGAGTCGATTACAGGGGCCGGTATCCAGAAATCCGGCAGCTATTATATAATTGTCGCCTCGAAGGGATATGCCGCGAACAACGACGAGCCCTATACGCTCAAGGTCACGATGCTCGAGCGTGATGCGGGAGCGGAGATGGAGAAGAATGACGATTTTGATTCCGCCAACGGGATCGTGAACAATGTCATTACCGGAAAAATAAACTCCCGGAAGGACCGTGACCTGTTCCTTTGCACGGTAACCAGGCCTTCAGCCTACAGGATAGAACTGAGACCGGCGGATGACATGGACACTATATGCTCGATCTACAATATAAACCAGGAAAAAATAATCGACATCAATAACGCCGGCTCAGGGAAGAAGGAGACGTACCCCAATTATTTCTCCGATAAAGATTTTTACATAGAGGTCACGATGCGCTCGCGTGATTCACTGCCGACCGGTGAATATGTTCTCTCGGTGACACCTCTTGAAGAGAATGAAAGCATGGAGCGCGAGCCAAACAATGACGTGCCGCAGGCCAATGGACTAAAAGCGAAAACGATATCAGGGTACACTTCGTTCAAGGGGGATAAGGACTACTTCAAGCTGTCCTATGATTCCCGCGTTAAGGACCGGTTCGAGGTGCGAGGCGCCCGCGGCGGCGAGATACGGGTCTCCGTGACTGACCCGCTGGGGTATATAACCAAAACGGTCGATGTCAAGGGCGAGAAAAAGGTCATATTCAGCGAGATGATTGACAAAAAAGGCTACATCATCGTGGAGTCGGTAACCGAGAGCTATGATTATCCATACACGATAAACCTGCGAGGTGGAGAATGAAGCACGCTGTACCTGTAGCGGCACTATGCATGTCGGTCCTGCTGTTCGTCGGATGCGCGACGACCGACTCAACGGGTGAGAAAACCATCACCTACAAGAAACCCGATGAGTATAATTTTCGGTTCACAGGACTCGATACGGAGATTGACGATCCCTCAAAAGACCGGCGGTCGTATTACAAGATATTCATCGACAAGGCGGAGGAGGGCAGGACAACCACGGGCCTTGAGTCGCAGGAAAAATCGTGCGACGCGAGACTGCAGCCGAACCGCCACCTTGTAACAGTGGAAAAGTGGGTACTGGATCAGAGATCGGGCCGATACATCAAGCTTAACAACATTGAGCAGCCCAAGCCGAATTACGTTTATTTCGATCTTCCTGAAGACAGGATCGTTGTCATCGAGATGAAGACCCTCAGGGACGGCACAACCGAATTCGTGGTCGGTTACGAGCGCAGATAAACGGGTGGTATGGCACAATTAAAAAAAGGGCGAGGCCATCCGGCCCCGCCCTTTCCGTGTCAGTCTAAATAGCCGGTGTCCGGCTTCTCCTTTTTGGAAACCTTGCTGGCGTAGAAGCGCTTGGCCACCGCAAATGGTATTTCGTAATCCTGGCGGGCGTTCCACATGATGTAGCCCTTGATGCCGGAATCATGCACCGCCTGCAACTGGTCCTGTATATACTTATCATAAGGGATGCCGGCCATTTTCATTTTGAACGCCTGGATATATGATACGATCATGGCGTTCTTGGCCCTCAATTTGGCCTGGGTCGATGTCACGTGCACGGTGTAGTACGGGTCGGCGTAGAACTTTTTGCTCCAGGTGTAGTGGGAGGGGTAGGCCATGGGGCATATCAGGTCAACGACCTTGTCCAGGCTTTCCATGTTCTGGCCGATGATATCGTTTTTATTCAGGGGAATCCTTCCGAAGACGTCAGCGGCAATCCTGGCATTGTATTTCTTGATCCGCGCCCGCGCGCTGATGATGAAGTCCTCGACAAACTTATACCGCTGGCCGTATGTCAGGTGCCTGGTGCTCCCCGAATCATGGAACCTGATGTAATCGAACTGGATCTCGGTGAATCCATTTTTGCAGGCATCTTCGGCTATGGCAATACGGTCCTGGAGATAGCTCTGCGGTACGGGAAAGCTCCTGAGGCCGTCGGGGAAGACCACGATGCGGGCTATGGGATGAATGCCGTTTTCCCTGCAGTATTTGACGTGGGAAGCGGGCACCATGCATTTTACGTTTTTTGCGCTCTGTACATCGAGCACCATGGCATTTATGTTGGCGGCTTTCGCCTTTGCGACCAGGCCCTTGAGCTTCTCGAAATTATTCGCTGACGATACGGTCAGGTAAATCCCACGGTAGAAATCTGGAAACCTGTGCGTGGTTTCGCCGGTTTGGGAATCTTCGTTATTTGTCTTAAAAAATTGTGCGACCACTATCGAATCATGGGCGTCGCTGAGGCGGGAGTTGAATATTTTGAATGGCAGATTGCCTACTAGTAAAAAACCGCCTGTAAGCAACAGTAACATGCCAATTTTTTTCATGGATAACCTCACAATGAATTATTACTGGATATAACTAATTATTGCTACTAATAAGTAAAAGAGTTTTTTCACACGCCCATAAAAAATGCCACGGTTATGTTCTTGTAAACACTCCAGTTTCTTCTCAGACATAATATCATTATATTACAGCTGTAATCCGCGACAGGTAACCATCGGGCTGGAGGTTAGAAACGTTCCATAACCTTGTATAGATATCTTTATATTAAATATCGACATGAATGTATAAGATTTAATATTTTTATAGACATTTCTGGTAAAAATTATAAATAAATCTTATAAGCTATTGACGCAAATGCTATTTTTTATTATCTATAATAGTAAAAGTATTCAAAATCTGCACCACAATTTCGCAGGGATACCCCAATAAGGATTCCGTAGAAAAGACCGGTTATTACAGTGTCTCGGTGTGTAACCGGGCATATTTTAACCATTTTCAGTAATTAATGAGTCGGTGCAAGAATAAATTCTTTACGGTGCTACTTTGTATATTCAACCTGAAACACTTGATCTGATACGAAGCAGGGTTGTCATTCAGGATGTTATCAGGCGGTATGTCCCCTCACTGAAGAAAAAAGGCAAGAACTACCTGGGCCTGTGTCCCTTCCACAAGGAAAAGACGCCTTCATTCACCGTTTCACCTGACAAGCAGATTTTCTATTGCTTCGGCTGTCACACCGGCGGCAACATCTTCAACTTCATCGGTAAAATGGAGCGGCTGGAATTTCCGGAGAGCGTCAGGTTCGTTGCGGACATGGTCGGGGTTGAGTTGCGGGACGAGAAACGTGGTGACACCTCATTCAACGAGGCCCTCTTCCGGTTGAACAAAATGGCAATGGAGCAGTTCCGTGCCTGCATCAAGTCGCCGGCAGGCAAGAAGGGACTGGCGTATATAACAGCGCGGGGGATAACCCCCGAAAGCATGGAGCGGTTCGGCATCGGGTTCGCACCTGATTCATGGGACTTCCTGTCGCGGAACCTTATCAAGTCGAAACGGGACGCGGAGCTCGCAGAGAGCCTCGGGCTGATCAGGACGAGCCAGACCAGGGCCAACAGCCATTACGACAATTTCCGGAACCGTGTCATGTTTCCCATATACGACATCGCGGGCAATGTTATCGCGTTCGGCGGAAGGACCATCGGTGACGATACCCGCAAGTATATCAATTCATCGGAATCGGCCATATTCAAAAAGAGGAGCATACTTTACGGGTTGAACCTGGCGCGGGAATCGATCAAGGACCTGGACCGCGCCATCGTCGTTGAGGGGTACCTGGATGTGATCGGATGCCACCAGGCGGGCCTGGAAAACGTGGTGGCCCCGCTCGGGACGGCGATAACGGACGAGCAGATCAAGATGCTGGGACATTATTGCAATGAGATCATCTTCATGTACGACGCCGATACGGCCGGCATGAAGGCGGCAGTGCGCTCCCTCGACATCACGGAGGAGACGAATATCAATGTAAGGATCGCCATGCTTCCCGAGGACGACCCGTTTGATTATATCATGAAGAAGGGCCCCAGGGAATTCATTGCGATCGTGGACAAGGCCGTAATCCCCGTCGAGTTCAGGATAGACCGTATCATGGACAATTTCCCGGCGCTCGGGCGGGTGAACACACTGCTTAACCTGTTCAGCGTAATACGTGAATTGAAGCTCGAGACCGAGAGAAGCGTGTATCTGAAGAAAATCAGCACCCTGCTTGAGGTGGACGAAAACTCGGTGCGCGCCGACTTTAAAAACTATCTGCTCAAGCAACAACCTCATAAATCCGGAAATACACAAATATCAAAAAGTGATCAGTCTGATATTTCGACCAGGAGTTACCGGGATATAACCCGCCTGGTGTGCCAGTCTCCGAAGTTGATTGAGAAAGTGGTCATTGATTATCCCATAAACGATATACCCGATGCCATATCGCGGGAAATACTGAAAAAGATATCTGAATTGTATTACAATGATCCTGAATTTACCATTGATAAAATATTTGACTTTTTCCAGAATGGCCGGGAAATGGATTTTTTAAATGAAATCGTCAATGCCGAGCATTCCGTGATAAACCCGGACGCAGCGTATACTGAAATTTATATCAACATGAAAGTGCGGGAGATTGACGATAAAATAGATAAGTATCATGCGCTTCTCAAGTCTTCTGCCGGTGTAAACGCCAACATGTATCTAACGGAAATAGAAGTGTTGCGCAGGGAAAAGGAAAAAATGCTTCATTATGTCTATAACAAGGTCTCCTGAGGACGGACGCACGGTCTGCCCTGCGGCCTGACGCCAGGGACGTATCACATCGTTACTGATGGTTAATTATAAATAAGGATAGGATTACGACATGAGTAAAAAAGAGATGACACTGGATGCCGTTCCAGAAGTCAAAAAGTTGATCGAGCTGGGCAAGCAGAATGGCGAAGTAACATATGACGAGATCAACGATGTTCTTCCCGACAAACTGCTGAATTCCGAGAAAATCGATGACGTGTTCATCCTGCTCAACCAGCTGGGGATAGAGGTGGTCGAGGAGTCGACCAGGAAGGACCAGTCCCTGCCCGGGGTGCGCAAAAAGAGCGCCACGTCGGCGAAAAAAAGCCTCTCCACCCAGACGGAAACCTCTCATGTCGACGATCCGATCCGACTATACCTCAAGGAGATCGGGAAAGTTTCCCTGCTCTCCGGTGACCAGGAAGTCGATCTGGCGAAGCGAATAGAGGAAGGCGAGATCCTCATCGAGGAAACGGTGTATAACTCGACCCTCCTCATCAATGACCTGATAAAGAACTATTCCAAGATAAAAAGCGGCAAGATCAAGCTCACCGACGTGCTCAAGGTGAACCGGCTCTACTATTTTTCATCGGTCGACCTGGACAAGCTGGAAAAGAAGTTCCATGAGACGATGAAAGTGATCATCGAAGAAGACAACAAGATGCTGCAGTTGGGCAACAAGCTCAAGAAGGTCGATCCTGAATCCAAGAAGGCGGAAGAGTTCAAGGAAAAGATCGAGATGTCGCGGGCAACCATCCGCAAGACGATCAGGCACCTCGAGATCAATGATAACGAGGTGAACAAGCTTTCGGTAAAGATCAAGTCGATGGTGGCCAGAATACAGGAGACCTACGAGTTTTTCACCGAGATGGAGAACAAGTACCTCAAGGACCTGAAAGACCTCAAGCACCTCGCGAGAAAGCTGGAAAAGGGCGAAACCATCACCAAGATCGTGCGCGAGCTCGGCCTTAAGAACAAGGACGAGCTCCTCGACGTCATAAAGAACGTCCGGAACAACGAGCGCAAGATCCGGAGGATAGAGCAGGAAGCGGGTGCCACGGCCGACGATATCATGGCCTGGGGCCAGCAGATCACCTCGGGCCAGAAGAAGATATCGGTGGCCAAGAAGGAGCTGATCAACGCGAACCTCCGTCTCGTGGTCTCCATCGCGAAGAAATATGCCAACCGCGGCATGCATTTTTTTGACCTGATTCAGGAAGGCAACATTGGGCTCATCAAGGCCGTTGACAAGTTCGAATACAAGAAAGGATACAAGTTTTCCACGTACGCCACCTGGTGGATACGGCAGGCCATAACGCGCGCGATCTCCGACCAGGCGCGGACCATCCGTGTCCCGGTCCACATGATCGAGCAGATCAACAAGGTCATGCGCGAAACCAGGCTGTTCCAGCAGGAGTTCGGACGCGAACCGAGCCCCGAGGAGCTGTCTGACCGCCTCGGGTGGGTCGTCGGGAAGGTCAAGGCGGTGAAAAACGTCGCCCGCGAGCCGATTTCCCTCGAGACGCCGGTTGGCGAGGAAGAGGACTCCCTCCTGGGCGATTTCATCGAGGACAAGGAGGTCGATTCGCCGGCCAACACGGCCGCCTACCGGCTCCTCTCAGAGCAGATAAACACTGTGCTCTCGACGCTGCCCGCGCGTGAACAGAAAGTCATCCGGATGAGGTTCGGGCTCGATGACGGGTATTCGCATACCCTCGAGGAAGTGGGCTACGTCTTCAAGGTTACCAGGGAGCGGATCAGGCAGATCGAGGCGAAAGCCCTGCGCCGGCTCCGCCATCCCACCCGCGCGCGTAAGCTGAAAGACTATCTGGATCACATGTAAGAGGCCGGCGTTGCGGCCGGAACTGATAGTGACATCCCGGTAAAACGCGAGTACGTGATGGACCAGATCAAGAAAGTGGCCATTATCGGTGCAGGATCATGGGGCACCGCGGTGGCGAAGGACATAGCGGAATCCAAGCCGCATATATCTGTACATATCTGGGCGTACGAGAAATCGGCCGTATTGTCCATCAATGAATCGTGCGAGAACGCCGAGTTCCTGCCGGGGATCAAACTCCCTCCGAACATAACCGCTACGAACAGCATGAAAGACGCGGTAGAGGACGCCCAGGCGGTTATTCTCGCGCCCCCCTCGAAAGTCGTGTATGACATCTCCCTGAAGCTTTCCGGTCTGATCACCGGCGACGTGGCCGTCGGCTTCCTGACCAAGGGGTTCTGCAAGATACAGAACGAAGTCTTTACCATATCCCAGGCGATCGAGCGGGCGATCCCCGCCCTTGAGGGAAAAGTCGTCGCTATTTCCGGTCCGAGCCACGCGGAGGAGGTCTCGCGCCGCTACCACACCTGTCTGAGCGTGGGCGGGCAGTACGCGGAAACGCGGACAGCAATGGCGCATCTGCTCGATTCGGAATACGTTCAGTGCCGGGAAACGGAGGACATCCGGGCAGTCGAGGTGGGGGGGACGCTTAAAAACCCGGCAGCCATAGCGGCCGGCATGATCAGCGCGCTGCCGCGGTGCGGCGATAATCTCGCCGGGGCCCTCATCTCCGAGGCGCTGCGCGAGATGGTCAGCCTCGGCGAGCTCTTCGGCATCAAGCCGGAGCGCATGATGGACATCTCGGGCCTTGGCGACCTGGTCGCGACCTCCCTGAGCGTCCACAGCCGCAACAGGCGGTTCGGGAGCGACATCGCCGCACAAATCATGAAGAAGGGCTCGACGCTCAACCTGCTGGACCGCATCGTTCTGCGACTCAGACCGGAGAGCGTTATCGAGCGGATGAGCGAGAAGTTTCACTATCTCGCGGAGGGCGCGTATGCCATCGAGCCGCTCATCGAGCTTGCGGAATCGAAAGGCGTGTCCATCCCGGTTTACCGCGCCCTGTACGAGGTGCTCCTGAACAAGAAGGACCCGTCCCTCCTGGTCGAGACAATCAAGAACCCTGACCGCTTCGACGAGCTCTATTTCAGCACGAAGATCCAGATATCCGGAAAGAAGAAGGGGCTGGAGAAGATCAGGGGCAGGGCGTTCCGGGAGCTCATAACCGCGAGGACGGCTGAAGAACTGCAGGCAAGGGAAAAGAGCAGGCTTGCGGCGTATTCGCCGGATGAGATCATGAACCTCCTGAGAAAGGTCCGCGGCGCCGGCAGGGACCGGATCGGTCATGGGGAAGCGCGATTGATCGAAGGGATCTCGCTGGATAACTACAACGAGACAGTCAGGGCCCTCTCGGAAATATACGCGGGCGAAGTAACCGACAATTATTCAACGGCCTTCAAGTGGGCCTATTTCCTTTTCCTCGGCGCCTTCGGTTTCATAAACATGTTCAGGAAACGGCGCGGGAAGATCACCGTATCCGGAAGGCTCGACGAGATTCGCAAGGCCGGCAAACAGGCCACTGTGCTCTACGTATCGGGTCTCGCTTCCCCGTTTGATTCTCTCCTTGCGGCCCTTACGATATTCAGAAAAGGCCTGCCGTTCCCGCGGTTCTTCATCAGCGCCGAGGCGGCGTCTACGATGAATGCCCTGCTGCTGAAGCTGTGCGGCGGGTTTATCGTCGATACTTCGCGTCTCGGGAACCCGGTGTACCGCGAGGTCATACGGCAGTACCTCTCGATCATTGCTGGCCACGGGGTGCCGCTCCTCTACGTCATTGACAGTATGACCGGCGGTGAGGAGTTCTTCTCCGCCGTCACGGATTCCGTCTACAAGCATGGGATAGAGCTCGCGATCGTCCCGGTCGAGCTGTCGTATCTGAGGAAACCGGCCGGCCTTGACCTCGGTATTACCGGCGTGAGCGGCATGATGGCAAATGTGGTGCACCTGAATTTCTCACGGCCGATATTTGTTTCGGAATACACGCGCGTGCCGCACATGATCGAAGGGCTTCCCGGCATTATCGCCGGGATATGGGAAAAGGAGAAGAAGGTGTTTCCCCACTATGTGCTGTGCGCAATCCTCAGGGACAGGGGCTATTCAGTCAGGCTGGGCGACCTCGCGGGCCTGGTAAAGGGCTACCTCACCCGTTCTGCGCGGAGCCATGACTACGGGCCGTCAAAGCTCACGCGGAAGGGCCTGCGTTTCCTGGAAAACAACAGCATCATACGCATTGAGAACGGCATGATAACCGTTACCGACAAGGAGTCGCTTTCCTATTACGCGGACAGGATTTCCTGACCGGCTTCCCCCGCAACTCACACCCTGAACAGATGCTCGAACGTACCGAAAAGAACATTCACCAGCTGGGCACGTCCCTCAACCGAGCCGGACATCCCGTAGAGCGCGCTGCTCTTCGGCTTTGTTCCGACAGCCGATTTCGCATAGCTGACGCCCGCCCTGAGGTCCTCTATCAGCAGGTCAGCCAGGCCCGGCACCAGTGTCTGGGGCACGGTCACACAGAAGTGTATGCCTGCGGGGTTCTGCAGGCCGTTGAAGCGCCAACCCTTCGAGCTCATGTAATCGTTGACGTGGAAGATGTCGACACTGTCCGAGCGCATGCTTATGATGAAGGTCGCCCTGCCGACCACCTGGATCTCGGGGATCGACGCCAGGCCTTTTTTAATATCATCGGATATTTTCATGATTTCGCGCGCGGCCTCCAAATATCCCTTCTGTCCGAGTGAGACCATCGTTGCCCAGGTCGAGGCGCTCAGTCCGCCGGAGCGGCTCCCGGTCATCGACGGGGAGGCGTAGATGCCGCCCGGCCAGTGGGCCATCTGGAAGAATTGGTACCGGCGCAGCGTCGGGTTGCGGTACAGGACCACCGAGTTACCTTTGAGGCCGTAACCGAATTTGTGCGTGTCAGCGGACATAGAGGTCAGGCCCGGCAGGCGGAAGTCGAAAACCGGCACCTCGTACCCCAGTTTCTCGATCCAGGGGAGGATGAAGCCCCCCAGGCACCCGTCGATATGAAAACCGATCCCGTGCTCCAACGCGATCCCGGACAGCTGCTCCATCGGGTCGACAAGCCCGTACGGATAATTACCGGCACTGGCGACTATCGCGACAGTGTTCCTGTTGATGAGCTTCTTCACCTCGCCGGGTATGACCAGGTAATCATCATCGTTGACCGGGGCGAGGACCATCTTTATCCCGAAATATTCGCCTGCCTTGTGGAAAGCCGGATGCGCGGTGATGGGGAGAATGATCTCCGGCTCGGTGATTTTCTTTTCCAGGCGGGCCCGGTCGCGGTAGACTTTCATGGGCATCATGATGCTCTCGCTGCCGCCGAAGGTTACGGTCCCGCATACCTCGTCTTCCGGGTTTAACGCGCGGGCCGCGTCGCCGTTCATCATGGCTGCGGTCATTGCGACTATCTCGCTTTCGAATTTTGACATGCTCGGGCAGAGGTCTACCTGGAGCACGTTGACGTGGGAGAAGAGGGAGAATATCCTGTTGAGAAAGGCGCGGTGTTCCGCGCCGGCATGGTAGAACGTGCCGGACACCTTACCGTTCTTCCATTTGGCGTTCTCTTCCTCCGACATCGTGGAAAGCTCCCTGAATATGTCTTCCCGGTCCCTGCCTTTTTCCGGGATCCGGTTGTAACTGTCGAAGCGTCCCCTGTAGGGTTTGAAGGGGTCAACGAATGCGTCTGTACTATCGGTCATGGCTTGAACCTCGTTCTTTTTGATTGCGTTCCGCTCCGTGAGGCGTTGCTTCATTTCCTGTTGAGAGCGGTAAATATTTTCTTGTTCCTGGTAAAAAGCTCCCTGAACTGGGTATACATGGCATCGTACACCCGACGCGTGGACTCCTCCGGAGTGTACGTCCGGGTGATTGAAACCAGGTCCGGGAATTCATCGATCGAACGGCGGCCCAGCTTGTTGAACGCGAGAAGGGCGGCCCCCCGAAGCGTCGTGCGCGTGGGATCGTCAACCACGTGAATGGGCGCGCCGAGTATATCGGCGTGGATCTGGGCCCACAGCGCGGAGAGGGCGCCACCGCCGGCGAACCTGAAGGAGGGGAACCTGCGGCCGGTGAATTTCTCGGCGTAGTGGAGCGTCCACCGGCTATTGTACGCGAGTCCTTCCATGACGGCCCTGGTCATCTGGCCCCTCGTAGAGCTGAGCGACAGGTTGAAAAAGCCACCGCGGATGTCCCCGTTCTCCTCGGGGCAGATGGTGCCGTTCAGCCACGGCATGAACAGTACACCGTCGCAGCCGGGAGGGACGCCGGCGGCAATGGCGTTAGCCCGGTCGTACACATCATCGGGGATGGCCCCGGTTCCGAACCCGTCTTCGGCATACACTATGTTTTTAAGGAAGAACTCGAGCGCCTTTCCGCCGGTGCCCTGTTCCGCCATGAGGAGGAAGCGGTCCCTGATTCCGCTTGGCATCGTGGTCATTGTGTGGAAGAGGTCGGTTTTTTTAAAGGGGAGGTGGCAGGTCAGCACGAGCGATGTGCCGATGTAGATAATGCCGTCGAAATCGCGGACCGCGCCGGAGCCGATCACCGATGCGTTGGTGTCGTTCGATCCGGCGATGACCGGGGTCGATGGCGAAAGACCGAGCTCCGCGGCGACTTCAGGCAGCAATGTGCCGACCTGCGCCCTGTTTTCGACCAGGTCAGGGAAAATATCGCGCGACAGGCCTGCGAGCCGGAGCAGTTTCGCGTCATATTCGGTGCAGCCCCATTTCCGGGAATCTATGACCAGCATGGGGATCATGCTCTCCTGTGTCGCAGCGCACCTGCCGGTCAGGCGGAGGTTGAGAAAGTCTATCGGCTCCAGGAACTTGTGGGTCCGCCTGAAAATCTCGGGCCGCTCGTGCTTTATAAAAAGAATGTGGCCGATCCCGTCCACGCCCGAATGGGTCGGGGCGAGCCCGGTGCGTTTCACCCAGGCCAGGAGCTTGCCGATGCCGTATCCCTGTATGGAGGGAAAGCCCCGGATAATTTCACGGTTATACGGGCCGCCGCGCGTGTCAAGCCAGTGCACGGCATTCATCAGGTGGTCGCCGTTTTCATCGATCGGGACCACGACAGAAAACTGGGAAGTGCAGGTGACGGCGATGATGTTGTCCGGGGACGCGCCCGAGCCGGTTATCGCTTTTTTCGCGGTCCGCAGCGCGCCAGCCCACCATGCCCCGGGGTCCTGCTCTGCGCCGCCGTTCGGGAGGAGCAGGATCGGCACGCGTTCCGATGCACTTGCGATGACACGCCCGGTATCGGAGATGACCGCGGATTTCGGGCCTCCGCTGCCAAGGTCGATAGCAAGGACGTGGGTTCCGGAAAGGGGGAGGTTGCCGTTGCGGGCGGATTCAACAGTCATGATCCCTTACCTGTTCCCGAATATCAATGCCAGGTGGTGGCATGCTTCCTCGGTGGTATGCGCTACGTATACGGGACCGCCGGCATCTCCCGCTTCCGGCGTAAGAGCGTACCCTGCGCTCCATCCGCCGGCGAAGGTGCAGCAGATGAGGGGCCTGCCATACAGGCTCGCGTACGCGAGCTCGGACAGGGTGCCATACCTGCCGCCGATGGCGACAACTGCATCCGCTGCGAGAATGTTGACAGCGTTACGTGCGAAGCCGAGCCCGGTCGGGATAACGACCGAGCAGTACCGGTTTGCGGAATCGATGCTCTCACCGGGAAGGATGCCGATGACGATCCCGCCTGCATCGGCCGCGCCGCGCGATGCGGCTTCCATGACACCGCCGCGTCCTCCGGTAATCAGGACGTGGCCCTGTTCGGCGATGTAACGGCCGATGGCGACCGCACCCGGCAGGTCGGGGGATTCGTCCGATGAGCCTATAACCACGATCTGTCTTTTTCTCGTCATGGGTCTCCCCCGGCGGCGATCATAGCTTTTCCAGGAACAGGAACAGCGACTGGGGCGAGCTGATCTCGATCTGGTCAACTTTATATGGTATACTATTGCCGTGAAATTCGATGCTGATCCTGTTTCGTTTCAGGTCAAGGCTGTTTTTTATCTCCTCCCCGTACGCCACGAGGAAGGTTGAAAGGGACAGTGCGAAGATATGGACAGAAGCAGGATACTTCGATTTGAGAGTGGAGACGATAAAATTCGAGAACTCTACCAGGGTGTATATCCCGGCGTGAACAAATGATCCGCGCGGGATCCTCAGCTGGTATTGATCAATGTGGAGGGAGCCGTCGTCCATGGACCTGAAGATATTGGAGATCTCCGAGGATATGTTGTTTATGTAAATCATCATTATCGGGGATTGCAGCTCCATCGTCCGCTCGAAAATTGAGCGCATGAGACTGGCAAGGTATTCGAAATGATCGGTGTTAAAGAGTGGGGTTGATGAAACGGACGCCACCACGATCGATTCCCTTGACACGGTCATCTTCTTTATGGTCATGGAAAAGGTCTGCCCGCCCTTGTCCCCGAGCCGGACCCTGGCAATGCCGTCGTCCAGCAGTGATGCATATTCACGGGTGATGAGCTCGGGCATTGCCGCGAGGAGGAGGCGATCGCCGGCGTGCGCGACAGGAACCGGAACGCCATCCTTCACGAGGAATAGCGCGGAGAGGTTTGCGCTGTTATGATTGTTATGGTGGTAGAGAAGGCCCTTTACAAAACCCTTGGCGTGGCTTGACACATATTTTTGCTCGATCAGGTTGTAGCGCCTGAGGAGCTTTGCATACATTTCCCTGGTTCTGGTTATGGGGAGGTCACCGTCCGAGCTCGCCCTGATCGTCTCGCTGATCTGCTCCATCAGAGCGGATATATCGCTTTCACTCATGCCGTTTCTCTCCCGTATCCAGTATCACCAATGCATACGGCGTGAGTTTTTTCAACAACTAATTTGCAGCGTCGTCATCCTCACGCCGGCCGGAACCCGCCGGCATGGGCGGCATAGCCGACCGCGGTCCTGTAGAGCCGGAACGATCCGGTGAAGAAAAACAGCGAGCGCACGGATACCCTCCTGTCCAGGAAGCGATTGAGCTCCGACGTATCGTTGTCGATTACAGCGGTGAAAAAGCGGGAATATCGCTCGCCTGACGGCCTGAAGCACCTATCGTCATCGAGAACATAGTAGACGATCCCGGGGCCCGTGTCACCGGCAAGCACCGATAGTATGCCATCAATGTCCTTGTCTTTCATGAACGTCATGACAGGGGTAATGTCGTGTTCCGGATATTTATTTCTGACCAGCTTCATCATTTCGGAAAGTGCGGCCACGTTGTGCGCCGGATCGAAGAGGACAGCCGGGCGTTCGGACAGGAGCTCGAACCGGCCGGGGATTTCCAGGACCGAAAGCCCCTTCCGAACAGAGGCCGGATCGACCCCGGGGAAATCAACAGCCCCGGTCAGGGCCGCCGTGACGGCAAGAGCGCTGTTGGCAACCTGGCGGTCCAGGGGATGGCGTATCTCTATCCCGATGACCGGCGGGCAGCGAACGGTCATGGGGATGTAGTCGTACCTGAACCCGCGGACAAGCTCCGTGATATTACCGGCCCTGAAATCGCGGCCGATCATGTAGAGGGGGGCCTGCACCAAGTCGGCCCTGTTTTGAAGAACGGCCGCTATGCCCGGGATCGTGTTGGAGGTGATGACGGGGATGTCCCTTTTTATGATGCCGGCTTTTTCCGCTGCAATGGCTTCCACGGTCGGGCCGAGGACGTTCGCGTGATCCATTGATATATCGGTGATGACCGAGCAGAGCGGCGAGATCACGTTCGTCGAATCGAGCCTGCCTCCCAGTCCCGTCTCGATGACGGCAATATCGACGCCCGCGTCCGCGAAATAACGGAACGCGATCACGGTGAGTATGTCGAAATAGGTCGCCCCGGGGCCGTACCCGGGCCAGTCGGTTCCTATGATATCATCCGCGTACCGGTCGAGCACGGTTTCAGGTATACGCTCGCTCCCGATGCGTATCCTCTCGTTCACATCGAGCAGATGGGGCGAGGTGTACAGGCCGGCCGTGTAGCCGGCGGAGGTGAATATGGCCTGCAGCATGTACGCGACCGAACCCTTGCCGTTGGTACCGGCGACATGTATCACTTTCAGGGAGCTGTGCGGGTTGCCGAAGCGCTCGAGGACGCGGAGGACGTGGTCCGGCGTGTAATCGCTGATATCGGACCGCTGTTCGTTATTGATGAACCTGTCAAGCTTTTCAAGCATCTGCCGGAATACCGAGGTTAGAAAAGATCGCGCGTCGCATGGCAGCGACGGGTGCGGTCAGCCCGGTCCAGAGCTCGAACTGCCGGGCGCCCTGGTGGAGGAGCATCTCGATCCCGTGGATCACGACGCACCCGCGCGCACGGGCCGCGGCGAGGAGCCTGGTTTCGTGGGGGGCGTACACGATGTCGAAGACGGCATGGTGCCGGGCGAGCAGGTCCTCGGGAATGGGAATTGCGTCCGGGCGCGGGGACATGCCGACCGGCGTCGTATTGATAACGACATCGACCGTTTCCATGAGCCCGCGGTCAAGCGCAACGAGCTCTACTGCGCGTGCGGGCTCCGGTGTGCGGATGGCTGCTGCCAGGCGCTCTATCCGCTCACTGTTCCTGCCGGTTATGATGATACGGGCGCCGCTCGCAGCGAGGGTCGCGGCTATGGCACTCGCCGAACCGCCGTTGCCGATGACGAGACAGGTGGAGCCCTCGATCCTGACCTTTCCCCGCTCGAGCGCTGCGGCGGCGCCGAGCCCGTCCGTATTGTGTCCGGCAAGGGAACCGTCCCTGTTGACCAGCGTATTGATCGAACCGATATCGGCGGCGAGGGGATCGACCGAATCGGCATGACGGAGCGCCTCGGTCTTGAAGGGGATGGTGATGCTGGCGCCGCGTATGCCCAGCTCTTTCATGGAGCGCATGGCCCCCCCGATGTCTGACGGTTCGAAGGCGAGGTACACGGCATTGAGCCCGGCCTCGCGGAAGGCGGCGTTGTGCATGACCGGGGACACGCTGTGGCTGACCGGGCTGCCGAACAGGCAGTACAGGCCGGTTGATGAATTTATGGTCAGTGCGCTCACCGTCCCGATATGGGCAGAGCATTTTGTTTTTGTCAATTGTTTTATATTGCATATAACTTAGCCACCCCCCCTGTCCCCCGGAGGGGGCACGGAAGAAGAAGCGGGAAGTAAAGTCATTATGAATACTCGTGTTGAAACGCTTGATTATGTTGTTGAACTGGCAAGAGATTTTTGAAACAATTTGACTGATGCTGAAAGATTGCCATGGTCCCGGTAAAAAGATAAACAGATTTCCGGATATAGGTTTAGATGTCAGCATTCTATCGATCGAAATATTATGGACTTCTATTGTCATGAAAAACTTATAGCGATTGAGTTAGATGGCGCTATGCATAGAGAAAAAAAAGACAATGATGAATACCGTGATAATTTCATGAGAAGTAAGGGTATTATTACATTACGGTTTGTAATCGCGAAGTTGTTCAGGACCTTGAATTAATGATATGTAAAATCGAAACTGAATTATTACGAGAAGACTCATCTCGCGTGCCCCCTTTGGGGGACAGGGGGGAGTTGATGAGATGATATGAGAAGACTGATCCGTCGCGCCCCCTTTGGGGGGCCGGGGGGGATGCTGGCAACTTGCAGTTTTATCCAAGTCGCAAGATCAGGTAGAACAGAATAAGAAAAATGAAGTTGATGTCGACCAGTAGTTCGTATTTAAGGGCTATCAGGTAGTTCAGCCTGTTGATGAACGACATGAGCGCCATAAAATAAACGATGTTCAGGACCGGGAGCAGGAAGAGCGGGGACACGGTCATGATTGTAATCACGGCGAAGACGAGGATACCGAGTCCGCCGGCTGCGTTGGATATGATCCTGGTGTTCACCGTTCCGATCCATATCGGCAGTGTCTCCCGGCCGAGAATCAGGTCGCCCTGGTATGCGACAAGGTCAAGAAGGGCTGTGCGTAGAAAGATGAGACCGAATACCAGGGAGGAAAGCGCGGCAAGGCCGGTACTGCCGGGCAGATGGCTGACCAGGGGGAGAAGCACCGTCACGATGATCCACCCGAAGCTGGTTACGATTTTTGAATTGTAAAGCTTCCTGGCGATCCCGGAATTCAGTTTCCTGATTACCAGCTTGACCGGTGCAGTAGAATACAGGAACCCCATGAGGTACGATCCGGCTATCACGCCGGTAGCGGCAGGTCCGTAGCGCAGCGTGATGAGCATCGAGGCAGCCATCGACAGTATCGACGCGACGAGAAGAGGCACGCCGAACCGCCGGTAGATCCTGTACTTGTAGGGGTTGCTGAGCCTGAGGAACTTCTTTTCGAAGTAGTTGTTTATGGAATACATGGAGAATATGTAGAGCAGAGAGACAGTCGCAAGGGCGTGGTCGTCCGGCAAGCCGCAGTAGAGCATGGTAAAGAGCGTTACAAAGTAGGCGGCGACCGCAGACAGGATGTTCGTCCTGACGATGAATTCCAGCAGGAACAGGGAGGCCCTGACGAAGATATTGCTCTTCATGTACTTGATGGTGTAGATTTTTTCCAGGATATTGTTGATGATCCATCCCGGCGTCGAGGTGCCGGCGGTAACCAGGACGTTGCTGGAATCGGCGAAGTCCTCTTCACGGAGTTCGTCCTCCGTCTCGACGTGGTACGTCGCGATGTCGCTGTCCCTGCCGATCTGGGCAAGCCGCCTGGTGTTGGCCGAGTTCTTGCCGCCTACGACGACCAGCGTATCGGTACCGGCATCGATCCCGACGACGACGTCCTCCTGGCGAAGGCGCGTCGAATCGCAGATGGTGTCGAAAACGGTCACATTGTTCAGGGAAGCCTGGACGCGGCTTACGATTCGTTTGTAGAGCTCGCGGTCGAAGGTCGTCTGTGAAACCAGGATATAGCTGTCAGCCGGCGGTATGGAATCTGTTTCCGGCAGGTCCGGGATGACCGATACGCCGCTTGCGGCGTAGCTCATGAGCCCGATGACCTCGGCATGGTCCCTGTCGCCGGTGATAATGGTGTGGCTGCCGCCGGCGGAATGCTTTTTAATGACGGATTGGACGCGGGCTACCCGTGGACAGGTAAGGTTGATGACGTGCGAGGCGCACCGCTTCACCATGCGCAGCTCGTCAACCGGTATACCGTGCGTGCGGATGGCGATGCGCCTGTTTGATATATCGTCAAGGGACTCGATCGTGCTAAGCCCCCTCCCGTGAAGGACGTCTATGGTCTGGGGATTGTGGATCAGCGGCCCGTACACGTACAGGTCTTCGTCCGATGAATTGATCTCGTGGATGATGCGCAGTACGGCGTTCCTGACCCCCATGCAAAATCCGGAATGTCTGGCAAGGGTGATCTTCATGGGCGGTGCCGCGTCATTGGACGGGAAGAATTTTGTCCATGGGGTGGTCGGAATCCGGGGCCGGAGCCGAAGAATTGCCCGGCGAAATATCTATCCGGGGAGCGACCAGGGAGCCCTTGACAGGGATGACCAGCTGGTTCCGGTCATTGATGTACTTCGAAATGAAGTCGCGGTAATTGTCAAACAGGGGAGTGTCCGCGTTCATGGTAACCTTGATGTCGATGCGCGAGCTCCAGAAAATCTTCGACATTTCGATGGACCCAGTAATCGTGCCGTTGAGATCCTTGCCGAATATTCGTATGTTTTTCAGGATCACCTTTCTTCCCGATATTTCCGCTTCCGCCTTGACTGAGGTTATCTTGATCGGGGGAAGGATCAGGGGCAGGCCGCCCATGGTGTCCGGAAGCGTGAACTGGCCGATGTCGAGCGAAGCGTTCTCAATGAAAATGTTGAAGTCGCCACCCTGTGGAAGGTCATTGAATGACTTGTAATCGATGAAGATATTGCCCTGCAGGTTGAAATTGATCTTCGAGCTTTCCGACTCGTATTTAAAGCCGGTCAGGTCGACCGATCCCTTGACGTCATTCCGGAACAGGATGCGGAGAAACGAGATGTTGATGTCCGCGCTCCGTATCGAGATCTCACTCCCGCTGCGAAGCACCATGTAGATGTTGTTAAGTACGGTCATGCGGATGAGACTGAAATCGATTTCACTGATGTAGACTGTCCGGAAAAGGGTTTTCTCGAGGTCTTTCATTTTTTTCCTGATCAGCATGTCATAGGGGAAGGTGAAAACGAGGAACACCATGGTCATGATCACGGCGGCGGCGACATAGGTTTTCGCGTACGGGAGCTTGAAGGCCTCCTTTATTTTGGGCCAGAGGGCCTTGAAATTCAGAACCCCTTTCAGGTTCGTCAGTACGATATTCTTGATGCTCGAGATATCCATCGGTGCTCCGCGCCTGTCATTGTGATGTAATGCTGTTGAACGTCATGGTCGCATCGTAGGTGTTGCGCCCCTTGATCGTCTGGTTTATCCTCAGGTAACTGATTTGTATGAGCATGCCTGAATTTTCCATCTTGTAGATAAAGTTCAGTATCGAATTGATGTCGAGACCTTCGAAACGAACATCCGCCGATATCTTTTTGTATTTCCCCTGGGCCACGGTCGGCCGGTCCCTGGTATAGGTCTTGTTCTTGATAATGTTGAGGCTCTGTGCGTTTTCCTCGATAAGCGACGTGATCCCGCGCGTATTGTTAAGCTGGGCGGAATACTGGGAGTTTTTCTGCTTTAGATCCTGGTACTCCTCGTACAGCTTGTCGAGCATGGTGAGGTTGGTCATGTTCTGCTCGTACTCGCGGTTTATGCTTTCGCGCAGTCCCATGATCGGCGAAATGATGAGGAAATATATGAGCAGGATCCCGAGGACGACGCCCAGAATCTGTAGAAGTCTTGTTTCCCGTTTGCTCAGTTCAATCATGGGGACGCACCTTACTCTTTTTTCGCCGGCGGCGTGATCTTATGCTTGATGGTCATCGAGAACCGGACCTCGTTCTGGCGCGAATACTTGATGTTCAGCGTGACGTTCTCGAACTTCTTGGTCTTGATCAGGCTTTCCTTGAAGGTATCGACTATCGCGCTGGTGCCTGCGACGCCCTCGATCATGAGGATGCTCTCGTTGAAGACCAGGTTATTCAGGACAAAATTGCTGTCGCCGGGGAACTGCGAAAGTATGTCTTTCATGATGTCGAGGAATGACCCGCTGTTCGGCACGAGCTTGGAAACCGAGTCGAGCTCGGTTTTTTCCTTTTTGATGAGCTTCTTAGCGTCGGCGATCGGGTCGCTGCTGACGTTGCGCGTCTGGAAATAACGGCTGAACTGTTCGACGAGTATCTGGTTGTACTGCCGGTTGGAGCGCGCGGTCAGCACCGCTGATAGGATCAAATTGATTATCAGGATGACCACCGTCAGGGCGGCGAATCCGCCCGACAGGTAGTATATCTTTTTCGATTCGCTTGCAACGTCGGGTATGAACTCGCCTTTCAGGAAATTGATGGACGAGCGGCGGCGGTTAATATAAGCGAGGACCGTGCCGAACGCGATGGGAAACTGGGTCCGTATGTTGCGCTCCTTGTAGTCGTCAAGAAAGGGAAGTGCGTCGATCGGGACATCGAGTTGGGCCGAGAGGATGGATCCGAGACCCGTCATGGTGGAGCCGCCGCCCGAGATAAGCGCCCGGTTGTAGGTGATCTCGCCGCACTCCACCTGCATGGCCTTCCGGGTAAGCATGATCTGTTCGATCAGCCCGTCCACGCTCTCGCGGGCCGTATCATATACCTTGCGCAGCTGCTGGCGGGTGAGGCCGAGCGATTTGTAATAGTCCCGCTGTACGTTGTTATCGAGCGAAGTCAGGTCCAGGTTGAGGTTCTGGTAAAGCCGGTCCGCCTCGGACGGCTTGATTTTGAAATACGAGGCCATGGCCCCGGTGATACGGTTGATGCCGATTGCGATGGAGCGCGTGTACAATAGCGTATTGTTTTCGATGAAGTTGATTATCGTTTTGTTGTACCCGATGTCGATCTGGATGACCGACTCGCTCTCGATCTTGTTGAAATATCGATAGCACTCGAACAGGGCGTTCGCCTCCATGCCCATCTTGAGAGGCTGGATGCCGCCGGCGTTAAGGAGCTGGATGAAGTCGTGTATGACGGATTTATGGGCCGCGGCGAGGAGTATGCGGCCTTCGTTTTCCCGCTTGCTCTTCATGGACTGGAAGTCAAGAATCAGGTCTTCCAGCTTGAACGGTATGTTCTCCTCGGCCTCGTAAGGGATCGCATCCGCGATCTTCTCCACGTCGCTGAAGGGGAACGAGATGGTCCGGATGATCTCGTATTCCATGGGGAGGTTGGTGATGACGCGGTAGCCGGACAGGTCCTCCTCGGTGAGGATCTTCCGTATGGACGCGACCATTCCGGCGTTCCGGTCTTCGGCATCGAGGTCGATGTCCTCGTAATTGAATGCCTTGAGCTGGAAGTCCCGGAACCCGGTCTTCACGGTCACGAGTTTTATGGAATGCGTCCCGACGTCAATGGCAGCGATATTCTCGAACAAGGGAACCACCCCGCGGTATTATTCTTCGCACCAGTAATATAAATTCCGCATGTCGCGGTTATAATACGCAGTGATCTTCACCCGCGTGTTTCCGAAGTCAGCGGTCGTGAGGATCTTGAAAATATGGGATTTAACGCTGAGACGGTCCAGCACCGTCTGGTCGCCGATCATGTCCTTGATTTCATCGACCGTCTTGAATGGCTGTACCAGTCTCCTGTTAATAATCTCCGTCACAATATCAGGGGTCATTTTATCTGTCAACGCAGATAATACCCGGTATGATGCCGTGTTGATGTTGATCTTGTTGAATTCGCTCAGGTAATCGTTCCGGTCACCGTACGAGGTGAAGTAATCCGACAGCATCCTGCTCTTTTCCTTGCCGATGGCGGTCAGTTCCCTGTTCGCGGCGGCGTCCTCAGTGTTGGGCCCGGCTCCGCCGACGAGCTCGCGGATTTTATCCAGGTCCAGGTCTATGTTCCCCTTGTTGTGTTCGACCAGGTTCTGCTCGTTCTTCTCCGCCTCGGTGTTGCCGCCGCCCTTGCCGTAAAAAATGAGGGGCGTCATGTCTTTTAACAGCAACAGCTCGTCGATGCTGTCCATCGCGTTGTTCTTGGCGTTATAGGGCGGCGTCTGCGACTGGTAGAAGTCCCCTCCCTCCGAGCCGTAGGGCATGCGGGAGTCGTCCACGTCGACCCAGTCGTGAATGGCGTCGGCAAAATCGATGGGAAGACCCATGTTCATGAAAAAATTCTGTGTGAAGAAATAGAGCTTTGTCCTGTCGGTAAACTCGTTGGCCAGGATGCTCAGGTTGATCTTCGCGTTCTCGTCGGAGATCTGTATCTTGAGCGTGCCGTCGTCTATCGGGATGGCGGGAAAGTTGATGGCCCACAGGTCGTTGTAGGAGTCGATCTCCTTGTCCGTCGGCTTCCCGGTAAGCATCTCGGTCGTTACGCCCTTGAGGTCTGCATACAGGATGAACTGGGCGAGCTGTATGCCCGATTTTGCCAGGTAGCTCGCCTTGAGCTGGTTCTTCAGCTTCTGCCCGTACCCGATATTGACGTGCGCGACGGCGATGAACTCGCCCGCTACCGACACGAGCAGGGTAGTGAGAATGAGGACGATTATGAGGACATACCCGGACGGGGAACGCAGGTAGGACAGTATACCGCGTTCGGCAAGGACGCGGGCGCGCTCCCGGTAGTTGCTCCTGAACCGGTTCGGTATGCCCATTTTACTTGAACTCCCTGATGTTGACCAGCGAGACAAATTCGAACGTTTCCTCCTTTGCCTGGTAGTTCTTCACCACCAGCGTCGTTTTTACGGCCTTGGGAAAATTGTTGTTCTGGCGCGAGTCCCAGTTGCCGTCCCAGTCGTTTCCCCGGTTGAATTCGAACTTGAGACTGACAACGTTTGGAAGGAGTATGTTCTCCGTGCCGCCCTCGAGCGGGTCATCCTCCCAGTAGTTGAACTTTTCACGCTTTATGAGATAGGAAAGCCCCTGGGTTTTCTTGTCCGCCCTGAGAAAATAGCCGACTTCGCGCACGTCGCTTGACCGTACCGGGGTATTCGCGGTCCCGATGAAATTGTAATCGTTGTGGTTGACAGTGACGAAGTTCAGCCTGCTGTCGCTCCCGTCGGTCTCGCAGATGAAGGTAATGTTCTTGTTCGTGCGCGTGAAATAGGCGTTCGATATGTCCCGGTCTATGCTCAGGAGGGCCAGGTTGACGTTTTCGTAAAACTCGGACAGGCCGGTGGAGCGCTTGATTGTTTCAAAAATCGAGCGGTACGAGGCGTACGCCATGATCAGGATTATCGATCCGATGGCTACCGCCACCATGATCTCGATCAGGGTGAACCCAGCGTTCCGGGGCGTTGTTGCGGGCCCGGTGCCCGCGGAAGATACCGTGTAAGCGTGTTTTGCTGTCATTGTGTCTGGTAGATGTACGATATTATATATTCCCGCTCGTTTCCCCGTTCGTTCCAGGTTACGATGATGTCCGTCTTGTTCGCGCTGAACGGGCCGAGGTCTATCATCGGGTGCTCGAACCGCTTCGTGACCCTGGTGACCTTGAAGCCGTCATAGCCCTTTGCCGGTTCGTCCCTGATGTCGGTCCCGCGCATGTTTTTCAGCAAAAAGTCGTTCATGCGCGATCTGGCAATGAACATGGCGCAGGTGTAATTCTTCATGCCTGAGATGACGTACACGCTCGAGGTGACGCCGGAGATGACGCTCAGCAGCACGATGGAGAGGATGGCGAGCGCGATCAGTATCTCGACCAGTACGAAGCCCCTATTCCGCTTCATAGGTTATCCATCCCTCCACGACTTTCGGCTCTTTCATGTGCTTGTCGATCCTGACGGACCACTGCTGTTCACCGTTGACCAGCACGTGGATAATGGCGTTGTCGGAGTATCCCTGCGGGTAGAAGGGAATCATCACGTAGCCGATACTGATTTTTTCCCCGGTGGACAGGAGGACTTCCTCTATCCGGAATGCATCTGAGAAACCCTTGAACCTGAGCGCCTTGAGCTTGCTGTTGATGAATTCCCCGTCAACGATGGTAAGCACCGAGATGCCATTGCTGCGGTTGAAAATGTCGGTCTGGCCCATTGAATCCTCCGGGTCCGGACTCTGCAGGTGGATGATGAGATAGTTTGTCCTGTTGTGGAGAAACGCGTCATCGAAGGTCCTGACTATCATACCGGTGAAAATCGCGAAGTTTTCCCGCTGAGTGCTGAAAACGCGGGTGACTCGGGGCGCGGCGATCATGAAAAGTATGCCCACGATCGCAATGACGACCACGATCTCGACAAGCGTAAAGCCACTGTTGCCAGGCGCCTTTTTTTTACCGGCCAATGCGTATGTTGTGCCCATTGCACGCGCTTATTTCTTCGCCTCCCCTTCGTCCCAGCTTGTTATGTCGGCATTAAAGCTTTCGCCGCCTTCCTTTCCGTCCGCACCGTAGCTCCAGATGTCAAACTCGCCGTCATCATGATCGCTGGGGTAGCGGTATTGAAACTGGTTGCCCCATGGATCTTTGATGTCTTTTTCTTTCAATAATTTGTCGTCCACCAGCGCCTGGAGCCCTTCTTCGGTACTGGGATAGTTGCCGTGCGACTCCCTGTATGTTTCCAGCGACAGGGAGAATCTCGGGATCTGCATTCTGGCCGCGCTGACGTTCGCCTGTTTTCTCGCTTTGAATATTTGAGGACCAACGAGCACGCCCATGAGCAGGGCGATAATCGATACGACAATCATGATCTCGATCAGCGTGAAGCCGTCCTCCGCGCGGAGCGCTTCGCGGACGCGTTGCATATGTTGTGCAAGTCTTTCCCGTATATTCATGGCCGTCTCCTTGTGTGGGTATTTCAGTATTGATACAAGCATAATTATTGCAGCAACAGGTTCATCTGCGTAATCGGGAGTATGACCGACATCACGATGAGCGCGATGACGAGTCCCATGATGATAATGATGATCGGCTCGATCAGGCTCGACAGGCTCGTGACAGTGAGGTCAAGCTCGACTTCATATACGTTCCCGATGTTCATGAGCATGGTGTCCAGGTTGTCGCTCGCCTCTCCCGCGGATATCATCCCCAGCACCAGCTTGGGCAGGAACTCCGACTTGTTGAGCGAATTTGACACGGAAGCTCCTTCCCTGATTTTTTTGGCCGCCTCCTCGATTTTCTCTTCTATGATAACGTTTCCGACGATCTTCTTCACGATTTCGAAGGACTTTATCAGGTCGACCTTGTTGCTCAGCAGCACACCCAGGTTCTGCGTGAAGCGGAATACGATCAGCCTTTTGTACAGGTTGCTGACGAGGGGAATTTTCAGCTTGAGCTCGTCTACCTTGCGTCTGCCGGCGGGCGTCTGCTTGTAGCGGTGAAAGATATAGATCGCCGCCAGCAAGAGAGCGAGCGGTATGTACCAGAAGCTGGCCATGAAATTGCTGAGCCCGATAATCATCCGTGTCACGAAGGGAAGGGCGCGTTCCTGGTCCTCGAACATGCCCGCGATGGTCGGTATGACGCTGGTCATGAGGAAGGCGGTCACCGCCATTGCGAAGAGAAGCATGAAGGCCGGGTAATACATGGCCGATCGGATCTTGCTCGTCAGTACGTTCTGCTTTTCCTCCAGGTCCGCGAGCCGGGCTATGACATGGTCGAGCGAGCCGAGGCTCTCGCCCACGCGGACCATGCTGATGTACATGTCGGGGAAGAGCACCTTGTGCTGCGCGAGCGCGTTTGAGAAGGAGGAGCCCTGCTCGATTTTTTCCTTGATGTCCGCTATGATGTTCCTGAACTGCCTGTTGTCAATCTGCTCCACGATATCGGCTATCGCAACGGGCAGGGGAAGTCCCGCCTTCAACAGTGTCGCGAGCTGGCGGGAAAAGAGCCCGAGCTGCTTGGTGCCGAAACGGAGACTGATGACTGCGGAGATCTTCTCGGCCATCGCCCGGAACGAGGTTTTCTGCCCCGGGGTATCCTGCGTGTTTGACACTTCCTGCCTGACGAGCTTTACAAGGTAGAGGCCCTGGCCGCGCACCTTCTGCCGCGCGCTAACCTCCGAGGGTGCGTCGATATAGTCCGACACGGTCTTGCCGGTCCTGTCCAGCGCCTGGTATTGAAATATCATTGCTTCCTGCTCCCGGGATCATTGCGTCCGCGCTCCATCAGCAGACGCGGACGACCTCCTCGATGGTCGTGATGCCCTGGATGGCCTTGTCGATGCCGTCCTGCATCAGCGTCTTCATACCCTCTTCCTTGATCGCGAATTCCTTGATAAGGGGCGCCTCGCTGTGGCTCATGATCATTTTCCTCACGCCGGGCGTCAGCACCAGGAGCTCGAATATGCCGAGCCTTCCGGAATAGCCGGTCTTGAGGCATTCGTCACAGCCCTTGCCCCGGTACAGCTTGCCGCCCTTGAGGTGCGACGGCTTGATGCCCAGTTCGGAGAGGAACTTCGGCGAGGGCTTGTACGCCTCCTTGCAGGAGGGGCATATCTTGCGGATCAGCCGCTGGGCCAGGTACGCATTGACGGAGGATGTGATCAGGAACGGCTCGATGCCCATGTCCATGAGCCGCGTGATGCCGCTTGCCGCGTCGTTGGTGTGCAGGGTCGAGAATACCCGGTGGCCGGTGAGGGCCGCCTGCACGGCGATTTCCGCGGTTTCCAGGTCACGGATCTCGCCGACCATGACGATGTCCGGGTCCTGGCGGAGGATCGAGCGGAGGCCGCTGGCAAAGGTCAGGTTGATGCCGGGCTTGACCTGCATCTGCCCGATGCCGGGGATCTGGTACTCGATCGGGTCTTCCACCGTCAGGATGTTCACGTCCTCGCTCTTCAGCTGCTGCAAAACACTGTACAGGGTCGTCGATTTACCGCTTCCCGTCGGCCCGGTGACGAGCACGATGCCGTAGGTTTTCTTGATGAGCTTGTCGAATTCCCTGAGCGCGTGCTCGTCGAAGCCGATGGCCGCCAGGTCGAAGCTCATGTCCGACTTGTTCAGGATACGGAGCACGATGCGCTCGCCGTGGTAGGTGGGGAACGTCGACACGCGGATGTCGATGTCCTTGCCCGCTATCTTGAGCTGGATGCGCCCGTCCTGGGGAAGGCGGTTCTCCGCGATATTCAGGTTCGCCATGATCTTGATCCGGGAAAGGATGGCGCCCTGGTACTTCTTCGGAGGCGTGTACATGCTGTAGAGTATGCCGTCAATGCGGAACCGCACGGCCAGCTCCTTTTCGTACGGCTCGACGTGGATGTCGCTGGCGCGGTCCGTGACCGCCTGCTTTATGAAGGTGTTGACCAGGCGGATGATGGGGGCCTCGTTGGCCATGTCCGCGATGTCCTCGGTCTCGGATATCGAGGATGTCAGTATCTCGAAATCTGACTCCTCGAGGTCCTCAATGACGTCGTCGGTCGATTCGCTTTTCAGCACGTTGAAGTGGCGGTTGATGATGCCCAGTATCTCATCGTCGGTGGTCAGCACCGCCTCGAAATCGAACTGCGGATACATCATCTTCAAATCGTCCAGGGGCTGGATGTTGAGCACGTCGGCGATACCGACGAAGATGGTGCTCCCTTTCTTTTTGAAGGGGACCATCTTGTTACGCTTCATGAACTGGATCGGGATACCCGCAAAGAGGTTGTCCGGGTCGTTAAAGTCAATGGTCGGGATGAACTTGATATCGTACTGTTCCGCCAGGCAGGCGAGAACCTCTTCCTCGGTGGCCATCCCTTTCTTCACGAGCAGCTGCCCCAGGCGGAGCGGGGTGGACTTCTGCGCGAGGAGGGCCTCCTGCAGATCCTCCTGCGAGATAATCTTCCGGTCCACCAGTATTTTACCGAGATATTTGGTCTTGAGATTTGCCATGTCTATTTCAGTTTTCTCAGCCTTTTCTGGGAATCCATCTTCTGTTTGGTGATGGTATCGAGCCTGCTTTTCTTGGTGACTATATAGGGCGTAATAAAGACGAGAAGGTTCGTTTTCTTGTAGTTGACCGTCTTGTGCTTGAAGAGCCAGCCGAGCAGGGGAATATCACCGAGGAGCGGCACCTTCGACTCCGAGACGTCCTTCTTGTTGCTGATGAGACCGCCGACGACGATAGTCTTGCCGTCATACACGGTAACCTTAGTCTTGATGTCCCGCTTGCCGAGCTTTGGCGGGATAAGGGAGCCGGTCGTCAGCTGCTGGGTCTCCCCGATGATCGAGTTGACCTCCTGGTAGAGGTCCAGCGTGATCCGCTGCTTTTTCGTGATATGGGGCGTGATCTTCAGCTTGATGCCGACGGTCTTATATTCGTATGTCTGGAACGTGGTGTTCTGGTCCGTGATCCGGTTGTTCGTGGGAACGCCGATTTCTTCGCCCACGTTCAGCTCGGCCTCGCTGTTGTCCACGGTCAGTATCTGCGGCGTTGACAGGATGTTGAAGTTCCCGTCCGTGGCCGAGGCGTTGAGGAGTGCGAATCCGAGCACGCTCGTGTCCGGAACATAGCCGAGCTGGAACCCGGTGGCCAGAGGAACGGCGAGCTTCTTTGCCGAGCTGAAGGCGTCGGGCACCTTGTAGTTCGGAATTGACGAGCTGTTGATCGAGGAGCCGCCGTACATGTGAATGCCGCTTTTATTGCCGAGCATCCAGTCGATCCCGAATCCCCAGCCATTCTCCACGTTGACTTCCACTATCATTGCCTCGATGAGCACCTGCTCGCGCACGATATCCAGCTGCTTGATGATCCGCATGATCTCCTGGTACTCATCGGGCTTTGCCGTTATGACGAGCGAGTTCGTTTCCTTGTTCGCTATGATGGAGAGCTTTGAGGTCTTGTCCCCGGCGGCCCCGTGCTGCCCGGTGACCCGTTTGGACTTGTCCGACGGCTCCACAGGCTGCTGGATCGGGGAGGTATCTATCTTGGCGGTTTCAGAGAACGGGATCCGCGCAAGGACCGCGGCAAGGTCTTCGGCATTGGCGTTTTCCAGGTGGTACACGTGGATCGAACCGGAGGAGATGCCCTTGCCGTCTTCGGCTACGACCTTGGCGTCGAGTGTCTGGGCGATCTTGATCAGACCGTTGACCTCCGAGGTTATGCCGGTTATAATGATTATGTTAAGTGACTGGTACACAACGATGTCGCAGGATTTTGACTTCAGGGAGCGGAGGGCGCCGGCGATCTCGTTTGCCTCTGCGTTCCTGAGCTCGAGAAGGTAGGTTATGGTCTTTTCGTCGTAAAGCTTCTTTCCATCAACTATAACAGAGGTGTTCTTTTTCACGGCGTCTTCAATGGGGAGGATCTTGATCAGGTTCTCGGTCTCGACGATTGCCAGGCCCTTCACCTCGAGTATGGCCTTCATAACGTTGTAAGCCTCGCTCAGTGGGACCTTTTTCGCCGAGCTGATCGAGATCTTGCCCTTGACGCGGTCGTCAATGATAATGTTTTTACCGACCATCTGCCCCATCACGTTTATAAATTCTGCTATTTCAACGTCCTTAAAATTGAGGGCGAATTTTTTCTCGACGGCCGGTTTCCGGGCCTTCTTGGGCGCCGCGTTGAGGCGCGCCGTGCTGGCGCCGTCTCCCGGAGCGACGGTATCCATGAATGGCAGCGCCGTAATGAGGATGAAAGCCAGCGCCATTTTTCTTGCGAGTGATAGGTCCATTATCATTTCCTTGTCAGTCAGTTATGTTGAAGTCGTACCTGATATTCTGTCCGTTTCTCTCGAGGTCAACGGTAATCTTCGGATCGTTCTTGATCGATTCCCACATCGACATGAGCTTCTGCGTGCTGTCAAGTAGCTGGCCGTTGACGCGCCGGACTATGTCGCCGCTCCGCGCGCCGAGCTTAAACATGATATTGTTCGGCCGGACGTTGATGAGGCGGTAGCCGACGATCTGCCCATTCACGCGGTAGGGACCGGCCTGGAGCCCCTGGAGCGCGTTGTCCATGTTATTGAAAACCTTCTGCCTCATTTCCGCTCTGCTGAGGGTCTGGTTGAGCTGCTGGCCGCCTCCATCGGAGGGAGCGACCCCGGCAGCCTGCTGTGCGGCCGGGTCAACCGTCTTTTTCGCATACAGCTCGAGCGTCATCTTCTGGCCGCCGACCTCAATATAGACCTTTGAATCGGCGATCCATACCAGCTTGTTCCCCCATACATCGTTCGATGTTTCGCTGTTCACCTTGTAAAGAGCGAAGACCTTCGGGCTTGTGTCACCTGTTTTTAATATCATGGCGCGGGCGATGCTGGTCGGACCGGTAATGGTCCCGAGGAGGGTAAACTCGCTGATGGAGCCTGACGCGCCTTGCGTCTCGCCGGCAATATCGGAAGCGCTTGCGACCTTGAAGAAGCCTGATTCCGTCAGTATCCTGTAATCTTCAAAATTCTTCCTGGCCGCCGGATTGTATGACTTGCGGGACGATGTGGTCGGCTTGGAATAGCCCGGCGAGATTTTGTACTTAACTACCTGGTTGATGGTAGACGCCAGCATAAAAGAAAAGACCAGCATGGATACGATGTTAAGAGAATGATATTTAATGTTCTGCATTAATACAAGGACCTTAAACGTAAAATTCGTGTGTCGGCCTGCTAAATCCCCAGGCAATCCTGAGGAAGCGTCGGTTTATGATCTTCCGGGGTTCAGTATATAATTTTTCATATAAAATAATGATTTCTTATCGAATTTCGTCAAGTACATTACGCCTGGTAGTCGTTTTTTGGTACATCGATCTCAACCAGGGTTTTATTATAGGCAGTATCTCCATTGCGACATATTTTTTTTCGAATGATAATCAGGAGAACAAGCAGTGCGAACAGAATGAATATTACAATTTTATACCTGCTAATGTATGAAAGTATAATATCATAATTGTTACCGAAAGAATAACCCAGGAAAAACAGGATCGACGAGGTACAGGTAAGGGCGGCAAGGTCTATGATCATGAATTTGATAAAGGGCATGTGGGTAAGTCCACAAGACATAAATATCACATTTCGTACGCCGAAAGGAATAAATCTGCCGAAAAAAAGGGCTTTACCGCCGTACCTGTCGAAGAAACCTTTTGCCTTCTCGAGCTTATACTCCAGGGAGGCGCGGTTGACTATTCGTGCCCGCACAAGCAGGGGAGAGAAGAGGATCCTGTTGATGCCGTAGCGGCCGATAGTGTAGGCGGTTATATCGCTCAGGAAGGCTCCCAGGAAGCACCCGGCGAAGATCTTGACGCTATTCTCTGGAACTGTTGTTGCTGCGATCGAGGCGGAGATGATGAAGACGAGGTCCTCTGATACGGGGATGTTGAAGCCCGCCAGGAGCAGCAACCCGAAAGATATGAAATGGGTGTGCTGGACCATGCTTTTGAGAAGATATGTTATGTCTATCATGCACGCCGCCGTTCTCCTGTCATTTCACAATAAAGGGCTTTGCCTTGATGGCGGGCACACCTTTCTTGACCCAGATCCTGACCTTCATGGCGGTCTGGCCGTCCTCATTTGTGATCGTGCCAATCTCCTCCATCCGGTCGATTGAGTCAACCGTGAACTCATAAAATTCCTTGTTTTTTGTAAAGGGATCGGACATCAGGATTATGGTCTTCGAATCGTTCTGGTGCTTGCTGGGAACCCCGGTAAAGGCCCGGTGGGTGATGTTGATGTCAATATCGCCGTAACGCTCGACCGCGAAATCCTGCTTTTTCTTCTCAATCATTTTTTTTATATACCGTTCAGTCATCGGAGACATCTCCTTAGCCGTACGAATCCGCAGGCTGTTTTGATGGTATTAATTGCGAACCATTTTTCACTGTAATAGCCAAATTAACTTGACTCGATCATAATTAATATTGAAAATTGGTTATTGTGACATTTGCACCGGCTATCAATGACTGCGTTCTTGCCCTCCGGCTTCCCTGGGGAAACGCTGCCGGACGCAACGCAGTTTATTCGGTGTAAATACCTTTTGTTAATACTGTTTTTCAGATTATAATGCAAGTTGTCTGCCGGTAAATAACAAATTATCATGAAATACAAAAAAAAATATATCTTCATGGCGATTGTCCTGGTCGTGATCTTCGTCAACCTGGCGGCCACGATGAGGCTCGTATTTTCCGTGGTTTACCCTGAGCGCCTGCTTAAGGTGGTCGTAACCGAATATTTCAAGACCAGCCTTGACAAGGCGGTTAAATTTGAGGACCTGTATATAGATTTTACCGGCGATATAGTCATCAGCGATTTCAACATCTCGATAACAAGCGATTTCAATGATAACATAAGCCTCGTCCGGAGCAACAGGGCCGTTATCGATCTTAATTTTATAGGCCTGCTGTCCGGCTCGACCATCGTCAACGGGATCGATTTCTACAAATCGGAAATGACCTTTCTGAAGAAATACGGCAAGAGCCACCTCGAATCCTTCGAGCAGGTGCTTAACCCGGAGCGGTTTATCAAGCGAACGACCGGGTCTCGACCGGATTTTTATCTTCATGTGCACAACGCGAAAATTGATTACCGTGAGTCCCTCCATGACAAGCAGGTAACCCTGGAGCTCAACAAGATCGATGCGGTTTTTGACCTCGAAAAAACCGTGCTCGGCTATGCAGTAGACGGCATAATAAAGCCGTATAAATCCGATACTATACGGAAAGGTACTTTCTCAATAAGCGGCATCGTGGACATCGGGAAAGGCGACGCCTTCCAGCACAAGGTACGTATCGACAACATCGACCTGACCTACCTGAATGAGCATATCGCCGAATACAAGCTGGCCGGGGTCGCCCTTGAGGGAGGAGGCTCGGTCGATCTCGAGATCGCGCGCTCGAAAGGGACCCTTTCGATCAAGGGGGCATGCGAGACGAACAACCTGACAGTTATCTCGCTTAAAAATAGGTATAATCTGGTCGCGAATGAGAACCTCAATCTTGACGTAGATCTGGTCATCAAGCACGGGACTAAATCCTATGCCGCCCGCATGCTGAAACTGCATGACGATACCTTCTCCTTGGAATCTTCCGGTTCTTACTCGGACAATGACAAATCCAGGTCACTCAAGCTGTCTTTTAAAACGAATTCTATCGATCTCGGCGACCTGTCACAGAATTTTACCCCCCTGCGGGATATCGAGTATGACGGGAGGCTCCGCTGCGAGGGAAATCTTTTCCTGGACATGAAAAACAACAGGGCGACAGGGACGAAGATCGGCATCGACCTGAAGGATTTCACCATCCGGAAAATAGAAAAGCAGGGTGAGGCCGTTCTGCTGGACGAGTCCCGCATGACGGTAAAACTTGACGAGAAAGCACTCTCCGTGGACATCGCTGCGAAGCCCCTCAAGTCTGATATCGGGGTAAGGTCGCGCACCGCGATCTCGAACTGGGTGCCGTTCAGGTCGGAGACAAAGGTGGAGGCAGAATCCCAAAGGTTGAACTTTGAAAACATCCGCAATTGTGCCATATTCCTCGTCGGCGGCTTCTTTGAAGCGGCGTACAATGACAAGCGGGGCGGAGCTGAAAAAGTTCCGTTTCTCCAGACACCGCTTGGTAAATTCCTGAATTATAACACCATCGACCTGGGCTGGTCGGCCAGGTCGGTGTTTTACGGCAGCAAGGCCCGCTGGAGCAATTTCCTTTTTAACGTGCGGCTCGAGCGCGGGGCGATGCTTGTAAAGGATTTCAACGTGGTAGGCTACGGTGCGGATTATCGCTTTGGCGGTCAGGCCTATTTCAACAGCGACCAGCCTTACATAAAACTGGAGGGTAAGATCGATGATTTCGATGTCGCCGGGTTTTATACGGACAGCGGCATGAAAGGGACCGCCGGGGGTATGGCCCGTTGTGACTTTGGTTACGAGGTTTCGGCCGCCAGGATCGGCGACATCCTTGATAATTCGAAAGGCCACCTGAACGTGTACGTGGGCAAGGGGACCATGACCGACACGAAGCTTCAGCAGGCCTTCATCCGCTTTTTAAAAAAGAACGGCTACGAGGCGGACAGTTTATCGAGCATATATTATGATGATATTTCGTTCTCGGCTTCCCAGCAGGGGGAAAACTTCTGGTTTAGCAATTTTTCGGTACGGGGAGACACACTCCTTTTTAGCGCGATCGGCAGCTACATGTACGAGGCCGGCATAAGCAGCATGTTCGGCGCAACGATCCGGAATGACACGGTGGTCACGGCGATTCCCCTGAATCTGAGCGGACCGATATTCTATCCCTGTCTCGATATTTACAACAGGAAGGATTCACATAAAATCTGCTTCTGAGGGGGGGCCTGCTCGCGGCTCCTCCCGTTACCTCACATCGATCAATTCGTATATGGTGACCGGCCGGTCCTTGCCTTTCACCCGTATCAGGTCGAGCTCGCGCACGATGACCTTGTCTTTAACCTGCTCGTAGGTATACTCGCTGATGATGATATTTGTCGAGTATATCTTGTTGGTGCCCTCAAGCCGGGCGCCCAGGTTTACATTATCGCCGATGAGCGTGTAATCCATGCGGGAGGAGGAGCCGACGTTCCCGACGATCATCTCTCCCGTGTTGATCCCGATGCCGATATTGAGCGGGTCCTTTCCCGCGTGCCGCCAGTGAATGTTCATTTCCCTGAGCTTGTTCATCATCTCTATGGCTGCCCTGCAGGAGAGTATAGCATGGTCATCTTGAGGGATCGGTGCGCCCCAGAAGGCCATGATCTCGTCCCCTACGTACTTGTCGAGGGTGCCGTCGTATTTGATCACGATATCGGTCATGGCCTGGAGGTAGTGGTTCAGGTGGTCAACCAGCTGCTCCGGCGTCATCCGCTCTGACAGGGTGGTGAAGCCGCGGATGTCGGAAAAGAGAACCGAGAGCCTCTTTTTCTCGCCCCCGAGCTTCAGCATCTCCGGCTTCTTTAAAAGCTCGTCAACGACCGTTTTCGAGACGAATTTTGAGAAGGTCTGGCGAATATAGCGCTTTTCACGCTGCTCCGTGAGAACCCGGTAGGTGATGATGAGGGTGAACATCAGGCCTACCTGGATGACGGGGGTGGCAAGCGCCACGATATAGTTTAGCAAGTCGAAGAGAAAATATGCGCCCACTATATAAAAAACAAGAAATACTCCCGTGACCGCCAGCGACCACACGATCGAGAGGCGGGGAAGGAGGAGGCCGAGGACCAGGGCGATGACGAGCAATATGATCAGGTTCTGCATGTCAGACAGCCTGAACAGGAAGTCCTGGTTCAGGATCGTATTAAGGGTGTTGGCGTGGTGCTCGATGCCGAACATTGCCCCGTACGGTGACTGCTTTTCGTCGGTCGCGATCCCGGTTACGGAATAGGCGGCGACCAGGACTATCTTGTCTTTCAGCGATGTGTTGGGCGGATTCCCCTTGAGCATGTCGCCGTCCCTGCAGAAATAACTGAACGGGTAGTCCGAATAACATCCGAAACCGCCGATGAAATTGATGTCCATGAACCCCCTGTTGTCTATGGGAATGACGATCTCGCGCCGCTCGTTCGGTTTTGTCATCTTTTCGATGGGAAGGTTCTTCAGCTTGATATAGTCACCCCACTTGATCTCCAGGTCCTTGCTCCCGATGCCGAAATACTCGAGCACGACAAGGAGGTCGATGTTCGGGTAATACCAGCCGTTCCATTTGATAAGGAGGGGCATTGCCCTGTTGATGTTATCGGGACCGGGGAAGATATTGGCGAACCCGATGCCCTTTGCGGCCGAGGACAGGGCGGGGGTGGGCGGCACGGCTTCAGCTACGTGTGATTCCGATTTGTCATCCGGATCCACCGGGATCCGGTAGGCATGCAGTATCTTGAGCCGCTCCATCTGGTCCTTGTAATCCTTGTTGATGTACTTTGTTTCAAAGGGGTAGTCAAGAAATACCGAACCTGCCTTGGCGATGGCAGCGGCCATCTCTTTCTCCCCTTTTTTATGGTCCAGGAACATGATGTCATAGAGTATGGCTTTGGGTTTGCCCGAGCCCACATAGTTGATGAATTTCGTGTGAAGATCCCAGGGAAAGGGCCAATCCACGCCCTGATCGGAAAAATGCCTGATGGTCCGTTCATCGATGCCGAGGATGATGATGTCGTTGCGGACACGCTTGTTGGGTTTTCGCTGCTCGGCGCCTTTCTGGATGACCTTCGTTTTCTGGTCAGGGTCCCGGAAATAGAACATGTAATCCATCATTACCAGCTCTAAACGCTCGAATATGGCAGAAAAAAACAGGAGAGAAATGATAAGGAGCGTTACCATGGACATCAGGAAGCCCATCAGGTGTCCTTTTTCGAATTTAATAGACGCCATGTTCACCTCGCCATAGGACAGAAAAGATTGCAGCATCGATCAGTGCACGAATATCATGGACGGATCGGACAATATTTTCAAGTTATTTATTTTACCCGGTCGAATTTTTCATGGTCGCAGCATGGAGCGGCCCCGGTGCAGCGTTCCGCATGCAGCTTCCCGGATACTGCGCCGGAGAGGCAAGCCGCGCCGGTAAATGTGATTGACAAATAGGCTCGTATTTAACCTTTTTTATTGAAAGATGCCTGTATCGTTACCATGATCAATTTCGGGGATTTCTCGTGAACATTAAAAATGAAATTTCATCAATCATAGCCAGGGCGGTGGCCGGGGCGGTCCGTGAGGGCGTTTTTCCAGACGAGCTGGCGGCCGTTGACCGGAAGGTGGAATACCCGCGCGACCCGAAATTCGGGGATTACGCCGCGCCCTTCGCCCTCGAATCGGCCCGGCTCCTCAAGAGGTCTCCGATGGAGATCGGCGGCGTGCTGGTGAGGCTCATGGGCGACGAGCCCATGATCGACAAGGTAGAGCTGGTCAAACCCGGCTTTATCAACATGTATCTTTCCGGCTCCTTCCTGTTTGACACGATGAAGGAGATTATTCGCCGCGGGACCGAATACGGCAGGGAGCAGAAGGAGCAGCCGCGCCGCGTCAACCTCGAGTTCGTCTCTGCGAACCCGACCGGCCCGCTCAACATCGTTTCAGCGCGTGCCGCGGCGGTTGGCGACACCATCGCGAACCTGCTCGAGTTCAGCGGCGACACGGTCGAGCGGGAGTTTTACGTCAATGACTACGGCAACCAGGTGCTCCTGCTGGGCCGGTCGGTGCTGGCGCGCCTCAGGGAGCTCAGGGGCGAGCCCTTCACGTTCCCCGAGGACGGGTACCATGGAGAGTATATCAGGGAGATAGCCGCCCGCATTTCCGAAACGAATGGGGAGGAGATTGAGTCGATCGCCGACGAGGAGCGTCTCGCGGATTTCCTCGCGACAAAGGCGATCGATATGAACGTGGAGGGCCAGCGCAGTGACCTCGAGAATTTCAACGTCAGGTTCACGACCTGGTTCAGCGAGAGGATAATCCACGAAAAGGGCGAGGTCGCGCAGACCCTCGAGCGGATAAAAAAAACAAGCCATGTCTTTAACTCCGAAGAGAAGCTTTTTTTCAGGTCTACGGACTTCAGGGACGACAAGGATCGCGTGCTTGTTCGGGATGACGGAAGGCCGACCTATTTTCTCGCTGACATTGCGTACCACATCAACAAGATAGCGCGCGGGTTCGACCTTATCATTGACATCTGGGGCCCGGACCATCACGGCCATATTACCCGCCTCAAGGGCGCCATGCAGGCGCTCGGGTATGCCGAAGGCAGGGTGAACATACTCATCGCCCAGCAGGTAAACCTGATGATGGGCGGCGAGACGGTGAAAATGTCCAAGCGCCTTGGGCAGTTTTCGACGATGCAAGACCTGATAGACGAGATCGGCGTCGACGTGGCACGATACTTCTTCGTGATGCGGTCGCTTGAGAGCCACCTGGACTTTGACCTGTCGCTGGCCAAGAAGGAAAGCTCGGAAAATCCGGTCTTTTATCTTCAGTATGCGCACGCGCGCATATGCTCACTGTTCCGCGAGGCTGAAACCCGCGGAGTGCGCTACGAGCCGGAGAGGGCCGCGGCATCCCGCCTGCAGAGCGACGAGGCGGTTACGATGCTGAAACTCCTCGCACGGTTCACGGAGGAGGTCGCCGACGCCGCCGATAATTTCGAGCCGCACCGGATGACGACCTACCTCATGCGGCTGGCTCAGTCGTTTCACAAGTTCTACACCGAGCACAGGATCATAACGGAAGACGCGGAGCAGACCGCCTCCTACCTGTCGCTCTCTGACGCGGTGCGCATAGTCATGGGGAACGGTCTGCGCCTGCTCGGGGTATCAGCCCCGGAGAAGATGTAGCGATATGACCGCGCTGATTGCCGCCGGAAACGCACGGCAGGGCCCGGCCGCACCGCGGGCGCAATACGGGAAGCGCAGGGCGGGACCGGCGAAATGAAAACCGTGTCCGTACTATCGACCGGCAACGAGCTCCTGCACGGCACGACCTCGGACACGAACAGCGGCCATATCTGCGCAATGCTGTTCCCGCTTGCCCTGCGTGTCGTGACGATCGTGGCGGCCGGCGACGACATCGGGGGCATTGAACGGGCTGTCCGGCACTGCCTCGCTGACTCGGACATCCTGATCATGACCGGCGGGCTGGGAGCGACTGATGACGATAATACCATCGCGGCCCTCGGCCGTATTTTTGATTTTGACATCGTGAATGACGGAGCTTCCCTTGCCCGGATGGAGCGGTTTTTCGAGAAGCTCGGCATGCCGATGTCTCGTGAAGATAGAAAAATGACCGAGGTGCCCGGCACGGCGCGCGCGCTGGAGAACCTGTCCGGGCTGGCGCCGGGCTTTATCCTGCGAGAGGGGGACAAGACGGTCATCTCTCTCCCGGGTGTGCCACGGGAAATGTCGGAGATGATGAAACGGGCGGTCATGCCCTATCTTACCATGGAATGCGCCATATCGGCACGACGGAGCGCTGCCTTTCACGTGATAGGGATGAAAGAATCCGATATCAATGCGGCGGTCGCATCGATGAAGCCGGAAGAGCGCGGACTCGAATGGGGAATAACGGCGAAGGACGGGACCGCCACCGTGACGATGGTTGAAAACGGGGGTGAACTGGACACACTTTCAATCGGCGATGAGATGCGCGAACTCTTCGGCGAAAGGCTTCTCGGCATCGGGTACGAGAGCCCCGAGGAGGAGGTCCTTGGCCTGCTCCGGGAGCTGAAGATGACCCTGTCCAGCGCCGAGTCATGCACCGGCGGCCTGGTGGCGAAGCGGATCACCGACATACCGGGCTCTTCCGACGTGTTCGCCGGCGGCGTCGTGGCGTATGCGAATGACGTGAAGGTTCGGCTCCTGGGCGTCTCGCAGGCAATGCTCGATACGCGGGGGGCGGTTTCCCCGGAGACCGCTGCGGAGATGGCCGCCGGGGTCAGGACCCGCCTTGGTACCGACATCGGGGTCTCAGTCACGGGAATAGCAGGCCCGGGCGGCGGTTCCACTGAAAAACCGGTCGGCACGGTATGGTTCGGGCTCGCGCATCAGGCTGGTGTGAAGACGTCCACGAGGACGATACCCGGCGACCGCGGCAGGGTGAGAATGATCTCTTCCCTGGCCGCGCTGGAGCTGGTACGGGAATATTTAATGGAACAAAAAAGCCGCCAGGTTGTCTAATACGCATATGGTTGCAAAATAGTGAATTGCAGGGAAGGGAGAAAAAACGAATCTTGAATCGACATCTAACATATGCGTGCGTTGTGATAGCCGTGCTTCTTGCAGGGATGGCCCAGGGTGCCGTTGACACGAAGGCCTTCTATGACCAGGGCATGGAAGCGTTTAAAACCGGTAATTACGGCTCCTCTGAGCTGCTTTTCAGAAAGATCATCGATACCGGCGACGATGAATACATTGACCAGGCGTGGTTTTACCTTGCCAGGTCCCTCTATAACAAAAAGAAATACGAAGCATCCCTGTTCGAATTCAAGAGCTTCCTGAACAAATGTAAAACCGAAACACTGGCCGTGGAGTCGCGGTACTGGATGGGGGAATGCTATAATAATATTGCGGATTATTCAAACGCGATAGAAGAGTTCAAGCGTTTCCTGTCACGGAGCAAGGACACGCTCCTCAATTCCCTAGCCCATGACCGGATCGGATCGATCTACCTCGCACAAAACAGGTATGACGAGGCAATACTTGAATGGGAATCAGCCATTTCGGGCAGCAGTGACGCAAAGCAAAACGCGATGCGCCAGTACTGGATCGGCGAAGCCCTGTCCAGGAACGGCAGGTATGATGAGGCCCTGGAAAAATTGACGCCCCTTGCCGCAATGCAGGCTGATCCGACCCTCGCGTCCCTCATCGGCATGGGCATTGGAAGGATTTACCATGAAAAGGGCGATTACCCCAGGGCCCTCCAGTATTATAATTCGATACCCGCATATATTTTGAAAGAGGACCAGTTCCGCGACGTCCTCTATTTCAAGGCGGTCTCCTACACCGGCATCGGGAATCGTCAGCAGGCGAGGGGATTTTTCGATGCCTACCTGGCGACCGGTAAAAGCACTGCGTGGTATTACCATGCGCAGTATGAATCTGGCGTAATCATGCTTTCGGACCAGAATCCGGAGGAGGGCCTGAAGCGGCTGGAGAGCGTACGGAGCGAATCGGGCGACCCTGAGCTCAGGTCGCGATCATCCCTGGCCCTGGGCCAGTTCTATGTCGACCGCGACCCGGAAAAGGCGGTCCCGTATCTCGAGGAGTCGCTCAAGACGGTCAGGATCGATGAGCGGAACAAGCTCCTCATCGTGCTGGGTAAAACGTACTTCTCCATCATGAAATACGACAAGGCGGCCGAAGTCTACAACCTCTATCTCAAGGAAAACCCGATGGAGAGCAACCGGGACGAGATTCAATTCATGCGAGCCCGCGTCTACCTTGAGATGGGAGATGTCGACCTGGCGGTCGATATCTTCGAGACGATCAAAAAGGAAAACCCCTTTTCAAAATTCAACATGGAGTCGAATTATTATCTCGGCCTGGTCCGTTATAAAAAGGGAGACAGCGTCGGGGCGGTTACTCTGTTGAAGGAATATCTGAAACAGAAAAACATTGAAAACGGCTATGACGCCAATCTCATACTCCTGAAAATATACATGTCGCGGGACGATGTGGCCGCCGCCGGCGGCGTGGTGGATGTCCTGACGCGGTATTATCTCAGCAAGAAAGACGCTGACGTGGCATTGTACGACTATGCCACCCTTTTGATGAAGAAGGGACTCGACGCGCGTAAATACATCAACCTGATATTAAACCGGTTCCCCGGCTCGGAACGTGCGGCAGATCTCAGCTTCCTGCTCGGGAACGATAATTTCAGCCGCGGGAATTATGGATACGCGCTTGAGTACTATAACAAGTATCTGAACAGCCCCTATACGAAAAGCCGCGGGGATGCACTATATAAGAAGATCATGACCCTCTACAACCTGAAGCGGTACGAAGACGTGACGTCCTTGATCCCGGAGGGAGGAGAGCGACCTCCCCTGAGCGAAGCCCAGTGGCGTGAGGCGGTGCTCCTCATCGCCCGCTCCTATTACAAGCAGAAGAAGATCAAGGAAGTCTATACCACGCTCGATATCGCCACCATGCAGAATTATCCGAAAGAGGACGTGCTCATGTACGTTCGGTGCGCCCTCGAGGTAGGGGACTACCGATCCGCCATGGAGGCAAACGAATACCTGGAAAGCGACACAACGCTCTATTCCGAGTCGCTCTACTCCATTGGCGAACACCTGCTGCGCAACGGGAAGCAGGATGAGGCCGGGCTCTATTTCAACAAGGTGATCAATGAATGTCCCGGTACCGCATTCGTGGACCATGCGAAGCTGTCGCTCGGCGAGATGCTGATCGGTACGAAGGAATACCAGGACGCGGTGTCGTTCATTTCAGAGGTCGCCGACAGCACGGACCAGGAAAAGCAGAGCAGGAAATACGCCCTCCTGATACAATCGTATTTCGAGATGGGTGACGACGAGAAGGGTGCCTCCCTCTGCGAACAGCACCTTCCCGGGCTGGCGGGAAGCCGGTACGGGGAGCCGGTATTCAGGCTCATGGTCGAACATTATTACAGGAAAAACGACCTGCAGCAATTCGAGAAATACTCGGCCCATCTCATCCGGTACCAGGGCAACGACCAATTCCTGAATTTCCTGTCAGGGAAAATATACCTGCGAGCAGGTAATTATTACAGGGCGTATACCAATTATTTCGCCCTTTCTAAGACGAAATCCGAGCATGCAGACGAAGCGTTCTATTATATCGGCCTGTACAACATGCTGGTTGTAAAGAGCGTTACGAATGCTATTTATTATTTCATGCGGGTAACCGACATGCCCGACGGTGACGAGGCGATAAAATCGAAAGCCCGGATTGAGCTGTCTCTGATCTACCGGGAGATGAATAATGCCGGCAAGGCGAACGAATGCCTGAAACAGGTACTGTCGGCTACCCGGCATGGGCTCGAGTTCATGCAGGCGACAAACCTGCTTGAGGTCTTCAGCCGTGACGGTAAATGAACCGATAATAAAACCAGGATAAAGGACGGGCGGCATGGGAACAAAAAAATTGATACTGGTGGTGCATGGGCCGAATCTTAACCTGCTGGGTACGCGCGAGCCGGAACTATACGGCGATAAAACGCTCGAAGACGTAAAAAAGCTCCTGGTATATGCCGCCGAGAGTCACGATTTCACGCTTGATTTTTTTCAATCTAATATTGAAGGTGATATCATCAACTATCTTCACGAGAACCGGTCCGCAGACGGCGTGGTGATCAATCCGGCGGCCTTTACGCATACCTCCATTGCATTGAGGGACGCGATAACCGCGACCGGGATCCCGGCAGTCGAGGTGCACCTATCGAACATTCATGCGCGGGAGGAGTTCAGGCGGGTCTCATATGTGGCTCCGGTCTGCATCGGCCAGATATCAGGGTTCGGGATACAGTCCTACCTTCTGGGCCTGCTGGCGATGATGAATCACCTGGGTATCGACGTCAGGAAGTAACATTTCCGCACGACCGGCATTTAACCGTTTCACCCGCAAGGTATATCCTTCCAAACGGCGATCCGCAGGAAGAGCAGAAGCGGATCTCGCTTTTTTCGAGTTTTCCATCTTCGGTGAAAAACTCATCAGTCGTTCGATCAAAATTGCCTCTGACAAGACCCTGTGATATGGCCAGGGCCAGCAGGTTTCCCGCGTTAGTGGGAGGGATCATCAGCTTGGCCGCAAGGTCTGCAAGAGTTATTCTCCGGTGAGATGTGACAATGCCGGCGATCGCCAGCAGGATTTCCAGTCTTTTTCTCGAACGTCTGGCAAGATACATCAGGAATAGCCCCGGTAAAATGAAGGCCAGCGATACCAGGGCTATCTGCGGACCGTTACGGGAATCTTCGGGTGATGCGTCAAATGCCGTCATGGCTAAGCCCAGAATGCAGATGGCTGTGCCGAAAATTAAGAGAGCAACGCCGGTGCCTTTTACCAGTGAAAGCAACATTTTTCTGAATTTCATTAGACGCTGTTTACCTTATAAAGTGATCCGAATATTTAAATCCCGGGCAATGACCACTGGTTCAGTGCTGGGGTGGGCGGCTGTTCCTGGACTCGATCTCGTGGCGCTGGAGCGCTGTCGAGATCAGCGAATCCAGGTCATTCTGCCTGACAGGCTTGATCAGGTAGCCGTAATGCTTGATGGTGTCCGCGCGCTTGATGGTGGTGGAATCGGCGTTGGCGGTAAGGAAAATAACGGGTATGTCAAACTGGCGGACAATCATGTCGCACGCCTCGATGCCGTCCATTTCGTCCGAGAGAAAAATGTCCATGATGATGAGGTCGGGATGTATCTCCCTGACTTTTTGGACCGCTTCTTCACCGGAAGCGATAGTCGCGGAAACACGGTAGCCGACTTTTTCCAGCATCCGCTGGATGTCAAGCGCAGTTATCAGCTCATCCTCAACGAGCATGATATTTTGTTTCAATGCATCCTCTCATATCTGAAAAATACGAAAATTCGAAAATAGTATCCCTGGGACCGGGAAGCAACTCATGTTGCTATCCCGGACCGTCGATTATTTTTTCGAAAATTGTTTATCCCCATTACAACAACTGGGTCAAATATACTGGCATACCGATGAATGTAGCAACTATTTTTTTTATTATTAAGCCAGATATTAAAAAGAAAATATTAAAAAAGAAAACGAATTGGGCCACCGTCAGGGTCGGAATACTTATTATACTGGTACTGGATCATCACGAAGTGCCGGACGGGAAATTATTCCGGCCGGCACCAGGGGCGTACCTGTCATTCCACGGTAACGCTCTTCGCAAGGTTGCGCGGCTGGTCGACGTCGCATCCGCGGAGTACCGCGATGTGGTAGGCGAGGAGTTGGAGCGGGATCACAGTAAGAAGCGGGGAGAATATCTTTTTCACTTCGGGCACGTATATAACATGGTCTGAATATTTCTTGATCGCGCTGTCTCCGGTGCTTGCGATGACGATGATCCGCCCGCCGCGGGCCTTTACCTCCTCCATGTTGCTGATGATCTTGTCGTAGATGATGTCCCGGGGTGCGATGAAAACGACCGGCATGTTCTCGTCTATGAGCGCTATCGGTCCGTGCTTCATCTCGGCGGCAGGGTAGCCTTCCGCGTGAATATAGGAGATCTCCTTCAGCTTGAGGGCGCCTTCCAGGGCCACGGGGAAGTTAAGGCCGCGCCCGAGGTAGAGGAAGTTCGTGTTGTCCTTGTATGTTTTCGCGATACCGCGGATGTAATCGCTTGATTCAAGAACGGTCTTTACCATGTCCGGTATCTCGTGGAGCTGCGATATGCAGACCCGCGCTTCCTCGCTGTTGAGGTCCTTTCGACGGGCGAGCATGAGCGCCAGCATGATGAGGACCGTAACCTGAGAGGTGAACGCCTTGGTTGAGGCGACGCCGATCTCGGGGCCGGCGTGGATGTAGATGCCGCCGTCGCTTTCGCGCGCGATGGTGCTGCCCACGACGTTGGTGATCCCCAGCACTTTCAGCCCCTTGGACTTCGCCTCGCGCATCGCGGCCAGGGTATCGGCTGTTTCACCGGACTGGCTGATCACGATCACGAGATCGCCCTTCTTTAATATGGGCTTGCGGTACCTGAACTCGGACGCGTACTCGACCTCGACCGGGATGCGCGCGTATTCCTCGATCAGGTACTCCCCGATAAGGCCCGCGTGCCAGGAGGTACCGCAGGCGATGAAGATAACCCGCTCGATGCCGTTAAGCTCCTCCTCGCTGAGCCTCAGCCCGTCCAGTCGCAGGGTGCCGGTGTCCGGAACGGCGCGTCCCCTGAACGCGTTGTGGATCGTCTCGGGCTGCTCGAAGATCTCCTTGAGCATGAAATGGTCGAACCCCATCTTTTCGATAGACTTGATGTCCCAGTCGATGTCCTCGATCTTCTTTTCGATCTTCTTGAGGTCGAGGTCATAAGTCCTGAACCCGTCCCGGGTGACGTCGATTATCTCTCCGTCCTCGAGGTATATGACCTTGTGGGTATGCTCGATGATCGCGCTTGCGTCGGAGGCGATAATCATTTCGTTATCGCCCGCGCCGAGAATCAGGGGGCTGCCGTTGCGCGCGGCGATGATCCTGCCAGGCTCGTTTTTGCAGAGAATGCAGAGGCCATAGGTTCCTTCCAGCTTGGAGAGGGCCTTCATCACCGAGTCCAGGAGCTCGCCGTTCTGCCGGTAGTAATATTCGATCAGGTGGGCGATGACCTCCGTGTCGGTCTCGCTTCTCAACTCGTGGCCTTTCTGGGTAAGCATCTGCTTGATAATGGAGAAGTTTTCAATAATACCGTTGTGCACCACGGCTATCTCGTTATGACAGTCCGTATGCGGGTGGGCATTGCGGTCGGAGGGGACGCCGTGCGTGGCCCACCGGGTATGCCCGATACCGGTGTGGTAGCTGTGCAGGAGATCCTGGGGTTCCGATTCGAGGGCGCTCTCGAGTGCGGATATTTTGCCGTTTTTTTTGCGTATGAACAGATCATCGCCGGCAAGGGCTATCCCCGCCGAATCGTAACCACGGTATTCAAGACGCTTCAATCCGTTCATGATAATATCAACGGCATCCCTGCCGCCGACATAGCCGACTATTCCACACATCGCAAGGTCCTCCGAGCAGATTGAAACAAGTAATTACTCAAAGCAAATAGTCAAGATATTAAATTTTACAAAAATGAAGATTCTGTAAAATAATACGGGTTTTTTCTACATTAACATAATGAGTTATATATCATTATGTCTTGTTACTATGCATTAAATTTTTTCATGCATTTCACCTGTCAATTTCCGCTGCCGATAGTAAATTCGGGGGTATTTTTTCTTTTGTATACCTGCCGGATATGTATATATTGAACTATTGGTGTAGATAAGAAATGAACGGTATACTTACACAGACGAAACGCAAGCTCATACTCGACCGGCTTCCAGAAGGAGAAACCGCAGGTAAAGCACCGGATTTTTCTCCCGCGAGACGCGAGTTTTTACACAATGAGGACGTGAAAACGATTTTTATCATAACGTCCGATGTGGTGAACGCGGAGGAATACCTGGAGCTGGTAAGCGTGTACGAGGCCGAGGGTTTTCACGTCAGGAATATTCATGTCGAGAGGCTTGATGACAGGGCGGTGCCCGCTGTCAACAGGATAATCGCTGAAATCAGCGATCACTTCAGCCGCGAGAGCTGCCTGATCCTGTCTTACGGCAGGAGCCTTGCTCCGCTCCTGGTCGCCTGTTATTACGTGTATGAAGGGGAATCGCCTGCCAGGGCGATAAACCGGGTCAAGAGAATCGAAACCCGGTTTATCACCGGAGAGGACGAGATCGCGTTCGTGTATAAATACAAGCAGTTCATTAATGTGGTCCGCGGCCCCATGGATGACGAATTCATGTTCAGGCCGCTGGAGGTCGATTTTACGGAAGGGCCGGTCCTGAAGGTTGGTCTCGCTGCGGAATTGTCCGGCGAACCGGAGCAGCCCGGGCACGATCCTTCGGCCGAAACGGTTGAAATAGCAGCCACGCAGATTGAGGTCACTGCGGATGAAAAACTCGAAGCGGTAAAGAGCGGGATGCGGGGATCAATACCGGTGTCCGGACAGGATGTTATTCCAGATGTCGTTCCAGAAAAAGTATCAACGGAACCGTCGATACCACTGGAGGAAGAACACCGGGAGCCGGTTGGTGAGCCGGCCATGACACTCGATGAGCTGGTCGTTGATTGCCCGGCAACACCGGCGGTTGTTCGTCCGCCATTGAAATACGGCAATGATCTGATAGAAAAAAAGGCACTTGCACCATCTCATGCAGCAGAACATGCCAGGCCTGATTCAATTGGAAGAAAAATGGCCGACGGGCTCGTCGAACGCTGGAAAGAAGCAAACGACAAGCCCGTGGCACCGGCCGCGAAAACTCTGGCTGAAACATCTCCCGACATGGAGAAAAAGGAAGCCGCTCCGGTCCCCGAAAAAGCCCGTACCGAGGAAAAAAAATTTACGTCGGCGGCCGGCATGGAGGCGCCCGGCTCCAGACTGGGTATATATTCGATACGGTTCAAGCTTGTATCGATCATATCGGCCATCATGGTTTCAGCCCTTACCGGGATGATATTTCTCGCCACCTATTTCTTCAAAAGCGACAATGAGCTGCGCGCGTGGGAGAATAACCAGAAAATATCCGAGGTTACCGGATTAAAGGTGAAATCCGACTTCCTGTCTATCATCGAGCGGTCGAGGATACTTCCTTCGATCCTGCCGAAGCTCGGTCCCGAGGAACGTACGGCGATGTGGGATAACGACGAGGACTTCCTGTTTATCGGAATCGCGGCGCGCTCAGGGGACGGAGGACTCCGGTTTATAAATACAATTTATAACGATACGCTGATGGTAAAAAGCGGTCTCGCGCGTACCGAGATAGAGGCGGCACACCGAATGTTCGGAAAGGCCTTTTCAGGGTCATTTACCGGTGAGGTAGCGGTGCACAACGTGTCCCGGGCATTCAGGGCGCCCGTGACCGGGTTCAGCCTTCCGCTGTACCGCGATATCAGGGGTGAGACAGACCGGATACTGGTCAGTTATATCCGGCTCGACCGCCTGCTCAAGGCGTTCAAAACGACCGGCCTCATCAACGTTTTCATGGTCAACGACTCCGGCGATATCATCGCCCACCCGGACGGGACCATGATCGTAACCGGCGGCAATTACCTGAAGCTTCCCATCGTCCGGCGGATGATGAAGAGTCCGCTCGACAACGAGCAGATGCGCTACGACAACGAAGACGGGAAATCGTACCTCGGGTCGTTCAAAAAGATCGGCGTCGGCGGATGCGGTGTCATCGCGACGGTCGAGGAGGCGCGCGCTTTCGAGCAGGTCTACAGGATCCAGCGGTGGAACTTCTATCTCACGGTCATTGTCCTGACGATAGCCATTTGTATCGTGTTCATATTCGGAAAGACCATAACCAGCCCGATAAAGCGGCTGGTGAGCGCAACGGCCAGGATCAAGGAGGGCAATTACCGCGTCGAGATAGAGCCGACCACGAAGGACGAGATCGGGCTCCTGACCGGCTCGTTCATTGAAATGGGCCACGGCCTCGAAGAGCGCGAGAAGATGAAGGAGGCCTTCGGCAAATTCGTGAACAAGGAGATAGCGGACCAGGTTCTTCGCGGGGATGTACGGCTCGGCGGCGAGCGGAAGGATGTGGCAATATTCTTCTCCGACATACGCAATTTCACCGCGATGTCCGAGAATCTCGCGCCTGAAGAGGTGGTCGAGTTCCTCAATGATTACATGACAAGGATGGTCAGGTGCGTCAATGACACGCGGGGCGTGGTTGACAAGTTCATGGGCGACGCCATCATGGCGGTCTGGGGCGCGCCCGTTAGCACGGGGAACGACACTGAAAACGCCATCGAATCCGCGCTGGCGATGCGTCGCGAGCTGCTCCTGTTCAACAAGAACCGCGGCTCCGATACAAAGCCGATCATACAGATCGGGTGCGGCATAAACACCGGACCGGTGCTGGCCGGACAGATCGGGTCCGAGGAGAGAATGGAGTATACGGTCATCGGGGATCCTGTAAACCTCGCGTCAAGGATCGAGTCTTTGAATAAGCCTTTCGGCACGGACATCCTCATATCGGATGATTCATACAGGCTCGTCAGGGAGATATACCGTCTTGAGCCCATGCAGAAAATAACCGTAAAAGGCAAGTCTGAGCCCCAGCAGATATACGCGGTTCTGGGGAGGAAGGACGATCCGTCAGCGCCCGGGACCATCGATGAGCTCAGAGAGCTCCTCGACACGAAAGAGCAGCCGTTTCGCCGCAGGCGGGATGACCAGCTCCAGGAAGAATTGAAGTATGAGATTATCGAAGGCTGAGTTCTCGGTATATACCGTCGCGGCGGTAATACTCTGCGTATTTACAACCCTGTTTTACTTCGACTTCACCAGCAAGTCGGCGGTCGGACAGGAGCGTATTGTCGGGTCCATTACATTTAAGAAACACGTTGCGCAGCGCAAGTTTGCCTCTCAGGTTGTATGGGAAGAGATCGAGCAGAAGGAGCCCGTGTACAATAACGACACCATACGGACATCGGACGCTTCTGAGGCAGTCATACGCCTGGTCGACGGCACGGAAATTACAGTCAATGAAAACAGCATGATCCTTCTCTCCCTTGCGACCGACGAGATAGACATCCAGTTCCGGGTAGGGTCCATATCGGCGAAGCGCGGCGACCTGGGTGACGACAGGATCGGCGGCCTTAAAATAACGTCGGGAGACACGACCGTATCACTGGAAAAAAGCGATGTCCAGGTTTCGGGCGAAAAAGACAAGGGCATAAACGTGACGGTGGACAGGGGCGAGGCACTGGTAACCGCGGGCGATACCATGAAACGCGTCGGAGAAAACCAGAACGTCATTGTTACAGAAGGTTCGAAGAAAATCGATGTACTATTCATCCCCATAAAGCCCATCGCGCCGCTCCCTGACAGCGTTATCGTAACGCAGGATCCTGCCGCGAACATCGTGTTTACATGGGAGCCCCTCAAGCCGGAGCAGGACGGCACCTTCCTTGTGACCGGTGACGGAGCCGGGGCGGCAAACCGTATCGCCAGAAAGATCCAGGGCAACTCGCTGGTCCTGGGACTGCCGCCCGGGACCTATACCTGGCGGCTGACGGCTATGAACCGGAAGACAGGGGGCGTGGATGAGAGCGGAACCCGCAAGATCACGATTGTACGTGATATGCCTGCCCTCCTCATGAATCCGGTGAACGGGCAGGTGTTTAACCATGCGGGCGAAAATCCGATCATATCCTTCACGTGGAGCGGGAGCGATACTGTCCAGCAGTATGAATTGAATATTGCCGCAGATCCGGGAATGAAATCGGTTATCAGGACTATGAATATATCCGGCAGCCGGATTGCGATAGACACGCTCGGTCCCGGCACGTATTACTGGCAGGTATATTCGATCATAAAGGTCGGTGACAGGACCAGCCGCACAATGAGCGGAGCACGAATGTTCGAGGTATCGAAAACTACGGCCACCGATCCTCCACGGCCCCTGTTTCCCGAGGACGGCGTCATTATGAGAAGCGCGGTTCTCCTGAAAAGGGGGGTCCTGTTTTCATGGGAGAAATCCGAGGAAATACCGCAGACCATCCTCACCGTTTCGAAAGACAGGAGATTCAGCTCTGTCGTGTACACGGGCAAAAGCGGCTTAAACTTTCTGAACATGCGCAAACAGCTCTCCCCGGGGACCTATTACTGGAAATTAAGCGGGCTGCTTGCAAACCAAAGACCTACCCGGTCTTCTGCTGCAATGCGATTTACCATAAGCGCGGGCGATTCGATCCGACTTGTTTCGCCGGCGAATGACTCGGTGTTCAGGATGACCGGCGCCATCGGTATGATACGGTTCACATGGGAACAGCCGGAGCCATACGGCGAATATATCCTCCAGGTGTCACGGAGCAGGGGCTTCAACCCGATGATAAGGGAAGAAAGGGTACAGGGCAGCAGCGTAGTTCTGTCCGGGTTGTCCGGCGGCACGTATTACTGGCGTGTGTTGCTGAGGAGCGGCGAGGGGGGGCTGCTGATGGCAAGCAATCCATACCATATCACGGTAATAGAGCAGCTTGGCAAGCCGACGATAACCAGTCCGCGCATGGGTGAAATTATCGATTTTGATAAAATACAGGAGGTCAATCTTTCATGGAAGATGCTTGCGAATGCCAATGCGTACCGCCTCAGGTTTTATCGCATTGAAAACAACGCGACCCGGTTTGTTACCGAGCGCACACTGAATGCCGCAGCAATGGAGATCAGCGACATGAACTTCCTCGGTGAGGGTAAATTCATATTTACGGTGCAGGCGCTTGAAATGAGCATGGACGGCGAGAAGCTTCTTCGGGAAAGCCCCATTGCCCGGACCCAGTTTGAAATCAGGCTGAACAAGATCGTAAATAAGCCGAAAATCACTACACCCAAAATACTGTACATCGAATGATGAACGGCGTTTCGCATACGGTCATCGCCGATCATCAGATCATGGCCGATATTATGGCAAAAGAGTTCCGGCCGTATAGAATTATTATTGTAAAAAATCATGGGGGTGGCAATAGTGCCACTATCTTAAAACACAAGAGTTGGAATATGGTAAAAGTTGATTTTGAAAAGCTCGGCGGCCTGGTGCCGGCAATCGCGCAGGACTGGGAGAGCGGCGAAGTACTGATGATGGCGTTCATGAACCGCGAGTCGTGGGAGCTGACGCTGAAGACAGGCATCGTACACTACTGGAGCAGGTCCCGCAACAGGTTGTGGAAAAAGGGCGAATCGTCCGGGAACGTCCAGGAAGTGAAAGAGATACGGATCGATTGCGACAACGACACCATCCTTGTAAAGGTGAGCCAGATAGGGGGGGCCGCGTGCCATGACGGATACCGGAGCTGTTTCTACCGTGTAGTCTGCGGAGATTCCTGCGTGGTGGACGGCGATCGGGTCTTTGATCCCGAAACGGTATATGGAGAAAAAAAATGACGAAACAGATTAAGCTCGGTATCCCGAAAGGCAGCCTCGAAAATGCAACGATCGAGCTGTTCCAGAAGGCGGGGTGGAAGATTACCGTATCCTCGCGGAACTATTTTCCCAGCATAGACGATGTCGAGATCGTATGTTCGCTTGTTCGCGCACAGGAAATGGCGCGGTACATAGAAAGCGGCGTGCTGGACCTTGGCCTTACCGGCCAGGACTGGATTCTCGAGAACGAGGCGGACGTGGAGCAGATATCCGACCTGGTCTACTCGAAGGTAAGCACCAGGAAAGCGCGCTGGGTCCTCGCCGTTCCTGAAGATTCTCCTATCAAGAACGCGCATGATTGCGCGGGAAAGACCATCTCAACCGAGCTTGTCAATTTCACCAGGAATTATTTCGCAAGCCGGAACATTCCCGTCCAGGTCGAGTTCTCATGGGGAGCCACGGAGGCGAAGGTTGTCGAGGGGCTTGTTGACGCGATCGTTGAAGTGACAGAGACCGGTTCGACTATAAAGGCCCACGGGCTGAAGATTATAGAGACGCTGCTGGAAACCAACACCAAGCTCGTTGCGAACAGGGAAAGCTTCAAGGACGACTGGAAACGGAATAAAATACTCCAGATAGCGCTCCTTCTCAGGGGCGCGCTGAATGCTGAAAAACTGATCGGCCTCAAGATGAACGTCCCCAAGGACAAAATGGAGATCGTGGCGAAAATCATCCCGAGCCTTACCTCGCCGACAGTGGCTCAGCTTTACAAGTCGGACTGGCTGTCCGTCGAGACAGTTATAGACGAGTCGGTTGCCCGGGAAGTTATCCCGCGTCTCATAGAGGCCGGCGCCGATGGCATAATTGAATACCCGCTTAACAAGGTGGTGAGCAGGGAAGACATCTGATTGAGCGGCGGCGTTTATGCGCAGTTCAGCACGTCGTTGATCAGCGGGATCTTCAAATAGGCGCTCGTCCTGTCCGCGTCGGACGTTATGACAAGGCTGTCCTTGGGGGCACGCAGGCTTTTCAGCATCATCATTATTAGTATAAGGCCAAGGCCGGCTCCTTCGCGGTAAGGATCATCCATGTTGTTGAGGAAGTAATCTGCGAGGTCCTTGCATTTCTCGGCATCGATGAGCTTTCGTTTGACATTGGCCAGCTCGGTTTCGGTCATTTTAACGGGGTTTGTAACCAGTACATGCAGGACTTTTTCGATTGTCCAAACTTCTATTTCAGTTTTATAATTGCTCGCTCGGGCGAATTCCTCAAGAGATACGGCGTTCTCCCTGGTGATCTCAAGCTGGAAGAGGCGCAGCGCAGTTTCATAATCAATCGTCTCTTCGGTATTGATTTTCGGACTATAACCCTCGAAATAAATATTTTTATAATTTGCCTTGATCGCGTTGATAATGAGCTCTTTAATACTGGTATAAATAGGCGCAAGCATGTCAGAACAATCATACCTGCTCAGGATGTTGGAGAGAACAGAGCGCACCTCATTCTCAATGTTATCAGTAATAGCATATGCGACAATGCGGGCACTGTTATTTTTATTTTGCAGATTATTATGCATTATTATTATAATGTATAATTAACACGACAATTAGTCAATAAATAATTCCGTCCGGATGGATTTTTTATTATTTACAAAAAAATAATAAAGGTCTAGCATATCATGGAAAGGGATGTTGTATCGAATGCTAAAAATCTATTCATACTCAAACTTCAGTAATCAATCATGAGATCAGGCGCCATTATACTTCTGTGCTCCCTCTTGGTGATGACAGGCATCAGGCTATCCGCCCTGGATATAGTTCTGGATAATACGTTCTATGTGCATAATGATTTTTCATATGACTGGACGACGCAGATCCCTGCCGACCCTGATACATGGTTAGTTGTAGATCCTCATAAAGCGGGAAGATATTCCATCAGAATTGTCGAATTGTCGTTGCCTGGTAAACCGGAAACAGCTTTGTTCCCTGTACAGGCAGCTGCACCACGGACCTATACCATGATAACGAGTTTTCATGTAGGCAACAGGTCTGTGCTTGAAGAACAATCGCTCGGCCTGTGGATCCCGCAAATTGCTGAAAACTGGGAGCTATACCTCAATGGACGATTGATCAGGAGCGAGATGTTCCTCAATGATGACGGATCAATAAAGAAATTCCGTAACATGCGCGATGTGCTTGTCTATCTTAATCCGCTCCACTTGCGGGTCGGTTCTAACATCATAGCGTTCAGGATAGTCGGAGATCCGACCATTCCTGATACAGGTTTTTACCAGAATAATCCGGTCCGGATAGACAGCTATGAGAAACTGGTTGCAACCGGGACCAGGATAATTCCGCTCATCCTGATTTGCCTGTACCTGCTGGTCGGGATATATCACCTTGTGCTTTTTCTTGTCAGGAGGAGCGAGCGCTATAATCTGATTTTTGCACTCTTTTCTTTGATGCTGTTCATATACCTTTTCAGCCGGACGAGCAATATCTATTACATAATTACTGATACTAAATATGCGTATTTAATAGAGTTCTGCTCCCTGTATACGCTTTTCCCTTTAATACTATATTTCATGGATATCATTCTGTTTAAGCGGGTTAGAATATTTGTCCACGCTTATGGCCTGTTCTGCCTTATTCTTATCGTGCTGTCGTTCATGCTTCCGTATGCCGCCCGGATAGATATCCTGCGCATCTGGCAATACTCCTCACCTGTGGCATTGGTTTATTTCCTGGTTATACAGGTGGGATACTCGTTCTTTAACCAGGTCCGAGGCTACCGCGGAGCGGATAGGGGAAGCGGAAAACCGGGCATGATGGGCGCAATCGGTCATTGCATCGCGAGAACGACCTCCGGGAACCTGATGATCGGCTCGCTGGTAACGGCCGGGTGCGCCGTGTTCGACATTGTCAATTCAATATATTTTAACTTTCCCATAGTTGTCACGAACTACGGTTTTCTCATTTTTGTAATGGGGATCACCCTGATGCTCAGTAACCGTTTCGTCATTTTGTACAGAAAGATCGACGGGTTGAATTTCGACCTGAGGGAAAGGTCCCGCGACCTGCGAGAGACACGCGTCCAGTATGATTTCTCGAGGGAAAAATACCGGCTCCTCGTCGAGGGGACCAACGATGCAATTTTTTCGCTCGATGAAAATCTTAAATTCATCACCGTGAACAGGGCGCTGCTTGCGATTCTCGGCACCGATGAAAAAACGATCATGACGAAGACCCTGCTTGACCTCATCCATGAAAGGGACGAGCGCTCGGTGGCGCCACAGTTCGCCCAGGAGAAAATAGAAGGTTTCCTGAAAAATAACAAGCCGATCAGCCTCAAGCTTGATCTTAAATCATCGATGGGTATAGAACCCGTGACCATGCAGATACACCTGGAGACGATCAGGATAGAAGGGAGAAACGAAATTTTCGGCAGGGGCACGAGCGTGGCCGAAGACGTCCTGAACATGTATCTGAAATCCGAGCGGCAGCAGTACCGGATAGGCAACCTGCTGCTCGTCGCAGATGATTTGAGTTACCGGATAACGCGCAATCTTCAGAAGTATATTGGCAAGCGTGAAAAGAACCTCATCAGGATCGCTGTCAGGGAAATAATAATCAACGCAATAGAGCATGGTAATCTGGCTATTACGTTTGATGAAAAGACTCGTGAAATGACGGGGGACAATTATTTCCAATACCTTAACGAAAGGCAAAAAGATCCACGATTCAGGAACAGGGCCGTGCATATCGACTACCTCGTGGAGAATGACAGGGTCGTATACACGATTACTGACGAAGGCGAGGGCTTTGATTACCAAAAATTTCTGCATAGAGAAGTGGACGTTAACGATTACATGCTGGCGCATGGAAGGGGCATCACGCTTGCAAAGAACATTTTCGACGAAATAGAGTTCAATGACGTCGGTAACCGCGTCTCTCTCGTTAAATATTTCATGGATCCGGAGCAATTCGCAGCACAGGATGGCGGCGACCAAGTCAGCACTTGAGACCGGTGCCGAGCCGGGTCTCAATGATCATCGAGCGCAATTTTCGCGGAAACGTTATTGATTCCAGATACTCGATAAAACAGCGTTCGAGCGCGGCCGGCGCCTTTCCTCCGCAGACATTCTCTCCGACTTTTGTGTAGCCGCTCAGCTTGCCGTCGGCATTTATCTCAATTCGCACCAGTATGTAGATGTATCCGCAACCGGAACAGGACATCCGGAGCTTCGATTGTTCTGTACAGCGGGGAAATATGTTCCTCCTGAAGTGCTCACTGATGGCGTTGAATTCCCTCCATTGCTCATCCCGCAGGTCATGATCGGGGATCACGGTCTTGGTATTGTGAGGAGCGCAGGAATAGCCGGAACATAGGACGATCACGAAAAGCAGGGTTCTCAGCAGATGTGTTTGAATTGTAGTAAGCATGGCGTGAGATCGAATCGGATTAATAAAAAGGGGCCCGCGCTGTTCCGCGCGGGCCCCGGTACTTGCTTACTTTTCTACTGTTTCAATGCTTGAATTAGGCGGCAATATGTCTACATATACCGTGAAAGATACGATATTCGAAACATTGCCCATCTTGTCGATAGCCTTGGCGTCAATCTGGTGCTTCCCGTTGTTCAGGAACTGGATTTCGGCGGTATAGGGGATGAATTCGCCTTTCCCGTCAATCCGGCAGAGGATTTCAGCTACACCCGAGCCCGCGTCTGTTGCGGTAACGCTGTATTTGACATCAGTTGAAGCGACATTGTACGAATTGATCTGCTTCAGTTCCTTGTCGGGTTTGATCTCGACTACCGGAGCGGAGTCGTCCGTTACCAGCTTGGCAGTGGCATCTTTCAGCTCTATTTCCTTGCCCGTCTCGTCATAGACCCTGAAGGCGAACTGCTCGGTCATGTTGTCGACATTGTCAATGGACCTGATTTTCAGGTCAATGGTTTCTTTCACGGGCATTGCAAAGGGGGCGGCGTATTCCTGGTACGTCGTTCCATCTGTTGAGTATTCAATTTTATTCACGCCTGAGAGCGCATCGTTGGCGCTGATGCTGAACAGAGTGCTTTTTGCAAAGTATACATTGTCGCCGATTTTCTTGGCCGGCGCGCTTGATGTCACGACGATGTTGGGGCCGGTATTGTCAACGACGACATTGTAGGTTTTATCGGCCTCTTTATTGCCGACCTTGTCAATGCCGTAATACTTTATCGCATGTGGCCCTTCATTTTCGATGGAAAATGGGTTCTCGTATACATTCGTCGCGCCTTCGTCGATTTTGTATTCGATCTTGTCCATGGCAAAATCGTCGCTTGACAATAGCCGGAACTGGACTTTCGAATTGACAAAAAGCGTTTTTCCATCGGTGTACGTTTTCGCCGCTGCGATGGTTGTTGTCTGGCTCTCACCTTTAGTATCGGTAATAACCGTCCCTTCTTTTTTTAACTCATCTTTTATTTCAGTCTTGCTTTCATCCGTTGCATTTTCGATTTTAGCAGGATCGGTCGTAGACGGATCATCCTGGGAAAATGCGCGGTTTGTAATGAAGAGTGCTACAGCAAGACATATTACCAACAGAGAAAATTTCTTAAACATACATGACCTCCAGTAGACGGGATAATTACGAAAGATTTATGACAAAAACTCGTATTTTTAAGGGTAAATAATAAATATAACAAATTTATTGTCAATAGATATTTAAGCACAAATTTTACAAAATTTGTTTTTATTTTAAGGCGAAATTGATATAAATGACATGAGCCGCATTCATTTTTCCAATAACAACCATTTACCGGGCATGAAAATCGATGGGAATTCTGCCCCATTATGGCTTGACTTTTAACACAATATTTACTATATATCCATCTTTATCATACCAATTCAAGGAGTCCAAACATGAAAATGCGTGCAATAGCTATTATCATTTTCCTGTCATTCTTCATAACTGAGTTAACATTCGGTCATTCGGGCGGGATTGACGCAGACGGAGGACACTGGGACCATCAGAAAAAGGAGTATCACTATCACAGGGACGGTAAAATCGTCGAAGATAGCAGCAAAGACTATGATGAACGTGAAAATAAGGGTGATGGAGAACGGGAAAAGAAAGAGAAAAGAGTAAAAAAAGAGAAGAAAGAAAAAAAAGTTAAAAAGAAAGATAAAGAAGAGATAAACGGCGACGACCAGGATAAAGAACAAAAAGAACCAAAAGAGAAAAAAAAGAAAGTAAAGAAAGAAAAAGATACGGAAAAGAAGGATACTGACAAGAAGAAGAAAAAGAAAGAAGATAAGGAAGACAAGCCCAAAAAGGAAAAGAAGGAAAAGAAAGAGAAAAAAGAAGATAAACCCAAGAAAGAAAATAAAAAGAAGAAAGAAGATAAACCTAAAAAAGAAAAGAAAGAAAAAAAGGAAGACAAGCCGAAGAAGGAAACAAAGAAGAAAGAAACTAAAAAGAAAAAGTCAAAGAAGGAAGACTAACATACATTGAATTGATACTGAAAAAACCATGCCGATTCCGGCACGGTTTTTTTATTTATCCATGAGGCAGGAATAGGGTATCCTGATCAGTATAGGTTGATAAATGGCTGGATTTATGTAGATGGCATACAGTGCCGTATCGGTCTGAAATATTTCTTTCCCGGAATAATAGAAGAGGTGTTCGCGCGACTTGATGCGCGGTAGCGCGGGCGGGGTATAGATGGTCCGCGCTTTTTTGTTTAAGGCCTGCTTGAAATCAGGGAAAAGAAGCGATTTGATCCTGCCATCCAGGCTGCAGTACAGGAACACGTATTGTTTCAGGAGAGTGCTGTACAGGAGGGACGGCTCTCCCATGACATCGGTGGCGATGGGAGCGGCGCGGTCCAGTCGTGACGACCAGCCGCCGGCCGAGTCCAGGAACTCGTAAGAGCCCCTGTTCCGCAATGACGAGTGCCTCACGCGGGCTATGTATGCGGGAACCTTCCCGCCGCGGGAGGGCCCGTGGCCCGAAAGGTACAGGTACTCTCCGATCCTGATCACGGAATCGCCGAATACCGGTTCGCCCTCACGGAACAGCGTGGCGGTACGCCTGAACTCAACGGGTGACCCGGGCTTCCAGCCCCGCGGCATCCGCCATTCGGCGAGACCGACGCCCATGACGCGTATCGGGAGTTCTCCTTTTTTCTGTTGCATGCTCTTGTCAACGAAGACGATTATATAGTACACGAATATGGTCGAATCAATCTTGATCCCGTCAATAGCCCACAGCCTCCACACGCCGGGGTCTTCTGTCCTGGTCGTCTCAATAAAAGGAGTGACCGCGCCGTTTTTTTTATGGAACGTGAATCTCAGTGAATTGATAGTCGCGTCATCTGGTATATCTGTAAAAGCGAGGGAATTGCTGATCATCCCTTTCATGACGGCCGTATCTTCGAACGTTGAATTTACTGTCAACGCTCCCTTCCATGACCCGAGGATCGTATCGCCGAAGGTCCACATCATGATGCCGTTCATCGGGATGGGAGTACAGCCGTCCTGGCCGAGAATGCTCTCTTTCCTGCTATCTCCGAATATTCCGAGGTTTTCTATCCTGGTATTTCGTGCACAATAGGTGCACGAGAGTGCCAGGAGTATTATGAGAAGAGCCAGTATGGAATGTAATCGTATTTTTACGCCTGTCATAATCCGTTTCCACAGGGTTAAGTTTTCGTACCGATATGATGCAATATTATAAGCAGATATGCCAGAAAAAGGTCAAGAATATATTTAATTGAATAAAATATGATATGAAGGATTTGCAGTAAAATCAATCTTGACAAAATTTTGATTTTTATAAAATCGAATACAAAATGAACTGGCATGACGTGCCGGGCGCTTACCGGCCGGATCGCATGGTTCAAAGGCACTCAATGAATATATGAAAGTTGTTATTACTGGTTTGAACATTATATCGGCTCTCGGCTTGAATTGTGACGAGAGCTGGAAGGGACTCTGCTCCGGAACGTCCGGAATACGTACGATAGCCCTGTATGATCCCTCGCGGAACGAGACGAGGATCGCCGGACAGCTGCCTGACGGATTTGATGAATATTCCGCGCGCTTCTGCAAAAAGAGAATTGCCGGCCAGATGACCCGGGTTACAAGGATGGCGTTCGTGTGCGCTGTCGAGGCGATCGAGAGAAGCGGGCTGGATATCGGCGCAATGGACCGCTCGCGGTGCGGCGTGATAATCGGCGCCGTATCATCGGGCAACTCGAGCGTGGAAAAGGGAACGACTCCGAAGAACCGGATCGTCAAGTGCATGAGCAACGCCATGCCCGCGTGGATCTCGATCCATTACGGTCTGGGGGGGCCGAGCTACACGGTGAACACGGCCTGCGCCTCGTCCGCCTATGCCATTGCCCTGGGCTATGAACTGATACGGACCGGCGCTGCCGACCTGGTGATAACTGGCGGAGCGGATTCCACGATCAACCCGGAAGAAATAGAAGGGTTCAATGAAATGTACGCCCTGTCCACTGCCGCAGTAAACCCGGTAAAGGCGAGCAGACCGTTCACTAAGGACAGGGACGGGTTCGTGATTGGTGAAGGGGCCGGCATGCTGATCCTCGAATCAGAGAAATCGGCGCTTGCGCGGGGGGCCCGTATCCACGCGGAGATGGCCGGGTATGCCCTGACCAGCGAGGCCTATAACATCATGGCGCCCAGGAACGGCGGCGACGGCATGGCGGAAACCATGGCAAAGGCCCTCGGTAATGCCGGCATCCGGCCCGATGATGTGGATTATATAAACGCGCACGGCACCTCCACGATGTTGAATGACCTGTACGAAACGATGGCCATCAAAAAGGTCTTCGGCGCGAGGGCGGGCTCTATCCCCGTATCCTCGATGAAGTCGATGATAGGTCATACCATTGCGGCCGCGGGGGCAATCGAGGCGGCGGCAACGGTCATGTCAATCGAGCACGGGACCGTTACCCCGACGATAAACTACGACAACCCCGACCCGGATTGCGATCTCGATTACGTGCCAAATAAATCCAGGGAACAGAAAATTGATCTTGCATTATCCAATTCATTCGCATTTGGTGGTCACAATGCGACGATTGTTCTGAAAAAATATTGAGTAATGGCAGGGATGCCCTGCCGGGTGTCCCGGCTGGCACGCTCGGTAATCGCATACTATCCGGAGTCTGACATGGCAAAAATTGAAAGCGGTACCAGGGAAGAAGTCAGGAAGATCGTGTACGAGTTCTTCGCAGAGGAGTGCGAGGTGTCAATAGAGAACCTTCACGAAGGCACCAACGTCATCAAGGACCTCGAGGGAGACTCGCTCATGTTTCTCGAGCTCCTCGAGATCTTCAAGAAGAAATACGGCCTGGACATCGAGCTCAAGACCGTGGGAAAATACGTGGTCAAGCACCCCGCGGAAACGATCGGCGCGATCATACATATGACGATGCTGATAATCGAGCATGAGAACAGGATATCCGAGATAGTATGATCCCGGACGGCCTGCCTGCAGTGGAAAAGAAAAGAACTGCCTCGATATTTCCCGCTTTCGGATGCAGGTACCTCGGAAACGAAACGGGCATACTCGGCGATATGTCCGCGGACCTGCACGAGCTGCTCGGTCGCGCCGGTGAAGCTGTCGGTCTTACCGGCGACATGCTCGCCGGGAGCCCGTACGGCGATTTCAGCGACGAGCTCACATCGCAGTACGCCGTTTACCTGTACAGCTGTGCTGTGTCTAATATAGTCAAGCGCAGCGGCATGTATTCAGACTATGCGGCAGGTTACAGCATGGGACTGTACGCAGCCCTCTATCACGCGGAATCGATCACTTTCGAGCAGGGCCTCGACTGCATCAGGACCGCGTATGATCTCATCCGGAGCGACGCCTCGGCGCGGGATTTCGGCATGGGCCTCATATCCGGGCTCCCTCAAAGCGATGTTAAAGAGCTGATCTCGCGGTCCAAGGATCTCGAGATCGTCAATGCCAATAACAGGCACAGCTTTCTTGTGTCGGGCTACGATGAGAACGTGCGGGACGTGCTGGCCGCCGCGAAGCTCCACGGAGCCCTCAATACCCAGCACCTCGCATTCCGGTCGCCGTACCATTCACGGTTCATGAACAAAGCCGCCGATGCATTCAGGGAATACTGTTCCGGCATGCGGATCTACGACCCGATATACCGCATCGTTTCAGCGGTCGACCGGCGGGTGATCGAAACGGGCGAGGAGGTGCTCAATGACCTTGCCGGCAACATCAACCATGCCATCAACTGGCATGAGACGATGTCGTACATGATCTCCTCGGGGGTTGACGCATTCATCGAGTGCGGTCCCGGGAAAAGCCTGTATAAAATGGCCAAGTTCATCGATGGCGATTTCGACGTCTACTACCTGCATACCCTCAACAACCTGATCTCTTCCGGACGGATCTGCTCTCACGCCGATGCCCTCAAGGGATAGCCTCCGATGAAGCTGCTCCTGGTAAATCCCCCGCGGTCGCCCCATAACGGCATACTTGAGTTCGCGCCAGAACAGGCGCGGCCCTTCATACATAAAAAGCTTATCGGCCCGCCGCTGGGACTGATAACGATAGCTGCCGCGTGCCGCGGACACGACGTCCAGGTGCTGGACATGAAGGGGGAGTACGACCTCGACCCCGCCGCGCCGGCGCCGGAAGCGCTCGTTGCCTCGTACATGGAGCGGATACGGCCGGATATCGTCGGCGTGACCTTTATCGCCTCTGAGTTTCCGGCCGGGATGGAGATTCTCCGCGCCGCAAAGAGGATAGACCCGGTCGTTCTCACCGTGGCCGGCGGACTCCACGCAACCGTGTGCCCCGGCGACTTCGGCGGGGGCGCGGCTGACGTTGTCATACCGGGGCAGGGAGCCGGCACGTTCAGCGAGGTCATCCGGGCGCTGGAAAAGCGGGAGCCTTTCGATGATGTGCCTGGCATATTCCTGAACAGGGGAGACGGCCTTGCGTTCACCGGCAGCCCGGAACGAACATGGGAGCCGGCAGGGAAGGACTTCGTGTTCCCTGACCGCTCGCATCTGAAACGCTGGATCGGCACCTACCGGGCCGGAGGCTCGCCGGACCCGAGCACCTACATCTTCACATCGCTCGGGTGTCCGTACCGATGCACCTTCTGCTCGATATGGTCGCAGTTCGACGGCCGCTACCACCAGCGCGAGGTCGAGAGCGTCATCCGAGAACTGCGGATGATCGACGAGTACCCGGTGGTGCGGTTCGCGGACGCGAACACGATCGTGAACGAGGCGTTCATGAGCCTGCTGTTCGACCGGATACGCGAGGAGGGGATCAGCAAGACCTTCATCATGGACGTGCGCTTTGATACTGCCGTACGATACCCGGCTCTAATAGAAAAGCTCGCCCGCGGCGGGCTAAAAGTGGTCATCTGCGGGTTCGAGTCGTTCCGCGAGGAGGAGCTGCGGCGTTACCGCAAGGAGGCGCAGGCCGGGCTCATCGAGAAGGCGATCTCGATCTTCCACGCGAACGGCATCATGGTGCGCGGCAATTACGTCATCCCGGCTGATTACACGGAGGATGACTTCGCTGCCATGGCGGATTACGCCGGATCGCACCGCGTCGTGTACGCCGGATACACGATCCTGACGCCCATGCCCGGCTCGCCCCTGTATGACGAAATGAAGGACCGTATCGTCGATACCGATCTGTCGAAATACAACTTCTTCAACTCCGTGCTTGAAACCGCCCTGCCGAAAGAGCGGTTTTACGAAAACGTCGGCAGGCTGTGGCTTATCAAGGAAGGGACTGACGTTATCTGACCCGGATCGTCATGCACGGTACTGCATGGCATAGCCGGCCTGCATGAACTTGCTCACCTCGGTGACGAAACTCAGGATGAGGTCCCCGTCACGAAGCTTCTCCTCTCTCAGTATGCGGTCAAGGCACATGAATGCCATCGGCGGTCCCGGGTACCCGGTGCCGGACATGCTGGTATAGAGCGCGCCCGCCGGTATGCCGAGTGCGGTGCATTCCTCCATGACGAGGTCTGCGATGTGCTTTGACGGAAGGTTTACCTGGAAGAAGCGGAGCCGGGAAAGGTCTATTCCGTATCTCTCGATCATGCGCACGAGCCCCTTGACGAACACGGTGCCGTCCGGGTCGTGGAAATGGGCGCGGAGCTGTTCCTGGAACATCTGCGCGAGGTGGTGGTAGCCCTTTTCGTATTCGACCAGGGGGCTCAGCCAGTACGCGGGCCTCCGGTTGCCCATACAGGATGGCTTCATCCCGCCGACCGATTCCATGTAGGTGTGCGTGACATAGAGCCCGGGATCTTCGGTACCGCGCCCCTCGAGGAAGAGGGCGCCGGCGCCGTCGCAGAGGAACCATCGCAGGAACACGTCCTCCTTCCGGATGAGCGGCTGGTTGTAATACTCGGCGCGCAGCTCAGAGGAGGATATGCTCGAGGAGAGGACGAGCGCGTTGCGGTAGCGGCCGTTGCGGATCAGGTCATGGGCCAGCAGGAGGGCCTTGTAGGCGGAGGTGCAGTTGGCGTGGATGGAAAGCTCGGCGCACCGTTCGATCCCGAGCTTCTCCTGTATCCGCACGGACGGCGTCGGCATCTGGTCCATGTGCGCGCTGCCGTATGCGATAAGCTCGACTTCGGATGCGGGGCAGCCGGCCACGGCCAGGGCCCGTTCGGCAGCCCTGACTGCCATGGTGACGTTGTCTTCGGTGAATTCGCGCGTAAGGGGATCGATGGCGTAATGGTACTGCTCGATATCGAGCATCTCTTTCATGAGGGGCCTTATACGGCGCATCCACTTCATAACTTTTTCCGGCGCATCCGTGATCTCGCCAAGGACACTGTCGATTTCATCGAACGGGACCGGCGCCCCCGGCAAAAAGGAGCCGGAGCCGGTTACTTTAACTGATATCTCGCTGGGCATCGCTCTATCTCCGTTACAGGTATCTGCCGATATAGCCGCGGATGCGGCCGCGGTCATATTCTCCGTGAGCGTGGATTTTCCCTATGAGCCGGACCGCTGCCGCGACAACGTCCTTCCTGGGCACGACCGCGTCAACTATGTTCATCGCGAGGGCGTCCTCCGCGCCGAAGCTCGAGCCGGCCAGGACCGTTTCAAGCGTGCGCCCGCGTCCGGTGCGGGCAGCAAGGTTCAGGATGCCACCGCACCCGGGGATGAGGCCGAACCCGGTCTCGGGCAGGCCCAGGACGGCGCCTGACCCGCAGATGCGCGCGTGGCAGAACAGGGCGAGCTCCAGCCCCGAACCCAGGCACACGCCCCGTATGGCCGCGATGACCGGGACGGGGAGCTCCTCGAAGAAGCGGAATGACGACAGGTTATCGAGCAGTATCGAATCGCCCGCGCTCAGGCCGGAGCGGTCACCCTTCAGGCCGCCGATCAAGTCGTCCAGGTCCGCGCCCGAGGAAAAGTGCCTCCCGCGCCCGTACATGACGATCCCCCTGGTCCGCTCGCCTGCGGCTATCTCCCGGGTGATACGTTTCAATTCAGAAAAAAAAAGCGGGTCATCCCGTTCGAGGGGGGATTGTCCAGGACAAGGTGCCCTATGCCGTTGTCAATATACCATGTCACGTTGTTATTCATGAGCGTCCATCGCGAGCGAGCAGAAAAGCCGCGTTTCCTCCTCCAGCGCTTCCTGGCGGGTCATGGTGCGGCCATTATTGAGCGATCGCACCACCGACCTGATAACATCCGGCGATCTGCCTTCAACCATTTTTTTCATGAGCGAGAGAGAAAATTCGAGCGCACCTCGGGGGCGCGTCGTGTGGTCCGCCAGGCCGATCTCCGCCGCCCTGTCTGCATTCACGATATCGCCCCCCAGGATCATGGCAAGGGCCCGGCCCAATCCGGTCAGGGGGCAGAGGCGCTGCGTGCCGCCGAAACCTGGCATGAGGCCATGGTTTGTCTCGGGAAACGCAAACAGTGCGCCCGAGCCGCACACCCGGATGTGACAGGCGAGCGCCAGCTCAAGCCCGGCACCAAAGCAGGCGCCCTCGATGGCAGCTATGGTGGGCACCTCGATCGCGTCGAGGTAGTCGAGGATCTCCCTGCCGCGCTTCATGCGGGAAGCGAGTGCTGACTGGTCGGTGCACATGCTCCTCAGCTGTTCGAGATCGGCACCGGCGGAGAAGTGACGGCCGCTGCCGGTGAGGATGATCCCCTTGAGCCCCGGGTCACCGGCCCATGCGCGCAGAAGGTCCGGGTCCACGAATTCCGGCTCCGGGAGATAATTCTCGGGCCGGTTATCGATCGTGAGAAGACCGATGCCGTCGGTCACCTGCCATGTCATGATCCCGGATTGTTCCATAAATGAGCGTTATTCCTGAAAGTTAGATGCGAAACGATTAATGAACAGCTCCGGTATGTCATGGGGGACCCGCGCGCCGTCCACGAGCAAGGTTTTGATTGAGGCCCGCGTGATCCGCTCGCCGCTGTAGGCGCGCAGTATGACATGGCTGAACACCAGGTACGGGGCTTCCTTTGCCATGTCGGTGACGACGCTCAGCTCGTCGAAAACGCGCGCTTCTTTTATGTACCGGATGTCAGCCTCGGTTACGACGAGGATCAGGCTGTTCTTCATGAAATAATCGAACAGGTCAAGGGACCGCATTATTTCCCAGCGGGCCTGCTCGCAGTAGTTCAGGTACACTGCGTTATTGACGTGCCCGAATGAGTCAATCTCGTACCCGCGGACTGTTATTTCCAATTTATGCATGTTGATGTAACTACACGGTAATCCCAATACTTTCATCGGCCGGCCGCCGTTTTTTACAAAGGGACGTTTTTAATGGAAGAAATCAACCAATAAATTTATGTGGGGTTATATTTTAAGATAGTAAGTAAATTCATTATTAATTATGATTTCAACCACGAATGAACACTAATAAACACGAATAGAACTAGTTATTAGTGTTCATTCGTGTCAATTCGTGGTTATATAAGGATTTATATTAATGTTACTTTTTAGGCTGGTAAACAGCTTGCAAAAATTGCTTGCAGGGCCGGAAACTGTTTCAAGGCTATGGTACAAAAAGCACCAATCACGATCGGGATCGCCGGCAGCGGGCGCATGGGAGAGGATATATTCAATTTCCTGGCCGATTTTGATTTCCCGCTCATCTGGTTATGCGTCTCGGACATGGAGCGGGACGACCGGCAGCGTTCTTTCAGAAAAAAAATAGACAGGCGGCTCTCGGCGGGCGCCCTGGATGGCCCGGCGCATACGCGCATGATCAGGAAAACGAAAATAACCTGCGAGATCCGGGAGCTTGCCCCGGCTGACATCGTTATAGAAGCGATACCGGAAGACCGCGGAATAAAACGGGCTTTCTTTAAAGAATTGCTCAAAACAACCGGCGCCGGGACTGTAATAGCGACAAATACATCCTCGATACGGCCCTCGCTCCTCGTTGAACCGGACATGGGCAGGGAGCGCTTCGCAGGCCTCCATTTTTTCTACCCGGTTAAATTGAAGAACATCGTCGAGATAACCAGGTCTGACCATACTGACGACAGGAGCATGGATATTTTGAGGGACCTCATGCTCAGGACCGGCAGGCTCTTCCTTGAGATGCATGAGAGTAACGGCTTTGTTCTCAATAGAATTTTCCTCGATCTCCAGGCGCAGGCCTGGCGCTATTGCGAGCAGGGCCTTGCGGATATGCGCTGTATCGACTCGATCGTAAGGGAGGAGCTGTTCCCGTCCGGCGTGTTCGAGATGTTTGACGCGATCGGGCTGGACGTGGTATGCGCCTCCGTTAAAAATTACGCTGCATATGCCGGCGATCCGTCTTTTTACGGGCCCCTTGCAGGGGAGCTGGCGCGGCTCGTTTCTCTCGGGAAGCTCGGCCGCAAAAGCGGCCAGGGGTTTTACCGGTACCCGGACGACTCCGGGGGAGGACCGTCATCGTGCGGCGAGGATACCCGGCTCGAGATCTCCTCGGTGCTTCGGAGCCTCTACATAAATTCTGCCTGCAGGGCGCTCGAGACGGGCGCTTTCGCGAGAGATATGCTTGAGCGTGCCATCAGGGAATGCGCGGCTGCAGACAGGGGGCCGTTTGCGATGCTGGAAGAGACCGGCCCGGTACCGGTTCGGGAGAAGCTGTCCGGACTGTATGCCCGCACCGGGTTGAGCGCGTACAGGCCGTCCGGGCTCCTGCGAGGGAGCGAATGATGCATACTGTGAGGTACACGATCGCATGAGAAAAGTGCTGCTCGTCAATACGAACCAGGAAAAGAACCCGTACCCCGTTCCGCCTCTCGGGCTCTGCCTTGTCGCCGGCGTCCTCTCCGGAGAATACGAGGTCCGGATCCACGATGGAGCATTCCAGGGCGCGTCAGGTCTTGCAGACACGCTGGAGACGTTCCGGCCGGACTGCGTCGGCGTTACGATACGGAACATCGACGACATGGACATTCTCAACCCGACCCGCTACCTTGAGCCGATACGTGACTCGTTTATAACAACAATAAGATCCCATTCGAAGGCGCCCCTGGTCCTGGGCGGGAGCGCGTTCAGCATATTCCCTGAACACCTCCTGGGCCTTTATGGAGCGGACTACGGCCTGATCGGTGAGGGAGAGCTGGTTTTCCCGGAGCTCCTGCGCTGCCTGGACCGCAGCGGGGACCCGACAGGGATACCGGGAGTCCTCTCGTCCGGGAGGAGCGGCTTCGTGCCTGCATCGGGCGCCTTTGATCTCGCCAGCCTGCCGTTTTCACAAATTGACATGAAGATAGACTTCGCGCCCTACCGTGCCCGCGGGTCATATCCCGTGCAGACAAAGCGCGGGTGCGCCCACCGGTGCATCTATTGCACCTATAACTGTATAGAGGGGACCAGGTATCGCCTCAGGAGACCGGCAGATATAGCCGATGAGATCGAGCAGGCTGCGGAGCGCCTGGGCGGGGTCACCTTCGAGTTTGTAGATTCGACCTTCAACGATCCGCCCGGCCACGCGGAAGAGATCTGCAGGGACATAGCGCGCAGAAACATCGGGGTACGGCTCAGGACCATGGGGATAAACCCGGCCAACGCCTCGACCGGACTCTTCGGGCTGATGCGGGCGGCGGGTTTCGCGCAGGTGGACTGCACGCCGGACACGGCCTCGCCGCGCATGCTGGTGAATTTACAGAAGAATTTCACCCTGGACCAGCTCCGGGATGCGGCGCGCATGGTCCGCGAATTCGACATGCCGACCATGTGGTTCTTTATCTTCGGGGGCCCGGGCGAGACGGAAGAAACGATCGCGGAATCGTTTGATTTTATCGATGCTCATATCGGCAAAAAAGACATGGTGCACATGACCGCGGGCCTGCGCATATACCCGGGCACGGGATTATACGGACGGGCGATCCGTGACGGCGTGTTAGGGGAAGGCGACCCGGCCGTTGAAACGCGCTTTTACGTCTCACCAGCTCTCGGCAAAGAGCGGCTGTTCGAGCTGTTGCATCAGGCTGCACTTGAGAGGCCTAACTGCATACCCGTGAACGAATCAACGCCGCCGCCCTCCATGATGGCCCGGGCAGTACAGATGCGGGAGGAGCTGGGTCTCACCGAGCCGATGTTCCGGAGCCTGCTCAGGATCAGGTACAGCATGATGGGCAGGGAGATGGACCAAATAAAGGTAAATTAATTTGACAAAATGCCGGTGGGACTATATGTTTCCACAATCCTGTCTCACGGAACGATATCTTCATGAAAACAACTATATCCTTCTTCGCAGCAGTGTTGTCGCTCCTGCTCGCTGCGCAGGTCCTGTCCGCACCCAGGGAAAAAAAGGCGCAGAAAGCGCGTCAGCCGCTTGACGTAAGCCGGGGTACGATCAAGATAATCAAGACGTCGGTTACGCCGGATTATAACCTTCCATGGATCATGAAGGACCCCCAGACCTCCGTCGGCTCCGGCGCCGTTATAAAGGGCGGCTATATCCTTACCAATGCCCACGTCGTGTCGGACGCCACCTATATCCAGGTCAAGAAGGAGAGCGACCCGGAGATGTACGAGGCGCGGATCGTGTATATCGGGCATGACTGCGACCTCGCCCTTCTTAAAGCCAGGGACGAGCGGTTTTACCGGAACACGGTAGAGCTCGAGCTCGGCGGGATCCCGGAGCTGCAGTCGCGGGTGACCACGTTCGGATATCCCATGGGCGGCAGCCGCATCTCCATAACCGAGGGGATCACATCGCGGATCGAGATCGGCGAATACTCGCACAGCGGCAGCGTCTCCTTTCTCATGATACAGACGGACGCGGCGATCAATCCCGGAAACAGCGGCGGACCGGTGATGCAGAACGACCGGATCGTGGGAGTTGCGTTCCAGGCCAGCGCCAATTCTGACAACATCGGATACATGATACCGGCGCCGGTGATCGAGCATTTTCTTGGCGATGTCAGGGATGGCAGATACGACGGCTTCCCGACGCTGGGTGTTTTCACCGAGACACTGGACAATATCAGCTACCGCCGCTTCCTCGGCATGACTGACGGCCAGAGCGGGGTGCTGGTCTCCATCGTCATTCCCGGCGGTGGAGCGGAAAGCAGTCTCCAGCCGGGCGATGTCATCCTGTCCATTGATTCGGTCCCGGTAGGGAACGACGGCACGATCGCGTTCATGCAGGGCCGGATATTTTACTCGTATATTATCGACTGCAAGCAGATAGGCCAGGAGGTCGCCATCAACGTGCTCAGGAAAAAGAAGCCCGTGCGCGTGACCTACAGGCTCAAGTCGTATCCCTCGAGAATATCCTGGTTCAACGAATTCGAGACGCTCCCGCGCTACTGCATATTCGGCGGGCTCGTTTTCCAGACCCTTTCAAAAGAGTACCTGATGACCTGGGACAAGTGGTGGCAAACGGCCGACAGGAGGCTCCTCTACTATTACTCCTATTACATGAGTGACAACCTGTTCCCGGAGCGAAAGGAATTCGTAGTGCTCAACAGGGTCCTGCCCGACGAGTCCAACACCTATCTCTCGGACGTGCATGACAGGGTCATCGACACGATCAACGGCATGAAGATCAGGAGCCTCGCGGACGTCGTGGAGGCTTTTAAAAAGCCGGCGGGAGGGTTCCATGTTATCCATTTTGACGGGTCCAGCTTTCCGCTGGTCCTCAGGGTGTCCGCGATCGGGGAGGCGAACGCCAGGATCAAGGATAAGTACAATATCCCGTCGCTGATGCGTCTTAACTAAACAAGGACCGTGAACCGTATGAGAGCCATCTTCCGCATAATGTTTCTGCTGCTCCTGTCAGCCCTCCTGTCGCCGGGCGCGTACGCCTCGATGGAAGACCGCGTGGTGAATATCATCGTCACCGCACAGAAGCAGGATTACTCCTCTCCCTGGCAGAGGGGCGATATCGCGAGGTCAACGGCCACCGGGTGCGTGATCGCCGGGAACAGGATACTGACTTCGTCCTATTCGCTTACAGACCATGTCGTGATCGAAGTCATGAAAAACGGCGAGAGTAAAAAATTCCCGGCCATGGTAGTGATCAAGGATTACCACTCGGGGCTTGCACTTATCAAGCCTGAAGACGAAAGCTTTTTTAACGGGTTGAAGCCCGCGGCACTGGCACCGGCGTGGAAGATGCCCGGGCGCGAGGGGAAGGTGTACAAGTGGGATTCCATGAGCAGCTTCAAGGAGTATAATGCCGGCCTGACAAAATCCTCGATACGCTTCTACGAGCCGAACAGCGGCGTACTCATGCACCAGTTCTCGACGAGTATGAACGACGGCGGTAATGGCGAGCCGGTTTTCATAGACGGAATGCTTGCCGGGGTCACAACCGGACTGAGCAACGAAACGAAGACACTCTACGCGATCGGAATAGAAGCGGTGCACCGGATGCTGAAAGATATGGCTGACGGGAGCTACGATGGGATACCGTTTTTCTGGGTCGATACGGCAGATTTGCAGAGCGATCCCACGCTGCGCGAGTATTACGGCATGGGCGAGGGCGACACCGGCGTACTGGTCACCGATGTCCCTTCCGGGTCGAGCGGAAGCGAGGTGTTGAAAAAGAACGATATCATTCTATCCGTGGACCGGGTCAGTATGGATGACAGCGGCATGTACGAGAGCCCCTATGGGAAGCTGTATTACTACGGACTTCTGCAGATCAACCGTTACGTCGGAGAAACGGTTTCCATGCGGATTGTGAGGGACAGGAAAAAAATGGATGTCCGGTTCCGGCTGAAGCCGATACCGCGCTCATACTCTATCATCCCCCTCATATCATTCGACAGCCCCCCGGCATACTATATATTCGGCGGTATCGTGTTCCAGGAACTGACAATGGGGTACCTGGAGGCGCACGGCTCCGAATGGAAGCAGAAGGCGGATAAGCGGCTGCTCTATTATTACGACAACCTCAAGGCCATTTCGTCTTCAGGTGAGATGGACAGCGTGGTGATCGTGAACCGCGTGCTTCCCGATACGGTCAACCAGGGATACCAGTATTACAAGGACCTCGTTTTATTGAGGGTAAACGGCGTTCGGGTCCGCGACCTGCCGCACTTTAAAAAACTTGTCGAGGGATCGGCAGAACGATTCGTCGTACTTGATTTTGTCGGTGAAACAACGATCGTACTGGACCGGAAGCTTGCCATGGAAAGGGCGCAGGAGCTCAAGCAGACCTATAATATTAATTCGACGGAATACATTCCCGGAGATTGAAACCGGCACTGTTTCATGCTTGACATAATAAGCCCGCGATTAATCTATTTTCCACCATGGTAAGAAAACGCAATACATCGGTTATTATCTGTGCTGCTGCGTTCCTGGCCGCGGTATCGCTGCAGGCCCGTGTCCTGGCCGCTGACGCGTCGGCAGTGAAACCTGCAGCCGGTAAAACGAAAATCGAAGCAGGCGATCAGGCGGATGCGAAGCGTGGAGCTACGGAAGAGACGGAAGCGCAAAAGGCCGAGAAGGCGAAGCGCGACGCAATAATGAAGAAGTCGATTCGCTGGTCCGTGCTGGCGGCCTTCCCGGTGAACACCTTTGTCGTGTCGGCGCTCGTGTGGGACTGGGGTAAAACAACGCGCTTCAGGCTGAGTCGCGAAGGCTGGTTCGCCCACAATACCTACTCGGGCGGCTCGGACAAGATGGCGCACATGTTTTCGCATTACCTGATAATGAGAATCCTGTACAACGTGTACGATTATACTGAGAGCGGAGGACCCCTCAAGTGGGCCTTCTCGGCCGGCATAACCGGCGGCATCGCCCTCGGCATCGAGTTAGGCGACGGGTTCTGTAAAAACCAGAACGGGTTCAGCTTCGCCGACCTCAGCATGGGACTGATCGGGATCGGGATGGGAGCGCTGCTCGAGCAGTTCCCGGCCGTGGACGGGTTTATCAGCCTGAGCGCGGAATATGTTCCTACGAAATATTTCCGCAAGCACCCGCAGCGGCTCCAGTGGTTACTGGACGATTACAGCGGGTGGAAATTCATGGCCAACATCAAGCTCGCCGGGTTCAAGTATATCGGCCTTCCCATTCCGGACTTTCTCCGCTATATCCAGTTCGATATCGGTTATTACTCGACCGGTTATACCAAGTATGATTACAATTGGGCCGAGATTGAGCGCACCTTCAACAGGAAGGGAAAGGAGCGGAACGTATATATTGGCATCTCCCTGAACGTCGTCGAAGTGGTGAAGGATTTCTTTACGGACAGGGACAGCCTTGCCTGCCGGGCGGTCCAGCAGCCCTTCAAGTACTACCATATCCCGGCGGGAGTAAATCACCGATTCAAACTGTGAGGTGTGTCGCATGAAGGAAAAAGAAGCGCGGGTCGATTACCGCGAGCACCAGCTGGTCCTTTACGTGGAAAAAAAGGACGGGTCCTACGGCCCGATGCGGACCGGCTCGTACATTACGAAGAATTACATTGATGACTACTGGCTGAAGCGCCGGAACCTCGAGAAGGAATACCTCGACAGGGTCGTGAAGGGGGAGATAAGTCCGATCGCCTATTACATGGTGCTGGAGGAGCTGACCCCGTCCGAGCTGGCGGCGCGAGTGAAGATCCCGGCACGGAGGGTCAAAAAGCACCTCTCACCGGCAACCTTCGGGGCCGTAACCCTTGACGAGCTGCGGCGCTATTGCGAGGTCTTCAGCGTGCCGCTGTCGAGCATGCTGCACGCGCTTGTGATCCGTGGAAAAACCATTTCGATACGCGAAGCGAAGACGGACAATCCGTATTTTTCATTATTGAAGATTGAGGCGGGAAAAAAATGACCACTGGCGGATTCCATCACGCAATGGCGGCCCACTGCGAATCTGGGACCGTCGCATCGATCCTGAGTCACGCCGGGCTGCAGATATCCGAGCCGATGGTATTCGGAATATCGGGCGGGATTTTCTTCGGCTACTTCGAATCGAAGAAGTTCCCGTTTCCCACGTTTGTCGTCAGGAACCGGCCGGGACAGATACGGACCAACCTCGCGAAGCGCACCGGCGTGAAATTCACCGAGCGACGCTTCAGGGACCCGGCCGCGGGCGAGCGCGGGCTCAACGGTCTCCTCGATGAGGGTAAGCCGGCCGCCTGCCAGACCGATTTCTTCTACATGAACTATCTCCCAAACCATGTCCGCGTCCATATAAACGTACATTTCATCATCGTTGTAAACCGGAAGGGTGAGAATTATATCGTCAGCGACTGCTATTCGCCGTCACTGGCGGAGATTGACCGGGATTCGCTCATCAAGGCGCGTTTTGCAGGCGGGAGCTTTGCCCCGCACGGCTTCCTTTTTTACCCGAAGTACCTCCCGGAGAGCATTGATTACAAGAAGGCAATCTGGAAGGGTATAAAAAGCGCGTCATTCATGATGGTAAAGCTGCCCATGCCGTTCCTCGGCGTGAAAGGCATCAGGCTCTTCGCCAGGAAGGTGCTCGAATGGCCGACAATTGCCCGTGACACGGAACACCTGTCGCATGAAATTATGAAAATCAACATCTTCCTCGAGGACCAGGGAACGGGCGGGGCCGGTTTCAGGTTCATGTACGCCACCTTTTTACGAGAGGCGTCGGAGCTGCTGAATGACCCGGACCTTCTTGATATGTCCGGGAGGATCATGGAGATCGGGGACCGGTGGCGCGAGATATCGCTGTTCGCCGCGCGGATTGGGAAGCGGCGGGACCTCGGCCGGGATCGCCTGGGCGAACTCGGGAGCATGATCTCGGACCGGGCCGATGAGGAAGAGGCGTTCTTCCGGGACCTGCTTGCCCTGAGCAAAAAGAGATGATTTTAAAAAGGTAACCATTTATTTTAAGGCTAAAGGCTTACTAAAGAAGATACGGAACGGGAGCTGATGTAATGGAAGATCTGAAACAGGAGATAAAGAGCCTCATCATGAACGTGCTGGACATAACCGATGTGCGGCCGGAAGAGGTAGGGGACGATGATCCGCTGTTCGCAGAGGGAAACGTCATGGGCCTCGATTCGATCGACGCCCTGGAAATCGTTATGGCGCTCCAGGAAAAATACGGGGTCCGCATCGACGACAAGAACCAGTCGCGGTTCATCCTGAGAAGCATCGTTACCATAGCCGAATTTATCTCGAATAACAGGAAGAAATAACGAGGATACCGGTCCGGGACTGCACGTTCCGAGCAGCAATCCACCCGGTGATCAGGAATTCCCGACGTAAAACTCGTCTTTCGATACGTCTATCGCCCCGCGCAGCTTGGCCTGGAGCACGAGCGCGAAAATCATCTTGTGGATTACGTCACCCCTGAACCGTGATCGGTAGAAGAGCGTGCGCCGGGCTATCTCCTTCCAGGAATAACCGTCGTCTCCGACCAGCTTTATGGCGTCGGCTATCTCCTCGTCCCGGATCGTGGGATGCCGGAAGTTGATCAGCTTCGAGTCATCGAGCTTTCCCTCCTGCCTGAGCCTCTCGTAGAGCCTGGTCCCGGGCAGGGCCTTCACCGGGAACACGACCGGGACCACGTTCATCTCGCGGCAGAATTCCCACGTGCGGCGGTAGGTGTCGATATCGTCGTTTTCATACCCGATCACGAACCAGCCCGACACCAGTATCCCCTGGTCCTGTATAAACCGGATGTTGCGTTTCATGGTGCTTATGACGTCGGCAGGAGAGTCAGCGCCCATTTTTTTCATGGCGCCGGAGCCGGCGAGCGTGGCCGGGTTGATTGATTCCATGCCGACCGCTGCGTAGATGAGCCCGGCTTCGGCGGCTTTTTTTATGACAGCGCGGCCTTTCTCGTCGGAGGCAGCGTCAAGGTTGGCCTGTCCGGTCCAGAAACGCTTCTTTTTGAGGCCGGCTATGCCGGTGTACAGCTCGAGGTAATAGTCGTAACTCGCAGGTTTCCCGAACACTGAATCGTCAAGGATATAATAATAATTCCTGAATGTGTCGATCTCGGCAACGACGTCCCTCACGGGCCTGGTCCTGAACCCCGGTCCAAAAATCTCTGTAACCGTGCAGAAATCGCAGTTCACCGGGCATCCGCGGGAAGCGTAGACCGTATCGAACACGTACCCGTGTTTATAATGGCTCCGGTCCGGGGAGCTCCCGGTAAGAACGGGGTATGTGTTAATCTGGTAAAGCGAATGCTGGCCCGGATCGAATGGCCTGGGCGAGCAGACATAGAACTGTTTCAGCCGGTCGTTCTCCGCGTCATTCACGATTACCGGCCAGAGCTCCTCCGCCTCGCCGACTGCAACGGCATCGGCATGAGCTATCGCGCGGAAGGGGACAACGGAGGGCTGGGGTCCGCCCAATACCACCCTGACGCCCCGCCTCCGGAACTCGTCCGCGATCTCGTAGCCGCGGTTCTCGGCAGTGTAGCGCATGCTTATCCCCACGAGGTCGACCGGCTCGTCGTACCTGACGTCGTCCTCCCATAGAAGGTCGATAAACGTGTAATCATGGCCGGGACAGGCGCCTGCCAGTATGGGGAGTGAGAGGGGCATGAACGGGTCGTTTTTGCGAAGCGGATCGGTTACAGAGGCCGCAAGTATCAATTTTATTCTCATGGTACGATCTGCTCAGGGGCGTGATATTGTTGCAATAATTTTTTCTGCATACTACCGAGGCCGGCGCCCGTGGAGAAGGGCACCCCGAACCTGGCGCGTCTATATGTTCATTGCCTGGATAATGCTTAAACCGGGCGAGCGATGCAGGTCTTTCTTCCTGATACGGGAAAATCCGGCATTGCGCAGCATCATGACGACGTCGGAAGCTTTATGGAAGCGCCCGACCGTGGAATTATAGATCTCGAGCAGGATCAGGAACGTATTGGCGCCCATGAACCTTGACCCCGGAGTGTGACCCATGTGGTCCAGTATCACGACCGATCCTCCCGGTGACAGGGCTTCGCGCACTTTCACGAGGTGTGAAGCGAGCAGTTCCCGGTCCATGATGCGTATGAAATTAAAGAGCAGGATGACGTCATACCCGTTGCCGATCGCGTCCGATGGAAAGTCGCCGGATTTGAAGGTGACACGGCCTTCCAGGCCGGCCTCGCTGATATTCTGATGTGCGACCGGACCGGCCGGTTCCCAGTCCAGGATGGTGCCGGAAAGACCCGGGTGGCGCCTGCAGAATTCAATGCAATAGTGGCCGTGACCGCCGCCGATATCGAGCAGCGTCCTGTAACGGGCCGGAACCCTGACAAATTTCAGAACGTACGGTGAAATCAGCGTTGCCGTGTTTTTGAGTCCCCGGTGATACCGGGGCCACCGCGAGCTCTCCTCATCCAGCCACTGGTATCCCAGGACGGGGGGCCTTCCGCTCTTGATTGAATCGAGAAGATAATCCCAGCGCATGGAAGCGTCATTGATGGACGCGAAAAGGTCAACAATGGCGCATGGAGAATCCCGCAGCATCCATTTTCTTGTCATGGCGGTGTTCGAGATTTTTCCGCGTCTCTCTTTCAGATAACCCAGGTTTTTAAGCACACCGACCAGGTATGATAAGCCTGCGGGGTCCGTGCCCGTGGCTGCGGAAAGCTTCCCGATCGAAACCGGCCCGCGGCCGAGTATCGCAAACAGATCGAGTCGAATAGCCGTGATGATGGCTTTGAACGAGAGGACGCCGAGAAGATCCGCCATCGGACCGGGCCCCTGGTTGAGCACGGTTATTCCAAGAGTCTCTGTGAGGTTAAACGGTAATGGCATAAGGCTCCCTGTTTACGGAAATTCAATCGAAGACGTAATACTGGTGCTGCTGGGCCAGTCCGGCAAAACCGTAGTCTTTGACCTTCGATTCGTTCTGCTCCCAGTTGTCGCCGTAATGGCACAGGTACATTTTTTTCTTCACTGCCGCAGGGAACGTGTTGATCTCGTCAATTCCGGCATGGACGCCTCCGGTAAAAAACTGGCAGTCGTGAAATATGGCCTCCGGCTTGAATGTATCGTCATAATACGTGACCAGTTCGGGGTCAAACTTGGTGTCGCTGGTGAAAAGAACGCGGTCATCGATCAGGACCCCGCAGCTCCAGAAGGAGCTCTCCCAGTCATCGGACGAATCGGGAATATGCTTGGTGCGCATCGTTTTAATGTTGATGCTCCCTACGCTGGAACTGAATGTCTCTCGCGGAAAATCGGGCAGCCAGTGGGGACGTATGACATCGAAAAAATCCGTGAAGGAGAGGAGTACCCCCGCTTCCTCCTCGTTGTATCCGCAGCCGCCCCGGAGGGACATGTCCCAGAGTATATGCTGGTAGGTTTCGTTGATGACTATCGTTGGCTTCTTCTTGGTCACGTACCTTCCCATGAGCGCCAGCTCCTCGAGGCCCCCGATATGGTCGGCGTGGGAGTGGGTTATTAACAGGTTGTGTATGGCCGTGGCATTAATCTTCAGGCCGGCAAGTGCCTGCGTGCATTTCGTTCCGCAGTCCACGAGCAGGTGGTCCTGTCCCTTGAGTATCAGCAGGTTTGTCTGGTACTGGCGCTTGGTGAAGGCGCTGCCGACACCTACAAAAAATAATTTCAGAGGACCGTCCGTTGTCAGGGAGAGGGCATTGTCTTTCAATGTTTGTATCTTCATGGATGATCTCCATTTATTGATAAAAGCAGCGAAACATGTGGAGCGGGTATTATTCTGGGCGCGGATTGGAAAAAAGTCAAGTGTTATTGCGACTGCGGTCAAACACCGGTTTAACCGAGAAATCAACACGATGTCAGAAATCATGAAGATTTAAATAATTGACATGATGACACCCTGTCAGCACAATGCATGCAAAACGTTGTGCCAATGCCGGAAGTGATAAAACATAATATCTGGAATTCCTTCAAGACGGTCCTCGCCGTAGTGGCGCTTCTCTGGCTCATCCTGCTCGTTGGATACGTCGTACCCCTTTCGGAATGGGGAATACACCCGCGGGCCATTCGCGGACTCCCTGGTATCCTTTTTGCGCCGTTTATTCATGCCGGTTTCGACCATCTTGTCGCTAATTCTGTCAGCCTCCTGATCCTGGGCTCGATATTTCTCACAATGGAGAGGAAGCTGTCGGTCGTTATCATGCTGCATTTCATCATCCTGGGCGGGTTCGGCACCTGGCTTATCGGAAGGTCCGGCTATCCGCACATCGGGGCGAGCGGGGTCATCTACGCGATACTCGGGTACCTGTTGACGACCGGCATCTTCACAAGAAACATCAAGGCGATACTCGTATCGGTCCTGGTCTTCTTATTGTACGGCGGCGCAGTGTGGGGTATCTTTCCAACCGGTGAATTCATTTCATGGGAAAGCCATCTCTGCGGGTTCCTGGCGGGGATTGTCACTGCAAAAATGTATGCCGCTCACAACAGGCATTGATAATAAGCAATCCCGGCATCACTCGCGCGGCCTGCCGTTTCCCAGGATAGTCACATGATAACACCGCTGGCGCTTTTCCAGGATGGCGTACAGCGATCCTTCGTCCTGCAGTTGTATAAGCGTCTCGGCCAGGATCGACCTGAGCTGTCCGCGGAGCGCGTCGCCCATGAGGAATCCCAGCCGCGTGCGTACCAGGGCCAGTAACGCGTCCGAGATCCTGTTCGAACCGGTCGGCGGGGGGAGCACAATATAATAGTCATCATAGAAAATGTCGAAGCTGATTCCGCTGCTGTGCGTTGTCGTCATGGTCGCGTTGGCGTTTACTTCGCGGAGACCGTCCTGGTACGCGGCGGGCCGTATCATAGACGATATGGCGATCTTCACCGGGGGCAGCTTGGCATGGCGCAGGAAGTTCTGCTGGAGCCTCCTGGTCAGGAGATCGAGTCCCTCCCTGGCGCTCGGGGTCAGCGCACGATAGGTGTTCCTGACATTGTAAAAGTAAAACAGGGATTCGGGCTTCGGCTCGACCCTGACCAGACGGTTGCCGGCTACAAGCTCTGTGATTTCCGATTCATGGGCCAGGGGATCAAGGCCGAATTTTGCGGCAGCATCCAGGTGGGCCGGGTTGAGGTAGGTGCGAAGTTTCTGCTCGATCATCGGGTTTGAATAATCTTCGTAGAGCGGTATCTTCTCGATAAATCCCCGCTCCATGTCATGGGCCGCATCCAGGTAATTACTGACATCCTTCACAATCGATTTCTTGAGATAGACATAGCTGGAGAGCATGCCGGCCGCGATGAAAATAATCACGACCAGGACAGCGATCAGGATATTTTTAATAACGATTGAGCGACGTGCTGTATTCATGCGTGTTCACCCCTGGATATTCTTGCTGTTTTTTTCTATGACATTATGGGCGGGTTTTTCTGGCCAGGCGGCCATGCATCCATATCCCTTTTACTATCAATTTCTTTCCGCTGTACACGTATCCGGGGCCGTGCTTCATGTCGTTCTCCCACAGGCCTTCATATCGATACCCGTTCGAATAATAGTAGGTTCCCTCTCCGTTCTTTTTCCCGTTGAAGAACCAGCCGGTATACTTTTCGCCGTTTTTAAACGTATAGGTCCCGTATTGCATCGCACCGTTATAGAATGTGCCGGAGAATTGTTCTCCGCCTTTATACGAATAAACGCCATTTCCGTGTATCATGCCTTTGTCGAAAAACCCTGTGTATACTTCGCCACCCGCATAATGGCAGACCCCGCGTCCATGAGGGCGGCCATTCATGAACATGCCGGCGTATTCATCCCCGTTGTTGTAACGGTAGGTGCCGGTACCGTTACGGCAATCTCCGTCAAGGCATTTCGAGCTGACCGGCTCGGGAATCATAATAACGAGGAGCGAAATGAAAGCCGCTGCCATATACTGAAATGGGAAATTTTTTGATATAAACGGATGCATTCGTTAAATCCTGTTGAGCGGTGTAAAACAGGGGGATTGCCCGTGTCAATCGATAAAAAATATGAATAAACCGATCTATCTGCATGCATCGATTTTTTTTGTAATAAGTTGCTGAAGATGAATAAATTAAGTATATTATAAAATGATTAATTACAGGAATGATAGATGGCTTTTATAACTATACCAGGGTTTGAAGGTGCGGTATATAAACCTGATGTAACCCGGGATACCGAAAGGAAATACAACTGCAACGATTGTTTTGCCTGCCAGATGTGCAGTGATGAGAGGTGTGATGCGTGTATTAACAGGAACACCTGCGATAAGAAGAAATGAGATTCAACCTGTCATGTTGCTATAATATGTTCATTTTTCCCGGTAATTGTACGATATATTGAATGTGTATCCGTCTTTACTCCGGAGAAAGAAATGGCAAAAAGCATTGTTTATTACCAGAACGGCGAAAAGATAATTGAAGCGGGAAAAGTTGAAACGCGGATGTTCATCATCCTCGATGGTGAAGTGCAAATTTCATTGTCCGATAAAATTGAAAGGGTCGTAGTTGCCAAGCTGAAGAAAGGCGATTTTTTCGGCGAGATATCATTATTTACCAACACTCCCAGAAGCGCGACCGCAACCGCCATTGGTGCTGTCAAGCTCGCGTTCATTGATAACGCGGACCAGTTGCGTGAGTTTTTAATCAGGAACCCTGTTTTTGCCGCCAAGATGGTCCATACCCTTGCCAGGCGACTTGCGAAAACCGATGAGATCCTGGTTGGAAAAATAAGTGAATTGAATCGGATTAAAATAACGCGGGATATATAACTTCCTGATAAAAAACTTGTAACAAAAGGTATCTTTAGTGGACTTATACAATTAACAACAGTTTTTTCATAAATCCTCCAAGATCTTTATGAGTTACTGTGAAAAGCCCTGTTTTGCAGGGCTTTTCTTATGGATACATTTCAGGCCTGTTATACAGCTGTCATTTCGAAGAATACCGGCATTCCGGGATGAGGAGGAACCCTGATAAAGAGAGTATCATATATAATTACTCATCCCGGCGGGCGGGGTACTAAATGACAGATTCAGAAAACAATAAGTCAGTTATATAATCACAATGCCGGGGATTTGTAATACTTAGCGTAAATTCTTAAAAAAATTGCTTGATTTCTTTATTTGCCGGCCCTATGTATCATAAAAAACAGATAGTACACGCATTGCTGATAAATGGGATGGAATTTATATTTAACATTTAAGGAGGCTTATGTGAGAAGGACACTTTCGTTGTTAGTGGTTTTTTTAGTATCAATCGGTCTGTTTGGGGTATCCTGTAAAAAAGTAGGCATGAAGGACCTCCAGTATGTCAACGTGAGCGCGAATAATTGCTACCAGGCCTATGTTAAGAAGAAAAAGGGTGATATTGTGCTTTGGTTCCAGGTTTTCGATAATGTTGACGATAAGGCAGTAATCAACAGTTATAAAACGGTTTCTGACAAAATTGAAAAATACCCCGCCAAAATTTATAAAGACAAATGGGTGTGGGTCCTGGTCAACAACAGGATGGAGGTGCGCCTGATCGCTGATGATAAGGCCAAGGACTTCCAGAGCTCCGAAGAATTAATGAAATTTGTGAAGGAGTTCGATCTGGACGGGATGGAGAAAGTCACCGGTCCCAAGATGAAGGCCTCTGAGCTCGAGAAGTTCATTCCCAGGCTCGGCGACTAGTTATCCCGGAGACAAACACAACCGGATGATTGCAGTATACATGCGTGCATGACGGATAAAAAAGGGCGGTGCGATCCGCTCTTTTTTTGTCACTTGCATTTCCATGCTCATCGTGTTGAGATAAAACCTGGTTCGATTCGGATATTTATTGCACCCGGGACTTCAAATGAATAATAAGCTGTTCACCTATAACCGGTATAAGTACGTCATATTCGGGATTCTCGCGGTTTCGTACATGCTCGTATATTTTCACCGGCTGTGTGCGGCCGTGGTTGCCGTTGACATGATGGCGGATCTTAAGGCGGGCGGCGCCCTGATGGGCATTCTTGGCGCGGCGTATTTTTATCCTTACGCGCTGATGCAGCTTCCCGCCGGACTCCTGTCGGATTCGTGGGGACCGCGGCGAACGATAACCCTGTTCTTCGGCATCGCTTTTATCGGCTCCATAGTGCAGGGAATGGCGCCGACCGTGTTCTGGGCGATAACCGGACGTACCATGGTCGGCCTGGGGGTCGCGATGCTGTTCGTGCCCACGATGAAGATCCTCGCGGAATGGTTCACCCGGAAAGAGTTCTCGTCCATGACCGGCGCCCTCATCGCAATGGGCGGGCTCGGCACCCTGATCGCGACATCGCCGCTTGCGCTCATGAGCAACGCGGTCGGCTGGCGCTTTTCATTCGTGATAATCGGGATCATAACGCTGGTATTGGCACTGCTGGTCGGCCTTATCGTACGCGACAGGCCTTCGGACGCCGGGTTCGATGTCGTTGTAACTACACCGCTCCTGGACGGGGAACGCATCGGTCTCGCGGCAGGCGTCAGGATGGTGCTGGGGCATCCGAGGTTCTGGACTCTCGGCTCGTGGTTCTTTTTCGGGTGCGCGATATTCTTCGCATTCGGAGGCCTGTGGGGAGGCCCTTACCTCATGCAGGTGTACCACCTTTCGAAGGCGGAATCGGGGAACATACTGTCCATGCTCGCGGTCGGCATGATCATAGGGAGCCCGTTGCTCAGCTTCCTGTCAGACCGGGTCTTCAAGTCCCGGAAAAAAGTGATCATGATGGCCTCGACGATGTCATTGGTATTAACCGCAGTGCTTGCTTTTCACACGTCCGGAATACCGGTGCCGCTGTTGTATCTGTTTTGCTTCTTCCTGGGATTCTCGACCAACGCTATCGTGGTAGTTGGTTTCACCGCGGCAAAAGAGCTGTTTCCCGTGCAGATAGCGGGTACTTCGATGGGGCTCGTGAACCTCTTCCCTTTTCTCGGCGGGGCGATATTCCAGCCGGTGCTCGGGCAGATACTCGAGAATTATGGTGAAACGGCCGGGTCCTTTACGGTGGAGGGGTATGAGGCCGCGTTTTTCATTCTTTTCTGTTGTAGCTGCATCGCGCTCGTATCAAGCTTCTTCATTACTGAAACCTTAAAACGATGATCGGCCGCCTTGCGGCGCCTTTATTGTAGCGATTTTTACTTCCCCGAAACTCTGTAATTCCCGATAATTAATATGAATTTATTTTAAGGAAAAACCATGACTCAGCCGGTATTGTATTTCATTGCATTAAATCTTGTCCTTGCACCTTTCGGAAGTCCCGGGTATGACGACAGGCTGGTAGAGATCTGGAAAAACAGGATTGTTTTCGAGGACGGGTCCTGTTACGCCGGGATGCTTGCCGCCGGTAAAAAAGAAGGCTTCGGGATATACCTCTGGCCGGACGGGGCCGAATACCGTGGCGAGTTCATGGACGGTGAGCCGGACGGGGATGGGCTGTACCTGTACGCGGACGGGAGAAGAAAAAGGGTCACCTACGTACATGGAAAACTGCGCAAGGCATTCATGGTAAGCAACGCGGCGCGAATAGATGGAGCGGAATTCGGAGAGTATGATTTCAACGGACATTACAGCGGCTGGTTCAGGGGAAATAAGGTAAAGGGCTTTACCCCTCACGGAAGGGGGACCATGCGATACCTGAACGGTTCGGTGTATACCGGGCAGTGGGAAAATGGTAAAATGCACGGCAATGGTACGATCGTATGGGAAGACGGGGCCGTATATTCAGGTCAATGGGTGCGCGGGAAGAGGACTGGGCGCGGCTCCTATATCTGGGCCACCGGTGACAGGTATGTCGGACAGTGGAAGGAAAACCAACTTAATGGACCGGGAACATTGTATCATGGCAACGGCATGGTGGAAAAAGGCGTGTGGCTGGAAAAGACTGTCGTAGTAAAAGAATAGGCTGCCGGGTGCTTCCCTGTTACCCGAAGTGGATCATCGTTTTCACGACTTTTTCGATGCGGTTGCTGAATTCACGTCCGTGATATTTCCTTGTCTCGTTCATTATATCGTCAAAATTCACGCCAGCCTGGACGGCATTGCATACCAATTCTGAATATCGCATGATGTTGATGCTTGAATGGTTTTTCGTCTGCATGGGGAACCTTCCAATGACTATTTACAATCATTATCGACATGCGATCATTCAGGGAACAGGGTTAATTGAATTTAAATTATTGATTATGACGATAATTCACCGGATGGTTTAAAACCGTCAAAACAGTGCTTTTTGCAGCCTGGATCATTCATTATACACGCATAATTCATAAAAATTTGTTGTGCTATTTAAGGTATCGGTTGTATGCTGAAAACAGGCGTAAAATAACAAGGTAACCGGGAGCATGACATGTCAAAGCTATTAACCAGGGAAGAAAAGATGGTGCTCATTGCCGTCATGAAATACATCGTCAGCACGGATGGTATTATAACCGAACGGGAGATCGAAGATATCAACTCGCTCGCTGAAGAGAAAGGCTTCGAAGACTTCCAGCGGACTTTCGATGAGGTGGACCGAACAGTCAGGTCAATCGACGATCTGAAAAAGCTCATCGACGCTGTCACTGACGTACAGGCCAGGACCAGCATTCTCAAGTACGCACTGGAGTTTTCGCGCGCGGATGCTGCCATAAATCCGCATGAAAACGAGATACTTCAATACATGAGTAAAAAGTGGCACATCAACATAAAAACGTTGCTCTGACCCCCCCACAATCTTTTTCCCGCATTAATATCCATACGTATGCCAAACATATGTTGACATATCAACCCTGATGTGTATAGTATGGCTTCATGTACACGGATCGATGTGCCAGGCGGCAGGACGATCCGAACGGATCGAGGTCATACCATGAAAAGCATAAAGCGGTTTATCGAATCATCATTTCATGAAGAGCTCCGGGGGCATTTTACCGTACAGAAGAGAGAGGGCTCTTTTGTCGATTTTCCCGTAACACTGAACCAGGATATCAGGGGTGTCCTTAACGGCCAGGGTATTACCAAATTATACGAGCATCAGGCTGAAGCGTTCACATCGATCGGGAACAATCGAAACACGCTGGTAGTTTCACATACGGCGAGCGGCAAAACCCTCTCGTTTTTTCTGCCCATAATTAACGAATACCTCCTCGCAAACCAGCCGTTCTCGGTCATGATGCTCTATCCGACAAAGGCGCTGTCGCGGGACCAGGAAAACACCTTCGGTACCCTGATGCAGGCGGTCAAGAAAAGCGGTAAGATCGGCACGTTTGACGGCGATACGCCCAGGGACGAGCGGGAGCGTATACAGCGATCCTCGGACTTTATCGTAACGAACCCGGATATGCTCCATAACGGTATCCTGCCGAACCACAACCGGAAATGGCGGGAGTTCCTGTCACGGCTTCGTTATATCGTTGTTGACGAGGTCCATATTTACCGGGGCGCCTTCGGGTCCCACGTGTCCAATATTTTCAGGAGGCTCCAGAGGGTGTGCGAGATACACGGCAGCAGCCCGGTGTTTGTCTGCTCGTCAGCAACAATACGGAACCCGGGCGACCATGCGCGGCTCCTGTTTCACCGTGAGTTCGATGTGATCGATTATGATACTTCCCCGCAGCCGGCAAAGGACTTCTACTTCATCAATCCCGGCCTGTCGGAGAGCCACGGGCATGCCCTCTACCGGAAGGGGCCGGCGTCGGTGTCGATTCCCCTGATCCGGGAAGCCGTCCGGAAAAAGGTGAGGACAATCTGCTTCTGCCGGGCCCGCCAGGAGGTCGAGCGGCTCTACCGCGCGGTTACCGATGAATCGCCTGAGCTCAGGTCCGTGATCAAGCCCTACCGGGGCGGGCTGCTTCCCAACGAGCGCCGCCAGATAGAGCGGGACCTGGTGAGCGGGAAGCTGTACGGCATCATCACGACGAACGCGCTCGAGCTGGGGATCGATATCGGCGATCTCGACCTCTGCATACTCTCGGGGCATCCCGGTACGATCGCAAGCTTCTGGCAGCAGGCGGGCAGGGTCGGGCGGAGGGGCGCTTCGCCGGTTATCGTGTACGCGGCGAAGGACCGGCCCATCGACCAGTACCTGGTGCACCACCCGGATTTCATTACGAATACGCCGGTGGAACAGGCATTGCTGAATCCGGACAATCCCTACATCCTTCTCCAGCATCTTCCCTGCGCGGCGCAGGAGCACCCGTTGCGCGAGAGTGAGAAGGGATTTGACAATGAGCTCTACTCCGAGGCCCTCTCCATACTTAAAAGAGAAAAGACGGTCGTTCCGTATCACGATACGTACCGGTACGCGCTCACGGATTACCCGGCGCGCGGCGTAAATATACGGGGGATGACCGATTACAATGTTGAAATTTACTGCGGGAGCGAGGTCATCGGTGAGATCGACCCGATAGGAGCGCGCGGTACCGTGTACAAGGACGCGATTTACCAGCACCTCGGGCAGAAATTCCTCTCCATGGATCTCGACCTCGAAAAGAAGCTCTGCGGGGTTGAGCCGGTTGATGTCGACTATTATACCGAGGCCGTTTGGGAGGGGCGGGTCGACCTTGTCGAATCGGAAGAAGTACACATTTTCAACGAGGCCCGAATTGAATTCGGTGCGGTGCGGGTAAACCGTCAGCCCAAGCTCTATAAAAAAATACGGGAGCGTACGCTCGAGAATATCGGGTACGGTCCCATAACCCTCGCGGCATTTGAGTACGAAACGACCGGCCTCAACCTTGTCGCGCCACAGATGTGGCTCTCGGCCATGGAAGAGTCCAACAGGCTCTACGCCGGGGCCGCCTATTTCGGGCTGAACTATATCATCCGGCACGCGGCCACGATCTTCTGCATGTCTGATATAAAGGACATCAACACGGACATATCGCTCTATGAATCGGAGCCGGGGCAATGGCGGAGCGCCCTCTATCTCTATGACGCCATCGAGGGCGGCGTCGGATACGCGGAAAAATTATTCGAGAGAATCGAGGAGGTGCTCAGGTTCTGCAGGGAGATCATTGACAACTGTGAATGCGGTACCGGGTGCCCGTCATGCGTACCTCCGCTCCCGCCGGGCGTGGACAGCCGTGAGCTCGAAGACTTTCTCGTCGAATCGAATGCGGCAGTTGTGTGCACAAGGAGCCTGCTGTCGGCGTTGCTTGAAAAACGGATAGTCGTCCCGGAGATATCGATCAACAGGACCCCGCTGGCAAGGTCTGACGCGCCGCCGGAAGACATTGAGAAAAAACGGATGACCGGGAAGTTGAACAGGGCGGCGCGAATATTGCGCGATAAGCGGGAGCGGCTCCATTGATAGACGGGTGCTTCAGGCACATACGGGGCGTTGGCCCTGGGACGGAAGAAGCCTTGCGTGAGAAGGGATTCTCCACCTGGGACGATTGCATCCTGCGCGGGGACGATCTCCCCATGAGAGGTGAGCGCCGCAGGCGGTTTATCGAGGCCATAGCAAAAAGCAGGGATCTGCGCGATGCAGACGATATCGGCTCGCTTGTCGCGCTTTTCCCCGTATCCGAGCAATGGCGTTTACTGTCCGCGTATTTGCAGCGCGCTACGTTTATTGACTGCGAAACCACCGGGCTGTCAAGGCATTCCAGCCACGTTTCCGTCATCGCGGCTTACCACGCGGGCATGGTCCGTACTTTCGTGTATGGCGAAAATCTCGACGAATTTCTGGAACTTGCCGATGAAGCCGAGCTTCTCGTGACATTTAACGGTTCGAGCTTCGATTTGCCATTTCTGGAAAAGACGTTCAATATCCCAACTATCGGCAGACCCCATATCGATCTAAGGTGGGTTGCATGGCACGCGGGGTACAGGGGCGGGTTAAAGTCGATCGAGAGGCAATTCCGGATCCGGCGGCCGGCAGGTGTCGAAGGCATAGACGGTTTCGAGGCCGTTGACCTGTTTTACCGGTGGCAGGGCGGAGAAGAAAACGCGCGTCAACTGCTCGTTGAATATTGCGCAGCGGACGTTATTTCAACATACCTTGTCGCAGAGAGAATATTACAGATAGCCGGCTGCGACGTCGATTGTTCGGATAATTCGATTTTCGAAAAAACAATAATCAGTCCGAAACAGGATACGGGACAGGTTCAGCAAGAGAAACAAGATATACGTACACGGATTTGACCATGGAGCTCCACCGATTGGAAGGCAGAGCTAAACCCGGACTATACCGGTAAATCCGTCTATCGCTTCAACTTCGACGAGCACAGCGTCAATGATGCCCGATTCTATGCGGATACAGACCCCGCAATCGGAGCTGATCGTGCGGGGGACCGGTATGAGCTTGTGTGGAATGCCTTTATCCTTGAGCAGCTTGTCCGCCCACATTGTCTGGTTCACGGATTTAAAGAGTATCACGTGGTACGAGGGAGATTCCTTCATATGGTCGTAACTGCCGGTCCTCCAATGAGCAGATCTTTGATCTCGTACATGTTTGTTACCTTGCCTGCACCGAGTTTGTCTTTAATTTTAAAATAATCCAGACAGGTACCGCACGACAGTATTGCAGCGCCTGATTTCTCAAGCGCACGTATATCTTCAAGGACCTCTGAGCCTTCTGCAACGAGACGGACGCCGCTGTTAAAGAAGATGATTGTTTTCGGTACGGGAGCGGTTTCAGCGAGGGTATGGAAAAAGCTTTTAATCAGTATTGTGCCCAGGGCATCGTCGCCTTTGCCCATGACATCCTGGGAAATGACAAGAACACGGCCGACGGAACCGGGGCAGGAGCTATCAATGGCAGCGGCAGATTGCGAAGGGTTGCCGGGCTCGCCTGAAGGTCTGTCAATGGTGATATAGAAGCCGTCGACTTTCTTTTCTTCGGAAACGATGCACTTCATTGATGCGGCCATGCGCCGGATGTTTTCAACTGCGGTCATGTTGTCGACGATCGTGATAATCGTATCATGCGCTTCAAGGGCTTTTCGTGAATTTACGACCGGTTGAGGACATGAAAGACCCCTCGCGTCAATTATCTGGCTCATATGCACTTTCTCCTCGGGTGATCTTATTATCAAATCAGATCGTGCGCTCAAATTGTCAATACTATAATTATGAATACATATAATTCAATTAATAAATAATAGAATTGTATAAATATACTAAAAATATGTTGACTATTTATATTTTTATATATAATGATGTACGTAAGAAAACGTTGAGTTTGTACCAGGGATTTTCATGGGACTATCGCATGGAAGTGAGAAAGATAATTCACGTTGACATGGATGCCTATTACGCGTCCGTGGAACAGCGAAACAACCTGAAGCTGCGCGGAAAACCGGTCATTGTTGGGGGCGATCCGAGAAGCAGGGGCGTTGTCGCTGCCTGTTCCTATGAGGCGAGGAAATTCGGCATCCATTCAGCCATGGCATCCAGCATTGCCCGTCGGCTTTGCCCGCATGCGATTTTTATTCGCGGAAATTTCGACGAGTATATCGCCGTATCCGAGCAGATCAGGGAAATATTCCTCGAATATACGGACCTCGTAGAACCGCTCTCACTTGACGAGGCGTATCTCGATGTAACAGAGAACATGCACGGCATAACCTATGCCACGAGGATAGCCTGCGAAATCAGGAGCAGGATCCTGGAAAAGACGCGCCTTACCGCTTCAGCCGGCGTATCCTACAATAAATTTCTTGCAAAGGTCGCTTCTGATTTCAGGAAGCCGGACGGCCTCACGGTGATAACACCGGAAATGGCCGCAGAATTTATCGACGCGCTTCCTATAGGTAAATTTTATGGTATCGGCAAAGTAACTGAAAAGAAAATGCTGGAGCTCGGCATTAGGACCGGCGCCGACCTGAAGCGAATCCCCCGCGACACCCTGATCGGAATGTTCGGGAGGGTGGGGGATTACTATTACGACATAGCGCATGGTATTGACGATCGCGCCGTTGAGCCTGATTACATCCGGAAAAGCATCGGCAAGGAAGTCACCCTCCAGGAGGACATATCGGACCGGGCGCTCATGCACGGAGTGCTCGATTCGCTTGCTGTCAGGGTCGCACGGGCGCTCGAGGAGCATGGTTCGAAGGGAAGGACGATCACGCTGAAGGTAAAGTACGCTGATTTTCAATCCATATCGAGAAGCATCACGCTGAACGAATTCGTGGATAGCGTGGAAATCCTGTTGGAAAACGCGAAATCGCTGCTGGAAAAGACCGAGGCCGGATGGAAGAAGGTGAGGCTTCTCGGGATATCCGTGTCAAACCTTGATACCGAAGATGGAGAGTACGATGATGTCCAGCTTGTCCTGCCCTTCGCGGTGTAGCAACGCGGACAAACGCTAGAAGTCAAGAGTCTTCACCGCTCGCGGAAACGGTATAACATCGCGGATGTTCTGCATGCCGGTCACGAACTGTATGACGCGCTCGAACCCGAGCCCGAACCCTGCGTGGGGAACGGTACCGAATCGCCGGAGATCCAGATACCACCAGTAATCGTCCGGGTTCAGGCCGCATTCCCTGATCCTCTCCGTGAGCTTCGCAAGGTCCGCTTCACGTTCGCTGCCGCCGACGATTTCGCCGAGGCGCGGGACCAGGATGTCCATGGCGCGCACCGTTTCCCCGTCATCGTTGAGTTTCATATAAAAGGCCTTGATCTCCTTCGGGTAGTCGGTCAGGATGACGGGCTGGTTGTATATCTTTTCCGTGAGAAATTTTTCATGCTCGCTCTGGAGGTCGATGCCCCACTTGACAGGGAATTCGAATTTCTCCTTCGATTCGATGAGGCGATCGACCGCCTCAGTGTACGAGATCCTCATGAACTTGCTCGAAATGATGTGCATTAGGTTTTCAATGAATCCCTTGCTTATCCTGCTGTCGAAAAAATCCATGTCGTCGGGGCAGGTGTCCAGAACATATTTGAAGATGTACTTTAAAAAATCTTCGGCCACATCCATGTTGCCGTTGATGTCGCAGAAGGCCATCTCCGGCTCAATCATCCAGAATTCCGCTAGGTGGCGCGAAGTGTTCGAGTTCTCCGCTCGGAACGTGGGGCCGAAGGTGTATATGTTCTTCAGGGCACAGGCATAGGCTTCCCCCTCGAGCTGCCCGCTCACGGTGAGGGCGGCTTTCTTGCCGAAGAAGTCCTGGGCGTAGTCTACAGAGCCGTCGATAACGGGAAGGCTTTCCAGGGGGAGCGTGGTCACCTGGAACATCTGACCGGCTCCTTCGCAGTCGCTGCCAGTTATGATGGGCGTGTGGACGTAGACGAAGCCGTGTTCCTGGAAATACCGGTGTATGGCAAAGCTCATCGTGCTCCGCACGCGGGCAACGGCGCCGAATGAGTTGGTACGCGGACGAAGGTGCGCGATCTCCCTTAAAAATTCGAACGAATGCCGTTTTTTCTGGAGCGCGTATTCCTCCGCAGGGGCGACGCCGAGCACCGTTATGGAGGCTGCCTTCAGCTCCACGGCCTGGCCCTGTCCCGGTGACTCGATAAGCGCGCCCTCGGCGACGATGCTGGTGCCGGTGGTGAGCAATTTTAAAAGCGAATCGAAACCAGGGAGAGTGTCCTCGATCACGATCTGGATGTTATTCATGGAAGAGCCGTCATTCAATTCGAGAAAGGTGACTCCCTTTGAATCACGTTTGGTGCGTATCCATCCCTCGACGGCGATGGTTTCGCTGCCTGCCTGCCTGGATAGTATCTCTTTAATTAAAGGCCTGCGCATGGTGTCCTCAACTCTGCACGATTGACTCATCGAACGACGCCGGGTCACGGCGTCAGAAAAGATACAGGGGATGAGAATCGGGATTTTTACCGAAAAATGTAATATCATCGATCTTTGAGATTTTGTTCCCGCGGAGAACGGAGTAGAGTGTCCTCTCAATGCCAATACCGCCGCCCATGGTGTCGGGAAAGAGCGGTTTCCCGCTCGCGTCCTTCATGGAAGCGAAATAGAGGAACGGACCGTACCCGCCCAGCTCATTTATATTTTCGATATTGCCATTTTTGATCACTGGGCGCACGGGAAGCACCTTGTTGTCGATGATCCTCTCAATGATAGGCTCGAAGAGCCATTCGCGGATGGCGCCGGAAAGTATCTCCAGGGCCCTGGAGTGTTTACCCGTTTTCGCGTCAATGCTTTTCGCGATGATATCGTAGTTGAAAATGCTGGGCGACGCGATGTCCTGCGTATTGATCTTTTTCCCATGCGGCAGGATATACGGGTACACCAGGTCGTAATTTTCACGAAGCAGGCCGGTGATCCAGAAGAACTGTGCTTTCGTGTCCTCCCCGATCTTTTCCTCGAATACGCGGGGGCCGTGTTTCGCAACGCAATCGTCTTTCGGGTAGGCGGGGAACGGCGACACCGGCACTTCCAGCACCACGCCCAGGTATTTGAGGCTGTCGGCGTTGTTTCTGTTCACTTCCTCGCACGCGGCAATGATCATGCGCTCGAAGAAATTCATCACACTGTGCATGTCCTCGCGCAGGATGGACGTGACCCTGTCGCTGTTATAATAATAATCATCGAGCGTGAGTCCCCGGTTGCGCTTGAGCTCGACGTCGATCTGGGAAAAATCAGCGAGGTACCTGCCGCGCTGCACCCGCATGGGACTCTCCATCTCGAGCCGGATGTTGGGCGAATCGACAAAAATGCCTTTGATGTTTGTGTTGGAGCATGCCAGGAACTTGCTGTATATCATGCTGTGGGTGGTAAGATAGGTATGCCCCTTGTACTGGATCGAGGGCGTGTGCTCGATGTCATGGGCGAGCGGGTCCGTTATAAGGCTCAGCATGACCTTCTCAATGTTGAACAGGCCTTCGCTGACCATGAATTTCGTTATCGCGTTTACGAAGCTGGTACGGATGGCGGAAACATGGTACATGTCGTCGGACATCCACTTGGTTAGATAATGCTCGCGGATATAGTCTTCGAGCGTGGAGCCGCTTTCATTTATCGTTGATTGAAACCGGTAGAGACTCTCGCCGATTATCTTGATGTTATCTTCCATTTGATTTACCGTACAGTATAGTGAAAATGTGCTAAATATAAGTAATAATTAAAGCAAATTGTTATTTTTGCGCCTTAATGTCAAATATAATTTTATTATATGAAAACAGATGCTCATTTTATCACGGCAATCACAATTGTCATCTCGAAACCCTGAACCGGATGTTTTCATGTAAGTGATGATGTTGACGAAATTAGCGACACTGATTTTGCTACGGTAAAAATAACAAATAACAGGTAGCGAATTTTACAAAAAACATTTTACACATTACGGGACAACAAATTTACAATCATGTAATATGGTGCGATAAATATGTATTGCCAGTTGTGATGGACGTGCGTATTTTAAGTTATAAAGCATTAGATCTCACAAGGAGATTTTAATGAATACAAAAAGGCTCGTCATCAGTAACCTCGATCATCTGACGACGGCAGAGCACCTTGAAAAGCTTTTCGCCACATACGGCGACGTGAACAGGATCACGGTCAAAAAAAAGAGAGGGCTCGGCTTCGTGGAGATGATGTCGATTTCCGAGGCAAAGCGTGTACGTGAAAAACTCGACGGATCGACCCTGTGGGGGAGATCGATGAAGATTCACGGCATGAATGACACACTGCACGACAGGCTCTCCTTCCTGCTCGGCATTTTTTTCTAGCGCCATCCGCTCCCCCGCAACGGTACAGGGATAGTATTGCCCTCGACCGTAACCAATACAGACAACCGGAACAGAAATTGCCAGTAGAATCACAGGATCTCAATCCCGTGACAGGAGGCGGGCCCGGTAGTTCGAGACAACGCGTATCGATCGGATGGCATCCCGCACGTCCGTATATACGGGTATCCCTTTTTCTGTGTACAGCTTGCGGGCGGTGCGTATCATTTCGGCAATGTCCAGCGCCTCAATTTCCTGCTTGTATTCCGGCAGGACGACAACGACGGGCTTCCCGGTCTCGGCGACGGCGGCAGAGAAGGCCTCGGCGAAATCGTTGAGGGGGGTAATGCTCATCACGGTCTTACCCGGCAGGTTGATTGATATTGACTTGTAATGGTAGAGCAGCTGCACCACGATCTGGATGTCCACCTCCCTGCTGCGGGCGGTCGCGACAAGTATCTTTTTCAGGTTGGCGGGAGGAACGAACGGATTGGCGACATCCACGGGATTTTTTGCGCTCGAGCCGGGCTGCGACAGGAGCGGGTTTATCTCGGCCTGGATCCCGGGGGCGAGTTCGGGGATGGTCATGCCATGCTCCGCTGCCATGTCCGCGGCGGCGACACCGATAGCCCCGCCGCCGCCGACCAGCGACAGCCCGCGATACGGCGCGCCGGGCAGCAATGAAAATGCAAGTGAGTAATTACAGATATCGTTAAGATCCGATGCGGGAACGGCGTTGCACTGCCGTATAACGGACTTCCAGACCTCAGACCTGCCGGCAATGGACGCGGTATGGCTCATGGCGGCGCGCATGCCTGAATCGGACATGCCTCCCTTGCAGATGATGACAGGCTTACGCGCGGCGGCTTGTTTAAGCGTGGAGAAAAAGCGGCGGCCGTCATCGAGCCCCTCCAGGTACATGGCGATCACGCCTGTCTCGTCATCATGCAGGAAATAGTCGAGAAGCTCCGTCTCGCGAAGATCGACGCCGTTGCCGAAGCTCACCATGGTGCTGAAGCGTATCCCGCGCCATTTGCCGACATGGGCGAAGTCCACGGTCATGCCGCCGCTCTGTGATATGAAAGCGACCGGGCCGGGCTCGCGGGACAGGTCCGGCCCCGGCAGGAGCGTAAGGCCGCAGCGCGGATTGTATATGCCGAAGCAATTGGGGCCGATGACGCGTATGCCGCTATCGGCAATTCTGCTAACCGCCTTTTCCAGCTCAATACCCGCCGGTGTGCCTGTCTCCTTGAACCCGGCGGAGAGGATCTCGACCCCGGCGGCGCCCTTGCGCATGCATTGCTCGATCGCGGCAGGGACGTGCCGGGCCGGGACTGCTATGATGCCCAGGTCGATGTCATGCGGGATCGCGTCAACGCTTTCGTAGATCTTCAGGCCGGCAACGGTGCCGCCCCTGGGGTTGACTGGATACAGGCCGCCGGTATACCCGATATGCTGAAGGGACAGGAGAATGCCTTTGCCGAAACCCATGCCGCCGGCAGACACGCCGACAATGGCGATGCCGGACGGTTGGAACATCCTCCGGATTCTACTGTAATCCGATTTTTTTATAAATGCTGCCAATGTTTGTTAAATATCTATCCAGATTAAAAATTTCTTTCAGTGATTTTTCAGGAATGCGCGCTGACACGACAGGGTCCTTTCTGCACAGGTCCTCCAGCGTTCCTTCGCGGGCCCAGACGCGCATTGCAAGGTCCTGGACGATGCGGTATGACTCCTCACGGGAAAGGCCCGCGTCGACGAGGGCGAGGAGGACGCTCTGCGAGTAGAAAAGGCCACCCGTTTTGTTCATGTTCTCCAGCATGTTCTCCGGATATACATGGAGGTTGCCGGCAACGAATATCATGCGGTGGATCAGGTAGTCAAGCGCGATCGTCGAATCGGGAAGTATGATGCGCTCGGCAGAGGAGTGCGAAATGTCGCGCTCGTGCCAGAGCGTCATGTCGTCAAGGGCGACGTTCATGTTCGCCTTGATTACGCGCGAGATGCCGGTGATCCGCTCGCAGAGGATCGGGTTGCGCTTGTGGGGCATGGCGGACGATCCCTTCTGCCCCTTCTGGAACGGCTCCTCCACCTCCCGCACCTCGGTCCTCTGCAAATGTCGAAACTCTGTGGCGAGCTTGTCAAGCGTTCCGGCGCAGATGGCGAGTGCGGCCATGAACTCGGCATGGCGGTCGCGCTGAATGACCTGCGTAGAGATCGGGTCCGGTTTCAGGCCGAGCTTCTCGCACACGCGCCGCTCGATATCGGGGGATATGTTGCTGAACGTCCCGACCGCGCCGGAGAACTTCCCGTAGGAAACCGCATCGATCGCACGGGAAATTCGCTCCCGGTTTCGCTTGAATTCTTCATAGTAGAGGGCCATTTTCACGCCGAAGGTCGTCGGCTCGGCGTGCACCCCGTGGGACCTACCCATGCAGGGCGTGTCCCGGTAGCGCAGGGCGAGGTTTTTCAGCACGTCGATGAGCTCATCAATGCCCGCGATTATAATTCCGCCCGATTGAACCATCTGCATGGAGAGGGCGGTATCGACGATATCGCTCGAGGTGAGGCCGAAATGGATGTAACGGCTCGACGGGCCGACATGCTCGCCGACCGCGGTCAGGAAAGCGATTACGTCATGGTGAACCTGGTTCTCGATCTCGAGGATGCGTTCCACACTGAAGTCGGCTTTTTCCTTGATGTTCTTCAAATCTGCATCCGGGATGAGGCCGTCCTGGGCCTGGACCTCGCACACGGCGATTTCAATTTCGAGCCAAATCCTGAACTTGTTCTCAAGGTCCCAGATTTTTGAGATTTCTTTCCGCGAGTATCGGTCTATCATACAACCTCGTCATGAGTGGGGTGGTGAGTGTTAATTGATATCGATGCGGCCCTGTATGTCAAATAATAATGCGGGAGGAGCGAATATTATTTTCATGCCACTGACCGCAGTTTACCATGTTATCGCTTCCTTCGGCATGTAGAGACGATCGCAGTCACGGCAGAGGGTATTACGGACGTTGTTGGATGCAAATTCATTCCTCAGCTGCTCAATCGGGCCGCTGCGCCATATTTCCGAAAGGGACGAGCGTGTGATATTCCCCAGGACATATTTCTTGTCATAATCGAAACAGCAGGGAACGACGTCGCCGTCCCATGTGACGGTCATGGTGTCCCAGGGAATGGTGCACCGGACCGTTGAACGGTCCGGTGCGGTTCCGGCTGTGCCGGCGTACTCGTTTATGCGAGCAACGCTCCCGTCCCAGGTTGTATAGCTCTTCAAAAGGACGCAATTAATTCCGGGAACTCCTTCCCAGTACGCCCGTGTCTTTTCGATGCTGGTGCGGTTAAGGGGAAAATCTATCATGGAAAGTATGACGACCGTATCGCTCCCGCAGGCGGTTTTCCGGGACAGGAACTCGAGAAGCCGATCGCGGGAAATGTCATAGGCATTCTGCATGCCGCGGATCTCCGCGAATGACCGGTCATCATGGCCGTCAAGGGAGACATACAGAACGCCGGGCCGTGCGTCAAGGAGCTCTTCTCGAACTTCGGGTGTCAGCATGAAAGGATTAATCGAGAGCCCGGTGCGGATGGCTGCGGCGCTGGCGTAACGGATGAACACGCCAAACCCGGGATGCAGCAGGCTTTCTCCGAAGTGGTGGAGCCAGAGAACACTCCGGCTGCTGAAATCAGGATTGGCGTCCGCAAGCTCATCTATCGCCTTTTTGAAAAGAACGTCGTCCATGTACCCTTTCTTGCGGGTCATGTGGCCGGTCCTGGGGCACATGACGCATTTCATGATGCAATGATTTGTAAGCTCAATATTGAATAGTGAGAATGGCCTGTCCATGTTGAAATCAATTCAAAACCGCCCGGCAGATCAAGCTATTTTACCCTTGACGAGAAAAAAATAAGTGGATCAGCTCATATGTTTGACAAGATGGGGATGAATGTTATTCTTATGCATCACTGGTTTTTAAAACAAATCCGCCATGCGCCAGATTGAGGCGATAAGCTGGCTGGACAGGGTCATCTACCGCATCTTCCGGGCGCTCTATTATCTCGGGTACCACACGGAAGAGGGCACGGACAGCGTGTACGGGGAAGAATTGAATTAGACAAGGAGCATGCATGAACCAGGACCATGTAAAGGAGCTGCTGCTGGCTCTCGACAAAAACGTACCGGAATTCAGCGTGATATTTTCCGGGAAACAGAGCGGCAAGGTGGACGGGCTCTACTATCCCGATCGCCGGGAGATCATCATCCATAACAAGAATTTCACCGATGACGGCCAGCTCGTATATACGGCAATACATGAGTACGCGCACCATATACAGCACGCCCGCTCGCCGGTACCGATCTCGACGCGCGCGCATACGAATGCGTTCTGGGATATACTGCACAAGCTGCTCTTTTCGGCCGAGGAGAAGGGCCTCTATTCCAATGTTTTTAAAAAGGACGGCAGGTTCACCTCGCTTACAAAGAAGATCCGCGGAGAGTATCTCCAGGCCAACGGCTCGCTCATGAAGGAGCTCGGCTCGCTGCTCGAGCAGGCGCACGCGCTCTGCCTGGAGCTCAACCTGAGCTTCGAGGATTACGTGGACAGGGAACTGCTGCTTCACCGGTCTGCGGCCAGGGTGCTGATGAAAATGAGCGCGATGAACCTGAACCCGAAGATCGGCTACGAGAACATGAAAACGGTCGCCGGCATTAAGGATGACGCCGCTCGCGCAAGGGCAGAAGAGGCTTTCACAGAGGGGATGACCTCGGACATGGTGAAAGCCGAGATACAATCCCAGAAACGGCCGGGTGACGCGATAAACGTTCTCATGGAGGAGCGTGACAAAATCGAGCGGTCAATCGATACCCTTACTAAAAAGCTCGCGAAAGTAGAACGACGCCTGCAGGAATTAAAATTTGAGGACAGGAACCGGGTGAAGAAATGACCAAAACACCGCGCAACATCAAAGAAGTGGAGAAGATCCGCGAATCGATACTTGACAGGGCGGTTGAAATCATTAATGAGGACGGCTTCAAGGGATTGACAATGCGAAAAATTGCCGTCCGGATGGAAATGTCCGCTACCAATCTCTACAATTATTTTTCCAACAAGGACGAGATTTATATCAATATTCTCATACGCGGGTTCAGGATGCTGTTTGAGAATTTAAAAGCCGTCTATGACGCTCATCCGAATCCGATAGAAAGAGGCAGGAAAATAATACATTCATATCTTTCTTTCGGAATACAGAATTATAATTACTATGAAATCATGTTCTCCCCGGGGCTGCCCAAGTATGCGGATTATGTGGGCACGCCTCTTGAGAATCTTGCCGCGATTGAAATGGGATATTCTAAAAAAATAATCGATCTTTCAATGAATGCCGTGTCTGACGTTCTTCGTCATGACAAAAACGGTAAAGATGGTAATGAAATGAGAATGATAGAGGTCTGGAGCATGCTCCATGGCATGATTTCCCTCTACAACAGCAGGATGATCGATTATATCACGCCAAAGCCTGTTAATAAATATGAGTTAATCATAGATGATATAATCAATTTGATCACTCGTTAACCTTAATTCAGGTTGTTTTAATAAAACAATCTGGCCCCCATTTTTTTAAATTATTTTTAAAAAAAGGATTGACGTAAATTTAACAATGGTTAATATTAACATTAGTTAATTTAATTGCGGGGGTATTATATGGCAAAAGTAATAGTACTAGGTGGAGCCGGAGCAGTCGGCTCCGTGGCAGTAAGAACACTGGCCAATCATAATGAATTTTCAGAGATCGTTATCGGTGACTACAATACCGAGAAGGCGAAGAAGATTGCCGATGGGATTAAAGCAAAAAAAGTCTCGGTCGTGAAGTTCGACGCAAACGACATTGCAAGCATCCACGCTGCAATCGCTGGCTCGGATGTCGTGCTTAATTGCGTGGGGCCATTCTACAGCACGGTAAAGCCGATACTCAACGCAGTCATTGAGGACAAAATCGACTATGTAGACGTCTGCGACGATGTAGACGTCACTCTTGATATCTTCAACCTGCACGAGAAGGCGAAATCCGCGGGCATTACCGCGCTCATCGGGATGGGCAATTCACCTGGGGTCACCAATATCATCGCCAAGCTGGCCTCCAATGATCTTCTCGACGAGACAGATTCAATTGACATTTTCCACGCCCATGGAGGGGAAAAGGTCGAGGGCGAGGGCGTCATCGCCCACCGTTTCCACTGCATGAGCATCGACATCCCGATGTTCCTCGACGGTGAATTGAAATACGTCAAGTATTTCGAGAAGGACGGCATCGCTCTCCGCGAGTCTTTCGAGTTCCCGATACTCGGACAGGTCCCGCTCTACCCGTACCCGCACCCGGAGCAGGTAACGATACCGAAGTATATCAAGACCAGGCGGGTTACGAACAAGGGATCGGTGATCCCGAACGAGTACTACGACCTGACGCGCGACCTTTGCGGGCTCGGGTTCAACAGCAAAGAGCCGGTCACGGTAAAGGGCACCTCGGTCGTCCCGTATGATTTCGCTGTTGCGTACATATTGAGCGAGCGGGAAAAATTGCTGAAAAAACTGGACTTCGGAACGCAGCGCGGCTGCTCTTCCGTCGTCGTCAAGGGAAAGAAAAACGGTGCATACAGGGAGTATCGTTTCCACATGGCATCAAAGAGCCAGGCACTCGGCGAAGGCACGGGGATACCCGCCGCCATGGGAGCCATTCTCATGCACCGGGGCAAAGTCGAGGGAAAAGGCGTCATGCCGCCCGAGGCCTGCGTCGAGCCGAAGGATCTTCTCGCACTCATGCCGGAAGTTATGGAGCTGGACAAGAACAAGGAGGGGGGCGATTCCTTCGGCGGGTTCATCGTCGAGAGCGTCGACGAAAAAGGCAACAAGTCCAGGATGAACATATAACGTGCCATGGCCTCAGGTAAAAAAGAAAAGTACGTCCTTGCGGTTGACCACGGCACGTCCGGGTGCAAGGTCGCCATCGTGACCGTCCACGGGAAGGTGATAGATTTCGAGAGCGAGCCGACGCCGATCTATTTCCTTCCCGGCGGCGGCGCAGAGCAGGACCCGGAAGAGTGGTGGCAGGCCTTTATTCACTCGTCCGTGCGCCTGCTGCGAAGACACCGCGACAAGGCAGGCCGCATCGAGGCAGTATGCGTCTCCAGCACGTTTTCCAGCACCGTGGCGGTGGACCGCCACGGGAACCATCTGATGAATTCCCTCACCTGGATGGATTCGCGGGGCGCGCGGCTCGTCCGGGAGGTCGCCGGCGGCTTCCCGTCGATCCAGGGTTACGGGCTGGGAAAGGTGCTTCGATGGATACGCACGACAGGCGGCGGCCCTTCACTATCCGGGAAGGACGATATCGCGCATGTGCTCCTCACGAAGCACGAGTATCCCCGGGTATACGAGAAAACCTACAAGTTCCTCGGGAGCAAGGACTACTTCAACCTGAGGCTGACCGGTGAGTTTGCCGCGACCCATGATTCAATCATGCTCTTCTGGGTGACGGACATACGTGACATCGACAACGTTCGTTATGCAATGCCGCTGATCAGGATGCTCAATATAGACCGGGACAAACTTCCCGAACTGGTGCGGTCGATCGATACGATCGGGACGCTTCGTCCCGCGGTAGCGAAACAGCTGGGCCTGGGGACCAATGTCCGAGTCATAGGCGGATCCCCGGACCACCAGGCCGCCCTCGTCGGTTCCGGTGCGGTCAACGACTTCGACGGGCACCTCTACATCGGTACGTCTTCCTGGGTGGAGTGTATCGTGCCCTTCAAGAAAACGGACATGATGCACAGCATAGCGTCGCTCCCGACAGCGATACCGGGCAAGTACCAGTGCATCAACGAGCAGGACATTGCCGGCGGCGCGCTTACGTTTCTCCTGAATAATATTATCTTTCACAAAAGCCATTTTTACCAGGCCCGGGCGCCGAAAAACAAGTATGCGAGGCTTGATGATACGGTCAAAAAGATACCGCCCGGCAGCAACAAACTTATCTTCGCCCCGTGGCTGAACGGGGAGCGCACGCCGATTGACAGTACGACCCTGCGCGGGGTGCTCTATAATATTTCAATGACAACCAATTCCGACCATATTTTACGAAGCGTGCTCGAAGGGGTCGCCTATAATACGAGGTGGAGCCTGCAGTACGTGGAAAAATTCATCGGGAGACGGATGGACAGGATCAACATAATTGGCGGGGGTGCGCAGTCCGATGTCTGGTGCCAGATATTTGCGGACGTGCTCCGGAGAAACATCAGAAGGGTGGCGGACCCTATCCAGGCGAACGCACGGGGCGCCGCATTTATCGCATCGGCCGGCCTGAATCATGTAGCGTTTGATGATATACCCGGGCTCATGGAATACGACGGTGAATTTTCTCCTGACAGCGCGAACGTGCCGGTTTACGAGGAATTATTTTCTGAATTCAGGAACATATACAGGAAGAACCGCCGGATTTTCAACAGGCTCAATCGTAATTGATCCCTTCTATTTGAACCGCTCTGAAAAAATGAATGATTTTGTTTTCAACTCGGTGCGGAAATACTCCTCTAAGAAAAGGGAAAGATTGAACAGAACATCAAGCACATCTTTCTCGGCATAATCATCAAGAACGATGCCGCTGAGCTTCCTGTCAAGGAAGAGCAGCATGCAGTCGCGCATAAGACCGGGCAGGGCCGGCAGCCTTCGCAAGGAAGCCGATGTGTGCTCCCGGGCGCATGAATTGCAGACTGGTCTCAGGTCGGATGTATCGAGGAAGAACTCAGGGAAATCCATCGAGCCGCATGACCTGCAAGAATCTACTGCAGGAAGCAAACCGTGGTTTTGAAGAAGGTGCAGTAGAAAGAAGAGCGAGAGGTGCGCCGGATGGTTCGTCTTCGAAAGAGCGTCGATGCCCGAAAGCAGCAGCATGTATATGTCAGGATCCGGAATATTGTACCCGCATGTCTTTTCAACTGATTCGAGCATGAAATAGAGGTGAAATATCTTTTCGAGATTTTCAGTTATCGAAGAGTAGAATTTTTCCACGTCGCACTGGTTGACGATGTAGGAATCGCGATCATCGCGGTAATAGTATATGACGCTGGAGACGGCGCCCGGCTCAGTCGCAGCGCGGGAGCGTTTGCCGCTTTTTTTCAGGCCTTTAAAAACGAACTTCCTTTTACCGAAATCGCGTGTGTAAAAATTGCATGCTATGTCGGAGTCTCCATACACCTGTGAGGAGAGCGCGATGCCGGTCGACTTGAGTATTTCCATGCGGGCTATTTATGCTTGGATATTGACACCGTGATACGGTTGATTATGGTGCCGCTGATGTCTTTGATGGTAAACTGGATGTTCCCGTCCCTGATCGTCTCGCCTTTTTCGGGGAGCTTGCCGAATAAATCGAACACGTACCCGCCGATGGTATCGACTCCTTCCTGCGATATATCGAGGTGGAGCTTCTCGTTGAATTCCGAAATGGGCATCCGGGGATCGACGTCATAGAGATTTTTTCCGAGCTTAACAAAATCCGGCTCTTCGACGCTGTCGTATTCGTCGTTGATTTCTCCAACAATCTCCTCGAGGATGTCCTCAAGTGTGACGATACCGCTGATACCGCCGTATTCGTCTACAACCACGGCGATATGGAGCTTCCGGACCTTGAACTCAACTAGGAGCTCGTCCAGCGTCATGGTTTCCGGGACGAAATAGGGCTCATGAAGGACTTTTTTAAGATGAAATGCTTTCTTCTGCGGCGTGATGAGCAGCTTGAGGAGGTCCTTGACGTACAGGATGCCGATTATATTATCAATCGTTTCCCCGTAGATCGGTACCCGAGAGTGGCCGGCCTTGCATAAAATTTTAACGAGCGGTTTAAGGCTGGTCGTTGCGTCAACGGCGAACACGTCGACACGCGGGATCATGATATCTCGGGCATTGAGAACCGGGAGCTTGATGACCCCCCGGATCATGTCCTGGCGAATGACATCTAAATTTTCATAATCGCACGATTCCAGTATGTCTTTCTCGGATTTCTTTAAAGATTTCTTGAGCTTGTTCAATAACGTTGATTTTTTTTTAACCGGGTTGTTGCCTGAAGAGGGATTTTCTGATGCCATGTGATAAAAATATCACCTTCCTATTTTGATCTTATGAAATTAAAAAATGATTGTACAAAACTGTCAACAGAATTTTTAAAAGAAGAAATGATCCATATTTATGAAAATGTCTACATTCGGCGTTATATTTCCTTACGGGGGAATGTATTGATCATTTTATAAAAAAATCTTTACACAGGCGCCCGATTACCGGAAACATAAACAAGCATGATCTGCTTGGAGTTGAGCCCCTAATGAGTACATTTTTCGACAATCCACCAGTTATTTTCTCTACCGGGGGAGGTATGCCCGGCCTTGTGCAGGACACTATGCCTAATTTCCGCAATGCCATAAGAATCGGCGCTGATGTGATACGTTCTAATGTCGCCATTACCGGCGACAATAAAATCGTGATGTATTCCAATGACCTGTTCAATCACGGCACGATATTGAAACCGGGAATAGCATCATTCACGGCCGATGATCTCAGGGCCCGCTACCGTGAAATCCTGCGCGGGAGAGCGGCATCCGATTCAACGGAAGATATCGAAGGGGTGTTTCCCGGTCTGGATGATGTTCTGAAGGAGTTCCCTGATCAGCGTTTTAACCTGCATTGTCTTGATAAAACCCGGGCGATCATGCCTGTGCTGAAGCAGGCCTTAGATCAGAACGCCGCCCAGGACAGGGTGCTCATTTCCTCATTGAGCGGCTCCAATACCGCGTGGACCATGAAGATGATGCCCGGGGTGCCGGTCGCATTTTCATTTTACGGCATGATTATTTTTTACGGCCTGTTCAAGGCAGGAGTGCTCTTTGCGCGGAAAAAGTTCAAGGCCCGGGTGCTGATAATTCCCGAGATGATAGGCGCTTCGTATTTTGCGAATTCAGGCCTCATCAAGCAGGCGCACGACCGGGATATCATGGTGTATGTCAATCCTGTTGACACGGATACGCTGACACGAAAGGTACGTGAAGCCGGAGCAGACGGGGTCGTTACGAATGACATCGTATCAGTTAAGGGTACGTTGTTGTAAAAGTATTTTTAAAGTTAATCCTTGACACAAATATTCAGATGAATGAAATATCGCCTGTCGATATTTTTGAAACAAAGCTCGGAGCCTGTGTATGAAGAAAAAAGTGCTTCTGATAAATCCGCCATACCCGATGGAAGAGTCACCGTCGCCCCCTTTTGGGATCATGTCGCTGGGGGCTTTCCTCATCGATAAGGGTTTTGATGTCAGGGTGGAAGATTATATCGTAAATCACTATTCCCGGAAAAGGGCCGCGTCAGTAGCCAGGGAGTACAGGCCGGATGTCATTGGCTCTACCGGCGTCACCATGAACATCAATACGGCCATTGGAATATTGCGGGATTATCATGAAGAATCTCCATCGTCAGCCATTATAATAGGCGGTCCCCACGTGTCATTTGACGCGCAGAACATCCTATCCGGGAACACGTTTGTCGATTTCGTGGTAAGGGGAGAAGGCGAGCTGACAACCGTTGAGCTCCTCGAAAATCTTGGAAATCCGGAGCGATACCGGGACATTCGCGGTCTATCATACCGTGACGGGAATGAGATCGTGCATGGTGAATGGCGCGAATTTATCCCCGATATTAATATTCTTCCGCTGCCCGCGCGGCATCTTATCCAGCTCAGCAAGTACAAGGCGCTTGGACTTCCCATAAACATGATAACATCCCGCGGATGCCCCTTCGAATGCATTTTTTGCGTCGGATCGAAGATGGTGGGCCGTCGCGTGAGGTACTTTGACACGAAACGGGTAGTTGACGAGTTTGAAATGCTGGCCGGTATGGGATTCAGACAGATAAATATCGTCGATGACCTGTTTACCTCGCACAAAAAGCGGTGCACGGAAATATGCGAAGAGATCATCAGGCGCGGAATCAAGCACCCGTGGACGGCGTTCGCCCGTGTCGACACGGTCTCGAAAGAGCTTCTCGATGTAATGAAGGCCTCCGGGTGTACGACGCTCTGTTTCGGAATAGAGAGCGGGAACCAGGAGATACTGGACAGGGTCAAGAAGAAGACCACGCTCGAGAAAATTGAAAAAGCAATTTGCGTCTGTAACGATGCAGGCATCCTCCCGATGGCCTCCTACATCATGGGGCTGCCCGGAGAAAGTCCTGACACGGTTCGGGAGACCATGGAATTCGCGCGTAAGCTCTGCAATAGTTACGGTTTTCACATACTTGCCCCGTTCCCCGGCACGGAAGTCCGCGATAAAGCGGAAGAATACGGTATGAAGATACTCACGAGCGACTGGGACCGGTATGACGCCAACAGCTCGGTATGCGAGTCGATATACCTGCCGCACGAGCAGGTCGACCGGATCGTGAACGAGTTTAACGGTCTCGTCAACGAGATGATCATCGGCATCCTCAAAAAATTTGAAAAGGGCGAGAAGCTGTCCGGGGAAAACATCGAGATGGCTAAAAACATAATCTCGCTCGACTTCAACCAGCGTCTCATCGAGCACGACATCGTCGAGAGCTACGGTGGACATGAATCAAACGGAGCCGGAACGCGGCCCTTCATTGAGTACATAATCTCAAGGTCGGGACTGGGAGCAGAGATTGTACAAGAAGAGGTCGAACGACTTTTCAACAAGGGTTGCCTGACCATGAAAAAAAGCGGCGGCAGAGAAGTTATAGCCTGGGCATGAAGAGCGTTGATGATGACTCGCCTCACGTTAGGCCTGATTCTATGACCTGCCGCACCTTCTCCATGAGTTTTTCCTTTGTATCGTAGGTATAAGCATCCACCCGGATCGGTTCGTGTATGATGATCTGGATGGTGCCGGGAAGGAATTTCGTGCTATCTTTCGGGAGGAGAAGCCTGCTTCCATTCACGGTCACGGGCAGCACCGGTATACCGGTCTGAATCGACATGACGAAGCCGCCTTTCTTGAAGGGGAGCAGTTTTCCGTCCGGGCTCCGGGTGCCTTCCGGGAAAAATACAACCGAAGCGCCTTTGCTGAATTTATCTTTGAGGACCTTGAGCTCCTCGTGGGATTTACCCGGATTGTGACGGTCAACGAATATGTGCCCCATGCGCTCGCAGGCAAATCCGAAAATCGGAACCTTGTGCAATTCCTTTTTCATAACCCACCTCAGCTGGAGGGGTAGGTACCCGATCAGCGACCAGACATCGAACTGGCTCTGGTGATTTGACATTATAATATAGGAAGATTGCCCTGTTATGTGCTCGATGCCCATGATGCTGATTTTTGCGCCGACAAGGAACAGGTTCATCCTCGACCAGAACTTGCCGATGAAATGGACAAAATTACCGGTAGGATCTGCAATCGAGGTGATGATCACCGTGATACCGAGCAGTGCCGTGTTGATTCCGAGAAATGCCACATAGAGAGGGCGGTACAGGGCCAGTAGAATATCCGTCAGCATTAGATGCATCCTGAAAAGTTAATAAATTACCCGGGCAGATAACCCGGGCATACTATTGTGGGAAATGATAAAAGATCAAGAAAAAATTTATACTACAATACGTATTGATGATCTGGACCTGTCAGATCCTGATACCCATCATGGCGTAATATCTCAGGCCCATGAAAATCTCGTCCCTGTAGAATATGGTCATGAAATCGGCACCGACATTGAGGCTCAACGCAAAGAGAAAATTCAACTCCATCGATACGCCGACCTTTGCATAGGGGTCGAGTGACTTGACCTTGCCCGACTGGTACGGGATCGGTATGCCCGTCGAGATATTATACCGTGTAAAGCTCTGGTCTGAATATGCCGCACCGCCTCCGAACCTGATGTAAAAATTTAGCGGTATCTTCAGCTGTGTCTTGAAAAACAGGTTCAGTCCCCCCGTGATCTGCATCACTGTTGACCCGAACAACATGCTCGGTTTATCGTCGTAGCGGCTATAGCTTCCATCAAGCTCGATGCCCATGTACTTAACGGCATTTTTTGCATCAATATATTTGGAATTGCCGAAATGGAAGCCGATAGTACCGAAGACGGGCATGTACTTGGGATTGAAACCGGAATCCTTATACTTGACGCTCCAATTAGGGAGGAGCATGCTGTAGCCGATGCCGCCGTTTATTTTTAGCCCGAGCTTTGCGGCATGGTCATTGGTGAAGAAGCGCGATTTGGCAGATTTCCTTATTTCGATTGAGTCCCAATCAGTCCAAAAACTGAGCTTTTCAAACTTATTGATTGCACCGATCCGGATCAGGTATTTTCCCGGGGGGAGCACGAAGTCAACATAATTTGTATCTACGGTCTTGTCTAATACAGTGGCATCTGCAGCATCTTTAATCTGAACGTTAAATCTGATAATGCCTTCCACGGATTCCCACCGTATGCGCAGCGGCTTTTCCTTCTTTTCTTCGGCAAACGCGCCGCTGTACCCAAGGGTGAGTATGCAAAGTGCCGTGAGGACCGTGGCAGACATCATCTTAACAATTCGTGACATATGGTTACTCTGTTATCATAGTTTTGGGTGCGTCAAACTTAAAATCATCCTTAATGCCGAGAGATATGTTAAATGTCATTTTGATCTCGTCGCTTTTTCTCCTGGCCCTGTTGCCGCCCTTTTCTATTTCCAGCGCCTGGAGGGTCCAGATGAAGCGACCGACGTCAAGTTTTTTGAGATCGCCGAATTTATAATTGAGATTCCTTGTTTCGAGCGTGGCTACCGAATGCTGGATGCCGCCCTTGACCTGGTAGAGGCCGATCCGGTAAAGGGTCGCGCCGGGGACCCTGTTCCAGTAAAAATCAAGCGTATTCCTTTTTAGCATGTCAATCGTGATCCCTGCCTTGGGTGATACGGCAACCGGAAGCTGCAGCTTGCTGATCAGTTCGAATGAAAAAACCGGGCTGGCCATCAATTCAGCGCCTGTATCATCTACCTGCCGGACTCTCCAAAAGTGCAATCCTTCTTTGATGGATGCCGTCGAAGACAGGTCCTGCACCGACAATTCCCTGGTGATTGAGGTGAATCCACGGTCCCTTGCGATCTGGAGAACGTATTTACCTTCAATATCCGTCTTGGACCATGAAAAGGCGATATCGGATTCGGTCTCGTTGTCATTCATCGTGATCCCGGTCCTGTCCCCTGGCTCGATGAGAGCAATTCCTCCCTCCCGGGCGACCCGGAATCGACGTACTGGTGAGGAGTCGGTCATTGACCCGTCGGCCATGACGCCACGCAGGCTCCAGTAATATTCTCCGTCTTTTAACTGCTCGGTAAACTTTATGGCGTTCCCGTCGGAGTTTTGCTTGAAGATGGTCTGGGAAAATCCACCGTCCTTCGCAATGACGATCCGGGTCTCGGGAATAGTGTTGTCCTTTGTCCATGTGAAATTGAGCCCCTGCCGGGATATCGTCAGCGGGTGGATTGATTTATTTTCCGTCGGGGCAATGGGTTGGGGCGGCTCAAGTTTGTCCGTACGGGAGACCACGAATTTATACACGGGCGATTCCGCACTCGTATTGATGGAATTGCTTTCATTGACAGTCGAGATTCTCCAGTAGTATTCACCCTGTCCGAGGCTGTTGAGCGATATCTTGTTACCGACCACGGATGAATTTACGACCGGCGACGACATGGCGGATGACGCAGAAATCACCAGGTTATACCGGGATACCGAGACGTCTCGTGACCACATAAAATTGATCATGGGATTGGAATCCCGGTACTTGATCACCGAGTTGTTGGAAGGCATAATCAGCTGAACCGGTGTGGATGCTGCTATGGTAAACTTTCGCGTTTCACTCGTTTCAACTTTATTCGTTGCGTTGTTTGTGGCGGTAACGCGCCAGTAATAAACTCCCTCGGGAAAAGCTTCAGCTGCAGCCGCCCCAATTATCTTACGTTTGATTAAAGGATCGGATACCGTCGGATTAGCCGCAATTTCGAGATATGAGGTGTAATCGCCGGCAGGGCGGTTCCATGAGAAATTGACCGTTGACTTGCGTACGTCGGCGGCATATGCTTGGTTGTTTTCAGGTGCGAATAGCTGGATGGTGAGGTCATATAGCCGGATCGTGTCTTTACCGGCCAGTATATTCTGATTTTCGTTGACGATCTTTTCCTGGTCCCCGGTTTTCAGCCTGGCCTTGCCGCGGTTTACCGTCATCTGGAACTGGTTATCCTTGTCCTGGGACAGGCTGACATCAGAATCGCTCAGGGAGATTTTCGAGTCCCCGGACGCGATCGTGACCACCTTGCCTCCTGCATTCTTGCCGTCCTGCCTCGCGTTTATGGTACCCTGAATGAACTGGATATCAACTTCTTTCTCGGAGTATGCGAGAAGGATCATGCTGTTTTCATTCAGGGTTATGGTGGTGTCATCCTTAAGGCGGATGACTGCTTCAGCGTTCTCGCCGGTGCGAATCGTGTCGTAGTTGTAGAGGTCCGAGTCCTTGAAAATCTCGTCCCATACGACCTGGGCGGTATACTTGCGTTCCGCCAGGTTCGATTTAGATACGAGCTTGCCAATTAGCTCGGTGCTTCCGGCACCGGACTGCTTGTGGACGGTATAATAGAGCATGGCACCGAGAAGGGCTATAATCGTGATACCGGACAGGGCCGTGATAACGTCACTTTTCGATAATCTCATACTTCTCTTCACCGCGATCGATCATCTGTGTGATGGCTTCATCCGAAAGGTTCCTGTTGATTTCGAAACCCATCAGCTGCTGCAGCTCCTGTACTGATTTCGGCCTGGACGGATCATCGGCGCGGCCGAGGACGGCGTAGACCCTTTGCGGCTCCATTTTTCCCTTGACCTTGATCTCCTTCATTTTCTCGACAGCGAAAATGCCTTTTACCAGATTATACGAGTCATCGCTGATGAGTATATCGGTACCGAAGGGTTTGTTGAGCGACTCGAGACGGGACGCAAGGTTTACCGCGTCGCCAATGACCGTGTACTCCATCCGGTTTTCAGAGCCGATCTGGCCGGCGAGGACGCTGCCAGTGTTTATGCCGCACCCTATCTGGATGATAGGCTTTTTGGGGCCACCCCGGTCTTTGTTGAATATCAGGATCTCGTTGCGCATGTTGATCGCGCTGTTGATCGCGTTCTCCGTATCATTTCCCCTGGAGATCGGAGTGCCCCATACAGCCATGATGGCGTCACCGATAAACTTGTCGACAATGCCGTTGGTATCTTCGACGCAGGCGACCATCTTGGTCATGTACTTGTTCAGGAATTCAACGACCTCTTCCGGCTCGAGCTTTTCAGAGATCGCGGTAAAGGAGCGTATATCGGAAAAAAGTATTGCAACGGTTTTGCGTTCTCCGCCGAGTCGAAGCTCATCGCGCAAGGCAGCCTCGGCAATCTCCTTGTTTACGAATTTGCCGAACGCGTTCTTTATTTTTTCGCGCTCTTCAAGACCCTTTCCCATCTCGATGAAGGTGCTGGTCAGCTGGCCGATCTCGTCGCGGGATGTTGGCGTGATATCCACACGGTATTCGCCTTCGATGATTTTTTTCGTCGCCCCGACGAGGCGAATGATCGGCGTGGTTATTGTTTTCCCGAAGAAGAATATGATAAGGATTGCCGCGGTTACAACCATCCCCAGGATGATGATATTCCGCGTCTGTATGTCATCAACGGCCTTGAACGCATCCTTTTCGTTTGCCGTGGCGATAACACCGAAACCCCCGACGTCAATTTTCTTGAACGATCCGAGGAAAAACACGCCGCTGCCGTCATTGTACCGGATCTGGCCGTTGTCCATTTGGCTTTTCATCATCATGCTGCAGATGGGGAGAGATGCGATGTTGGAACCGGTTTTAACGGTATTGAGGTCGGGATGGACGATGATATCACCCTTGTAATTGACCATGAATACACGGGTGATGCCGGTGGTCTGGAACGTTTTCATCATGGTATCGAGCCGGATATAGCTAACAATGATGGTTTTAACAACGCCGTTATCATCTTTTTCGTGCGGAAAGCATATGGCAAAGGTCGGGTTATTGAGATATGACGAAACGTTATTAATAAGGGGCTCGCCGGCAAAGGAAAGGGCGTAGTTCTTGTTCTGCGCTTCGTTTATGGTCATGATGTCTTTTTCTGTTATCATGAACTTGTTCATCAGAGGCTTGTTGTAGAACGTTTTCTCGAAATCGAGTTGAGCGTTTTTGGCGTCCTGGTTTTTGGCGTCCTGCTTGATAATGCCGGCGAACAGTACCTCCTTTTCCCCGGACGCAAGGAGGTTTTCATAGCCGGTCATTGATTCGTTCTTTTCCTTGAGCATGACTGCGGAAGTGAGCTGGTATTTCTCGATTTCCGTTTTCATTTTCATGGCTATGACTTCTGATATTTGGAGGTTGCTCTCCTGTATACGCACCTTGTTGTCTTTCTTGAAGTAGAATGTGGCAAGGAAGATCATGCCAGTGAGAGAGGCCATGATGATAATCGAGATGATCGAGATGAGCTTGAAGCGGATGGAGCGGTAAAACGGCCCGCTGCGCATGTCCGCCGCGCTGATCTTTGCGTATTTTGCCCGTTCGGCTTTTGTTATCTCTGGTATGGTTGATCCGCGTGAGACTTTTTTTATTTTCGTCTGTAGAGCTTCGTCGGGTTGCTCCGAGCGCAACGAGGCAGGTGATGAAGGCTGCTGTTCGGATGGAGCGATAAATGCCGCGGAAGGGGAACCGGCAGAGAAGGCTGTTTGTGCGGATGTTTGTGCTCCCGCTCCGGAACCGGCCGTGCGATTGATACGGATGGCGTTCCTGACCCGGGTACCCCCGGTATCAGGTTTGGCAAGCAGCGCGTGCAGCATGCTGAGAACATGACGATACTGTTGAAGCTCGGGTGCGTTTTTTTTAATCCGCGATACAGCCGCGATTGCTTCATCAACGCTGGAACCGTTATATATGTGCAGGCTGGCTATCATGGCAAGCGCAAACCTGCTCCTGTAGGACAGAATAAGGCAGCCGCCGCGATTAAGAGCCTGCTGCAGGTCGCGGACGGCCGATTTAAGGGAATCAACATGCTTGTCTTCCGGTGAATCAAAATATAAGCTCAGTACCTGCATGCCGGCTTTCTTCAAGATCTGGATAAGGACAAGATAGGCCTGGGGATCTACCGGTTCCGAGGAAATTATGAAAGCGGTATTCAGACCATTTTGTTTGAGTAACCGCAATCTGTCCTTTGAGAAAATCTCGGATACTTCAAATTGATTAACAGAATCCGGCAGGACTTCGAGAAACAGCTTGTTTGTAATATCAGTGTTTGTGTTCATGGCAATTTTTTTTAATTTAATAATAATTTATAAGCTTATACTAATACTTTTTTTCAGTTCTCATTCAAAATTAAACGAAATAAAATGTCTAAAAAATATATTATGTCTATATAAATTAATGCTTTTTAATTTTCAACTATAATATTAATTTATATATTAATATTTTCGGCTAACTAACCCTAATACTATTCAATTATAGTAAAAGGTGTGCACTGGGCTCCTGCTGTTTTTTGAATTTGACGTTTTTATAAAATCCTCTTTTTAATAGTGGTTGGGTACTGTAAGTAGTTTCAATCAAGGAATATGTTCGAATAATCTCTGAATATCTCCTCGCACCAGAAGTTGTTTAAAATATGGCACGTTTTTCCATGTGCTCGAATAATAGTCTGGAAGCGTTCAGCGTGCTCATGACCGCAGATAAAAAGGATATTCGAGTCTATATCCCCGGCAATCCTGTCATACCAGAAGGCTTCCCTGAGGTGCCAATACTTTTTTGAAACAGCTGCTGCGTCCTCTCTCACGGCTTCCCTCAGCGTATCATTGAGGATAAATGGTGTATCGATGCCGCGCTCATTTTTTACCCGGTCAATGATTTCGGCGAAACAGGGTATCCCCATGCGTCTCAGGTCATTTTCTTCAGGATCGCAGAATCTGTGGCTAATGCCAATACGCTCGGCCGCCTCCCGGGCGGTGTCTTTCGTAACGTGGTAAACGTCATGCAGCGCCTCTGCGTTGAATTCCTCCGCTATCAGGTCTATCCGGCAGGTTCGCGAATACGCAACAAGGTAATCCATGAATTCTTCCCGGAGTCGTTCCGGGACCGGGCCATTGTATTGTACGAGATGATCGACGCCGATGATATAGACCATTTTTTGCTAGATCGGTTTTTTTTTGAAAAGTCTCCGCTTGATGGAGAGGAGGATTGATGGCTTTTCCGGGTTCTCTTCCGGTATGTGCCTTCTCTCGATACTGAGCTTTCTGAATAACATGTATGCGGCAAGTATCGTATTGCTCATAAACCAGTAATTGAACCCGGCTCCGAAGGCAGCGCCAATGAGAGGTATGGCCTGGCCGAGTTTTCTGCTGCTTATGTTCCTGGCTATCTGACCTGGAAGATAGCCAGATGTTTTTTTGAGTACCTCAACCATGAGAGCTGTTTTGGTACGCTCCGCAAGCTTCCCATATGCGGCCTTGCCAGCCAGCGCTGCGGCGGCAATATGCATATCGGCCAGAACCGAAGTCTTAACGGCTACGTTGAATCCGCTGCCGGCATGTAGAATCCCCATTATAACCGGGAGCATATCCGGATCCTGCATGGTAAAGCCGTAGCAGCTGCCAATCTGCTGTACCGACCGGAAACTTATGCCGAAAAGTGCAGGTATATCCGCGGCTATAAGAGCGAGACCGCCCAGTCCGCAGCCGGCGCCTTCCAGGGTGGCAATGATCTTATTCGTTGTAAAATGCCCCCGCGCCAGTGCGTCGAGTTTTTCGATATCGCAAGTCGCAAGGTCTTTAATAGAGTTAACCTCCAGGCCTGCTTTGCGGGCCTTTTTGAGTATGCTCCTGTCGGTATATGACCAATAACTTATATCTTTTAACATCTCCATGAAGCCGCTTATGGCCTTACCGATAAGGTTTCGTGTGCTGCCGGGAACGTTTTCAATCATCAGAGTGATGGGTTTGCCTATTAAATCAAGTGCTTTGATAACCATGCCTGGCTTGGCTTCTTCCCATTCTCGGATCTCCTCCAGTACTTGCAACTCATAACTTGTATAATTCATGGCACCTGTTGTTTACATATAAATTTTATTGTGTATTAAAAAACCCATTTATTCAACGTTATAGTCTGATGACTATTATTATATATTAACAATATGTTATGATAATATACATCAAATATTTATATAAAAAACAAAAAAAATATTGAAAAAGTCAGGTATGGTATGCAAATATTTAATAAAAGGCAATATTCATCATACTTCTACCGGTAGTAAAAGGGAGCAACGTTCAAGAGGAGCATCCTCCATCTTTCTGCAGGGGTTTTATTCGTACGTTGGATTTGAAAGCATGAGATGCTTCATAGCCCGGAAGGCATGACACTCATTCGAAAAAAACAAGGAAGTCATCAAGCACATGACATTAGAAGAAGCGGTTATCCAGAACAAGAAAATCAAGATACTTGCATATTCAGTAAGCGATAATGTAGAATCTCGGATGAAAGAAGTGCTTGGGCTAATATTTACAAAGTACAACAGGACGGACATGATCCCGCCTGTGTATACCTGCATCAAGGAATTGCTGGTCAATGCGGTTAAAGCCAATTTCAAGACGATCTACTTTGAAGGGTACTCCTCAAAAAACAGCTCAGAGAGCATCATCGACTACGAAATGGCGCTCAAGCTTTTCAAGCTCGAGTTGAGCCGTGAAAATGCGCTGTACCTGGAAAGGCTTGCCAGGAAATTCGACATGAAGGCAGAGGTGCTTATCCAGACCATCCGTGACAATCTGTACATTCGGGTGACGAACCCGGTGGAAATGACAGACCGCGAGAAGACCAATATCAATACCAAGCTTTCATGCGCGCGTCAATACAACGATATCGCGGAATATTTTGCAAACAATGACACAGGTGATGAATCTGTCGATGAAGGGGCCGGGCTCGGGATTATACTGATATCCATGATGCTGAAAAACATGGGAGTCGGCGATAGGGATTTCAAGATTTCTTCCGAAGACAGCAAGACCATAGCGCAACTGGTCATTCCGCTCGGCAGGCCGTAATACCACAGCCCAATTCAAAATTGTATAGCACTCAGCCCCCCCCATGAGCTTGGATGCAGACGCATTCCGGAAAAATGTTATGTTTGCAAAAAATACAATTTTTAATATTTTTTTCTTGTCATATTGTCTTGCCGAATAATTTATGAAAGCGTTTTGAAGAGCAAGTAATTGATGCCGGCCGGGCAGGCGCACGTAACCCGCAAATCACGCCCGACAGGTAATTGGCTGCTTGATCACGTGTTGATTATTAATCATGAAAAATTAAAAATATTCTTGTATTTTTTGTGAGACATAATATAATACAGTATAAATTTTATTGATAGAAGGGCACGGATGGTACCAAGTAAAATTTTCCTGACCAAGGGTGTTGGCGTTCATAGAAACAAATTATCGTCTTTTGAGCTGGCTCTAAGAAATGCCGGCATTGAAAAGTGCAACCTTGTTTATGTTTCAAGCATTCTCCCGCCCAAATGCAAGATCCTTTCAAAACAGGAAGGCATCAAGCTCCTCCGTCCCGGCCAGATCACTTTCTGTGTTATGGCGCGGAATGAAACCAACGAACCGAACAGGCTCGTCTCAGCCGCGATCGGCATAGCAATGCCGCGCGACCAGGAAAACTATGGGTACCTTTCAGAGCATCATTCGTTTGGAGAGATTGCGAAGCTTTCAGGTGATTTCGCGGAAGACCTCGCTGCGACAATGCTCGCGTCAACCCTCGGCCTGCCATTCGATTCAGACCAGGCATGGGACGAACGCAAGCAGGTGTACCGGGCAAGCGGTCATATATTCAAGACGCGTAATATTTCACAGTCGGCCGAGGGAAATAAGAACGGGCTCTGGACAACGGTTATCGCCGCCGCCGTTCTTCTGATAGAAGAATGCTGAGAAAATGCAAGCCGCATGGCTGGCTGCCGTGCGGAACGATGGCACGGCTAAAACAGGCTTCCCACCGCATTTTTACTCCTGTCTTTAATCTGGAACATGGCCTTGTCAGCCACAGACAACAGTCGCGTGAGATTTGTAGCATCCTCGGGGTAGGCTGCGACGCCAAAGCTTGCGCTTATTGAGACATTTATGCCCTTGTTGGAAAGATATACCGTCTTATTCATCAGGGAGCGTAATTCTTCCGCCTTTTTCAATCCCATCTCCTTGTTGTAGCCGGGAAGAACGATAACAAATTCATCTCCACCGTAGCTGACACCGAACTCGGGTTCTCTCAGGGATTCCTTGATCGATGCCGCCACTTCCTGTATTGCCTGGCTCCCGTTCAGGTGGCCGTACGCATCAACAACCTTTTTGAAGTTATCGAGGTCCATGAATATGAGGGAAAAGTGAGAGTCCTCGTTCCTGCTTGAATCAAAGATTTTAGCGAGTGCCTGGTACAGGTAGCGGGTGTTATAAAGGCCCGTAAGGTTGTCTTTAATGGCCAGGGACTGGATCTCGTGATACCGCCTCGTGTTTTCGACCGCAATGGCGGCATAGTCCGCAATGAACATGAGGAGCGAGAGCGCTTTCTTGGATGTCTTGTAGGGGTTGATTGCTTCAATAACGCCGACTATTTCATTTCTGTAAACCAGCGGCACGCACATGACTGATTTGGTGACCTTGCCGGACATGAGGTCGATCTTGTCGTTGAAAAACTTGCAGGTTTTAACGTCTTCCACGACCATCGGTTTGCGGGTGAGCGCGACCTGCCCGGCTATACCGTTCCCGAGCTTGATGCGCACATTCTTGATTACTTCCATGTTGAGGTCGACGCTCAGCATGAACCTCAACTCATCGGTGTCCCTGTCGAGCAGGAGGAGAGACCATATATCTGCAGGTATCATGATCGAGAGCTTTCTGAGGATCGTCCCGAAAAGCATGTTCTGGTCAAGCTCGGAGGTGAGAATTTTTCCGAGATCTATACAGGCGCGCATTTCTTTGCGCGATAGGTGCTGTTCCCCGTACATCGATACCTTCCTCTCATTATATGGGTAAATCTGGTCAAAAATGCTATTTATTTTACAAGAACTTTTTTGTTCTGAGCGTTATAAACGTGATCTGCGGTATGAATTTCAGGAAGGATCGCGAACCGGGAAAAACCTGGCCAGCACCAAGCCTGTCAGCATACCGGTCAGGAAGCCGGCGGCATGTGACAGGTAGCTCACGTGCGGCTCGAACGATGTCGGAAACATCATGACCAGGGCAAAGCCCGCAGCCCGGAAAATTCTGACGGGGAGGGCGTGGTAGGTGTCGTTATGTATGTAAAAGACAAGCCAGAGAGACACCATGCCGTAGGCCATTCCGGAGGCCCCCACCAGCTTTATGCCAGGATCATAGAAGGCGACCGTTACGGCATTCGTTACCAGGCCGATAACGATCGATGCAAGGGGAAATACAATCGGGCCAAAGTAGGCTTTCAGCATCCATCCGAACACGAGAAATATTGGTGCGTTTGAGATGAGGTGCGACAGGTTCGAATGGGTAAAAATTGCCGTCAGGAGCCTCCAGTATTCATGGCCCTTGTAAATTGAATCGCCGCTGATCCACAGGTATTCCCGCTCGGGATATCCTCCATACATCGCGGTCGCAGCGTAGAAAAGCATGAAAAGAACTATGGCCGGAATCGTATGGATCGGTGAAGGGAAAATTGATAGTGGACCGCTCGGCCGCTCCTGCTCCGGGGCAAAGTCATCTTCGTCGGGGACATAGTCCTCATCATGGTTTGACGAGTCGCCGTGTTTCCCGGTAAGACGCGGATCCTCTCCTCCTGTGCTCATCGCCTGCCTCCGGTAAAACCGAGTGTTAGCCGTTTATGTAATCGTCGCGTATAGGATTCCAGGCATCGACGGCAACCGTCGGTTCCTCCATCACCCTTCCGCTGTGGACGACGTTGGGGGGAACCACCGCGACATCGCCCTGTCTCATGACCCGGGTGGCACCGTCAACGGTCAGTTCGAGCGCGCCTGAAACGACCAGGCTTATCTGCTCATGGGGATGATGATGTTCCGGCAGGATCGATCCCGGCTCCATCTCGACCCACGTAAGCATCACGTTCTTCAGGTGCACCTCCTTGAAGATAAATCCCGCGAGGGGGCTCTTCCCGGGCATTGTTTTAAAGTCAGAGAAGTGTTTCACGCTATTTCTCCATATTTGTTACATTCGGTTAAAAAAAGCAATATTCGTACCATTGGCAGAATGATTGCATGAAACCGGACCCGTCCGGTTTGTAAAGCCGGAAATGAGATGAGGGGGAGGATCACCTGTTTTTTTCATGATTCGGGTATCAGGATGATTTGACAAATACTAATTGTTCGCTGATTAATGAATTAATGAATTCAAAAGTCAAGCTGCTGGGGGATCTCGCGGAACAGGTTGCAGCATGCCGTACCTGCAGGCTCGCAGCCAGCAGGAGCCTTACCGTGTTCGGCGAAGGAAATCCTGATGCGCGGGTAATGTTTATTGGCGAGGGGCCAGGTGCCAGGGAAGACCAGACGGGCAGGCCGTTCGTGGGCCGGGCGGGTGAGCTCCTGACAAGGATCATCGAACGGGGCATGGGAATACCTCGCTGTGATGTGTATATAGCCAATATCGTCAAATGCCGGCCCACCATCGACCAGAAGATGCAACGGGATCGACCACCCAACCCTGAAGAGGTGGCGGCCTGCTCCCCCTATCTTGTAAAGCAGGTAGAAATCATACGGCCATCGGTTATTGTCGCGCTTGGCAGTCCATCGGCAAAGTTCCTGCTGAAAACAAGCACCGGTATTACCGCATTGCGGGGAACATGGGGTGATTTCTGCGGTATCCCGGTCCTGCCGACGTTTCATCCCAGTTACGTGCTCCGGAATGGAGGAGAATCAAGCCCGCTCAGGAGAAATGTTTGGGACGATATCAAGTCGGTAATGGCGCGCCTGGGCATGCCGCTGCCGGACAAAAAAACGGAGGATGGAAATGAAGGTCGCTGAAGGTATTTTCGCTTATGTATGGAAAGGATTTTTCGTCAATAATGCCAACATGTTTTATTTCGGCGAGCCGCTCAACATTCTGTTCGATCCGGGGTTAAAAAATTATATGGACACCCGTTTCTCCGAGATGAAAAGCGACGGCCTTAACCCCGACGGGATACGGCATGCTGTAAACACTCACTGCCACCCCGATCATTTCGAGGGTTCGCTCTATTTCAATGAAAAAAATATTCCTCTGGCCATGCATGAAGATGAAATCGCTTTTTATAATACAATGGGCCCGCAGTTCTTCCAGATGTTCGCAATGTCATTTCCAAAGATTGATTTCCAGGTAGCGTTGAAGGAGGGCGCGTGGGAGGTGGCAGGAACCGAGCTACAGGTTTACCATACACCGGGCCATTCACCCGGCTCGATATGCGTTTACTGGAAGGAAAAAAAAGCGATGGTTTGTGGTGATCTTATTTTTGAACAGAGCGTAGGGAGGGTTGATTTCCCAGGCGGAGATGCGAAAAAGCTTATTGAAAGCATAAAAAAAATATCAAGGCTGGATATAGAGATACTTCTTCCCGGCCACATGAACATCATCACCGGTGCTGATGCTATTAAAAAGAATTTCGAACTGATAGAGCGAAATTATTTTTCCATGCTCTGATTATACCGGCGTCAGTCCCGTAACGGCGAAGGATCGGTTGAGACGCCGATCCTGTCCGTGATATCAACCCGGAGTATTACCATGATAATCGGCATACCCAGAGAGATCAAACCTGATGAAAACAGAATCGCAATAACGCCGGCCGGTGTTCATGAATTCGTTAAAAACGGACACTCTGTTATAATCGAAAAATCTGCTGGTCTGTCAAGCGGTATAAGGGATTCTGATTTTACAGCAGAGGGAGGCCGGATTGTTGACGATGCGAAGGATGTTTACAACAACGCAGAGATGATTATAAAGGTCAAGGAGCCACAACCCGGGGAGATTGATATGCTGCATCCCGACCAGGTTCTGTATACGTTCCTTCACCTGGCTCCGGACCGGGTTCAGGCAGTCGGCCTGATGGAGAAAAGGGTCATAGCAGTCGCGTATGAAACGATATCAGTGCGCGATAAACTTGTTTGCCTCGAGCCAATGAGCGAAATAGCGGGGAAAATATCGGCCACTGTCGGCTCATTTTATTTGTCAAAGCCTCAAGGCGGGAAGGGAGTGCTGGCCGGGGGAGTTGCCGGAATTCACAGGGCGGCTTTTCTGATCCTCGGCGGAGGCACAGCCGGAATAAACGCAGCGCGCGTAGCGGCGGGCCTCGGCCAGGGGCAGGTACTCGCCGTTGAGGAAGCACAGGGATGAGGCATTCATGGGCAGCACCGGGCAGGGTTCCGAAACGGGGTGACTTGGGGCCACTTTAGGCGCAAACGCCGGCGCCGCGCCAGCGTGAACTGCGGCTTACTTGATCCAGAGCCGGATGCTGTCCCAGGCGCGACCGAACAGGCCCGCCAGCGGCACGGCGTCCATCACCACCAGCGGCACCGTGGTCACGGGTATGCCGGCTGCGGTGGTGATCC
>JBGTBN010000051.1:0-21832 GCA_041749375.1 Spirochaetota bacterium
CTCGACCCGGCGGTAACCGCGGGACGCGGGCTCGACGCGGTCTTCTACGCGCTCGGCAGGGTCTCGGACGACATGCCGATACCCGACCAGAAGGCCCTCTTCGACACGCTGCCCCGGCTGGGCATTCCCGTGAGCGGGCAGGCCAGGGTGGGAGCAATCGGCGCGGTGCGGGAGTTTTACGCGCACTGGCTGGAGCACCGGCACACCCTCGATTTCGACATTGACGGCGTGGTGGTGAAGGTGAACGACTTCGCGCTGCGGGAGCGGATGGGCGCCACGAGCAAGGCCCCCCGCTGGGCCGCGGCCTGGAAATTCCCGGCCCGCGAGGCGGTCACGGTGCTGGAATCGGTCGACTGCCAGGTCGGGCGCACCGGCATCGTCACCCCGGTGGCGAACCTGCACCCGATAAACATCGGGGGCGTGATCGTGAAGCGCGCCACCCTCCACAACTTCAAGGAGGTCGAGCGGCTGGGCGCGCGCCTCGGAGACACGGTGAAGGTGATCCGCTCCGGCGACGTCATCCCCAAGGTGGTAGAGGTGGTGGCGCACGGGGACGCGGAGCGGGGCGCGGCGATAGCCCCGCCAGAGCGCTGCCCCTCGTGCGGAGAGCCGCTCCGGCAGGAGGACATCTACATCCGCTGCGTCAATCCCGGGTGCGGGGCGAAGCTGGCCGAGGCGCTCAACTTCTTCGTGTCGAAAGACGGCATGGACATCGAGTTCGTGGGACCGGAGCTGGTCGCGCGGCTCCATGCCGCCGGGCGGCTGGACACGATCGCGGATTTCTTCAAGATAACGAAAGAATCGCTCCTTGACCTGGAGCGCATGGGAGAAAAGCTCGCGGACAAGGTGTTGGAATCGATCAACGCCCGGCGGCGCGTGCCGCTCTCCCGCTTTGTGCGGGCGCTGGGCATCAGGAACGTGGGCGGGCACGTGGCCGGCGTCATCGCGGAGCACGCGGTGAGCCTGGAGGCGCTTGCCGCCATGGGCGTGGACGAGCTGATGGGGATACGCGAAGTCGGGCCGGGCGTGGCCGAGTCGGTGCACGGGTTTTTCCGCGACGAGGCGAACCGCGCGCTGATCGGGGAGATGCTCGCCGCCGGGCTCGTCGTGGAGGACGAGAAGGTCGAACGCGCGCCGGACAGCCCGGTGAAGGGAAAGACCTTCGTGGTCACCGGCACGCTCTCCCGGTTCAGCAGGCAGGAGGCCGAGGCGCTGATCAAGCGGCTCGGGGGCAGGGCGGCCGGCTCGGTGAGCGGCAGGACCGATTACCTGGTCGCGGGCGAATCGCCCGGGTCCAAGCTCGACAGGGCGAGCGAGCTGGGCGTGAAGGTCCTCGGCGAGGACGAGTTTATCAAACTGACGGGTGAAGGCTGACATGGAACGGATAAAGGCATTCTGCATCAAACACTATTACCTCCTGACATCGATACTCATGTTCTTCTCATTCCCGTCGTACGACGTATGGTTCCTCAAGGCCTTCCCCTTCTTCGCCTGGATCGCCCTGGCCCCGGTCTTCATCTACGTCCGGGACAAAAAGCCGCGGGAGGTATATCTCTCCTCGTTCCTGGCCGGCCTGCTCGGGAACTTCCTCGCGTTCGAATGGATCGGGAATTTCGGCGCGGCCCTGCCCGGCGGGTACGCGGTCATACTCGGTTTCCTGATGCCGAGCCTCTCGGTGTTCTTCGCGCTGAAGATCTTCGCTGCGGAGATGCTCTCCCGGCGGTTCGAGAAGCTGCGCGTCCTGATCTTCCCATCGGTATGGCTTTTCGTGGACGGGGTGCAGACCATCGGCTTCCTGGCCTATCCGCTCCCCAACTGGGGGTACTCCCAGTACCCGTTCACGCCCTTCATACAGATGGCGTCGCTCACCGGCATCCTGGGCATCACGTTCGTCATCGTGCTCGTCAACTACCTGGCTGCGGAGCTCGTCCGCGCACACGGCCTGCGCCCGGGCCCTCTCCGCGGGCTGCTCCGCCTGAAAGAAGCGCGCCGCCTGGGCGCCGCGCTTGCCTTTGTCGCGGCCATGACCGCGTACGGCGCCACGGTCATGGCGATCAACGCGGAGACCTCGAAGGGCGGCCTCCGCATCGCCATGGTGCAGTCGTGCATATCGCCCTGGGAAAACTGGAGTATGAACCGCTTCTCCTATCTCGCCGAGCTCAAGCGCTACACCGGCATGGCGATGGGCGACCGGCCGGACCTTGTCATCTGGTCGGAGTCAGCGACCCTGGAGACTATCTCCTACGATTACGAGCAGGGCATGCTGAACGAGTTCGACCAGGAGGTGCTGGCGCTGGCGCGCCATAACGAGCGGCCCCTCCTCACCGGCGAGATCGGCGTGGTGGAGGACTACTCGGACATCATACTCAGGAGATACCCGCAGAACAATGCGGTGCTCATAAACGCCGCGGGCGAGGTCGTGGGGAGCTACGCGAAGATACACCTGGTCCCGTTCGGGGAATGGTTTCCCTACGAGAAGTGGCTCGGCTTCGTGAAGCGGATCACCGAAAGCATGGGCGGATCGAGCTTCGTGCCGGGCGACAAACCGAAGGTTTTCGAGGTTGGCGGCAGGAAATTCGGGGTCCTGATCTGCTACGAGGGGATCTTCCAGCGGCTCTGCCGGAAGTACCGTGCCATGGGCGCCGAGTATTTCGTCAACATCACGAACGACGGGTGGACCGACACGTTCCGCGGCCACATGCAGCACTTTTCCGCGTCAAAGTTCAGGGCCGTTGAGAACGGCATCTGGTACCTGCGGGCCGGCAACACCGGCTACACCGCGTTCATCGATCCCTACGGAAGGATACGGAAGTCGATTCCCATTTTAAAGAAGGGCTACCTCGTCGGTACAATCGATTTCTCGCTCAACCACGGCACCCTCTACACGCTGATCGGTGACGCCTTTCTGTACCTGGCCATGGCGTTTGTTATCGCCCTTGTCGGGTTCCTGGTGTTCGAGAAGGTCCGCTCCAGGGCCCGGAAAAACGGGTAGCGCGGCGCCTGCCCGAGGAATCCTCAGCCGATAATGAAGCCCCGCATCGACACGGTTCCGTTCTGGATGCCTTCGTAGAAGAAGTCAAGCCGGTCCACCTCCTCGCGGAGCGCGAGGGCGTAAAGCATCGGGATATAATGGTCGCTCGTCGGCGCCGCCAGGGCCATGTTCCTGCCCAGCCCCCCGTACTCGACAAGGGCACGGTGGTCTCCGGCGAGGATGAGCGACGCAAGCTTACTGTCGATCTCCACGGCCCAGTCGTGGGGCCCGGCGTCCATGTCGTATTCCATCATGTTCAGGTTGTGGACCATGTTGCCGCTCCCGATCACCAGTATGCCGTTTCGACGAAGGGCCGAGAGGCGCCGCCCCAGCTCATAGTGGGACCGCGGGTCCATGTTCGGGTCGATGCCCATCTCGAACACGGGCACGTCCGCTTCGGGGTAGAGGTGCGTGAGCACCGCCCATGCCGCGTGGTCGATCCCCCATTCCGAGGTGCAGGTGACCATGAATTTAGCCGTGCGCGCGACGAGCTGAGCGTCGTCCGGCGCGCCCGGGCAGGGGTATTTCACCTCGTACAGCTCGGGCGGGAACCCGAAAAAGTCGTAGATCTGCTCCGGGTTCTTCGCGCAGTTCACGACCGGCGATTTCGTGAGCCAGTGCGCGGACACGACCATGATCGACCGCGGCCGCGGCAACTCGCTGCCCAGCTTCCTGAGGGCGCGGGTGTAGCCGTTGTCAGTGACGGCGTTCATGGGTGAGCCGTGGCCAACGAAGAGGACCGGCATAAGGGATGATGATGATTTGCGGGTGTCCATGTCTTGATTCAGGACCGGTTATGATAGCTCCGGGAAAACGAAGTGTCGCTCGGGAAGACTGTTAAAAACGGATGCCGCCGCCGCTCATCGCAGCGGGGCACCGTGTAACGTTCTTTTTTTATGCAACAATCGTTCATGTTCAAGATATACTGAAACGTGCTGCGGGTAATCCTGGGTTGAGGGTTTTTAGTAACCCTTTCTTTTTTTGTAGCAATCCTTGCAGTAGACCGGCCTGCCTTCAGCGGGCTTGAACGGGACTTCGCAGTCCTTTCCGCAATCCGAGCATTTCGTCTTAAACGCTTCCCTGGGACCTGAATCCTTCCTGAAACCGCCGCCACCGCCGCCGAATTTGTCATTGTACGCCATTGTTCTTCCTCTTGTTATCATTGAAATTTGAAACAATGTCCATTCTTCATATGGGGACGGGATGTCAAGAAAAATATGATATGGGAGGGGGGGTGTTGAATGCGGGGATTTGCATGAAAGCGGGGATGAGCATCCCCGCTTTCATGCCTGTCAATACTCCGGCGGAAGCTGGTTGACCTGCGCGAAGGTGAAGACGGGGCCGTCCTTGCATACGAAGTACTTGCCCACGTTGCAGCGGCCGCACTTGCCGATGCCGCACTTCATCCGGTTCTCGAGCGTGGTGAAGATGTTTTCCGCGGAGAAGCCTAGCTTGGTCAGGATCGGCATGGTAAGCTTGATCATGATGGGCGGACCGCAGAGGAGCGCGATGGTGTCCGCGCTGGAGGGCGCCGCCTTTTCGAGCACCGTGGGCACGAATCCGACCTGCCCCTTCCATTCGGGGGTCTCGCCGCCCGGGTCAACGGTGGTTATGAGCTTCACGTCGCCGCGCTTCTCCCATTCCTCGAGCTCGTGCTTGTACACCAGGTCCTGCACCGAGCGCGCGCCGTACACGATGGTGATGTCCTTGAAATTTTCCCGCGTGTCGAGCGCGTTCCAGATGACGCACCGGAGCGGCGGGAGCGCGATGCCGCCCGTTACGAAAAGGAGGCTCTTTCCTTTCCACTGGTCGATCGGGAAGGTGTTCCCGTACGGGCCGCGGAAGCCGAGCGTGTCGCCCACCTCGCGCGAGGCCAGGGCCTTGGTGACGCGGCCCATCTTGCGGAAGGTGCACTCTATGTAGCCCTCGCGCGTGGGGGAAGAGGCGATGCAGAAGGTGCTCTCTCCCTCGCCGAAAACGGAGTACTCGCCGAACTGTCCTGCCCTGAAGTTGAAGTTCTTCCGGTCTTCCTCGTTGATGAATTCCAGGCGGAAGGTCTTCACGTCCGGCGTTTCCTGGATGGCTGCCGCTATCCTCATGAGGTAGGGCTGGTATACGTTTTTCTCTTCCATTACCGCGCCTCGACTATGTCTTTGATGTGCTGAAGTATGTTCATGTCAACCGGGCAGGCGCGCGAGCACCTGCCGCACCCCACGCACCCGACGACCGAAAGCTGGTCCGGCTGGTAGGAGAACTTGTGCATGATCCGCTGGCGCCAGCGCTGGCTCTGGACGTCGCGGGGATTGTGCCCCGAGGTGTGCAGGGTGAATATCCCGAGCCCGCAGGAGTCCCAGCAGCGGAGCCTCATGCCCCTGTTCGCGTCGGTCTCGTCCTGTACGTCAAAACAGGTGCAGGCCGGGCAGACGTAGCTGCAGGTGCCGCAGCCGATGCAGCGGAGCGACTGGGTTATCCAGACCGGGCCCTCGAAGGAGCCGGGGAGTTTTTTCTCGAGCTCTTTCAGGTCGAACTGGACCTTTACGTCAGCGAGGGGCTTCGTCTTCGCGCCGCCCGCGGCTGCGAAGAGGTCCGGCGCCATGGCTACCAGCGCCTCCCCCTTTCCGGTGAGGATCTCGGCGAGGTAGGCGTCGCCGTCGATCTCGGTCAGGAGGATGTCGCTCCCGGTCGTGTCGCCGGGCGAGCCGCCGACGGAGGTGCAGAAGCAGTATTCGTCGCACGACGTGCAGCTGATCGCGATGACCGTGGTGGCGTCGGCCCTGGCCCGGTAGAGCTCGTCGTTATAATCTTTCAGGTACACGGCGTTCAGGACCGCCAGGCTCTTCGCGTCGCAGGGCCGCATGCCGAACACAACCGTGGGGGCGGGCGCCGCCGGGCCCTGCTCCATGGTCACGGTGCTCTGCTCGGTCCTGAACCGGAGCATCTCTTCGCAGCGGGGCAGGAGCGCGTCCTTGGCCGAGAGCGTCGTCTGTATGTAGCCGGCGGCGACGCCGTTATACGAATCGACTTCCCTGAAGATTGTCCGCCCGTTGCCTTCAACGGGCGCGAGCACCCGCTTTCCGCCCGACTTCAGCGCCCTGAACAGGCCGTCGAGCGAGCTTTTCTTGATTGTTTTTTTCTCTGTCATGGTCGTCTACCTGATGAAGTCTTCTTTGTCTTCCGGCTTGAACGCCGCCAGCACGTATTCCGATTCCTGGCCGAAGTTGTCCCCGATGTCCGCTATGATCCGCTGCGTCAGGAGGTTGAGCGGTATCTTGAGCGGGCAGTTGCGGTAGCAGTCGCCGCAGTTGACGCAGCGTCCCGCCAGGTGCATGGCCCGCATGATGTGCCATTCGAGGTTGCCCATCTCGTGCGCCGGCACGCTGATCCACTGGGGCTGGTTGCATTCGACCGTGCACCGCGGGCAGTAGCACATGGGGCAGCTGGCCCGGCAGGCGTAGCACTTGATGCAGGCCGAGGTCTCTTCCATCCAGAACTTCCAGCGCTCCTCGCGGGTCATGGCGTCGAGCTTCGCGACCGCGGCCGCCTCTTCCGGCGACAGCGTCAGCGGTAGTTTGTCGATATATTCGATCATTGATTTCAAGTCCGGGAAGTCCAGCACCTGGCCGTCGTCCGATACGCCGATGACGACAATATCGCCTTCCCTGAACTGCTCCTCGTACATGAGCTGCCTGATCGCCCGCATGACCGGGGGCCGCGCGACGATTGCCGGTTTGCCGAGCGCCTTCACCTCCTGCTTTGGGAGGTAGACTGCCAGGTTCTGGAGGCAGCGGGCGTCCATCACCAGCGCGCCCGCGTCCTCGGGCTTCTGCACGAACACGGCGTGGACCCGGTCTCCCGTTCCCCGGCCGTAGCCGATCACCACTTTAACGTCGCCGCCGGAAAGCAGCTCCCTGGCTTTCTGTATGATCTTATCCTGCATGTTCCGACCTCCAGCTCGCCCGGATCGGGGAGAGGTTCTTGTACTCGTCGTAGGGGCCCAGCGCCCGTATCTCCTTCACCGCCGTGTTGACGACCTCGGCCCATTTCGCGCCCTCGGCTGCAGACACCCAGGAGAAGATGATCCTCCGCACGTCGATCCCCATGAAGTTGAGAAGTGAGCGGAACACCATCCAGCGCCGGCGGGCGTGGAAGTTCCCCGAGGTGTAGTGGCAGTCGTTCGGGTGGCACCCGGACACGATGATTCCGTCCGCTCCCTTGGCGAAGGCCTTCATCAGCAGCATGAAGTCGATCCGTCCAGTGCAGGGGAGGCGGATGATCCTGACGTTGGCGGCGTACTTGATCCGGCTCGTGCCGGTCAGGTCCGCTCCGGTGTAGGTGCACCAGTTGCAAACAAACGCTATGATTTTCGGTTCGAATTCGGCCATTGCATCACTCCGATAATCTTATTCTCTCACCTCACCCCGCCTCCGGCGCGCCCTCTCCCGAAAGGAGAGGGCTTCCTGATAAGAAGCTTCTCCTCCCCCTCTCCCTGCGGGAGAGGGGGTCGGGGGGTGAGGTCATAATGCCATCAACTCCGCAAATATCTGCTCGTTGCTGAACCCCTGCAGGTCTATCGCCTTCACCCTGCAGAGCGCCACGCAGGTGCCGCATCCCTGGCAGAGGCCCGGGTTGATCTTCGCGGCGCGCTTGACCACCCTGCCGTCACGCGTCTTGATATCTTCCATCTCGATAGCCTGGTAGGGACAGGCCGGAACGCAGAGCGCGCAGCCGGTGCAGGACGTGAAGAGCGGGGGAGCGGTGCGGTTCACCACCGCGATGATCGGCTCCCGCGTCAGCTCGCTCTGGGAGAAGAGCGCCGCGACCTTGCTTGCCGCGCCCGAGGCCTGCGAAACCGTTTCCGGTATGTCGCGCGGCGCCTGGCAGGCGCCGGCCAGGAAGATGCCCGCGGTGTTCGTCTCGACCGGCCGGAGCTTCGGGTGGGCCTCGGCGAAGAAGTAGTACGGGTCGTAACTCACGTGCATCTTCTGCGCCAGCTCTTCCGCGCCGTCATTGGCGACGCTGGCGGTGGCCAGCACCACCATGTCCGCCTTGATCTCGACGGTTGTGTGGCCGAGGAGCGTGTCCGCGCCCTTGACCACGAGCTTGCCGTCCTCCTCGTATATCGTGGACACCCGCCCGCGGATGTATTTCACGTCGTCTTCCTCTATGGCGCGGCGCACGAACTCATCGTACATTTTGCCGCCGGAGCGTATGTCCATGTAGAACACGTATGCCTTGCCATGATGCACCTTGTGCTTGTAGAGCATGGCGTGCTTGGCCGTGTACATGCAGCATATTTTCGAACAGTAGGGGAGCCCCTTCGCCTCGTCGCGCGATCCCGCGCAGGCGATGAACACGACGGTTTCCGGCTCCTTGCCGTCGGAAGGCCGCCTCATCTCGCCCGACGTGGGACCCGACGCCGAAGCCAGCCGCTCGAACTGGAGCCCCTGGATCACGTCCTTGTACTTGCCGTAGCCGTATTCGGGAAAGAAATCTGGCTGGAGCACTTTGAAGCCGGTGGCCAGGACTATCGCGCCCACGTCGATATCGACAATCAGGTCTTCCTGGTCGTACCGGATCGCCTTCGTGGGGCAGACCTTCTCGCACACCTTGCATTTGCCCTTCAGGAAGAAGGTGCACTGGGTCTTGTCTATGACCGGCTTGTTCGGCACGGCCTGCGGAAACGGGGAGTATATGGCGGGCCGGAAGCCCAGTCCCTCGTTGAACTCGCTCAGGTTCTTCTTCGTGGGGCATTTCTGGGAGCAGAGACCGCAGCCGGTGCAGAGCTTCTCGTCCACGCAGCGCGCCTTCTTGCGTATCTTCACTTTAAAATTACCGATGAAACCTTCCAGGCTCTCGATCTCGGAATAGGTGTGCAGGGTGATGTTGGGGTGCTGCGCCACCTCGACCATCCGCGGCGTGAGGATGCACTGGGAGCAGTCCAGGGTCGGGAAGGTTTCGGAGAGCTGGGACATGTGGCCGCCGATGGAGGGGTCGCGCTCCACCATGACCACCTTGTGGCCGGCGTTTGCTATGTCGAGCGCGGCCTGGATGCCGGCGATCCCGCCGCCCAGAACGAGCGCGGTCTTGGTGACCGGCACCTTGATGGAATAGAGAGGCTGGTTCTTTTTCACTTTCTCGACCATCTTGCGCACCAGGTCGGTCGCTTTTTCCGTCGTCGCTTCCGCCTTCTCGTGCACCCAGGAGCAGTGCTCGCGGATGTTGGCCATTTCGCACAGGTATGGGTTCAGGCCCGCTTCCGCGCAGGCCCGCCTGAAGGTGGGCTCGTGCATGTGGGGAGAGCAGGCGCTCACGACGACGCCGTCGAGCTTGTGCTCCCTGATGGCGTCCTTGATCATGGTCTGGCCCGGGTCGGAGCACATGTATTTGTAGTCGACGCTGTGAACGACGCCGGGCATCGTGGCGATGGTCTCAGCGACGCCGGGGCAGTCGACCGTAGCGGATATATTTGTACCGCAATGACATATGAAAACACCGATTCGTGACATTTACGCTTCCTCCGTCTGCTCAGATTGCGCTGCCGGGGCCGCCGCCGCTGCAGCGGCAACTTTCGCCTTTGCGGGGGCTTCGACCTCGACCTTTACTTTTTCCGGGAACTTCACCTTCACGATGTGACGCCGGAGCCCCAGCTCCTTTTCGCCGATCCCCATGGCAAGGCCGATTGCCTGGGTGATGTATATGACCGGGATGGTGTAATTCTGTCCCGCGGCCTTGTTGATGAAATTGCGCCGCATGTCAAGGTTCGAATGGCACATGGGGCAGGCCACCACGATCGCCTGGGCGCCTTTTTTGACCGCGTTGCCGACGATCTTGCTCGACAGCTTGCCCACAAGGTCGGTGCGGGATATCGAATGGCCCGCGCCGCAGCACTCCACCTTGAAGTCCCAGTCAAGGGCCTTTGCTCCGATCATTTCCATGAGGTTGTCCATGGTGCGCGGGTCTTCGGTCCGGTCGAAATTCACCACCTTGGGCGGCCGTACCAGCAGGCAGCCGTAGTAGCAGGCGACGTCCTTGTCAAAGGGCGCCGTGACCTTTTCCCTGAATTTTTCAGAGTGGCACTCGAGGAATTCGAGCATATTCAGGGGCCTGACGGTCCCCTTGTAATCCATTCCCGTTATTTCATTAATGCGCGCCCGCAGCTCAGGGTTGTCCATAAGCTCATGCCGCGTCGCCATGAGCCTGCCGTAACAGGCGGCGCAGGGGACCAGCATCTCGTCCACGCCCAGCGTCTCGGCAAGCGAGAATATCCGCGCGGGTAGAGCGAGCGACAGCTCGGCGTTGAGAGAATGCGCCGAGGACGCGCCGCAGCAGTTCCAGTCCGGAACATCGAGGAGCTCGAAGCCCATCTTCCCGACAATAGCGCGCAGCGATTCATCGTATTCCCGCGAGGACCCGAGGAGGGAGCAGCCCGGATAGTATGCTACCTTTGTCATTTGGCCGCCTCCACGCGGGTCTTACCCGCTTTCTTGAAAATTTGTGACATGTTTTTCCTGTTCTTGATCAGATGGGGGAACAGCTTCAGTTTTCCTTTGAAAAATAATTTCGGCGCCATGAGGACGTCTTGCAACAGGTGCCAGGAGCGGGCCTTGTACCCGGCGATCAGCCCCACCTCGTACAATCTTCCCACGTAATGTATTGAATCGAGGAATGTCTGGTAAAATGATACGAAATCTTTTGCCCTTGGATTGACCTTTTTCATGCGTACCGATTCGCTTCGGAGGAAGTCCATCATCTTCGGGATGTCGACCTCCTGGGGACAGCGGGCATAGCACATCTCGCAGGTCAGGCAGACCCAGGGAGAATAAGCGCGCAGCACGGTTTCTTCGGACCCGCCCAGGCCGAGCTGGAGGAGCCGGAGTATATGGCTGGGCGTGTAGTCCATCTCTTCCGCCATCGGGCAGCCGGCTGTGCACTTGCCGCACTGGTAGCAGCGGGTGACCGATACGCCCGTTGCCTGGCGGAGCCTGCCCGCCAGGGTGTCGTCAGCATGATCATGATTGGTAGCGCTCATGGTAGGTCTCCGCAATTATTAGAGATGTCAAACATTTATAATTGTTACAATACCGGCAATTTAGAATGGACCGCGATGCAGGTTTCGATAACCGGCATGATGCGCACTATCCCATTTTAAACTGCTTATAAACGGGCCGGTATACATTTCAGACTGCGTTTCTTATAAATAACGGGTACGGCGAGCGTTATTATCCGAGTTGCAGCATATTTGACGCTAAAAAAACAGGCAACTTTTGTCAATGAAGAAAATACAAGCTTTCGGGTGAATATTGTACAATATGGGAGTGAGCAAGTCAATTTCCCGGCATTGTATAAAGGATTTCGCGATAAAATCATCCCATGATACGCGGTGCCGCTATCCGTAGCCGGCGCGAAATAACGGGGCGGAATAACCTTTGGCAGCCGGTATGCCGACCTACCGGTCATGCGCGAGATGACCTGACATAAATTGTGTTTTACCCACCTTTCAGGGCATGGTAGCATGACGTTGTTAGAATGCGACTCTTTCCGAAGGCGGAATATTTACGCGGAGGAGATTGGGCATGTACATCAGGCAGGTTGTCTCCACGGCGGGCGCGGTAATCGTAATATACGTCATTGCTTCCAGCATCTTCCATGTCATGGGCCATGCCATGCGGCTACTCGCGTGGTTTGACCGGTGGGGGCCTGCTGCCGGGTGGGTCATCCGCGTGCTTCTCGTCGTAATCGGCTGCGTAATGTTCCTTGCCGGTAGGAAGGCGGAATGATCGCGCCCGGGTCGTCGGTTTACGGGCCACGTGATTACAGCGCGCCATGGATCGGCATTGTGATTACGCGGGCTTTTTCCCTGCTGCGGTGATGATGATTTCCCGGAGCCGCGGGAGGAAAATGAAGCCGAGGGTGTTCCTGACCCAGTCGCGGTACCTGTTTTCGCCAGGGTCCATACCCTGGACCTGCGCGATGCAGGGGCTTGCGCCCAGGAACGATATCACCAGGAAGTTGAAGCTCTGCACGAACATGCGGAGCTCCTCGGTCTGGAGGCCGTTCGTCATCTTTTCCGAGAATGTTCTGAGCAGGCCCTCGATCAGCTCCGGGAAATGCTGGTACCCCGGGATTTGCGAGATGTTTTCCGCCTGCGAGATGTTGAGCGCCAGTATGCGGAGCGGCTCGGGCTTCTGCTGGTTGAAGTCGAGCAGCAGGTCGATGTATTTCATGAAGCCATCGGCTATTCTCATCTCCCTGACGGTGTCCAGCCAGTCTGCATGCGACCTGATGAACTCCTCGCACAGGTCCTTCACGATTGCCTCGAAGAGGCTTGCCTTGGTCGGGTAATAGTAATTGATGAGCGGGTGCTCCACCCCGGCTTCCTTGCCGATCATGCGCATGCTGGCGGTATGGTAGGGGTGGCGCGAGAAGATTTTCCGGGCTGCGCTCACAATGATGCCCCGGGTACGCTCCCCTTTCGTATCTTTTATTATGTCCGTGTCCTTTGCTTTCATTAACGCATAGTGTAGTACATGGGTTGTATTTGTCAAGTAAACCTTGAAGGGCCGCTGCCGGGAAATTATTACCATAGTAACGGTATAAGACGGTCACGGCCCCGGGCGAACGTAGGGTAGCCTTCGACGCCCATAAGGGTTTTTTCCTCGACAATGATCCTCGCAACGATGGCGGGCACGAAAACGAACAGGAACAGGGTCAGTGTTATCCAGTTAAAGAAGAATATCAGGATTCCGGCATGGACGGCGAGGTTGCCGGCATAAGCCGGGTGCCGGATGAAGCGGTACGGCCCGGTATCGACGATCCGGTGGCCGTCGATAGTGCGTACCACGTGGGCGTAGAACGCTCCCAGCGTCCTGATTGCCCACAGCCGGAGGGAGACGCCTGCGGCGAAAAGCGCGATGCCGGCCAGGTGCGCGGGCCCGGGCCGGAGCCAGGCCTCCTCGAACATGAGGGCCGAGAGGATGACAAGGGCCTGCGCTATGCCGTAGAATTCGCGCGTGCCCCTGTCCGATTCCCGGGACTCCTGCCCGGTCTCATTTTTCGTAACCGCTATCTCGAAGCAGATCCAGAGCACGTACAGGAGAATTATAAGCATCTCGCAGTCAACAGGCCGGTCGGCCCACTTGTTCCCCGCGTAGGTCAGGCGCGCGTACGCTGCGATGACCATGAGCGCGAGCAGGGAGGCTGGGAAGAGGAACGGGATTATCTTTTTCATTGAATAAATTTTCCTCCGGTTTTCATGGGCTCGCATACTATCGGTTTGCGGACGTGGTTCGCCCCACCGGCGTGAATTGAATACTAATTGACACGGTTATAAAACGACCTGTATGCTATTGTCAATAGTTTTACAGGTCCGCGATCCGCCAGAGCCCCAGGCTCTTGTCCGCGTAGGTCCCGCCGCCCTCGGTGCAGTGCTCGTTGACAAGCGTGAGGGGCGGCGGCAGGTTGAAGGGGGCCTTCTCCAGATTGATAATCCGCCAGTCGCCGGTCACTATGTCCTCGTTCATGTCGCATTCCGTGAAGGTCGTGGCAAGCAGGTACCGGATGCCGCTTCTTCTAATGGTGCCCAGCGCCTTTAATACGTCATCATTCGACAGGTGAACCATGCAGTCCCGGCAGAAGAGAAGGTCGGCATCGGGCAGAGGGCCGGCGGTGATGTCCAGCACCGCGAATTTCCTGGCCGCGCTCCCGTGCAACTTCCTGTTGCGCGCTATTATCTCCGGCACGATGTCGCCGCCGATATACCGGTCGATGTCTGCGTCAACATTTTTCATCCAGTTGAAATCGCCGCAGGGAAGGTCCAGCAGCACGCGGACGCCGTACGCGGCGGCAATGCGTTTCAGCGCGGCGGCGACCGCCCCGGTCTGCCCGGCGTCCGAGCCCTGGCCCGATTTCGACGCGCTGCCGCTCCAGTGGTTTGATTCATAGATGCGTGTGAACACGTCCCCGGTCGAGTACCGCGTCCCGCGGTCGGCCAGCTTCCTGAAATGCTCCACGTCGAATGGCAGCGGTTCTCTCGGTTTTCCCATGGCGCGTGTCCTGCCCTGTTTGTGCGCGGCTGTTACACTATCGGTTTCAGGGGCGTTTTTGCAAGATAATTTCCGGTTTTTCCACAGGGATGGCCTTTCGTCCCGTCCGTGGCGTAAAAATGCTTGCAAATCCGGTCATGGGGTGCAATAAACATGGATGTCATGGACTATGCTACGCATGCAGTGTCATTCCCGCTTCTCGACAGGCTCGGGATAAATTCCAGCGGAAATCCAGTGAGTATGCGGAACCGGTCTCATGATAAAAAATCAATCCATACAGGAAGTATGGATCCCCGCGTTTGCGGGGATGACAGGACTGGAAGAATGGATCCCTGCGTTCGCGGGGATGACAGGCTTGGAAGAATGGGTCCCTGCGTTCGCGGGGATGACAGGTGCAAATCCATAACGCGAGGTGCCGCATGAAAATACAACTTCCCTGGGGCCCTGAGACCCTGGCCGTTGACGTTCCCGATACATGGGAGATGGTCTTCCCCGAGCGAAAGCCGGGAAGCAGCAGGAAAAAGACCGATGAGCTTGCACTGGTGCGCGACTCGCTTGCTAAGCCCGTCGGCGCGCAGCCCCTCGCGAAGCGGAAACTGAAGGGGAAGAAGATCGTCATCATCGTGGACGACAACACGCGGCCCACGCCGGTCGAGCGCTTTTTCCATCTGATACTTGATTCCCTGAAGAAATCGGGCGCGTTGCAGAAAAACATCCTGGTGATACCCGCGCTCGGCATCCACACGCCAATGAAGGAGCACGAGATGGCGGCGAAGCTCGGGCCGCGGAACATGAAGCTGGTGCGATGGGAGAACCACGACGCCTTCAACCTGGAGAAAAACCACTACTTCGGCACCACGAGCAGGAACACGCCGGTGTATCTCAACCGCAACCTGAAGGACGCCGACCTGGTCGTGCTTGTCGGCGTGATGGAGCCCCATCTCTGGGCGGGGTTCGGCGGCGGTTTGAAAAACATACTTCCCGGGGTCGCCTATTCCGAGACGATCGGCGTCCACCACGCGGTCCTCGCCGAGCCTCCCTACCGCGTCAACCGGGTCGGCATGATGCCGGAGGACAACTTGTTCCGCACGGAGCTGGAAGAGGTGCGGCGGATGGTCGCGGCCGACGTCTTCTGCATCAACGTCGCGATCAACCATACCCGGACCATCACCGCGTCCTTCGCCGGGGACCCGATCGCGGCGCACCGCGAGGGGGTGGCGTACATCGCGCGCGAGCAGGGACTTCACATGGACCGCCAGGCGGACGGCATCATCTGCAATTCACATCCCTTCGATATAAACTTCAAGCAGGGAATGCGCTGCGTGGGCAACTCGCTGCCGGCGCTGGTCCCCGGCGGGGCGGTGATGTCCTTCATGAGGGCGGAGCGGGGCCTGGACGATATTACCCCCCCGGAGGGATCGAAGCCCCTCTGGCTCGCTAAAAGGGTCCTCCGGATGGCCGGAGCCTCCCGTGTCATGAAAATTTTAGAGAGTAGCAAAAAGGGCCTCAATCCCGAGGATAAGTTTCTCGTCTATTACTCGATGCAGCTCATGCGGCAATATGACTTTTTTATACACGCGCCGACCCTCACAGAGGAGGACGCGAAGAAGCTCGGATTTTTCGTTTATTGTGAGAGTCCGGAGGAAGTGATTCGGCGCGGACTGAAAAAGCTCGGGAAACGTGCCAGGGTCGCGGTCTTTACCGAACCCGGTGTTACCTTCCCGATCGTGGGGTGATCCTCCCGCCCCGGTCAGCTGCGCGGCTTCAGGCGCTCGATGAACTTCCTGGCGTTGCGGACGTAATGCCGGGACGCGTGGAGAATCTCGTCTGTCTGCGCGGCCGTTATAGGGCGGACCGCCTTTGCGGGTGAGCCGAGGACGAGCGAATTGTCCGGGATGACGGTCCCTTCCAGCACCAGCGCTCCCGCCCCGACCAGGCAGTTGCTCCCGATGATTGCGCCGTTCAGCACGATGGCCCCCACGCCGACCAGGCTGTCGTCGCCGACGGTGCAGCCGTGGAGCATGGCCTTGTGCGCCACGGTGACGCCCCTGCCGATGAGCAGGTCGTTCCCCTTCTCGCAGTGGAGCACGGCGCAGTCCTGAATGTTGGAGTTCTCGCCGATGACGATCGCGCCGTCGTCGGCCCGCACCACGGCCCCGAACCAGACGCTCGCGTTCCTGCCGATCCTGACGGAGCCGATGACCGAGGCGCTCTCCGCGATGAAGCAGTCGCCTTCCATGATAACGGTACTCTCCCCCAGGTCGTAGAGCATGGTCATTCCCTCTCTTTCGATTTCACGGTGCCGCCGCCGTTCATCCGCTCGAGCGCGCCGAGCACCGTGTCGTAGTCGTTCGACGCGTTCCAGAAGAGGTAGCCTTTTGCGCCGGAATCGTTGGTCGCCTTCACCTGCGTGATGATGTACTGGCCGTTGTAGTTTGAGACGCGCCAGCGGAACGCCTGGAGCCAGGGCCGCACAACGGCGCGGCCGCCCGCCAGGGCCATAACCTTTTTGCACCCTTCGTAAATGAAGTAGTAGGGGTTGTCGCCGGGCCGCGCATACCCGTCAAAGTCGTCGTTGAAGTGCGACTGGTAGAGCATCGGCGAGATGATGTCGCAGTGCCGCGCCAGATGCTCGATCCGCTGGCCGGTCGACCCGATGTCGACCGCCTTGCCCCATGCCACAACGCCGAAAATGTCGATCGAGAGGCGAGCGTTCCGCGCCCTGATGCTCCGGTGGGCGCGCTCCAGGAAGCGGGTGATGGCCGCGTCCTTGGACATCCTGCCGAAATCGTACGCGAAGGCTGCGTCGCGCATGCTTGCCCCGGTGGGAAAGCGGATATAGTCGAACTGTATCTCGTCGACGCCGGCGTCGGCCAGCTCCATCGAAAGGTCGATGTTGTAGTCCTGCACCGTGCGGCTGGTGGGATCACACCACTTTTCCTTTGATCCAGAATTCCAGGCGCCCCCGCCCGCGGTCCTGATGGCAAGGGACGGGTCTTTTTTCCGCAACAGGTGGTCGTGGAACACGGCCAGGCGGGCCACGGTGTAGAACCCGTTCTCTTTCAATATGCGGACGAATTTTTCCAGGTTGTCGATGGAGCGCTTTTCATGGGTGTCGTACCTGATCGCGGCAGGCACCCGGCTCCTGTAGGTCAGGTCGCCGCCGATGTCCTTCGCGTCGAACACGATAGTATTGATGCCCAGGGCCTTGAACCGCTCCATGTTCTTCAGTATCATCCCCGAGCCGACCGAGATGCCGGTGAAGTAGAGGCCCCGCGCGGTAATGAGCGGCGGCAGCGTTCTGTTCTTCACGTCCGCAAGGAGACCGGGCAGCGAATTGGGGACCAGGAGCGCTGTTCCGGCCGGCACATCCCCGCTTTTCAGGCCGTTGTATTCGCGTATGTCGCCTGCCAGGCGCGAGGCCCGGAGATATTCGGTGTAGCGGACGGCCGCTTCCGCGATCTCGCCCGCGCTGGTATCTCCACCGGCGCGGTAGAGGAGCATGCCGCCGGCCCGGAAGAAGCCGCGGGGCAGGTCGCGGTAGGAGTGAACCCAGCCGCGGTATCGGGCATGGTCGACGATCGTCAGGGAGCCTTCCCCGTAGGGGAACAGGAATTCCGCCGTCTCCAGGTATGAGCCGATCAGGTAGTCCCTGCCGATAAGAATCGCCCGGTAATTGACGGCGACCCCCAGCGACAGGGTCACGGCAGCGAGCACCGCCACGATGGTTTGTTTCGTGTAGTTATTCATTGAGCGCTTCTCAAAGTACAGGACATAATACCGGCGTTTGTTTATCAATGATTTTTTTTCCCGCAGGGCTCCCGGGGACACGCCGGCCCGTCCCTGCGCCTGTTTTTTTATTGATTTAAAACAAGCAGGCACCCATAGTATCTCCGGCAGCACACGGCCATTCAATTACGGCGCTTGATGACCACTGAAAACAACACATCCGGGGGCGGGGGTAAAAGGCCGGTCGATTACATCGGCGTCAGGATCATGGCGTCCTGGTCCGGCCTGCGCGGTTTCGGTGCGTACATGGTTTCCATCGCCAGGTCCCTGAAATCACTCCGCTTCATCAGAAAAGCCTCAATCAACAGCATTATCTTCAGCCAGACACGGTTCACCGGTATCGACGCACTGCCGATCGTCACGGTCGTGGCCGTGCTGGTCGGCGGTGTTGTCATCGTACAGGGTATGACCAACCTGCCGAAGATCGGTATCGAGGGGTATTTCAGCAACCTGCTGGTCATTATAATTGCCCGGGAGCTCGGGCCCCTGGTCACGGCCCTTATCGTGGTCAGCCGGTCCGGGACCGCGATGGCAACGGAGATCGCGACGCAGAAGTGGAGCCGCGAGATCCTCTCCCTGGAGATCGCAGGCATCGACCCCCGCCTCTACATAGTGATCCCGCGGATCGTCGCCTTCACGATCTCGATCTTCTGCCTGATCGTCTTTTTCGACGTGGCTGCCTTCCTGGGAGGATATCTCATTTCTCTCACGACGATATATGTGCCGGTGGACGTCTTTTTCCGGAACCTGTCCATGTCGTTTTCACTGAAAGATCTGGCCGCCACCCTGATCAAGAGTGTCATCTTCGGTTCGCTCATACCCATCGTCTGCAGTTACTACGGGATGATGCCCCGGTCCAAGTTCGAGATACCCATTTTCGCCTCCCGCGCGGTGAGCCGGTCGCTCTTCGCCATTATCATACTGAACGTCATTGTTTCGGTGTCGTTCTATTTTACCTGGGTGGAATGAGGACATGGCACAGATGCTCGAATTCAGAAATGTCTCCTGCAATGCACCCGGGAATGAGCCGCTTGCCGGGCTGTCGGTCACGCTGGGCGAGGGAGAGAACGCCGTGTTTTTCGGCGTCGAGGGATCCGGCATCACGACCATCACGCCGCTCCTCCTGGGCGTCGAGAGCCGGTACGGGGGAGAGATCCTGTTCCGCGGCGAGCCGGTGGGCAGCCTCGACTACCTGGGAAGGCTGCGCTACCTGAACCGGATCGGGTACCTCCATGGCGATTACGGCCTCCTCTCGAACATGACGGTGGAGCGGAACATATCGCTCCGCCTGGAGTATTATTCCGACTATTCCCCGGAGGAGATCAGGTCGATAACCACCCGGCTCATGACCGATCTGCACATCCTGGACTGCCGCGCGGCCCGGCCCGTAGAGCTCACCCGCTCGCAGATACTCCGCACCGCGTACGCGCGGGCCGTTGCCCACGACCCGGACCTGCTCGTGATCGAGTTCGCCCTCATCGACCAGTCACCGCTCGATATCAGCTCGTTCATGGAGGTCATGAGGTCCCGGACCTCAAACCCGGGAAAATCGGTGATTTTCATGACCTACGAGCCGCAAAAATTTGTTGATTTTACTGACGCTTTTCACATGCTGTATCAGGGCAGGATCGTCTTTTCCGGGACAAGAGATGATTTCTTCAAATCGGACAACCCGTTCCTGGTCCAGTACCGGGACGTGTCCCTCCGGGGACCGATGGATATCAGGTAGCACGGTAATGCCATGATGAGGATCGACAGGAAAAAAATATTCGAATCGGTGCGGCGGAGCCTGGGCAGGACCGAGTTCAGGGTGGGCCTGTTCGCTATCATACCTGTCGCGCTGATCGTGATGGTCGTCCTGGTCAACCTGGGCTATTCCCTGGCATCGTCCACCATGGACGTGTACGTGAAGGTGAACAGCATCACCTCACTGCAAAAGGGAACGCCGGTGCAGGTCAAGGGGTACCAGCTGGGCCGGGTGGTCGATATCAAACCGATTTTCAAACCCGCCCTCCATTTCCTGGCGACGCTCCGGATACGCAAGGACATCGAGCTGTATGAGGATTGCGCCGCCGTCATCACTAACCAGAACGTGATCGGCGACCCCGTGGTGGAGCTGCGAAACCCCGAGACGAAGGGGGCCTTTTTAAGGGAGGGCGACGTGCTCGAGGGGATCGAGTCCGGCAGCATCGAGGATATCATGGCCAAGGTGAACACGCTGCTGACCGAGGCGACGACGATCATGACCCTCTACCGGGAGGTGTCGCAGGAGAGCAGGGGGGACATCCGCAGGCTGGTCACCAGCCTGGCAGACAGCATGGCGAACGTGAACAAGGTCATCCAGAACTCGCAGAAGGACTTCATCGATATTATCGGGAGCATGCGCAAGACCGCGCAGACGCTGGACGAGGTATCGTCCGAGATCAAGAAAAACCCGATGAAGTTTCTCTTCCAGGGCAAGAAGGAGAAGTGACGCCCGCCTTACTTCTTTTTGATGTTTACCGCTTCCAGTATGCTATACGGCTGCTTGTTCTGCGATTCATGGTAGATCCGTATCAGGATCTCTGCGAGAATGCCTATCTGGATAAAGAGCACGCTCAGCACGATGAGGAGCACCGTGAGGAGCAGGAACGGGTTCCTGGACATCGAATGGTTGAGGAACACCTTCATCAGTATAACCGCCGCCCCGCTGAGAACGCTCAGCACGAGCATTATGAAGCCGGTGCCCCCGAACACGTAGATCGGCTTGGTCGAGTACTTCCCCAGAAAGGAGACGGTTATGAGATCCAGGATAACCTTGAAGGTTCGTATGATCCCGTACTTGGAGTTGCCGTACTTGCGCGGGTGGTGCGTTACCGGGATCTCGGTAATGTTCGCGCCGATCCAGGAGGCGTGCACCGGTATGAAGCGGTGCATCTCGCCGTAGAGGTTCACCTGTTTCAGGAGGTCGCTGCGGTACGCCTTCAGGGAGCACCCCAGGTCATGGAGCTTTACGCCGGTGACTTTCGCGATCAGCCAGTTGGCGATCTTCGACGGGATTTTGCGGCTGATCAGCTTGTCCTTCCGCTTCTTCCGCCATCCGCTCACCACGTCGTACCCTTCCCCGATTTTATGCAGCAGCGTGCCGATGTCGTTCGGGTCGTTCTGTAAATCGGAATCCATGAACACGATGACATCGCCGGTCGCATGGTCAATGCCCGCAGACATGGCGGCCGTCTGCCCGAAGTTGCGGCGGAAGATGACCACCTTGATGGTGTGGTCGGTGCGGGCGATGTCGCGGAGAATGTCGGGCGAGGCGTCCCTGCTGCCGTCGTCAATGAAGATGACCTCGTAAGTCACGCCGAGCGGCTTCAGGGCCTTCACGATCTCCTCGTACTGGAGGCGGATATTGTCCTCCTCGTTGAATACGGGCAGTACCACTGACAGGTACGGGTGTTTCGGCACGCTTTTTTTGGCGGATTTTTTCGCGGGCATTATTGTACTCCACGGCGAACAGGCTTAATTTTTTCTTGCAAAAAGCAAGGGTAGCGGGGTATACGCATTATTACAAACATTTTTTTATCCGACATTTTAAAAGAGCGTTTTCGATAGGTCCGCAAGCGCTTGCGGACCTATCGGGGCGTCTTGGGAAAAAAGTCAGTTTGGTATAATATGAACAAATCAACCCTATCCCGCATCGTCGACCCGCTTCGAGAAATGCTCGGACAGTATGATTTCGTTCTCCGCGGCTTTCGCGAGCGGAGCGGCATGAAGCTTGCCGCGGTCACCTGCGACATCCTGCCCGCGGAGATCGTTTCCAGCCTGGGCATGGTGCCCCTGCGGCTCCCTTCATTTATAACGGGCCGGTGCATCGCCGGGGGCGTCGGGGCCCATGGCAGCCTGGCGGAAACGTACGATTGCCTGGTCGTGCCGTCCGGGTGCGCCGGCAGGCACGGGATCGCGGGTCCCGGCGTGCCGGTGCGTGAGTTTG
>JBGTBN010000052.1:0-5081 GCA_041749375.1 Spirochaetota bacterium
TGTACATTGTCGTTAATATGACTATTGTCATTCTGCAACACATTGTTACTTTAATATATTGTGGATAGTATGTTCAAACGCATGAAACTTGATATCAGTCTGTTTCGACGGCGGCACCAGGGAGCGGGATTCAAGTATAAACTATTTTATTAAGCCAGGAGGCCACCCGATGAAACTGTCATGGAAAAATGTCTCAATAACATATAAGATCTTCGGTGTCTTACTGGCGGCCCTTCTTATTTTCGTCGTTACCATCCTTTTTTACATTATACCGACCCTTGAGGAAAAAATAATCGGCGAAAGAAAGGAAACTCTGAAAAACATCGTTGCCATAGCCATCGGCTATTGCACCAGCATTTACGGTGATTACGAAAAGGGACTACTCGATAAAGAAGAAATGGAGACGAGGATAAAAGCGCGCATCAGGAGCATGAAGTACGGCCCGGAGGGGAAGGACTATCTCTGGATTAACGACATGTTCCCGCGCATGATAATGCACCCTTTCAACCAGGCGCTTGAAGGAAAGGACCTCAATGATTACGCCGATCCCACCGGGAAAAAACTCTTTGTTGAAATGGTAACCATATGCACCCGGCACGGGAAGGGGTTCGTCGATTACCAGTGGCAGTACAAGGACGAGAAAAACAGGATCGTACCCAAGATTTCATACGTGCAGCTTTTCAATCCTCTTGGATATATAATCGGCACCGGCGTGTATATCGAAGATGTCCGCGATACCATACGCGAGTTTATGCTTAAAATTACCGCGATTATACTCGCCGCCGCCGCCGTAATCGCGGCGATGATATTTCCCATCACCCGCTCCATCACAGGACCGATCAAACGGATCATCGCCTTTGCCGGTAACCTTGCCGGCGGGGACTTCACCGGGAGACTCAATGATGCGCGCGGAGATGAGATGGGGCATCTCTCGAAAGCGCTCAACAAGGCCACTGACGATCTCGAGAACCTCATCGGGCGCATTGTCGATTCATCTCAGAACCTGGCCCAGGCAGTGGACCAGATATCAAGCGGCAACCAGAACCTGTCGCAGCGTACGGTCGAGCAGGCCTCGAGCCTTGAAGAGATAGCCTCCACCATCGAGGAAGCAATGGCAACGATAAACCAGACCGCGGAAAACGCCGTCCGCGCGCGGGACCTTACAACCGAAGGCGTCGACAAATCGATGCAGGGCAACAGGATCGCCATCGAGGCGGTAAGCTCCATCATCGAGATGACTGAATCGAGCAACAAGGTCGCCAGCATCATCGGGGTTATAAACGAGATCGCCTTCCAGACCAACCTGCTTGCGCTGAACGCCTCGGTTGAAGCGGCGCGCGCCGGCGAGCAGGGCCGCGGCTTCGCGGTCGTGGCCGGCGAGGTGCGGAACCTGGCCCAGCGCTCAAGAAGCGCCTCAAAGGAAATCGAGGAGCTTGTCAGGGACACCATCGAGAAAGTGGAAAACAGCACTGAACTGGTCAACAAAACCGGAAACGCGCTGACTGAAATCGCGGAAGCGGCCACGGTCTCGGCGCAGATAATTTCCGAAATCAGCCTGGCGAGCCAGGAGCAGAAGCAGGGAATCGGCCAGATCAACACCGCCATCGTCGAGCTGGACACCATGACGCAGCAAAACGCCTCTCTGGTGGAAGAAACCTCCTCTGCGAGCGAGGAGATGATGAACCAGGCAAAGGAGCTCCTTGAAATGGTGAGGAAATTCAGGATCAGGAACGCCAGGGCAGACGGATGAGATAAAACCCGGAACCGGAAATAATCCGGTCCCGGGCGACGGCTTGCCGCCGGAGAACCGCGCCGGCCGGTACCTGTCGCGTCCCGGCTTACCTGCGGATATGACGAAGCAATGATGCAGCCGTGTCGTTATCCAGCGTTTCCAGGAAGCGGTAGAGATTATAACTTATGCTGTTTTTCTGCAGAAAAAACTCCTTCTCTTTTTTAATATAGGCCCTGTTGTTGATGATTCTGCAGTAGATAAACTGTATGGCCGACCGGGGGAGCTTCCTGTTCCAGTAGCCCGGGTTGACGCGCATCACCGGCGAGCCGGTGACATCGGCGCTTACCTTTCCCAGGATGCGCGGCAGCGTAGCGTTCGTGCCCGCCGTGTAGGCCGGCCTGCCCCGGTCCGCTTCCGGGAATGCGGCGTATTCTTTTTCGATGAACTTCAGCATAAAATCGCGGCTGTACGCATCCTTGTCCCTTTTGGTCTCTTCTACCATGGCATTATACACCTCCCTCACCGTCACGGGGAGCCAGTATCCGGGACGGTCGGGATTATACATAACATATATCTCCCCATCGAACACGTCGACGCCCGCCCCGAGGATCTCCTTTTTCCCGGGAACGCTGAAGTAGACGCGGTCTCCGGCGGACGCGACGCCGCCGGTAAATCCTCCGCGCATAGTGTTGATAATTACGCTCCACTCAGGCGGCTCCATCAGGATCCTGGCCGGTTTTTTCCCATCGCATTGATACCAGGAGCAGAGTCCGAAGCTGACACGCACGGGCAGGCCGTAGGCGTCCGGGCCGGCACAGTCGTTAATGGTGTACAGCGCCACTTTTGCGTCAAAGCCCTTCAGCCCGGCCAGGACCTGTTTCTTCCGGACCGTGGCTACGAGTGCTGCGAGTTCCTTCAGGTTATCATTGATCTCGACCTTCGTAAACCCGCATTCATACCAGGCATAATCGGTCCGTGTCAGGAACTCGAAGGTGCCCTGCTTTTCGAGCAGAAGCGGGCATTCCTTTGCATGTGCCGGATACGGGGATATGAGAATCGCGGCTACAATCGCCGCAAGCGGCATGGCGAGCTTCTGTTTCATGTTCTCTGCCTCACCCAGTTACATTTTCCATCGCGTTGCATCTCCGGCCGTCCGGGGCATGGCGTCATCCCCGCGATTTCAGTGACGGGACGTATAGCCGGAAGGCGCATCACCCTCCCTGTTCATGACATTAATGCCGGACCCGTGTTTATATGAAGAATTTCCAGATCGCTGTCCACTACTATTTAATGCAGAAGATTCAGGGTTTCCATACTGAACCCTGTATTCCGTTCCGCGTTTGACGCGGAAACAACATGAGGTCACAATGTGTGACCTCATGGCAGAGCAATTTCCCCCTGACCCGCCGCGCGGTGGAGAGAGGATATAAAGGGGAATGGGACCCCTACTGACCGAGCATCCCCGACTTCAGCGCGGGCTGTATGCAGTTCGGGCCGATCCATATGCCGAACAGGATCTTCTTGAACGCCAGGCCTTCGACCGTCGACTTGAGCGCACCGTTCTTGTAAACCTGCACACCCTTTCCCGGCAGGTACACGATATCGTAGAAATCGCCAACCTTGATACCGGAGCTGAATGTATTGATGAACTTGTCGATTCCCGCCTTGTACTGCGCGACGTTCCCGCCCGCCGATTTTGCGAAGCCATCACGCGTGTTTTCCGACATCCGCTCGGGCGTTACCATGCCCGATACGATATGGAGCCGGACCGACATCGGCTCGTCTGCAGCAGCTATGGCTGCGCCGTTGCTTCCTTTCTTCTTTACATAGAGGGCGCCGATGTAGATGTCCATCATGAACTTTGTCCTGATGCCGGTGCCGTTCAGAACGAGGGCCGTTCCGCCCGCGTTAAACGTGTCAGGAATGGTTACCCCTTTTAAGATCTTTGCGTCGGCGGAGACGATCCCCGCTGCAAGAATGAGCGCTACAACCAGAAACTTCTTCATGTGCTTGAACCTCACGTTATAAATGTAGCCGGTCGCAGGGACGGACCAGGCCGCCCTGCGGCAGGCTTAAAACAACATCCTAACAATCACTGAATCGCGAGGCCCGCTTTGTATATGTTTGACCCGGGTTTCAAATGCCGGGTTCCCGGATTTTTTCGCGGGAGTCTGTGCGGCCGGAAAAAAGGCGGGGCCGCGCGGCCCCGCCTTTTAAATTATGCTACTTCACTTTTTCAACCAGCAGCGCCGCGGCGTTGCCGAACGCGCCACAAAGCGACGCAAGACCGTACTTCTCGTTCGGAAAGTCGGTCTTCAGAACGTTCAGAAGCGTTACGATGATCCGCGCGCCGGACTGTCCCAGCGGGTGGCCGAGGGCCAGCGCCCCCCCCCATACGTTGACCTTATTGAAGGGCGCGTTTTCGTTATCGAGCTTCAGCTCGCGGATGCAGGCAAGCGCCTGGCTGGCGAAGGCCTCGTTGAGCTCAACCGCTCCGATGTCCTTGGGAGAAAGCCCGGTCCGCTTGAAGAGCTTCTGCACCGCCGGGACCGGGCCAATGCCCATGACCGTCGGGTCACAGCCGGCAAGCACACCGTGGCTGAACTTGTAATGGTACTCGAGTCCGAGCTCGTCTGCTTTCTTGCGGCTCATCAGGAGGAGGCAGGCCGCGCCCTGCGTGAGCGGCGAAGATGTCGCAGCAGTCACAACGCCGTTCGGTCTAAAAGAAGACGTCATCGCCTTCATCTTTTCCGGCTCAGACTTTGACCGGACCCACTGGTCCTTATCAACCAGCATCTCGGCGCCGTTGTCGTCCAGGCCCTTGACCGGAATGATCTCATTCTTAAACTTGCCGGCCTGCTGGGCCTCATAAGCTTTTTTATTGGACCATATGGCCATGTTTTCCATGTCTTCACGGGCAATTTTATACACTTCAGCCACTTTTTCGGCCGTGGGGCCCATGGGGAGGTCGGCGCCGTTCCAGTACTTGAGAATGCGCGGCGGGAAATTCATGTTCGCGCCCATCGGGATCTTTTCCATGTCCTCGACGCCGGCAGCAAGCATGATATCTGCCTGGCCGGTCATGATCGCGCGCGCCGCGTGCATGGTGGCTGACATGCCGGAGGGGCACTGGTTCGTTATCGTGTTGGTCCCCACCGATACCGGCATCCCGGAAGCGAGCCACGCCAGCCGTCCGATATCGTTCTGCATGCCGGAGATATTCGCGCATCCCACCAGGACCCCGTCCACTTCTTCGGGTTTGACCTTCTTGTTCCTGCTGAAGATACCCTCGTACACATACGTCAGGAGCTCATCGGGTCTGACATTTCTGAACCAACCCTTATCCTTG
>JBGTBN010000053.1:0-12731 GCA_041749375.1 Spirochaetota bacterium
CGTGTGTACCTGAGCGGCAAATGCAATGACCTGAGGGCCACGACCGAGTCAATGTGCCACCTGATGAACGTTAACCCGATGAAACTTGCGCCCATGAACCCGCTGAAGTCATTGCGGGCAATCCTCATGGCGCGTTTGCACAATACCCACGGGATGCTGGTGAGCCCCGCGTCCCATTTAATAAAGATGAGATAAAAAGCACAGGCAAAGGAGAAGGACATGGCTAAGAAAAATGAATTCATACCCGACTGGACCGAGGCGGTGCCGCCAAAAGAGTCATACAGGTCAATATTCAAGTGGGGCGCGCCGGGGGAATTCGAACACCCGAGCAGCGCCTGGTACCGCATGATGAAGCAAGAGTTCGGCATGACCGACGAGGACTTCAGGGCCCGGAAAAACGAGGGCCTCAAGCCGGTCTCTCTCGGACGGAAGGTCCGCATCGGCAAAGCCGACATACAGAAGCTCGGGTCGATCGTGGGAAAGAAGAACGTCGCAACCGACGATTACAGCCGCCTGCGGTTCAGCCGGGGCAAGACCGTGGAGGAGGCTGCGGAGCTGCGCGGCGGGAAGATCGGCGAGGTTACGGACGTCGTGCTCCATCCCCGGTCCAAGGAGGACGTGCGGAAGATCGTGGCCCACTGCAATAAAAGGAGGATCCCGGTGTACGTGTACGGCGGCGGCTCCTCCGTTACCCTGGGCCTCAGGCCCGCCCGCGGCGGCGTGACCCTGGTGATGGGGACCCACATGAACAGGGTGCTCGGCGTCAACGAAGAGAACCAGACCGCTCTCGTGCAGTCGGGCATGTTCGGGCCCGCGTACGAGGAGGCCCTGAACAACGCGCCCGCGCTCTTCGGCACGAAGCGGGCGTACACCTGCGGGCATTTCCCCGAGTCATTCGAATTCTCTTCGGTCGGGGGATGGGTCCTGACCCTCGGCTCCGGCCAGGCCTCCACCTACTACGGGGACGCGTATGATATCGCCCTGAGCGGGGAGTACGTGACGCCGACCGGCGAATTCAGGACGCTCGACTACCCGGGCACGGCGACCGGGCCCAAGGTGATGGACATCATGAAGGGGAGCGAGGGAACGTTCGGCATCCTGGTCGAGGTCACGATGCGCATATTCCGCTACCTGCCGGAAAACCGTCAGCGGTTCGCGTACATGTTCCCGTCGTGGGAGTCCGCGGTCGAGACGAGCCGCGAGGTGATGCAGGGCGAGTTCGGCCTGCCGGCGATCTACCGCATCTCCGACCCTGAGGAGACCGAGGTCGGGCTCAAGCTCTTCGGCATCCATGGCACCGCGGTCGACACGTTCCTGAAGCTCCGCGGGTACAAGCCCATGCAGCGCTGCCTGATGATGGGCACGGCAGAGGGCGAGCGCGGGTATACGAAGCACGTGAAGCGCATGATCGGGAAAATCGCGAAGAAACACGGCGCCATGTCCCTGACCGGGTACGCGGCGAAGAAGTGGGAGCACACGCGGTTCAAGAAGCCCTACATGCGCGAAGATCTCCAGGATTACGGGATCATCATCGACACGCTCGAGTCAGGCGTGACCTGGGACAACCTGCACCGGCTCCACCAGGGAGTGCGGGAGTTCGTCAAGAGCCGTCCCGGTACCGTCTGCATGACCCACGCGTCGCATTTCTATCCGCAGGGCACGAACCTGTATTTTATTTACATGATGAAAATGGACTCCGTGAAGTCATACCTGGAGTTCCAGCGCGGCGTGATTGACGCCATCACGAAACATGGCGGATCGCCGAGCCATCACCACGGCATGGGCAGAATGCTCGCGCCCTGGCTCGAGCCGCACCTCGGGGAGGCGCAGATGGCCGTTATTCGCGCCCTGAAGAAGCATTTCGATCCTAACAACATCATGAACCCGGGCGGGGTACTCGGGCTGGATAAGTGAGAACGGGTTTTATGGATTGGTCCGCAACCGATTGCTGACCAATCGGCGGTCTTTTCGATGATATCAAATAACGGAGTATGCTCATGAAAGCAAATAAAACAGCCGGTGAAACAATACTCTCCATAGATGCGGGGACCCAGTCGATACGTGCAGCGTTGATCGACACGTCGGGCGATATTCTGCATATCGATAAAAAGCAGATCGAGCCTTATTTTTCCGAGCACCCGGGCTGGGCGGAACAGCATCCGGATTATTACTGGAAGATGCTCTGCGCCGCCACGAGCGGGGTCATCCGGAAGGCGGGCAGGCTGAAAGAATCGATCGTCGCCGTGACCCTGAGCACGCAGCGGGCCACGGTGATTAACATGGGAAAAGACGGGAAGCCCCTCCGTCCCGCGATTGTCTGGCTTGACCAGAGGATGGCTGATTCAAAGGGCATGCTCCCCGCGGCCCTGCGGCCCGTTTTGAAAATGGCCGGCCTGCTCGACCAGGTCGAGTCCGTCATACAGATGTGCGAGTCGAACTGGATACGCCAGAACCAGCCCGATATCTGGGAGAAGACCCACAAGTATCTCCTGCTTTCCGGCTTCTTCACCTACAAGCTGACGGGCGAGTATGCAGACTCGGTCGGGAGCAACGTGGGCTACCTCCCCATTAACAACAAGACCTACCAGTGGGCGGGCAAGCACGATATCAAGTGGATGCTCTTCCCGATAGAGCGGGAGAAGCTGCCGGACCTGGTGAAGCCGGCGGAGCACCTGGGACGGATCAGCAAAAAAGCATCGAAGGAGACCGGGATCCCGGAAGGTCTGCCCGTTATCGCAGCAGGCACGGACAAGGGGTGCGAGATCCTCGGCGCCGGTTGTCTCACGCCGGAAACGGGGTGCCTCAGCTTCGGCACAACGGCGACCTTCAACACTGCAACAAATAAATATGTCGAGCTGTACAAGATGAGGCCGCCGTACCCGTCCTCGGTCCCCGACGCCTATTATACAGAGTACATGGTGTTCCGGGGCTTCTGGATGGTGAGCTGGTTCAAGGAGGAGTTCGGCCTCCGCGAGAAGGAGCTGGCAAAGAAGAAGAACCTCGTGCCCGAGAAGCTCTTCGACGCGCTTATCGAGAAGACGCCTGCCGGCGCGATGGGGCTCGTGCTCCAGCCCTACTGGTCGCCCGGGCTGAACACCGAGCAGTACGCAAAGGGATCGATCATCGGTTTCGGCGACGTGCACAACAGGGCCTTCCTCTACCGCGCGATACTTGAGGGCCTGGTGTACGCCCTGCGTGAGGGCGCGGAGTATACCGAGGGCAAGACAAAGACGAAGATCACGAAGCTGCGCGTGTCGGGCGGCGGTTCGCAGAGCGACATGGCGGTGCGGATCACGGCGGACGTGTTCGGACTGCCGGCCGAGCGGCCACATACCTACGAGACCTGCGCCCTGGGCGCGGCGATCGACGCGGCGGTCGGGCTCGGGCTCTACCCGGACTTCCCGGCAGCTGTGAAGGCCATGACCAGGGTGAAGGAAGTGTTCGATCCGATACCTGAGAACCACCGGCTCTACGACCGGATGTACCGGGAGGTGTACCTGGACATGTACAAGAGGCTGGCCCCGCTCTTTAATAAGATCCGCGACATCACGGGATACCCGGAATAGGGGGCGCACAGCCGGACGGTATCACCGGCAGGAGCAGATGTGCATCTCCTCGATCATCCCCGGCCAGCCGTGTATCGGCCTTCTCACGATCGTGGACAGGCTTTTCATCATCCCGTACAGGGCCGCGTCTCCCATGGAGACCGGCTTCATCTCGCCTATGAGTATCACCGTGCGGCCGCCCGCCTTGATGTAGAGGTCGAGCGCGCGGGAGGCCATCGGGTTCTCGGGCGGGGGCCAGCAGAGGAACAGCGTCCTCCCGCTGTTCGCGGCCGCGCTCGTTTCGTCGCCCTCGAGCACCGGATGCCAGATCTTCCTGAACTGCCAGTTCGTCCGGGAGACGCTCACGGGCGGCCCCTCGACCGGCGGGATCAGGTCGTAGGCGACGATTTCCGCGCCGCACGCGGCCAGGCACATGGCCCAGTACCCGCTTCCCGCGCCGATTTCAACGAGGGGCGAGTAGCCCGCAACCGTCGTCAGCGTGTCAGCCGTGGGAATTGAAAAAGCGTACTGCGAAAGAAAAGATTTCCGCTCGAAGGAAAGGAACGTCCGTGCCTTGTCCATTCCACTGCCGGAGAAGCGGTCAAGCAGCTCCCGCACTTCGGCGAACATCGGGTTGTGCAGCGTGCCGTCAAGCGGCGCCGGTTTGTATGAAGATATGTCGATCGGGGTGGAGCCGGATTCCGCCATCGGTCAGTCCTTCCTCCGGATAGTGCGGTCCGTTGAAAAGTGCCAGGCTGTATGGTAAAAGTCAAGAGAATTAAACCCAACGGTGTGGCCCTCTCGCACGCCGGGGATTCCGTGCTTGTGATCGAGATGTACTGGTAACGGATCTGACAGGTACTGTCTCGGGAAGTGAATGACCGGCAATTATAGCTGGATTGTTATCCATAAAATGACCAAATTATACTAAATGTCAATTTTGATGGAGTAAATCTTCAACCTGCCGCATTAAAAACTTTAAAAAAGCATTTTTAATTGAATTATCTCGATCATTTTATTCGACATTATTGATAGGGAATGTCTCGATGATTTTTTAAATATTAAGCCCCGGTGGGCTGAAAATTTCAAAAAATGATGCACTTTTCGAAGGATTGTATACTATACAATAAGAGAGAATTATGAGCACAACAACCGAGAGAACCAGGAAAAGGCTTTTCTTCAAGATATATTCAGAAAGCGAAGCAAGGCATATTATCCCTGACAGCCCCAGGGCAAATGAAATACTGGATTCCCTGCGCCGGGATGATATAAAAAAGATATACATCCTCTGCCCCAACAGCTCGATCGCCATGCCGTACCTTAACCTTTTCATGCAACTGGGAACGGGAGTAGTAGTACGCGATATTATCCTTGAAAAGCTCGAGAAACAGCATGTATATACGGTCAAATCGGTTATTGACGATATCAACGCAGCCATAAAGAAAGACCAGAGCTGCGAGATTATTTTTTTCAGCAGCAGCATAGCCGGCGTGATCCTGGCCTGCTTCCACGCAAACGCGTTCAAGAGCGTATCCCATTCAATGGATCATGTCAGGAAGATCGCTCCGAAAACGATCCTTTCCGGGAGCGACATCGCGTTCATCAACCATTTTACCGATTATGTCAATGGCGGTCCCCGTGAACCGGAGGAACAGCCTGCCGGGCGCGTCGAGCGTCCGGTGGAACGGAGGCCGGAGACCGCCGCGCAGGAAAAGCCGGCACTGAAAGGTGCCGCGTCTGCGCTGAGCCCCGGCTCCGGTATTGCCCCGGCGCGGAACATAAAGCGCGAGGTCGCGCAGAAGATCGCCGTCGATATGCCCGAGAACCTGCTGATGAGGTTCAGGATAAGCACCAAGCTTGTCGCCCTTGTGGGGATCATCGTCGCCTTCTCGCTGTCGCTGATGATTGTTATCGGGACCATCTCGTACAAGCGGGACAGCGAGGAGAAGCAGAATGCGAACAACAGCACGGCCGCGCAGATGATGGGCGACAGGCTGGAGGATGAGCTCGTGGCAGCGCTGGAGAGGGCCAGGGCGGCGGCGGAGTATTCTTCATCGGGCAAATCCTCGTCGAAGCTCGCGAGCAGGGCGGGGGATCTGCTCTTCCGCGACAGGTCGAACTTTATTTTCATGGGCATCGCTGCCAGGGACCAAAAGGACCTGGATTTCAAAAAGACATTTTATAACCGCATCTATATCAATGACAACCAGATATTAAAGAAGGACATCCGTGAGATACATGCGAAAAACGCTCCCTTCTTCCTTGATTCGTTTCGTAACAATGTTATTGTCCGGAACATTTCGCCTGACATGGGAATGCCGGCCATGGGCATCAGCTTTCCGTATGCCACCGGCGACGGTGGCGTCGAGTCGATAATCGTCTGCTACGTTCCGGTTGACCGCTTCATCAGCGCGTTCGGCGCAACGGGCGGCGTGCGCGCGTTCATGGTCAGCGACCAGGGCGACTGCGTCGTGCACGGGGAGAGGAACCGCGTGCTGTCCCGGATAAACATGACGGACGTTCCGATCGTGCAAACGATGCTTGCCAGTACGGTGGACCGCGGCGTGATGCGGTACCGGGACCGCGATGGTAAGTATTACCTGGGCTCATACCGGAAGCTCGACAAGTTTGGTCTTGGTGTAGTCGTGACAACGGATGAAGACTCGGTGTTCCGGGAGCTATACGGCATCCAGCGGAGGAACTTCGCCATCCTGGGCATCGTGCTGGTCGTTGCGTTGCTCTGCTCGTTCATGTTCTCGCGGACAATATCGGTGCCGATCGACTCCCTCAGGCAGCTGACCGAAGCTTCACCGATCGGCGGACTGGAGTTGACCGCTCCCAGCGGCGGCGACGAGATCTATTTCCTTACTAACTCGTTCCGGGAGGTGTACAACTCCTATCTCGACGCCCGGAAAGCCTTCGAGGAGCAGGGGCCTGTTGCCGCTTCCACCCGGCCGCTTCCGGAAACCCCGGTTGAGCAGAAACCGGCTGAGGAAGTAGTGCATCATAAAATTTCGCAAAAGTTCCTGGCCGAAGGCCTGCAGATACAGGTAACCTACGCCGGTCCTGATGTCACCATGGCATGGATTGGCAGGGGGAGCCTTGCGAATCCCGGCGAATTGCTGAATCCCTATCTCGAGGGTGTCATAAATTCCCTGCGGGGGAGGGTCCTGACTTGCGATTTCTCATCGCTTGAAAACATGAACGCTGCCATGATCCAGTCCATCATCAGGTTCGCGCAGATCCTCGACGAAAACCGGATCCGGGCGGTATTTTTATATAATAAATCGATCGACTGGCAGGACGCTTCATTCGAGGCCTTGAGTGCAGTCATACAGGACATGCCTACCATTTCGCTTGACGGCAGGCAGATAGAAAAGAATCTGTTCATCATGCAATAGCAGCAGGTGCGCTGGCCCGTATATGAAAAGGAAGGTCCCTATCAAGAAGAAAGACAAGGCGTTCGTCATTGCCTGCCTTATCGTTCTGTTCCTGTGCGTGCTGTATCTCCTTGCGGATGTAACGAGAAAATCCCTGGTGCGGGCAGAGGGCAGGGACGTGATCGGAAAAGCGGTATATATACAGAACGATGTACGGCGGAAATCCCGGGCCGGTGAGGCATGGGAGCCGATGAAGCAGGGAAGCGACCTGTTTGATGACGACACGGTCGAATCGGGTACAGACGCCGAGGCTACCGTACTGGTAGATGACGGCACGATGATCGATCTCTGCGCCGACAGCCTTATGACGCTCGACCGGTCCGGCGACGAGACCAGGGTGAACATCGTGAAGGGATGCGGCAGCATCAACAGGACCGGTACCGGGGTAGACCGGGACAGGAAGCTGGTGCTGGTGGAGGACGATCACCGGATCAGCCTGGACGAGGGCAGGATTTTGGTGGAGAAAGAGCCGGGGGGCAGGCCCGGGCTTTTCGTCAACAGCGGTACGGTCGAGATCGAGACACGGGGAAAATCACGAACCGTCAGGGCGAACGAGCGCGCGGTCATTGACGATAAAACCGTTTCTGTTGAAGAGAAAAGGCTCGCCCTGCTTTCGCCCGCTGACGGTGCGCGCTTATTCACCGCGGCACATGCGCTTGATCTGACACTCTCCTGGAGCTATTCTGGCGAGGTGAGCGGCAAGGAGCCGTATCTGCTCGAAATCGCCACGAACCGCCACTTTTCCAGGGTGTTCAAGCGGATCGGCCTGGGCGGAACCGAGAGCGCGGTCTCTGTGCCGCGCGGCAATTATTTCTGGAGAGTATCCGCAATAGACCGGCGAAACCTGGCGCCCGAACTCAGCGAAACGGGCCGGTTCACGGTCATTGGGGACGGGCCGCTCGTATTGCTGGCCCCGGCGGACGGCGAGATAATGGACTACACCTCAGAGAGGCCCCTGATCGTTTTCGCCTGGGAGACCCACCCGATCGCCTCGTCATACAGTCTTGAACTATCAGACCGGCCTGATTTTTCGAGCGTTGTGAAGAAGATACATTCGAGGGTGGTGAATCTGACCTGCCAGCTGGAGCAGGAGATGATGCGTGGGAAGACCCGGACCTATTACTGGCGGGTTTCAGCCGGCCGCGACCTTCCCGGCTGGGGGGGCAGGACCAGCACGATCAGGCATTTCAGCATCCAGAAGACAGGGGCCATCAAGCCTCCTCAGCTTGTCTCGCCAAAAAATAAAGGGAAGATCTTCCGGCCCCGGGTCGACAGGGAAAACCTCTTTTTCAGCTGGGAGAGGGCCGAGGACGGCCTGAAGAAAACTATTTACTTCTCGGCTGACAGGGAATTTGCCGCTGTCTACAGGGAGTTCGAGCTTGGAAAGAACTACTGGACCATGAAACGATCCTTTCCCGCGGGCACCTATTACTGGCGGGTCGGGCTTACCGACGAGAGAAGCGGGAAGACGGTCTATTCCGGCACGCGGTCATTTGTCATGCAGGACTATGAGGAGATTGCATTGATATCACCTGAAGACGAATCCGACTTCGTGTCCGGCGACTCGGGAAGCGGGGTGTCGTTCAAATGGAAAAAGCCCGAATTCGAGGGGAAATACGTGGTCGAGCTGTCGGACGGCAGGGACCTGGATACCGTTGCCGACAGGATACCGTCCGAGACTACAACGGCCAGCGGGAAACATCTTTCTCCCGGCAGGTATTTCTGGCGCGTCAAGATGATAGACGATGGCAACACCTTGCTGGCAGCGAGCGACGCGCGTTCCTTTACAATAGAAGAAGGTCTGCCGGCACCGGTTATCCTGTCTCCGAGAAGGGACAAACAGGTCGACATGTCAAACGATAACGAGCTCAAATTTTCATGGAAGCCTTCGCTGGGCGCGAGCTCCTATCTTCTTGAGCTGCACCAGATTGTGGGTAACAGGACGAAGGGCGGGGACCGGCTGATTGCTTCGATGCAAACGTCCGAACCCCGCTACTCGGTCACTGACATGAACCTGCTGGATGTCGGGAGCTTCTACTGGACACTCAAGGCGGTAAAAAAAGGCCCGGGCGGCAGGGTGCTCCGCGCGAGCAGAAAATTAAAAAGTGATTTTAAAATCAGCGTACTGGGCGGTTCGAAGGTCATAGTGATTTCGCCCAAGATACAGGTGATCGAGAATGAGAAAAGCAAGTAGGAAGGTCCTGTTACTGGCCCTGGCGTGCTTCCTTGCGACAGCCGCACACGCGCAGCAGGAAATAAAACTGAAACTGAAACCGCAACGGCCGCAGGAACGGCAGCAGCCGGAGGAACAGGTTCAGCCCCTGGAACAGCAGAAAGCTCAGGAACAGGCGAAGCCGCAGCACCTGGAAACGGCCTACATCGAGTGGAAACCGGTAGAAGGGGCCATCTCCTACCAGATCGAGATCACTGACGCATCAAGGAATAAAATTATCGAAAAGACCACGGGGGCAACCAAGCTTGAGGTCGATCTCCCGTACGGGAAATATTATTACCGCGTGGGCATTATAACCAAATTCAACAAGCCGTCGATGTGGACCGAGTGGCACGAGCTCCTTGTCGTGCCCGCTCTCGAGCCGTCGATTATATCGGTCACGCCATCCGGCATTTACACGGGACTCACGACCAGGATATTGATAAAAGGAAAAAATTTTTATCGGAAATCTTCTGTCTCCGTAAAAAGCGCGGACATGGCGGTTGCTGTGACCAATGTTAAATATATCGATCCAGAAACATTGCTGGTGACAGTGAATTCCAGAGGCGCCAACCCCGGATCATATGATCTTGCAGTAAAGAACCCGGGCGATCTGCTGAACCTGACCGCCGTGGCTAAAAATCAGGTGACAGTGACTGAAAAGCCGCCGGGTTATCCCCTCGAGTACCACCTGGCCCTAGAGTTAGGATATCACACTTCCACACTGGGAGAGGAGGACCCGTATTCCGGCGCGTTTGGATTCAATTTTTACTGCGAGTTCCACTCCATCTGGAGGAGCCACGAGAAGTTGTCGTTCTTAAGAAAGGCGCCCGGGCTCTACCCGGGAGTCGTATTTTCATATTTTGGATTTCTGAAGCCGGGAGAGGATTTTGGTGCGTCCCTGATGCTTCAGGCGGGTTTTTTTATCGGCTATCAATTTACTTTCCCTCTGAAGGGCGAATTGAAACTGAATGTCTCACCGGTGCTGGGCTATAAGCAATACTTCAGGTGGCACAGGTTTGATGGCATGAATTCATACGGGAGCAGGCCGATACTTTTTCTTGGTGGAAACACAACCGTGGATCTTCCGAAGAATTTTTTCATCGGCATTGCCATTGAGTATGATGCGATATTAGAATTAAGGCCTGTCCATACGATGGGATTCTTTGTCAGAAGCGGATACCGATTATAACGTCTTATATGCGCTGATTCTGTTCTTTGATTAAACTTTATTTTTAATATAAATAATCATAAATTATTATTATAAAAATTTTCCAAACAGTATAAATTATAAAAAATTCAGCCCGTATGGGCTTTATTTAAAGAATATATTGACAATTTTTACTATTCAAAGTAAATTAATTTTGATCATATTTGCAATATTTTAGATATATGAATTTAGTCATGTGATTACAGTCCTATCGGGTTTTTTTTGGAAGGCTAAATAAAAGTTTATTATATAATGTACAAGATCCAGTTCAATAAAAATAAGGTTTTATTTCTTTATAAGAAGATTTTACATCTTGCATTAATTGTTTTAATCGTTTCGGTTAGTGCTTTTTCCACCTCTTGCAGCTCCTACGGTAGCTGGGATAAAATCAGGGATCAGGTTAAGGATGATCTCCTGGTCTACCTGCCTTTTTTAATGAGTGTACCGAGAATCACCTCGGCCACGCTTGCAAATGATAACAGTTCCGTGACTGTTTATTTCTCCAATAGAGTATATTCAGACATTAATGAGATTGGCTCCCTCGTCGCCGGTGATTTTTTGCCTGTCATATTCAATCAAAATGGCGGAACGGCGACAAATGTAACTATTGCCGGGGTTAGCCATGTCGCCGGATCCGATTCCGCAGTGATCAGTATTACGGTCAGTGGAATTCCATCGGGTGTTGAAACGATCGAGATACGGCCAGCTGACGGTGCGTCCATATACAATGGTGCCAACAAGGCGGTGCGGGCGACCTCCACCACGCATGAGTTGTATCTTCACCCGCCATGCAGTACTGTTAATACCCTGTCCGCACTTACGGTAACAGGCGCTATGGCCTGGACTCCGGCGTTTGCATCAGGTACCTTTGCGTATACGGTTGTTGTCTCCTCCGGTACGACACAGGTGGATGTGACCGCTACTGTAACGAATATGCTTGCATCTGCAGACGTAAACAGCAGCGGATCATCTACTGACACGATAATCCTCGGAGTTCCGAATTCCGACACGACATTTATGGTTCTGGTTACACCTGAATGCGGCGTTCCGACCCAGACGTATACTGTAACCGTCCATAGAGAGTGCAGCGCCGACAACTCACTCTCCTCACTTACGACTGACGTTGGAGCCTGGACGCCTGCCTTTGCCTCCACGACCTACGCCTACGATGTTGATGTAGCCTGGAACGTGGCGGATGTAGACGTGACTGCCACGGTGAACGACGTACTAGCCAGCGTGTCAATTAACGGTACGCCGGGTGCCACGGCTAACATTATACTGGGCGCGCAGGGCTCGACCACGACCGTGACCGTGGCAGTAACAAGCCAGTGCGGTGTCACGCAGAACTACGTACTTGATATTAACCGGGCGACCTGCTCGGCCGATAACTCACTCTCCTCACTTGCGACTGACGTTGGGTCGTGGACACCTGCCTTTGCCTCCACGACCTACGCCTACGACGTGGACGTAGCCTGGAACGTGACAGATGTAGACGTTACAGCGACCGTAAACGACGTACTTGCGTCAGTAGCGATAGACGGCACGCCGGGAGCGACTGCGAACATTCTCCTGGGTGCGCAGGGCTCGACCACGACTGTGACCGTGGCAGTGACAAGCCAGTGCGGCGTAACGCAGAACTACGTACTTGATATTAACCGGGCGACCTGCTCTGCGGACAATAGTTTATCAGCCCTTGCGACAGACGTTGGGGTGTGGACGCCTGCCTTTGCCTCCACGACCTACGCCTACGACGTGGATGTCGCCTGGAACGTGGCGGATGTAGACGTGACTGCCACGGTGAACGATGTGCTCGCGAGCGTGTCAATCAACGGTACGCCGGGAGCGACTGCGACGGTCACCCTGGGCGCGCAGGGCACGACCACGACTGTGACCGTGGCAGTGACAAGCCAGTGCGGTGTCACGCAGAACTACGTACTTGACGTTAACCGCGCGACTTGCTCTGCGGATAACTCACTTTCCTCACTTGCGACTGACGTGGGAGCCTGGACGCCTGCCTTTGCCTCCACAACCTATGCCTACGATGTGGACGTAGCCTGGAACGTGGCGGATGTAGACGTGACTGCCACGGTGAACGATGTGCTTGCGAGAGTGTCAATCAACGGTACGCCGGGTGCCACGGCGAACATTCTCCTGGGTGCGCAGGGCTCGACCACAACCGTGACCGTGGCAGTGACAAGCCAGTGCGGCGTAACGCAGAACTACGTACTTGATATTAACCGGGCGACCTGCAGCGCAGACAACTCGCTCTCCTCACTTACGACTGACGTTGGGGCGTGGACGCCTGCCTTTGCCTCGACCACGTA
>JBGTBN010000054.1:0-12025 GCA_041749375.1 Spirochaetota bacterium
CGCGCCGAAAACAGCCTCGCACGCACCGACTCTAGCCGCTGCGGATCGGCCGGCGTCGCGGACAGGTGCAGAATGTTGCCGCCGGTCCTGTGCCCGGCCGCCTCGTCCACGTAGTTCCCGCCTTCCCGGAAACCGTACGCGCGGCGCGCGAATGCCGCGTCATCCGGCCCGAGCGCCTCCTCCAGCTCCGCATCGGTCCAGAGGTAAAACGCCCCTTCCGCGCCGGCGCTGTCGGCGTCCTCCGCGGAATAGAACGCTCCCTCCGGCGCGGTCATGTCGCGCAGGACGTACTCGAAGATCTCCCGCGCGGCCGCACCGCACCAGGGCTGGCCGCTGGCGTGGTACGCCTCGAGGTACGCCATCGCCATCATCGCCTGGTCGTAGAGCATCTTCTCAAAATGCGGCACCATCCACCGCCCGTCGGTCGAGTAGCGGTGGAACCCGAAGCCGACCTGGTCGAAGATGCCGCCCGCGCGCATGCGCCGCAGCGTCTCCAGCGCCATGCCGGTCGCGTCGCCTTCGCCCGCGAAATGCCCGTGCCTGAGCAGAAATATCAGGTTATGCGGCGAGGGGAACTTCGGCGCGACGCCGAACCCTCCGTGATCGCGGTCGAAGGCGGAAACAAACATTCCGTAGGCTGCGTCGGCCTCCGGCCTTCCCGGCTCCCCTTCCCCCGCCCCCTGCGTTTCCTGCGACAGGGCCGCGGTTATGGATGCTGCCGACCCCTCGATGTCGTCCCGCCGCTCTTTCCATAGTTCAGCGACGCGGCCGAGCAGGTCAACAAGCCCCATCCTCCCGCCCGCGCTCTCACGCGGGATATAGGTCGCGGCGAAGAACGGCTTTTTATCCGGGGTCATGATAATGGTGAGCGGCCACCCGCCGGAGCCGGTCATCATCTGGCAGGCGGTCATGTACACGCGGTCGATGTCAGGCCGCTCCTCTCGGTCCACCTTTATTGAGACAAACGATCCGTTCAGTGCGCGGGCAGCCTCCTCGTTCTCGAACGACTCGCGCTCCATGACGTGGCACCAGTGGCAGGTCGAGTAGCCGATCGACAGGAACACGGGCAGGTCTTCGTTGCGGGCGCGCTCGAAGGCCTCCTCGCCCCAGGGATACCACTCCACGGGGTTATGCCGATGCTGGAGCAGGTAGGGGCTCTTCTCCCTGCCGAGTCGGTTTTCTTTTTTCATGTTCCGATCCCCATGACTTGATGGCTTGTAACCATTTAGCCTGTTAAGTACATTCATTATTAATATAATTACAACCACGAATGAACACTAATAAACACGAATTGAACTAGTTATTAGTGTTCATTCGTGTCAATTCGTGGTGATATTAGGATTTTTAACCATGATATTTTTAAGCTAACAGCTTACGATGGCTTTAATAGTTTGCCTGGTACCCTTTACAAAAAAATGCTTAAAAAATTTCATCGCAAAGAACGCGAAGAACTCAGAGGAAGAATTCATAGTTAAATATACTATCCCGATCCTTGCTTGTCAACGTGCACGGGCCATGAACCCGAAAGTTCTTGACGATAGCGCCTAAATACGGTTAATTATATTCGTCCGGGATCAATCCATAGCCGTGAGGCCGCCCGTGCTGAAGCTGCTCGACACATTTTTCCTCGTATTTCACAGCGTGTTCACGCTCTTCAACATGACCGGCTGGGCATGGACGAAAACGAGAAAAGCGCACCTGGCGACAATACTCGTCACGGCAGGCTCATGGTTTATTCTCGGGATCTGGTACGGGTGGGGATACTGCTTCTGCACGGACTGGCACTGGCAGGTGCGCGATGCGATGGGCAGCCCGATCCGGTCGGACTCCTATATCCACTTCCTCATCCTCGAGATAACCGGCATTGACCTGCCGTCGCACCTGGTTGACACGGTCACGCTCGCCGTGTTCATCGGGTGTGCGGTCCTGTCGATCGGACTGAACCTGAAAGACGCGGTCATGAAACGCAGGGCAGTACGCCCGGGTGGCGCGTAGGGAGCAGCCTGTCAGTTTTTCCTGCAGGGCATGCAGGTGGGATTCAGCTTCTTTTTCAGCGTGTCGTACTCGGCTGAAGCCTGCTCCAGGTATCCCGCAACGTTCTCTTTCGTGACAAGGTAGCCGAAGTCTTTCGGCACGTTCATGCCGCGCCCCGACACGCGCTCCGCCAGCAGGCTCCCGATCTTTTTCCGGTAGTGGATGATATCGACGTAGTTGAAGTTGTCCATCGTGATGCTGCTGGGCCGGCTGAAATCCCAGAAATCGGTCAGCGCGGCGAGCTCGGCCCTGACCTGGTTCTGGAACCCGATGTCGTCGCAGAGGTATGATGACACGTGGCCCGGGTTGATGAAAAATTGCAGGGCGATGTTGTTCTCCCTGCAGATGGCGATGATCTCCCGTATCTCGGCGAGGGTATCGGGTATCCGGTTTTTACAAACGACAAACACGGGGAGCTTGAATTTGGGGTCATGCTCTTCCGGGCGTAGCCTCAGGTTTTCTTCCTTCTTAATGAAATCATACTCCCCGGTCCCCTCGAGGTCATAGTAGGCGCTCTTGCCGTCGAACCGCACCTCGTAGAGCATCCCGGAATCCGGCTCGAGGGTGAGGAACGTGTAGTAGAACTTGAGTCTCTCCCTGGGCGTTTCGGGATACATGATGGTCCTGATCTGGTTCTGCAGGGGAAGCATCTGGAACGAGAAATAGTCGAGCCCGATCATCATGTTCTTGACCGGCACCCTGCGTTTCACGAATAATTTCAGAATCTCGAGATTCTCGGCCACGACGCCGGAAACGAAGGTCATGTTGTACCAGCGGCCCCCGGTCTCCCGGTTGAGCACTTCAACCGGGATCTGGCTCACCCGCGACGAGCCGAACAGCAGGGAGTCGTACCTGCCCGGGTTGCGCAGGATGAAGTCGGTCTTCGCAATGCGCTCGTTGGGGCATACGATCATGTTCTTGTAATCCTTCCTCAGCACCGAGTAGGGGTCCAGTACGAGGTTGTAGATCAGCAGGGGCAGGACCGAGATGACCGCAAGTATGATTATTTTAGGTATCAGTCGTTTCACGCGCGCACCTTAAAACCGGAAGTATATGAACTGCTGGGACCCGCGGTATCCCAGGAGCGCTATGCTCGAGCAGAGCAGGAAGTAGAGTGTCCACCGCACCCAGAGCGGTTTCGCGCGTACCATCTCCCTGATGCTGCCGCGCGTCTCCTGTATATAGTGTATCACCATGAGCATCGTGACGAGCAGTATCATCAGGGTGAACTGTACGAGATCGATTACCATTAAAACCTGGCGGATATTGGTCCCGATGAAGTGGGTCACCAGGTACCAGCCGTCCTTCACGCTCCGCGCGCCGAAGAAGGCGCCGGCGAATGCGAACAGGTTGAACGTCCAGAACTTCATCCAGCTTCTTTTCGAGACCAGCAAAAACCGGTCGAGGACCGCCCCCCGGGTCTTTAACACGCCCAGGAGGAGCAGGAGCATGCCGGCAATTGCGGCAACAGACCTGACTCCGGCGCCTGCAGGGATCCCGGCCTGGCCGGAGAGGAAAGCGCCCGCCAGCAGCAGAGCCGCAGAAGCAAAGAAGACTGCGGCCGATATTTTCCCGAGCCCGCCGAAAACTGTTTCCCTGAGCCATTCGCGCGCCTTGCGCGTGATCAGGCTGATGATCATGAACAGGCCGTTCAGCGAGCCCCAGATCACGAAGGTCCACTGCGCGCCATGCCAGAGGCCGCTCAGCGTGAACACGACCATGATGTTGATGTAGTGCCGCCATTTCGGTACCCTGTTCCCGCCCATGGGAATATACACATAATCGCGGAACCACGTGATGAGGGAGATGTGCCACCGCCGCCACATCTCCGCAAGGGAGAGAGAAATGAAAGGCCGCCTGAAATTCTCCATCAGCTTGAATCCGAGCACCATCGCCGTCCCTATGGCGACATCCGTGTACCCGGCAAAATCGCAGAACACCTGTATCGGATATAGGTAGATGCCCAGAAGCACGGGGAGACCGGTAAATGCCTCGGGATTGTTATGGATCGGGGCCATGTACATGCCGATCCGGTCGGCGATCACGAGCTTCTGGAACAGACCCCAGGCGATCAGCTTCAGCCCGTCGGTGAACCGGTTGTAATCGTACTCGACCTCCCGGTAGAATTGCGGGAGGAGCGTTGTCGACCGCTCGATCGGGCCGGCGAGAAGCACGGGAAAAAAACTGACATACAGAGCGAAAATTCCGAAGTTACGCTCCGGCTCGCGCTTCCCCCGGTATACGTCGATGGTATAGCTGAGCGCCTGGAAGGTATAGAACGATATACCGATTGGCATGATGAGGCTCATCGCCGGCACGGTGTATTCCGCGCCGAGCATCGTGAATAGATCTTTAATGCTGTTGTTTACGAAATTGAAATACTTGAATATGCCGAGAATCCCGAGGTTTACGAGAATACTCAGGGCCACGAACAGTTTCTTTGTCCGCACCGGTTTTCCATTCATCATGATCGCCGTGGCGTATACGACAACGGTCGTACTCAGGATGAGGATGCCGTACCGCGGGTCCCAGTACATATAATAGAAGTAACTCGCTGCGAGGAGGAACATCCAGCGATAGCGATGCGGGAGGACGAAATAGAGTCCGACGACAAGGGTGAAAAACAGGGCGAATGTATATGAATTAAAAAGCATCAGTATTCCCGGATCCTGTCATAACCGGCGGCTTACAGCGCCGCGGCGAAAATATCACAAAAAGAACGAATGTTCCGAAATGTCAAGTATTTTGTTCCGGCACGACGGCTAAAAACCGGTCTCCTCTTTTTTCATTTCCGGGACCGGTATCGATTTGATGACCCTGAAAGACCCCGGCGGCAGGCTTTCGTTCCACATCCTCTCGGCCACGTGGAGCATCATCTCACGCTCGTTGTAGCGCACGATGACCTCGCTTCCCCTCCCGCGGTTTACAGTAACGAAGCCGGAGATTGTACCGCCGACCATCTCGGGCGTGATCTCGGACGAGCTCAGAATTTTCCTCACCTTTCCGTAAAAGACGCCGATCTCATGCCGGTGCGCGTTGGCCCCATTGATTACCAGGACCGCCTCCGTGTAGGGCTCCGAATCGCGCTCAACGCGGTTGAATTCCCAGGTAATCTTGACGGTCCCCTCCTCCACTGTGCGCACGGGCGCCTTCGCACAGCCCGTGGCCGCGCCGAAGGCGACAACAGCCGCTACCATGATGCAGAATTTTCTCATTGCAGAATCTCCCTATCCGCCAGATATAGTTCCGTCACGATCAGCCGCCGATCTTCGACATCGTGCGGCTGTTGGTCAACGCGGCGCAGCCTCCCCCTTCGGGCCTGCAGTCCAGGTCGTGCTCTCCTTTCTTCTCCGACAGGGCCGCCACGATGAAATCATGGAGCACCCGGTCTTCCGCACCGCTCCGCATGAGGCCCTTCAGGTCATACTCCTGCGACGAGTGGAGGCACGTCTTGAAATATCCGTCAGACGTGATCCTTAGCCGGTTGCAGGAAGAGCAGAATTTTTTCGATATGGCCGGGATAACGCCGATACGGATGGGGAACCTGCCGCGGTAGCGGAACTCGTACATCATCGCGACGTTTGTGTCGATGGTCGTGTTCCGCACGAGCTCTCCCCGCGCCCCGAGCTCCGCGATCAGCCGGTCTGCGGGAAGGTACGAGCAGAAGCCGTCCTCCTCCGTAAACGGCATCCGCTCGATGAACCGGAGGATCGCGTTGCGGTCCTTGAAGAAATCGAGGAACCCGTCCAGCGTTTCCAGGGTCTCGCGCATCAGCACGGCATTGATCTTGACGTCGAAGTCGCCGGTCGAGAGAGCGCGGTCGACGTTCGCGACCACGTCGTCCAATCCGTCCTTCCCGGTGATCGCACGGTACGTTTCCGGCGACAGCGTGTCCAGGCTGATATTGAGCTTCCTGACCCCGATGCGGCGCAGGTCATCGATATGCCCGCCCAGCAGTATCCCGTTCGTGGTCAGGCACAGCTCGACGCCGGGGAAGCGCCTGGCCGTCCCGGACAGTATGTCGACCAGGCCCTTCCTGACGAGGGGCTCGCCGCCCGTGAAGCGGACCTTGACGACGCCCATCGAGACGAAGAGGCCGATGATCCGTATGAACTCCTCGTTGCGCAGGACCTGGTCGTGCGGCAGGAGCTCGACGCCTTCCGGGGGCATGCAGTATCGGCAGCGCAGGTTGCACTTGTCTGTAATGGAGACGCGCAGGTAATCGTGCGTGCGCAGATAGGAGTCTTTCAGCAAACCGTTTACCGTTTACCGTGAAAAAACCCGAGGTCGTTGAAGGCCCGGGACAACGTTACATTCAGTGTCATGTGTGCAATATATCCAACCACAAAGAGGAATGACAAGTATTTTAGTTGCCATATAAAAAATAAAAAAATCATTTCAAACTCCATGCTCCCGGCCGCGCCCTGCCCCGTCTTTACCCGGGGCCGTCATTTCCTGCCGGTCCCGGAATCAGCGAAGCCGAGGAAATTACGCCGAAACACCGCGTTACCGCGCTCCCTGAGGCACGCGGCCGAATAGTGTCCGAATGCCTCATCGCGCCTGCCCGTCAGCTCGCACACGACGCCCAGGTTGTTGTACGCGGCGGCCATGCCCGCGTCCTCGGCGATCGCCTCGCGGAGCAGTATGTCCGCCTCGCCGTACCGCGCCTCGCCGGCAAGCAGTACCGCCCGGTTGTTTATCCCGGCAGCGGGAGACGATGAGCGAACAAGGGCCAGGGAGCGGGAGATCGTGAATCGAACTGCGGCTTTTTTCTTGCCGGGGGCGTCCGCCGGCTCATCCGCGGCCGGGAGCCGGTACCGGACCGGATCCGGATTTACCGGCGCGATTTTTCGATCGAAGGAAACGGCCCGGTAGCCGTAGCATGACGCCATTAGCAGCAGTGCGGCCGCCGCACCCATGCAGATCGCCTTGTTCGGAGTCTGTTTCATACCGGCAGGTGATAATGCCGGAACGGGCATGTCAATAACAAATCCGGGGCCGCCAGGGGGCAATTAAGCGGTAACCTTTTTAAATTTTTATTGACTAATTCCTTATAAAAAAAGTCTAATTAATAATCACGGAATATCGCATGGCGGCATAATTTACTAACCGGAGTGAAAAATAATGTCCAAGAAGCGGCTGATCTCATTGCTGACACTGGTAATAATCCTTTCCTGCTTCAAAAATTCACAGGGCCTCAAAAGGGCCGAAGTTCCCATGCTGGTGAACCAGTTCCTCGCCATGCACGTGCGTTACCACGAGCTGGACGACGAGCTGTCCGCTCGCATCCTGGACAACTTCATCCTCTCCCTTGATTACGGCAAATATTATTTTTACAAGAAGGATATCGAGAAATTCGCGGTACACCGCGCCAAAATCGACGACTATATCCGGAGCAACAAGCTCGACTTCATGGACGAGATCTACACCGTGTACCGGCAGCGTTACATCGAAAGCAACAGGATGGTCGGCGAGCTCCTCAAGAGCACGTTCGATTTCACCGTCGACGAGAAGATGGTCGTGGACCGCGACAGGGTTGACTTTGCGGAAACGAAGGAAGAGTTGCGCGAGCGCTGGCGGAAGAGCATCAAGCTCCAGCTCCTCAACTATATATCTGCCGACCAGAGCATCGCCGAGGCAAAGAAGAAGCTCGCGAAAAAATACGAGCTGATGAACAAGAGGGTCGAGGAGATCAACGAGGAGAAGCTGATCGACCGCTTCATGAACGCGTTCTCCACGGCGCTGGACCCCCACTCCAACTATCTGACACAGGACGAGAACGAGGACTTCAGCATTTCAATGAAACTGAAGCTGGAGGGCATAGGCGTCCGGCTCAAGTCGGAGGACGGCTTCGTCATCGTGGAGTCGATCATCGTCGGCGGCGCCGCGGACAAGCTGCCCGAGAAGATCAAGCTCAAGACGGGCGACAAGATCATCGCGGTGTCCCAGTCAGACGGCGACGCGTTCGACGTGATCGACATGGACCTGCGCGACGTCGTCAAGAAGATCCGCGGCCCGAAGGGGACCGAGGTGCGGCTGACGGTGCTCCGCAAGGCCGGCGAGGCGAACAAGGCGACACGCATGATCGTGCCGATCATGCGCGAAGAGATCAGCCTGAAGGACAGCGACGCCGAGTCCGAGATATTCCATCTCGACAAGGAGAAGAAGGTGAAGGTCGGTTTCATCAAGCTCCCCTCGTTCTACTATGACCGCGAGCGCGGCAAGAGCTCGTCCGGGGACGTGCGCGACATACTGGGCAGGCTCAAGATGGAGGGCGTCAGCTGCATCGTGCTCGACCTCAGGGGCAACCCCGGCGGACTCCTGAACGAGGCCGTGGACATCGCCGGCTTCTTCATCGAGGGCGGCCCCGTGCTCCAGATCGTCGACGGCAGGAACTCCCCGCACGTGGTGAGCGATAACGACGAGAACATTGTCTACAGCGGGCCGATCGTGGTGCTGATAGACCGGTTCAGCGCCAGCGCAGCCGAGATCCTCGCCGGTGCCATAAAGGACTACAACCGCGGCCTGATCATCGGGCCGGACAGCACCTTCGGGAAGGGGACCGTGCAGACGTACAACGAGCTTCCCCAGAAGAAGGGAGCGGTAAAGATCACCATATCCATATTCTACCAGCCGTCCGGGACATCGAACCAGCTGACCGGCATCGCGCCGGACATCAGGGTGCCCGACATGACCTCCATTTGGGACATCGGCGAAAGCAAGAGCCGCTATCCCCTCGCGTGGAAGAAAATCGAGCCCGCGCCGCACAAGGATTACGCTATGGTGAACCAGGGCCTGGTCACGCAGCTGACCGGCCTCTCGACAGCCCGCATCAACGGCAACGAAAAATACCGGAAGCTTGTCGAGAAAATCAGGAACTACCGCGAGCAGGTCAACAGCAAGTCCATAAGCCTGAAGGAGGAGTCCTCCATCGAGAAGCAGAAGCAGAAGGAGATGGAAAAGACGCTGAACAAGGACAGCGACAGGAAACTGATCGACCTGGAGAATGACCTGTTCCTGGGCGAGGCCTTCAGGATCACCGGGGACTATATCAACCGGCTGGGGAAATAAACATCGCTCTGCCCCCTCCGGAATCCGGCCACCTCCCCCGCGTGCGGGGGAGGTTTATTATAAAGAAGGGGCTGTCCCATAAGCTGCCTCGATACGAATTTCGCATCGCTTGTCGAGTGATTTTGACGCCAGAGGCGACAAAATCGTATCGAGACAAGCGATATGCAAGTGCGAAATTCACTCGGCAACCATTTATGGGTCAGCCCTTTCTTTATCCGCTACATTACCACGAATGGACACGAATTATTATCAAGGATTCTGCTCCCTCTCCGGGACCGTCTCAAGGAACACAATGCGCTTGCATGAAGTAAGCATGGGATAAACCACCAGGTCTTTCAACACAATAATCGCTGGTCTGGGGGGCTTAAATTTAAAAATAAAAATTAACACATATCCCTATCGAGGAAAAGCTTATCGACGGCGAAATCTCGACCTGCCTCTCGTCGATATCAAGTTTTTTATTTACGATTTTCCTGAATGATCTTCCGACCGTTGAGCCTATGGCGTAACCTATGAGCAAACCGGCTATGTTATCTGACATCCAGTGGCCCTTATGGACAGTGACGCCGACCATGGTATAGGCGATGAGGAGCGCCCCGGGGATGCTGATCCACCACTTGTCCGGGTAGTACCAGGCAAGTGTCGCGACGGTCGCGGTCGTTATCATGACATGCCCGCCGGGCCATCCGTAGAATATTCCGCCGCGCAGAAATCCGAACCTGAACACTTTGCTCTCTCGGCGCATGTTGAGATACCACTTTTCTTCCGGGGCCGGTCTGCCGGTGATCGCCTTCACCAGGGTGGCGTACACGATGCTGATCAATGTCGACTGGATCAAGGCGTAGGCCCCGCCAAGCGCCACGGTGTCCGGACGGAAATATCCGTAACAGAACAGGGGCGCCGCTATGATCAGCCAGCAGGAGGTGCCGGTAATGATTGCCGGGAAAAAATAGGGCATGGCCTTATCCCACGGCTTGAATTGCCGGTAGATCACGTAATCGGTATCGGTATTCACCATTATCATGGTTGCTGCTACCGCGCCCAGATGAAAGAAAGTATTGTACCCGATGAAGCTGTCGAAAATATTCTGCCCGAGGTTGCTGAACGGGGTCAGGCGGACAGGAGCGGCAGATTCGGTCTGATATTTTTCCGCCCCCTGATTCGCGGGATCATCGGCAAACGCGGCTGTGGAGCACATGACAAGACCGAAGAGCAGGGGCGTAACGATGTATTTCATTGGAATGCGCATTTCCCTCTCACCTGTGCATGGCAATCATCAGATTCTGACCCCGGCAAAGAGTCCCGCATTCAAATCCACGTTCCAGATCACGGTGTGGAATCGTTCAGCCGGATCCAACTCGGCTTCAACCGTAACGGAGAGTCCTGCAAAGCAGCGCTCTCCGTTAAAGCCGGCGTTTATCCTGCCGTGCCCTTTCATTGAATCGATCCTGAAGTCATGCTTTGTTCCCGCAGGAGTAAAAAACTCCATCTGACAGGGATGGACCGCGAGGGCGATGAGCGGGGCGATGAAAAAATCCAGCGGCAGGACCAGCGTATAGGCAAACCCGACGCCGACGGAACCACCGATGATACGCCAGCCGGTCATACCGAAAAGATTCAAGCCCATGAGCAAAAACCGGTCATAGCCGGGCACCAGTGCTGCCGGACCGCGCAGCTTGAAGTAATCCACACCGGCAAGGATTATAAAGGTGCCGCAGCTTTTCTGCTGCCTTCCCGATTGCTGGAACGCGGACCCATATGAGTAGTCTTTATTAAGGGACAGCAGGTCCTTCATAAATATGAAGAGGTTCGCGCCAGCACCTTCGGTCCTGATGCGGGAGCCTGCGCCTGCCCTGTTCCACAGCGATCCCGATCCATAGGGGCTGTGCATTATGTAATACCGGCCGCTCTGACGGTAATATGCTTCTACGCCGACAGTCCGGTGAACATAGCTGGCCTGCACTTCAAAATCGGACGTTACGCGCCGTGCCGGTTTTTTCGCATCAGACACGCCCGCGCGCGCTCCCAGGCCGACGCCACGGTAATGCACCGATCCCCCGATGGAAAAAACCTGGTCGCGCAGGTAATGAATGCTGCGGTCTGCAAACTTATGGTTCCTGAGCTCAAACCCCGGTATGGCAAAACCGGCATGCGCCCTGATGGTGACCGGGTTCCGTTCCGGTTTATTTACGCCACCGGCCGGTACGGTTGAATCCATGCGTTCATCCTGCCCCCTGCCGCCGTTTTGCTCGACCGGCATGTCTGAAGCGTTTGCCGTATTGATAATGAGGCAGATAGGAAGTATGATATGGAAAATGGAACTCTGTAGCATTACGGGAGATACCTGCCTGACAAGCACGGCCATAGGCGGCGCTCATCCAGAAACTCTGGTAGAAATGAGTATTCCGGCTGTTAGAAATATTGGCAAGCAATAAAATCAGCGGTCCCGATATTACGATAGGTATTCCGCCAGCCGGTCCGCCGCCTTTTTTTCGCCCGCAGTATCGAGCATCAACATCCAGATTGTGTCCATTCGTGGTAATTTTCATTAGCCAAAACAACCGCACCGCTTCACATATTCCCTCACCTTCTCCGCCGCGTCCGATGCCGTGACCACCAGCGGATCCACGCCCGCCCGCATCAACCGCACGCGCAGCCCCTCGATGTCCCTGCTCCGCGCCGGGCAGCAGAGGTCCTCGACGATGATGACCGCCTCGATGCCGTGGTTCTTCAGCATGGAATAGAACAGCTCGAACCGCTCCCCGAGCGGGCGCACCGAAGGGCACCGGGGCCGGTAGGAGAAGGCGTCCAGTATCTCTGCGGCAAGGTCCGCGGCCTCGTGGTTGTACGACATGTCGAGCTCCCTCCTCCCGCCGCACGCGTCATCCTCCGCGACCAGGCATCCCGCGTCCTCGATCCT
>JBGTBN010000055.1:0-16612 GCA_041749375.1 Spirochaetota bacterium
GCGACAGAGCGGAACGACCAGCGTGTATTGAAAATGCTCATCGAACGTGGCGCCGACGTGAATGAGCCCCAGGCGGGAGGCCGGAACCTGCTACTCGTCGCCGCGGAAAAGAATTTCTGGAATGCGGTGCAGATCCTTATCTCGGCGAAAGCTGATATCCACGCGAAGAACGCGGCGGGAAAGACGGCCATGGAGATCGCCGTGGAGCGGGGGTATGCCGCCATAGCGAAAATGCTTCTCGACGGCGGTGAGCGCCCGGACGCGGTCACCAGCAAGGGCGCGCCGCTGCTCTTGCTCGCCTACGAAAGAAAAGTGCTGGCGCTTTTCGACCTCCTCCTCGCCCGGGGAGCGAAGCCCGACATATCCGACGCCAGCGGAAGGCCCCTGGTTATCGCGGCGGCCGGATCGTGGCGCGGGAATTTTCTCTCTTCTTTGGCGAAAAACCGGGCCGATATCGCTGTGCGGGATCGGGCCGGGAACAACGCCCTGATCGTTGCAGCGATGACCGGTGATGCATGGTCAGTGAAGATTCTTCTGGATAATGGGGCCGACATTAATGCACGTGGAATGGATGATGAAACGGCGGTCCTCAAAGCGGTTGAAAAGGGGCAATTCCCCGTGTTGGAAACCCTCATTACCCGGGGGGCGGACCTGAGTCTGAAAAATAAATCGGGCCAGACCATTCTTCATAAAGCCGCGGCAGGCAGAAAGCCGGTCATAGTGGAGTTCCTCCTGAAAAAAGGCGTTGATGTGAACCTGACCGACCGGAACGGCGAGACCGTTCTCATCGACGTGTCGGCAGCGGAACCCGGAATGAACACACCGCCATCACTGGGCATCATAGCTATCCTCCGTAAATACAATGCCGATTTCAATGCGAAAAACAGGTACGGCAATTCGGCCCTTGACAAGGCAGCAAATAAAAGTAATTATGATATCGCGGAAGCCCTGGTGGCCGGAGGCGCGGACGTGACCTCGAAAGACGGGAACGGCAACACGGTTCTGAAGAAGAGCGTGTTATCATACATTTTCACGAACCGGAAGGCCGAGGCTACCAAAAAGATTATTGCCTTATTTCTCGACAAGGGTGCCGATATCAATGTAGCCGATAACCACGGCAGGACTGCCCTCATCGATGCTGTGAAAAACGCCACGATTATCAACAGCGGCAAGGCCCTGGAAATGATACAGCTTCTCCTGGAAAAGGGAGCGCGGGGCGACATGAAGGATATGAACGGACTTACCGCGGCAGATTACGCCCGGAAAGGGGGCATCCCCGAGGTTAAACGACTCTTTTCGGATCTGTAATGATCCCGTACACCTTTCAGGCCATGGAGGCAGGGCAAGCATGGGGTCACCGGTTCATCCGTGTAAACGCGGACAGACAGTCTTTTTCCGGCAATTATTCGCAATCCCTGATGCTCCTTCCGGAAAAAGCATTATGCATATTTTAATTGACTCCATGAGACTGATTTCTTATCTTAATCATACGCAGCGCCTAAATTAAGCTGAATACCATTGAAAGAAATGAAATCAAGTTTAAAAATTACCACTACCCTGTTGCCAGTGCTTCTATTTTTCAGCATCATGGTCTCCGGCGGGTGCGATGAAGACAGGGCGTGGGAAACGGCTGATTCGTCAACAGGGCAGACGGTCTTGACCCTGGTGATAGTGGATATGTTGAGGACCTTTACCGTCGGCGGGACTGTGAGCGGTTTTGCTAATGTCGGAGCACTGACACTGCAGAATAACGGCGCAGATGATCTTGTAATATCCGGCGATGGTAATTTTCAATTCCCTACGCCGCTACACAGGAACGAAAACTATAACGTTACCGGTGCCGGCTGCACCGTGACAAATGAAACTGGTATTATTGTTAACAGCAATATTACCAATGTTACCGTTGTATGCCCCTAGTCACACAGTCAGCAATAAGCTGGCCTCTTACAGCCGGATACCAAACCGGAAGAAGGGATACACCGACGATAGCGCCTGGCCGCTGAAGAGTACCGATTGAAAGCCACATCCCGGTTCAATGAAGAAATAACCGTCATAGGCGAACCTGAAGCTGAGCTGCGGATCATAATATAGCTTTATGATCATCCTGTTTCTCGAGGACAGGCCCCTGATCTCCTGGCGCGAAAAAGACGGACCTGCAAGAAAGGCAAGGCGCAGGTCAAAGGCCCACCTGTTAACCGTGCCAAGCTTGAAGTCATAGAATATACCTGCTCCAAGGGGCATGGTCATCAGGTCCATCTTGCTACTGTCCCTTGTTATCCCCCTGAACGGAACTACGCCGAATTGAAGGGCAAACCCGAAGTTTGAAAGCACGGGCATGTTTTTCACCGCTTCTATCCCGGAAAGCCGGTAAGACAGCATTACGTGACCGCCCGGTGTGTTGCGCAGATATTTTTTCCACCTGGTGACCGGGAAATGGTAACTGCCCCCGAAAGCAATGTCAAGGGGCCCCAGGCCGGCCAGACCGCGCGGATATCCTTCTGCTTTCTTGCGGGCCTGCTCCTCTTTCTTTCTCGCTTCCTCGTTTTTCAGGGCCTCTTCCCTCTTTTGCGTCTCCTCCTTGAGTGCTTCGACCCGCTTCAGCTCCTCTTCTCTCTTCATTTCCTCTTCCCTTTTCAGGGCCTCCTCCCTGAGCGCTTCCGCCCTTTTAAGCTCCTCTTCTCTCTTAAGTTCCTCTTCCCTTTTAAGCTCCTTCTCTTTCTCCAGGGCGTCTTCTTTTGATACGTCCCCCTCGTCTTTGCCCAGCCTGCCGATCCGGTTCGTTGATTCGCCTTCAGATTCTTTCCGGGGCTGTTCCTTTATCTTAACTGTCAGCGTTGACCATCCCGAGCTGCTTCCCGGCTTCATGAACACGTTGAGCGCAGTGATCCTGATTTTGTAAGCGCCGGGAGCCAGGTCCACCGCGGTATAACTGGTCTTTACATTTCTTCGAAACAGTTCCCTGCCCTCCCTGTTCCTTATCTCCACGACATATCCCCGGGCGCCCTTCACTCCCTCCCATTCGACGCGGACCTGCCTTGTGTCAGCCGCGGTCACGGGGAAGGCCGCCGCCAGAAGAATGATAACCGCCGCGAACCGTAGTATTCTGTTTTTCATATGCCTATTCAACGTAAATAACATCCGATTTTAGCTTCGGGGCTTTCAACTGTTTCCCCGGCTTTATTGAGAAAAAATAATTTTCAGATTTACTCTGCGCAGAGACGACGCCCCCCTTTTCCATGACCGCCGCAACCTCCCACGCGAAAGATCCGGCGTCCAGGAGTTCGATTCTCTTAAAAGCGTACCTGGTTGCATTGACCCTGGCAGTCACCAGGATTGTTTCGCCGGCTGCGGCGACATGTTTCAAACGGAACCGGTAATGCGTTGCGCCCTCCACCTCTTTCCACTTGAAGGCCAGGCCGCTCGCCGCATCAACGGAAACGGCCGCGTTGTTCACCGGGTAAATCCCGGCGGGAGCGCCAAGGGCCGCGGCCACCGAAAAACCGCGGACATCGCTGGTCAGCACGGTGCCGCCGTCCTCATCCAGGACCTTGACGCGCCAGAAATAATTCCCGGGTGCGGGCATCGCGATAGAGTGCGACGGACCGGGTACGACATCGCTTCGCAATGGTTTCCCGAAATCACGTTCCCGGGACAATTCGAAACAGTACCGCTGCCCCCCGTTTATCCCGCTCCATTTGAATGCAATCTCCCCTGCTTCAAGGGAATTGATCGCCATGCCCGGTTCCGGTCCGAGAAGGCCCGGAGGCAGGGCCTTGACGACCGTGAAGGCTCTCGGCGACGACCCAAGCGACGACGTTCCCGCCGCGGTCACACCGCTGACCGACCAGTAATAGGCTCCCTTCTGGAGGGTAATTTTCGGTTTGTGAAAATTAACCGCCGTCCTTTTCTGATACACGACGTTCCTGAATTCCCTGTCCCGGGCTATGCGGAAATCATAACCATTATAATCTCCGCTCTCCCTCCAGTTGAAGATGGCAGCGCCGGAAGACAATGAGAGGTCGGACGATTGTTCCCCTTCACTAGGAAGGAGCTGTTCTGGCGCCGGGAGGTCTGCGGCCGGGATAATGACGAACTGCCGGGACTGGCTCTGCATTGAAGCGTCAGGATTGAACCCGTAAACATTACGGACGCGCCAATAGTAGGTCCCGGCGCCAAGGGTGTCAGTGGCGATGGACCCGTTGTCGCTGCCAAGGGTCAGAGCCCGGTCCCTGAAGGCCGGGTCTTTGCTGATATCGACCGCGTAGGAGGAGGCTGCTTCCGACTCCTTCCACCTGAAAAAAACATAGGGCTTCTTATCCTTATAAGCATACTGCTGACCGCTGGCGGGTGCAAGCTGCTGCGCGGGCTGATCGGCAACAATGGTGAAGGCCCGCACCGGGCCCGGTTTCCCTTTTCCGTCTTTCAGGCGCCAGTAGTAGGATCCGGCCGGAAGGTTCATGGCCGCGCTTGTTCCCGCGCTCACCACCCTGCCCGCCATTGCGGTAAAGGCGTTGTCTTTCGCCACTTCGAGGCTGATCTGCTGCGGCCCTTCCGGGTCCCACGCAAAGTCAACCGACTGTTCTTTGCCCGCAGTGACAAAGTAGTGGTTGATTTCCGGAGAGACCTGCCGGACCGTGACTTTCTCTATCGTCACCCGGTTCCCGGCCACCAGGGCCGATTTACCAGGGTCCACCTGCTCCTTCCTGCCTTCAACGGTAAGGTCCGCCTTCCCGGCAGAGACCGACAGGCTCACGCCTTCTTTCGATGAATTCACGCTTACAACGCCCTTCTTCATCCTGATGGAAGCGTTCCCCGAGGTTATGTTCAACTCCCTGCTTCCCGCGCTCCTCCGGGCCGCGACGGAACCCCTGTCCAGGTTGATCTGCACGCCCTGGTCCGAATAGCAGACCAGGATAAGCGTGTTTTCACCGATCTCGATATTGGAATTGTCCTTGAGATGGACGACAGCGTCCGAATCTTCCGTGGTCCTCAGGTAATCGCAATTATAAACCTTCGAGTTGCGATCGATGTTCTCCCATATCACCTCTTCGGCGAAGCGGCGTTCCGCCATGCGCTTCTTGTGCGTCAGCACGCCGATTTCGACGGCCCTTGACCGCGTGAATTTCCTGGTAAAGTCGACGTACAGCATGAAAGAAAAAACAACGATCAGGCTGATCGTTATGGCCGGTACGATTCTATCAGTCTTGAATAATTTCATATTTCTCTTCTTTCTGGTTCGGGTCGAAATTTTTCAGGGAGGTGGCCTTGATCCCCAGCAATTTCCTCAAAGCCGCGATCGTTTTCGGCGCATCGGGATCGTCCTTTCTTCCGAGAACCGCGTATATCTGCTGGGGCCTGCTTTTACCCTTGATCATTATTTTCCGCATTGTCACTGTGTGAAAAATCCCCTCGACCAGTTTGCAGGAATCCTGGGAAATCAGGATATCCGTCCCGAAAGGCTTGTTGAGTGACTCTATACGGGACGCGACATTGACCGTGTCCCCGATGACCGTGTATTCCATGCGTTCATGGGAACCGATCTGGCCGGCAATAACAGGTCCGGTGTTGATGCCGCACCCGATCTGGATCTTCGGCTTTTTCCCGCTGCCGCGCCCGACATTGTGTTCGATGAGCGACTTACGCATCATGAGGGCGCAGTTTATCGCGCTTTCAGTATCGTTTCCCGTTGATATGGGGGTCCCCCAGATTGCCATGATGGCATCGCCGATGAACTTGTCCACGACGCCGCTGGTCCGGTTGACGCAGTCAACCATCTTCGTCATGTACTCATTGAGAAATTCCACCACTTCCTCCGGGTCCATCTTTTCGGAAATTGAGGTGAATTCACGGATATCAGAAAAAAACACCGGGGCGTTCACGCGTTCTCCGCCCAGCTTGAGTTCGCCGCGCATGACCTTGTCGGCCAATTCCTTGTTGACGAACTTGCCGAAGGCGTCCTTTATCCTTTCGCGTTCTCCAAGGCCGATGCCCATCTTGACGAAGGAATCTGTCAGGTCGCCCACCTCGTCGCTCCCGGTGCGCCTGATGTCCACGTGAAAATTGCCCTTCTCCATCTCCTGCGTGGCGCTCACCAGCCGCTTGATCGGCCGCGTAAGTGTCTTTGAAAAGAGGTAGACGATCAGGATGCCGGCATTGAGCACGATGAGGGTGATGAGAATGTTCCTCCACCGGATCCGGTACAGGGCCTCGAAGGCCTTGCTCTCAGGGGCCGTTGAGATGATGCCGGTATCGCCGAAACCCGTTTTGAAAAAAGCGCCAAGGAAATACCTGCCCTCGTTGTCGGCATACCTGAGGAGGCCGTTGTCGGCCCTGCTTTTCAGCATACTGGCGACTATGGGCAGGTTGATAAAATTGGTCTTCGCCCTGACAAGAGAGCTGTCATGGTGGGCCAGCACATCCCCGAAACCGTTGACGATCATGCTCTTGGTAATGCCCGCCGACCTGACAGATTCCAGGAACGGCGTCATGGGTACGTACACCACAAGTATAGTCGATGCCTTTGACGGGGCCGTGTACCGGTACGGGACCCCGATCCCGATGACGGGTATTTTAAAATAGAGCGACGAGTTGTTCACTATGGTATCGCCGTTGAAAACATTCGCCAGCGAACTCTTTTCATTTTTTATGGCATTGAAAAAATCATTCCCGGTCAGGCCGTTCAGCTCGAGAAACTGCCTGTTGAAAGCATGGATATCAGTCGAAAAAACATCGCCTGACCTGGATACCAGGGCGACAAAAATGATACTGTTGTCGCCGGTAAAGGTCTGTTCCTTGATCCTGGCCTTCTCGCTGTCGCCGCTCTGCCTGTCTTCCAGTACTGAAGCCAGGAAATCAGCCTGCTTGATTATGCCGTTAAAATCCGAACGGGCCTTGAGGGCTATGGTACGCGCGACTTCGTGGCTGTTCTCCTTGATGCGGAGCTCATAATCCTGCATGAATAAATAGGTGGCGAGATAGGTTATGCCGAACAGGGCTGAAGCGATGATCAGCGATATGATGGTGATCATCTTAAACCCGATGGTAAACTTGAACCTGCCGGATGGTATCGATTTTTTTTCTTCTTTCTTCTTTTTTGATCCCTGCTTCTTTTTTGCCATGATCATCACTTTTTATTAATAGAATATTGATACATCAGGAACTCTTGAATTCTTCGCCATCCCCCGCAGCCTTCAGTGGCAGGGGATGCTACATATAAAAATTACAGCAGTCATAGTATAGGGACCCGTATTAATCATCAACAATGATTTGCTCAACCCTGGCTGATTATTAAAATTTATCTGTACTATGTATCAATTTCTTCAGTTATACTACAGAATCGGGTTCGCCCCATTGGTGAAGGGAACTCCTGATTTATCCAGAAGTTTTTGTTTCAAGGCTGCCCGGGCATCGGTACAGAGAATGATTCGCATCCGGGCTTCAGTTTTTCCGGAATTTATTTTTTGACGCAAAGGCGTATTCTTCCCTGGAATAACAGAACACGTTTCCTTCTCGGTTGCCCAGTGATTCCGCATGGTTTGCCAGCGCGTCGACGAGTGCCCGTTTGAATGACTCATCGCCATTGCGTAAGCCCTTTTCATGGAGCCGGTCAATTATACTGACCGAAGCTAATGGGTCGATGATGGCTATGGTGTATACATACCAATCATTAAGATTGTCGATTAAAATGGTTTTCGTTTCATGACGCAATAGTTCATAGGCAGGGCATACATAGCTTTTACAGGTAGCTGCGCCGAAGAGTCCCCTGTCGCGCTGGTCTTCGCCGGCGACGTGCGGATGCACCAGGCATCCGGGAATGCCGTCGGCAATGAATCCATGGTAGGGACAGATATGCGAAGAGTAATCCCTGCACGATGTTGTCTGCTCCGGGTAACTTCCCTCTATCTGGTAACGCCAGTAGTTTGCCGTGCGAAAGGTTCCGGCATTTAAAAATTCGGTCAGATTTTCCCGCGAGATATCGGTGTGATTCATCAGGCCGCAGCAGGCGGCGCAGGATTTGGTGTTATCGGGCATGCAAAGATTTAGCATAGTTGGCACCTCATCGTAAATCCGCCAAATAAATTGTAATGATTGTGCGTAAGGACGCTGTACGGAAACGAGCCCGGGTCGGTTACATGAAGGATGTACGATACGCCTGGTCCGTTGATCTCATTGGCGTGAGATGTAATCATCCGGATGCAGGCCGCTGCTATGCATCCTTGGCGGGACCTGTTTCGTCATTGCCCGCGAGCTTTTTATAGCGGTTGTACCTGCTTCTTGCGCTTTCTTCCGCTGCTTTGAACAGTTCACCCGCCCTGTCGGGTGAGGATTTCCTGAGCGAGCTGTAACGAATTTCACCTTGTAGAAAGTCCTGGAATTTCTCCCACTTGGGATCCTTTGAATCGAGAACAAACGGATTTTTCCCCTGCGCCTCGAGGAGCGGATTGTAGCGGTACAGGTGCCAGTAACCGCACTCGACGGCGATTTTTTCCTCTAGCTGGGTCTTGCCCATGCCCGCGCGGAGACCGTGGTTGATGCATGGCGAATAGGCGATGATCATCGAAGGCCCCGGGTACGCCTCGGCTTCGAGGATTGCGCGGATGCACTGCGGCTGGCTTGCGCCCATGGCGATCTGGGCAACATAGACGTTGCCGTACGTCATGGCCATCATGCCCAGGTCCTTTTTCCCGACGCGCTTGCCTGCGGCCGCGAATTTCGCAACGGCCGCCAGCGGGGTCGACTTGGAGGACTGGCCGCCGGTGTTCGACTAAACCTCGGTGTCCAGGACCAGGATGTTGATGTTTTCTCCGGAAGCGATGACGTGGTCTATGCCGCCGTAGCCGATGTCATACGCGAACCCGTCTCCGCCAAAGGACCAGACCGACTTCTTGATCAGGTACTGCCTGAGCTTCAGTATTTCCCGCGGGCATTCACCGCCGTCCCGCTCGAGCAGCGGAATGAGCCGCACGGCTATCTGCTTCGTTTTTTCTGCGTCGTGGTGGTTGTTCAGCCATTCATTGAGGGTATCCTTCAGCTCGGTTGAGACGTTTTTGCCGATGATATCCAGAGCAAGGTCGGCGATGCGCTGCTTCATCTGATTGATGCCGGCAAGCATGCCATAGCCGTACTCGGCGGCGTCCTCAAACAGGGAGCTTGCCCACGCCGGACCGTGTCCCTCGGGATTGGTTGTGTAGGGGGTGGAAGGTGCTGTTCCGCCGTATATGGACGAACAGCCTGTCGCGTTCGCGATCATCATGCGATCGCCGTATAATTGCGTGATGAGCTTGATATAGGGCGTCTCTCCACAGCCTGCGCAGGCCCCGGAGTATTCGAACAGCGGCTGGGCGAACTGGATCCCCTTTACCGTGGTTTTCGGCAAAAGGGTGTCCTTGTAGGTCACATGATTGGCAAAGTACTCCCAGATATGCGCCTGGTCTATCTGGCTGTCGATGGGCCTCATGATGAGGGCCTTTTCCTTGGCCGGGCACACGTCGGCGCAGTTGCCGCACCCGGTGCAATCCAGCGGGCTTATCTGTATTCTGAACTTGAGGCCCTGGAGCTCCTTCCCCTTGGCGTCAATGAGCACGGTACCTTCGGGGACTCCCGCGGCCTCCTTCTCGTCCAGGAGGAACGGCCGTATGACGGCATGCGGGCAGACGCACGCGCACTGGTTGCACTGTATGCATGTTTCAGGCAGCCACTCGGGCACATTGACGGCGATCCCGCGCTTCTCGTATTTCGTCGTGCCCTGCGGGAATGTGCCGTCGGCGTTGTCGATGAACGCGCTTACCGGGAGCGATCCCCCTTCGTACCGGTTGATCGGCATAACGACCTTGCGGATGAACTTCGGGAGCTCCTTCTCCCTGGCGCCATCCCGCACCAGGCTGATGTGCTTCCACTCCTCGGGCACGTCAACATTGACGATCTCCCTGCCCCCCCGATCGATCGCGGCAATGTTCATCTGGACGATGTGATCGCCCTTGTTGCCGTATGATTTCTTTACCGCAGCCTTCATCTTCTCAAGCGCAGTGTCGTTATCCATGATATCGGCGAGCTTGAAGAAGGCCGCCTGCATGATGGAGTTTGTCCTGCTGCCAAGGCCGAGCTCCTCGGCTATTTTCGTTGCATTGATTATATAGAACTTTATGTTGTACTCCGCCAGGTATTTCTTCATGCGGTCGGGCAGACGCCGTTTCGTCTCTTCCGCGTCCCACAGGCTGTTCAGCAGGAAGGTGCCGTCCCGGTCCAGGCCGTCTAGCATGTTGTACTTGTAAATGTATACCGGCACATGACAGGCGACAAAGCGCGGGTGGTGAATCAGGTATGTTGACTTGATCGGCTCCGTGCCGAAGCGCAGGTGCGATATGGTGATGCCGCCCGACTTCTTCGCGTCATAGGCGAAATAGGCCTGGGCGTAAAAGTCGGTGTTATCGCCAATGATCTTCATCGAGTTTTTGTTGGCACCGACAGTGCCGTCGGCGCCGACGCCATAGAACTTGTAGGCCATGGTGCCCTTCGGGCCCAGGAAACGCTGCTCGCCTACCGGGAGCGAACGGTGGGTGATGTCATCCACGATGCCGACCGTGAAGAAATTCTTCGGTTCGAACGATTTCAGATTGTCGAATACCGCGAGCAGGCGCCCCGGGGTGGTGTCCTTGGACGAAAGACCATAGGTGCCGGAAACGATCATCGGTTTGTTGTCGATGTTATAGAATATCTCCCTCAATTCCTGGTACAGCGGGCCGCCGTTTGCGCCCGGCTCCTTGGTCCGGTCCAGGGCGGCGATACGTTTTACAGTTACCGGGATTACCTTTATAAGATACCGCTTTGAAAACGGCCGGTACAGGTGAACGGTTATCACGCCGACCTTCTCGCCGCGGGCCATCAGGGTATCGACCGCCTCGTGAAGGCTCTCGGTCACCGAGCCCATCGCAACGACGACAAATTCCGCGTTCTTGTCGCCATAATAGGTGAAGGGATGGTATTCCCGCCCGATGAGGGCGCCGAGCTCGTTCATGTATCCATCGACCATGTCCGGGATAGCATCGTAGAACACGTTCGCCGCCTCGCGCATCTGGAAGAAAATGTCGGGGTTCTGGGAGGTTCCGCGTGTGACGGGTTGCTCCGGATTGAGCGCCCTGCGCCGGAATGCGTCAACCGCCGTGAAATCAAGCAGTTGAGCGAGATCCTCATAATCGATGACCTCTATCTTCTGGATCTCATGGGATGTGCGGAAGCCGTCGAAAAAGTGAAGGAAGGGCACCCTGCTCTTGATAGCCGCAAGGTGCGCGATGGCGCCGAGGTCCATGGCCTCCTGGACGCTGGAGCTGGCGAGCATGGCGAAACCCGTCTGCCGTACGGCATAAATATCCGAATGATCCCCGAAGATCGAGAGGGCATGCGTCGAGAGGGACCGCGCCGTCACGTGCATAACGCCGGGCAGAAGTTCTCCCGACATTTTATACATGTTTGGTATCATAAGCAGGAGACCCTGCGAGGCGGTATACGTGGACGAGAGAGCGCCGGCCTGCAGGGCTCCATGCATGGTGGCCGCCGCTCCTGCTTCGGACTGCATCTCGATGACTTTTACCACATTGCCGAAAATGTTCTTCTTGCCGGCAGCGGCCCATTCGTCGACCATTTCTGCTATGGGCGACGACGGCGTGATGGGATATATTGCCGCCACCTCGGTAAAAGCATACGCAACATGCGCAGCCGCCATGTTGCCGTCCATTGATTTCATAACCTTCTTGTCGGACACGTTCATCGCTCCTTTTACCTGATGGTTTTAAACAGATACGCAATGTTAACAAAGGAAATATGGTATACTAGTCCATCATTATTCAAAAATAATCAAGCCCTATTTTTCTTTAATCGATACTGCCCCTTTGGGCAGCCTGGCCGCTTTAATATACTTTCCGGGAATCCGGCCTCTCTTCAGCACAGGCCCGGGGGATACAATGAATTATATTGTCATGAATATCATTGAGAATTCACTTTTAACTGGTATACTTTATTAATGGTAAGTCATTGTCCAACGATTTTTTATGTTGAATAATATTCCGAGATGTACCATACTGGTTTACACACTGTGGCAGGCCCGGTGCAGGCACCACAAGTAGGCCTGTCAGCCCCATGACACGGGGCTGACCGTGGTGTATTTTCCCGGATACAATGGATTTGTATATGATATCAGACAAAAAACCTGTTGCTTTAATCTTTGCCGGTTACAATAAGGTTGATACCGTAACCAGGAAAAAAACGTTAAAAGAAATAAAAGAGGCTTATGATGGCGAGGAAATCTATGTCGGCGACAATAAATTTCTTCATCAACTGGCCGGACGTCCCGTTATCCAATACGTGATCGATGCGGTTTATAACGCGAAAAAGAACGGCAATCGGCTTTATAGCGACATATATGTCTATAATGATGTCGAAAGCTTCAAACAGCAGATAGATGTCAGCGAGTATTCCAACCTCCATGTGCTGCAGATGAAGGACTCGCTCGGCGGCCACTGGAAAGACTTCTATTTTAATTACGTCGAATACGGCCAGCGCATCGACGCGTTTTTCGGCGACACTCCCCGCATCAAACCGGAAGATGTTGAATATGTAAACCGTGAATATGACGGCATCCTCGGCAGGGTGAAGGACCATCGCGGCGTGATCTCCAACCTGGCTTTCAGCGTCGCCGAATATGAGGATTTAACCGACAACTGGCTCGATTACAGGACCAGGCGGATCATGAGGGGAAAGCACAAGGGAAAACTAAAGAGCTTTATCGCGTTTGAAACATACCAGGCGCGGATCGCGAATACATTCGGCGTATACAAGAACCAGGGCCTGGATGACCTGCTCAGGTACGAAGTGGCGAATTTCTCCTACAACCTCAGGAAGGCACTGACCCCCAGTGTGATTTCAAAATTATTATATTACCTTATTAAATCAAAGCACATGAATGTCATCAAGCAGATTCGCAACAAGTGCGTAGTGGAGAATGATGTCTACGAGGCGATTCTGGACATAATAGAACAGGTTTATAAAATCGATTTGGGCAATTTCGCGGCCATTCTCTTTCATATCAAGAAGAACACCGCGCGCTGGGAAAATGACATAGACGGGCCGCATGATCTTGAAATATTTCAAAACAAGTTTAAAGAGATGAATAAATAACTAATAATTATTAAACAAAAAGAACCGTCTTCCAAAGAAATTCCAGAGTGAAACCAGCGTGCCGGCGGCAACTTTCGAATGCATATAGTGAAATCCTGTTACATCCGTGAACAGGTACATCAGGAGTTCCGTCAAACCAAGCCCGATACACCCGATGATTATGTTTCCCGCCCGCAATGCCGGGGAATTCGGGATGGGGCGCGCAGGACACCGCCCCCAGCAAAAAATCGCTGGACAGCTTGTTTAATATTTATTACTCGTTCTATCGTTGCTTATTTTTTTAACAGGATGCACATCAACCCTTTCTCAGTAGAGCAGAGTACATAGCTCCATCATAAATTTTCAGGAAATAATTCATGAGCGCAAAAAAATTCTATGCTGTTGCAAAGGGCAGAAAGCCCGGTATATACACGAACTGGCACGAGGCAAAATCACAGATCGAAGGATTCAGAGGCGCGATATACAAGGGGTTTGCCACGCACAAAGAAGCGGAGGAATGGCTGAGAAAACCGGTACCGGGGCATGCTTCACCCGGAAAACCGCCTGAAACTACCGGGACCCATGACATGCATGACAAAAGCAGGGTGATCATCTACACCGATGGCGGCTCCTCCGGCAATCCCGGTCCCGGCGGTTATGGTGCAGTGCAGATTTATGATGGAAAGATCAAGGAACGTACCGGCGGATTCAGATTCACGACAAATAACCGCATGGAGCTCATGGGGGTTATTGTTGCCCTGAGAGAGCTTGAATACAGGGAGCTGCCGGTTACAGTTTACACCGACTCCAGCTATGTAGTTAACGGTATAACAAAGGGCTGGGCAAAAAAATGGCGCAGCAATAATTGGATCAAGTCAGACAAACAGCCGGCTGTTAACCCCGACCTGTGGGGTAAGCTCCTTGAACTTACGGCAGAGCTTGATGTCACGTTCATCTGGGTCAGGGGGCACGCGGGTAATACGTTAAACGAACGCTGCGATGAGCTTGCCGTATGTTCCGCAAAGCAGAAGGGACTTCCAGAGGACAAAGGATACAGGGGCTGAGCGGCGATATCCGGAAAAATGATGCATCTCCCATGAACCTTTTCCGATCAGGGCGCAATTTCCTGGAAAGTTCATGAAATGAAAACCGGTACCTGCCTGCGCATCAAGCCGGAGGACGCCCTCCCTGCTTCCCCCTCCTCCTGAAATCCTTCACGCCGATCCCCGGTGCCAGGTACCTGCGCCAGAACCTGAGGCTCGTGGGCGTAAACCTGGCAAAAACAAGCTCGAACGGCTTGAAGAGGGTGAGGTGCAGAACAAGGCGGTACAGGAGAAACATGACACTCAGGATAACCCATGCCCTTAAGAAAACGAATCCATATGATTTCGACTTGATGACAGAGGCAACAGTATCATTGTACTGCACAGCCAGCATTACGACAGCAGGGAAGAACACCCCGTAAAGAAGATACGCGCTCAGCGCGGTGAATACATATGATACCTGTATCGCTTTTTTGGGACAGATGTTCATGCACCGCATGCAGCTCTCGCAATGGAAGGTCCAGAACGGCCGCCCGTTTTTCATGACCAGGGCGTTCATGGGGCAGCTGTTCGCGCAGATCGCGCACCCGTCGCAATCCGAGTTGGCCATGTACATCTTCGCCAGCCAGAAATGGCCCACGAAAAGGTATCCGATCGCTATGGGCGATACCGCGAGATCGAACGGCAGGGATATAAGCCCCTGCAGCGCCCTCCTGCCGGACAACAGGGCTGCCGCGTATTTTCCGGTCTTTTTCCTGCAATGCTCCACCAGGACCGAGACTGCGTGTTGCGTCAGTCCCGGGTGGAGGGATATCCAGTTGGACGGGAGATTGAGAGACACCAGGCCCCGTACCCGGTATCCCTTCAGGCTCATGACAACCGCAGGCAGTATGAGCGCAATGCCCGAGAGTCCGGGGAGTGCGATCTGGCCGAGCGTGGTGCCGGCAAAGGTATTCAGGCAGAACAGGCGGTTGCGCCCGCGCGGGAAGGCCAGCATGAATTTCAGCATGTACCAGGGAAGGCAGAACCCATGCGTGGGGAACAGGAAGCCGACCAGGGTGTCGCCGGAAGGCGGCGGAGCTATGGGGCGCCTGAACCGGTCAATCGGGATCAGTTCGGCCGCCATCCCCCTCGCAATTGCGTCTTCCTCAAACCATCGCGCAGCTTTAAGCGCGTTCCCGGTCCCGGTAAGATAATAGATTACGAGCCTTGTAAACATGACCCTGCTCCATTAATAACTATATCTATCATAACAGCGCGATCGGCGGCTTGATCTCCGGCAGGGTGTCCCCTTCATACAGTACTGTTTCAAGGAAAAGCCCGTGCGGGGGAGCGGTATGTTTTTTCGGAACTTCCGAAAATGCTAGAAGCATCTGCTCCACTTCTGCGGCGGTGAAGGTACCGCGGCCAGCCTCAGCTGTTACGCCAACGATGCGCCGTACCATTTTCCAGAGAAAATGGGAGCCGACAATGCGGATGGCGATCATATCGCCAAACTCCTGCAACCACAGGCCTTCTACGTTAACCTCGGTTGACGATCCCTTCTCCATTCTTTTATCCGCAAAAGAAACAAAATCGTGGAACCCCTGGAACATGCCGAGCACCTGCCGCATTGTTTCGAAATCAAGCCTGTCCGGTATCCACCAGGCATACCGCCTGCCGAAAACCGTGCGTCGTTTCGAGATAAGGTAGAGATAACTCCTGCTGACCGCATGATGGCGGGCGTGGAAACGGGGCGCGGCGTTTTCCACGGACAGAACATTGATCGTCTCCGGCAGGCTTTCGTTGATCCCTGCGCGCAGGGCCCCGGGATCGACCTGGCGGGAACATTCCAGGTGCGCGGCCTGTGCCAGCGCGTGGACCCCGGCATCGGTCCTCCCCGCCCCCTGGATCTCCACCGGCTCGCCCAGAAATTTCTGCGCTGCCGCGATCAATGTTTCCTGGATGCTTTTAGCGTTTTTCTGCGCCTGCCACCCGCGGTAATTGGCGCCGTCATACTCCAGGACCAGTTTATATTTATGCATGTTAAATAAACCATTTTATTAGTTTCAACATATTAATTTTTACTATTATCCACTCAGTATTCCGGGCATTCAGTTAAATCAGACAGATACCATGTTTTAGTTTTCGACCAGTAAACGTCATATAAATCTGAAGCTTTAAACAATTTTTGGCTTATTCCGGAATCCTGGGTTCTTGGTTATTATTCGACGATTAGGCTCTGACCCCTATTAAAAATACACTGCTAATCTCTTAAGATAGGCCTCCTCATAATGCAAGAATCTTTTCACACATTCCTCAAAAGTATTTCCAAGTTTCAAAAAGTATTCATGAAGGGTTATACGTACAGGTGCAACATGATTCCTGTCCAGATAGCAGTTTATGAATCCGATATCGTTCTTCCGTGGATCCCTTGATAG
>JBGTBN010000056.1:0-4531 GCA_041749375.1 Spirochaetota bacterium
GTGGGGCGCAGCCGTGATGCGGGACGGCGGGGAAGGGGGGGTGGGGCGTAGCCGCGTTACGGGACCACGGGAAGGGGGGGTGGGGCGCAGCCGTGATGCGGGACGGCGGGAAGGGGAGTGGGGCGCAGCCGTGATGCGGGACGGCGGGAAAGGGGAGTGGGGCGCAGCCATATTGCTGAGAGGGGGAAAACCGCCCGGTAAGGGGCTGGAATTCGGCTCCCGGTCTGAAAAAAAATATCCGGATTTATCTTACCGGACGACAGCGCCTTCCCGTATAGCTATTATAAGATCAAGTTAACAATTCGTCCGGCCGGCCGGTACCAGAAAGGGCCGGGTAACAGGATGAGCATACCATTCCCAGGGAGATATCTATGGAGACCGCTCAAGTCCGAAACCAGGCAGCAAAACCGGAAATCGACCTTTCCTTTAAAAACATCGGTACCATGACCAGAGACAGACTGAGGGTCCTGAAGATACAGCGCACCTGCGTTCATGACGGTCCGGGTATCCGCACCGTTATTTTTTTCCAGGGGTGCGCGCTGAGGTGCCTCTGGTGCCAGAACCCGGAAGCGCAGTCCGTAAATCCGGACATGGCGCCGGACAGCGATTGCTCGATCGCCGACATCATGGAGGTCGTATCGCGGGACAGCGAGTATTACGCCACCACCGGCGGGGGCGTCACCCTGAGCGGCGGCGATCCGCTCCTCCAGAATGCGGAGAGTCTCGAGCGCCTGCTGAAATCGTTAAAGGAGCGGGGGATCCATGTTTCAGCGGAGACCTCCCTGCACGTTCCGTGGGAAACGGTAAGCAGGGTCGCGCCGTATATCGATCTCTTTCTTGTTGACCTGAAGGTCGCGGGCGACGACCTCCTGCATAAAAAGCTGACGAAACAGACCGGCGAACTGATACGGAGCAATATCCGGAAACTGCTCGACCTGAAGGCCGGCGTCAGCTTCCGCATGGTGATGGTGCCTGGACTGAACGACGCGGAGGATGCCATCAGGGCCGCGGCAGCGTATCTCGATTCTATCGGCCACCGGTCGATAGAGCTTTTGAAATACCACAACATGTACGAAGACAAGGCAAAGCGCCTGGGCATCGGGCAGGAGCCGCTGAACATTACGCCGGAACAGAGCCTCGCCTCAATTAAAAAAGCGATCGTGCTGTTCAAGTCGCTGGGCATCACGGTCGCCTGCTTTGACCTGGATGCGTCAAGGCACACGGCGGAATTCACCGAACGAGTGCACAGCATACAGAAGGCGATCAGGGAGAGCGCCCACCACCTCTGCTTCGAGGCGTCACGGCTGAAGACCGGGTATTACCGGAAGAACGGTTTTAAAAAACCGACGCCGATACACCGGGCCGAGCGTCTGGCGCACGTGCTCAACAACAAGTCCGTCATCGTGTACCCGGACGAGCTCCTAGTGGGCAACTTCACCTCGAAGAGGAAGGGCGGGCAGGTATGGGAAGAGCATTACGGCGTCCTGTTTACCTCGCTCCTGCACCAGATCAACCGCCAGACGCCGGTCCCGTTCAGGTGCTCGTGGAAGGACATACTGCATTTCTATTTCCGCATTTTCCCTTTCTGGATGAGACGCGGCCTCCTGGGCAGGGTGAATAAAAAAATGTCGGACATGATGCTGATGATCGCGCGCGCCTCGGAGCCGAACGTGGGGTTCAACAACAACATGGCCGCGATCGCGCACTTCATCGTAAACTTCGAGCGCATGATTCAGCTTGGCACAACCGGGATCATCGAGGAGATCCGGACGATGAAGAGGGAGAAGCCCGGCAACAACCAGGATTTTTACAACGGCGCGATCATCGCGCTCCGGGCCCTGGAGTCGTTCGCCGACCGGTATGCCGCGCGCCTGGCGGACATGGCCGCGAAGGAGCAGGACCCGGCCCGGAAGAAGGAGCTGGAGGTGATGGCGGCAATCTGCACGCAAGTCCCCCGGCACCCGGCCCGCACCTACCACGAGGCGCTCCAGAGCATGACGTTTATTCATGTCGCGCTCTGCATCGAGTCCTACGAGAACGCGGTGTCCCTGGGGCGGCTGGACCAGATACTGTATCCCTATTACAAACGGGACGTGGATGCCGGTATCCTCACTCACGAGAAGGCAAAGGAGCTCCTGGCCCTCTTCATTCTCAAGATGGACGAGGCCATACTTGTCAACGACGGCGACACCTACCTCCGCATCGGCAGGCTGTTCGAGACCATGTCCACGGACCAGTCGGTGACTGCCGGCGGCCTGGGGAGGGACGGGAAGGACGCGACCAACGACCTGACCTACATGCTCCTGGACATCTGCGAACTGCAGCCGTACGCGGTGAACATGACCGCGCGCATTCACGAGAACAGCCCGGTCGAGTACCTGGACCGGCTTGCGGAGGTGTACATCAACGGCGCGCCCATGCCGGCCCTGTACAACGACGAGATCTATCTCGAAACCATACAGAAGCATTATCCCGTCTCTGTGGAGAGCGCGAGGAATTACGCGATCGTCGGGTGCGTCGAGCCGAACGCCTCGGACGACCACTACGGCAACACAGACTGCGCCAATGTGAACGTCACGCTGCCCCTCCTGCAGGCGATCAGGGGCGAGGAGGACGACCTGTGGAACATCGGGTTCCGCGAGCAGATGGACAAGATGCTGGCCAAGTTCGTGGAATACAACTTCAGGCATGACAACAGGTTCTCGACATTCGTGCGGACGAAGTACGCGGACCGGCGCGAGCGGAAGAAGCTGAAGCGGGCCCGGTCCCGGTACAATCCGCCCGCGAGCATGGAAGAACTGCTCGGGCGCTACCAGGCGCGCCTCAATGCCCTGACAAACTCCATACTTGCCGATCACCAGAAGATCGAGAAGGTGATCCGCACCCACTTCGCCACGCCGCTTGCATCGTCCCTCTCCAGGGGCTGCGTCGAGAGCGGGAAGGACGTAAACGAGGGCGGCGCGAAACTCAACAGCAGCGGCATCCAGGGGGTCGGGATCACCGACGCGGCGGATTCCCTCCATGCCATTGACCAGGTCGTGTTCAGGAAGAGGCTCTACACGCTTGCCGAGGTCATCGACGCAATGGACAATAATTTCGAGGGAGAGAAGCATGCGAAGGTGCGTGCGGCCCTGCAGGCGGTGCCGAAGTTCGGGCATGACGACTCCCGCGAGGCGGTCGGGTGGGTGAACAGGGCGCTCGGCATCTATGTCAGCGCGCTCAAATCCGTGCCGGACTGCCCCCGCAACGGCATCTACTCCGCCGGGTACTACGCGCTGAACGTGAGCGACGTGTACGGGGCGAAGACCCCGGCCCTGCCCTCGGGCAGGCAGAAGGGAGTCCCCCTCGCCAACAGCGTCGCTCCCCATTACGGCATGCAGATGGTGGACCTGCTCTCGTCTCTGAATTCCGTCGCCGGGGTCGACTTCGTGAACTACGCCCCCAACGGCACCACGGTCACCTTTACCATCGACTCGTCGCTGTTCCAGGGCCCCGGCGGGGTCAGGAACCTGTCGGGCATCATCAGCACCTACTTCAAGAAGGGCGGCATGCAGTTCCAGCCCAACGTTATCAACAAGGAAATACTGCTGGACGCGTACGACCATCCGGACAAGTATCCCTATCTCCTGGTCCGCGTGGCCGGTTACTGCGCCTACTTCAACGATCTGTCCGACGAGCTTAAAAAGATCATCATTAACAGGACCTGCTACTCCTAGACCAAGTATCCCGCTTCAGTACGAGCTCCTCCTATCCCCGGTCCTCTCGCGTCAGCCTGAGGGGACCGGGGAGGCCTCACAAATTGTTATTGATAAATCCGCCGCAGGATTTATATATGCTGACAGGACGGGCGAGGTCGGCATATGAAACGAAGCGGTTTGACCATACTGAAGAGCGGGCGCGCACGGATCATGCTGCCGCTGGCGCTCTGCGCAGCGCTTGTTGCGGCAGCGGCCCCGGGTTCGTCCGTGAAGAAGATGCTCCACCGGGTCACGGGCGTTACCGGGGACGACGTTTCCGCGGCCAGGGCCGCGAAGGAGCTCTCCCTGTTCGACGCCTTCGTCCTTTCCGTGTTCAATACCGAAACCATGGCCATCGAGGGCGAGAACTCGGTCCAGGCGGCGCTGCAGCGGGAGCGGGCATTCACCTCTTTCATCCCGAGCCTCTCCCTCAAGGCGAACAAGGCCTTCCCGGGGCAGAAGAAGAACTACACCCCGCTGAAAAGCTCTACGGTGAGCCTGAACGCGCGTCTGCCCATCGTCACCGGGCTGGACCAGGTGTCGCAGATCAAGGAGTCGATTTCCGGCGTGAAGCTGCGCGAGCTTGAGCTGTACGACGGCGCGGGCCGGCTCCTCGACGAGGTGGCGTCCGCGTATTACGGCGTGCTCCTGCTCCGGCAGGGGCTCCGGAACGGCGAGCAGGTGCTGGGGCTCCATGCGCAGATGCTGGGCGAGCTCCGGCGGCGCGTCGAGATCGGGCGGAGCAGGAGGAGCGACCTGCTCCGGACCCGCTCGCAGATGCAGGCGCTCGAGGC
>JBGTBN010000057.1:0-12369 GCA_041749375.1 Spirochaetota bacterium
CTCGATTCGCTGATGGGCAGGCCGCGCGAAATCGTCATCTACTGCGACGGCGCCGAATGCGGCGCCGCAGCAACGCTTGCCCGCGACATGATCGGCCGCGGCTACGGACACAACCTCTACGTGATTGAGGAGGGGTTCCCGGGCTGGGAAGAGAGGGGATATCCCGTGGAGCGTACCGGCAAATGAACAGTGAAAGTATGTTTAAAAAAGGGCTCAACAGCACCATGTATGGCAACCGGTTGACGGCGGCCGTGCGGCTGCTCCTCGGCGCCATGCTCCTCCTGTCCGGGGCGCTCAAACTGCCCGACCCGGGGCAATTCGCGCAGGTCGTCGCGCGGTACGATATCATTCCACTCGACCTGATTCCGTATGCGGCAGTCCTGGTGCCCGCACTCGAAACGCTCCTGGGTCTCCTGCTCATCGTCGGCTACCGGATCAGGGCCGCTGCCTTCATCTCCCTTCTCATGATGATCGCGTTCACGGCGTTCTTAGCGGTCAACCTGGCACGCGGCCGTTCATTCGACTGCGGCTGCTTCGAGGTGAGCCGCCTCGGGATCGAGTTCGGCGAGACGGTGAGCGCCTGGCTTGTCGTGCGCGACCTGGTCTTTGTCGCCGGCTTCGCCCTGGTCGCACGCGCACAGCGTCACCTCTTCTCCCTGGAACATCTCGTGGAGCGCTCGCGGCTCAGGAACCTGGAGGAGACGAAGTATGAATAACAGGCCGGCGCCGGTATCATAACCGTTTTACCGCGTCCCGCAGTACGGCATGCGCGTCTCCCGTGAATATGTCTTTTAGCGCCGGGAAAAAAACACCTGCCCCAAAAAAAATTAAAACGAAATAAACCTATATACGGTCACATGGCGAATGGACAAAGAATTTATGAATAACACTGGAAGGTTCGGTATGATGAAGTACGTGCTGCTTGTGGCGCTTGCGCTGACGAGCTGGTCCTGTATCTCTTTCGATGTGCCGTCCGACGAGGACCGCACCTATCGGGACGGGCAGGACCAGAAAAGAATGATCGAGATCGAGATCCGTAAAAAACAGGAAGCCGAGCGCCTGAGAAAGCTCGAGGAAGAACGCCGGCGCGTCGAGCGCGAGCGCCAGCGCCTCCTTGCCGAACGTCAGCAAATCGAGCGGGAGCGCAGGGAGAAGGAGGAGCAGGAGCGGGAGCGGCTCGAACGGGAGCGGCGCAGGCTCGAGGAGGAGCGCCGCAGGGATCGTGATGAGTTCCGGGACAACCGGAACGTGACCCACAAGGAGTGCATCGACTCGTGCCGGGGACTGACGGGCCAGGCGCGGGCGAAGTGCAACCAGTCCTGCCAGAAGAGGCATGATGATGAAAGCAGGAGGATCGAGGAAGAGCGCGCCAGGAAGCTCCAGCAGGAGCGCGCGAAGCTTGAACAGGAGCGCCGCCGGCTCGAGGAAGAGCGCATGAATAAGGAAGAGCAGGATCGCCGCGCGAAGCTCGAGGAGGAGCGCATGAGACTCGAGCGCGAGCGTCATCGCCTCGAGGAGGAGCGCAGGAAGAAGGAAGAACGGGATCGCCTGAGGCTCGAACAGGAGCGCCGGAATAAAACAGAAGAGGAGCGGCTGAAAAAGATCGAGGAAGAGCGCGCGCGCCTCGAACAGGAGCGGCGGAGGCTCGAGAAAGAGCGAGAGAGAAAGGAAGAGCAGGGCAGGCAGATAGACAGCAACCGGACCCACAGGGAGTGCATTGCCTCGTGCGGAAGGCTGACGGGCCAGGCGCGGGCGAATTGCAACCAGTCCTGCCAGAAGGGGCTTGAAGACCAGCGCCGCGAGAAAGAGCAGGAGGAGCGCCTGAAGCTCGAGCGGGAACGCCAGAACAAGCTCGAGAATGAGCGCCGGAATAAGTTCGAGGAGGAACGCCGGAGGCTCGATCATGACCGCCAGCGCCTCGTTGAAGAGCGGAAGAAGAAGGAAGAGGAGCAGCGGCAGAAGCTCGAGCAGGATCGGAAAAAGAAGCTCGATGAAGAGCGGCAGAAAAAGGAGGAGGAGCAGCGCCGGGAGCTCGAGGAGGGGCAGAAGAAGAGGCTCGAGGAGGAGCGCGTGAAGCTCGAGAAGGAGCGTAAGAAGAAGCTCGATGAAGAGCGGCAGAAACTCGAGCAGGAGCGGCAGAAAAAGCCCGGGAAGGAGAACAGGAAACAAACTGACAAACAAACTGAAAAGGAAACTGATTCGAAATTCGTTGACCAATATCGGAAAAGGCCTGACGGATCGGTCGTGAGATAAATGACCGGGGCCCGGACGAGATCCGCTGTCCGGGCCCCGGCAATAGACCGGCCGCATCACCCGATTTTTTTTATTGATTATTTCCCCGTTATGCCGTCAGATTAAACCGAAGTCGAAAAAGCCGAGGTCCAATCAATGAACTGCCCCGTATGCGACTCTCCCGGCAGCAGTGCCATATATACCGGGAGTTTTTATCTCCTGCGCCGCTGCCGCGCGTGCCGGACGAATTTCCAGGAACGGACCGGGCAGTCGCCGAAACAATACGAGGAAGATTACTTTCAATCGAATCACCGTGAGGCGTACGGCAGGACTTATATTGAAGACGAGGCGAATATCAGGGCCATCGCCGGCCGCAGGCTCGGGATCATCGGGGGCATGATTCCCGCGGGGGGGCGTATCCTGGACATCGGCTCGGCCCTGGGGATATTCTGCGACGAGGCCGCCCGCCGGGGGTACCGGGCCGAGGGCGTGGAGATATCGGATTACGCGAGGACTGTCGCGAAGAAAACATTCGGCGTGGCATCCCACGCGGCAATCGGAGAGGCGACGGGGCCGTTCGACGCGCTGACCCTCTGGTACACGCTTGAACACATGGAGGACCCGCGCGCGTTTGTCCGCGGGGCCCTGCCGCTTCTCGGCGACGGGGGCGTCATCGCCATCGCGGTACCGAACGGGGCGGGCGCCTGCGCGCGGTTCAACAGGAGGAAGTATTACGCCATACGGCCCGAGGAGCATGTATTCGAGCCCTCGCCGCGCGGAATGAAGCGATTGCTGGCGGAATGCGGGTGCGGGATCGTGAGGACAGAGTTTTTCGGGCTCCACCCGGACCGCGTGGGCCTGCCCGACAGGCAGGCCGTACGGAGCGCGCAGAAGGCGCTGCGGCTGGGCGATACTTTCGAAGTCTTCGCGGAAATCAGCGGCCGGTATAAATAACGGCCATGATGACGGCATTTCCCTGCTGCGATGCATTGAGCACGTTGTGGGGCACCGGGGCGAGATAGTAAATGCTGTCCCCCTCTTCGAGGAGCTCTTCCTTGTTGCCCAGTACGACCCTGACGCGTCCCTCCATGACCACGATGAACTCCTCGCCGTCATGGCTCGACAGCTCCTCGCTCCCGGCGCCGGGGTTGAGGGTCACGAGGAACGTCTCCATGTGCTTGTCCTTGATCCCGCTGGCCAGAGACTGGTAATGATAATTGGGCCTCTCCGACGAGCCGGTTGAAAAGCGTTTAATATTCTGCCGGTCTTTTTTACGGACGACCGAGTAGCTGTAGCCGGATTCCTGGCCGAGGAGGAAGCTCGTGCCGATGCGGAGGGCCTTCGAGAGCTTGACGATGGTGCCCAGGTCGGGAAGGACCTTCTGGGCCTCGATGTCCTGAAGCTTGCCCTGGTCGATGCCGGAGATCCGCGCGAACTGCTCCATGGACAGCTTCTGCATCTCGCGGATCTCCTGCAGCCGTTTCCCGATCGGTACGATCTCAGCTTTTTTCTCCTGGTCCTGGTAGTAGCCCTGGACGTCCTCGAAATATTCCTTATATTCCTTGCTTTCGTGCATGACCTTCATGGTAATACCTCTTTCCCGGGGTTGTTGCGGGATTACCGCACCGCCTCAGTACGCTATTCGGGCAACGGCTATTTGTCAAGAATTATGTGCTGATTTGGCTGATGACTAAATTGAGGTTTGACAAAAATTTACGGATAATGTTAGTTGTCCCCGTTTGCAGAAACTTCTTAAACAGAAAGGAACAATATGAGCGCACAAACGATACAGTACGAAAAGGGCGTGATCACGGTGCCCGACAATCCGGTGGTTCTTTTTATCGAGGGCGACGGAACCGGCCCCGATATATGGCGCGCCACCAGGATCGCGCTGGACGCCGTGGTGGCAAAGACTTATGGCGGTAAGCGGCAGATCGAATGGATGGAGGTGCTGGCGGGCGAGAAGGCCTTCAAGGAAACCGGGCGCTGGCTCCCCGAGGACACGCTGGAGAAGATCGGCCGTTACAAGGTGGCCATCAAGGGCCCCCTGACTACACCCGTCGGCGGCGGGATCAGGAGCATCAACGTGACCTTGCGCCAGAAGATGAAGCTCTACGCCTGCGTCAGGCCGGTCCGGTACCTGCCGGGCGTCCCGAGCCCGGTGAAAGAGCCGGAGAAGGTGGACATGGTCATCTACCGGGAGAACATGGAAGACGTGTACGCCGGTATCGAATGGAAGCAGGGGAGCCCGGAAGCGCAGAAGCTGATCAACTTCCTCATAGAGGAGATGCACTCCGAGATCCCGTTGGACGCGGGCGTCGGCATCAAGCCGATCAGCGTCGTCAATACGAAGAACCTGGTACGCAGGGCGATACAATATGCTATCGACAACAACCGGAAATCGGTGACCCTGGTGCACAAGGGTAATATCATGAAATACACCGAGGGCGCGTTCCGCGACTGGGGGTACGAGATCGCCAGGGACGAGTTCGGCGACCTCACCGTCACAGAGGACGAGCTCTGGAGCAGGCATAACGGTATCGTGCCGAAGGGAAAGCTCCTGATCAAGGATCGGATCGCGGACGCGATGTTTCAGCAGATCATTCTCCGTCCCGACGAGTACGACGTGCTCGCGACGCCAAACCTTAACGGCGATTACCTCTCCGACGCGCTCGCGGCGCAGGTGGGCGGCCTGGGCATGGCGCCCGGCGCCAACATCGGCGACAGCGAGGCGGTCTTCGAGGCGACACACGGCACGGCACCGAAGTACGCGGGACAGGACAAGGTCAACCCCGGCTCGCTCATGCTCTCCGGAGAGATGATGCTCCGCTTCATGGGCTGGAAGGAGGCGGCGGACCGGCTGATCGACGCCATCGGCAAGACCATTCTCCAGAAGCGGGTGACCTACGACCTGGAGCGGCAGATGAAGGGGGCGACCCTTCTCAAGTGCTCGGAGTTCGGCCACGCGGTAGCGGAGAACGCCTGAGCGGTCGCGCGCCGGCAGATCGATTCGCAAGCTGGAGTTAACGATTAATCATGAAATATATTAACAGCGCGATCATTAGCGCGGTCATGGCCGCCATCATAGTGGTCGGCGCGGGAGCGGAGATCAAGCCCGATGCGCGGGACGGCTGGAAGTTCGGTAAAGAAGAAAAGGGCATACGGGCGTACATCAGGGATTTCCCCGGTACGAAGATGAAGGAATTCAAGGGGATCACGTACGTCAGGGGAGTGCGTCTCTCGAGCATGGTGGCTGCGTTCGACGATACGCCCTCTTACACCAGGTGGATGCACAACTGCATAGAGTCACGGCTCCTCAAAAAAATGAACGTGCATGAGCGGATCACCTACACGGTGACCCATGCCCCCTGGCCGGCCACGAACCGGGATATCATCGTGTATTCCCTTATGACCCAGGATCCGAAAACCCTGGCGGTGACCATAGCGATCAGCGCGCGGCCGGATTTTATCCCGAAGAAGAAACATCGCGTGCGCATCCCGATGATACATTCCACCTGGACCTTCATGCCGCTCGAGTCCGGCGAGGTGATGATAACCTACCAGACCGCCAACGACTCGGGGGGCGATCTTCCCCAGTGGCTTCTGAACCTCTCCGTCCTTGACCTTCCTCTTTCCACCATGGACAAGTTCAGGAGGGTGGCGGCTGAGCCGAAGTATGCTGCCGCAGTGTACGATGTGATAGAAGAGCCGGTGACCACGGTGATGAGCGCCGAGGCGAAAGCGGAAGGGTAGGCCGGCCGCACCTGCGCGGACGGTGAACATATTCGCGGCCCCATACACATGCGGCCGCCCGGGGGGGATCCTATGAAACATGCATGGATAATAGTGCTGGCAATCCTGCTCGCGTCATCGTTCGCTGCGGCGCGCGCCGGGAACGATGACGGCTGGGCGCTCAAGAAAAGCGGCAATGGCATCGTGATCTATCTCCGGGACATGCCCGGGTCGAAGACGAAGCAGTTCAGGGCCGTGATGCGCTTGACCGGCGCGCGCCTTTCCAGCCTGATGGCCGTATTCGACGATGCCGCCTCCTACCCGCTCTGGATGCACAATTGCATCGAGGCGCGGGTCGTGAAAAAAATGTCTGAGTCCGAGCGGATGACCTACAGCGCCACGAAAGCGCCCTGGCCCGTGAGTACCCGCGACATGGTCACCCATTCGATCGTACAACAGGACCGAAAAACGCTCGCTGTCACACTGGCGATCAAAGCGGTGCCCGACGCGCTGCCGCCCGTGAGCGGGAGGGTCAGGATCAGGAAGCTCGACGCGGTATGGACCTTCAGGCCCGAGGGTAACGGCGATGTCACGGTGACCTACCAGCTTCACAGTGAGCCGGGCGGCTCGCTCCCTCCCGGGCTGGCGAACATGGCGGTGACGGAGCTTCCCTTCAACACCTTTACCAAGCTCAGGAACATCATCAGGGAAGAGAAATACGCGACGGCCCGGTTTCCCCAGATAACAGAGCCTGCCCGCTAGGGATTTAGCGGAAGGATTTGGCTGTCTCGCTTCCCGAGAGGAAATAGAGGAGAGGGATTTCGCACGCGAGGAGGAAAGACCTGACCGCGATGACGAGCGGCGTTCCCGGATCGCTCCCGGCACCGCCGGCGATACAGTAGAAGAGGTATCCCGCGGCAAACGCCGCGTGGAGATCGATGAGGCAGAGCTGTATAACGCGGTGGGCCTTTTTCCGGTAATAAAGCTGGATGATGTGATAGGCCAGCAGGAGCGAGAGAAGGGCTCCCGCGGCTATCGATACCGCCGGGCCGTACAGGAAGAGCAGGCCGAACATCAGGAATATGATCTCGAAATAGTAGAGGGTTGCCACGTACGCAGTCAGCTGGTGGATCCTATTCATGATCCCCGCTCTGATGGTGGCCAGTTGTTCCATCGCGATATTCATTCCATAATCTCTCCCCGTCATGATGCCCTGTCAATCATATTAATGCGCCGCCTTTTACGATAGGTCCGCAAGCGCTTGCGGACCTATCGTAAGGAAGGAACGTTCCCCCTGCGCCATTTTTCCGCAAACGAAAAATTTATGATGGACAGGCAGCCCGAATTATGATAATCACAACCCGGCGAAAAAAAATTACCGGTGCTGATACTTATGAATCGTACACTGCTGATTTGTTTCATCCTGCTCGCTGTTTTTTCATGGCCCGCAGCGGCCGATGAGTGCACTCGTTACGACGACGAGACCTACGGCTACAGCATCTGCGTGCCCGGCGGATGGAAAAAGTCCTACCGGGACGTGGGGTACCGGCATATCCTGACCCTGACCCGCGGCAGCGCGGCAATCGAGGCAGCCGCTTCCCGCATGGACGATGATGAAAAGTGGAAATGGGCGAGCTGGAAAAAATGGTACCTGAAGGGGATCGGCGGCGGGCTCATGAACATAATCGAGACCGGTGAAGTTGCTGTCGGGAGTAGGGCGACCATAAAGCTGATCGTGTTCCAATACAACAGGCGCGGCGTCACGCTCCTCCAGCGAACCATGCTCATGAAATACGGCAAGAACCTGCTGGTCGTCGAGTGCCGGGCCCCGCTCGGCACCTTCAGCAGGTATACCGACCTCTTCAACATGGTGATGTCAAGCGCGGACATTACAGGGAGCGTGAAGGGCAACAGCATGGATGTCCTGAAACAGTCATCTGCCCGGAAAAAGACCCGGGAGGAGACGGGCGATCAGACAATCCGCTTCGAGGAGAAAAAGCCGGACACCGGCGGCGATACCAGGACCGATACGACGGGTGAGACAAAACCCGATATCGGCGGTGAAAAGAAGAGCGACACCATGACCGACACCGGGGGCGAGAATAAAGCCGACACCATGACCGATACCGGAGAGAGCAGGAAAATAATCGAGGCCGAACTGAAGAAGCTCGAAAATCTCGAGCAGAGGGGCATCATAGAAAAGGTCGAATAGGGAAACGCCCGTCCCGGCGGCCGGCATCAACCTACCACGCGTTGAAGCCGAACCCGACCTCGCCGGCTATGGACATGAGGTCGTCCCCTCGCTGCATCACGTACATGTACCGCGCCTGCACGAAGAGCGAGAATACTCCCCACGATTTCTGGTACCCGAAAATCGCCTGGCCCATGAACGCGTAGTCCTGCGCGGTCGCGCCCCCCATGCTGAACGGTCCAGACAGGTCCGCCCTGAGGAAGGAGACGCCCGGCATCAGCGCAAGGATGAAGCAGCCCCACCTGTTCTTCATAGAGGGGAGGGCCCACATCAGCCCCGCGCCGGTCGTGAAGCCCGTTATCCGGAGCGAGCCTTTCTTGAAGTAGACGTACCCTCCCTCGAAGCGCAGACCGAACATCGCCGGGTGACGTTCGCCGGGGATGAAGTCGAGCCCCTGGTCCAGGGCGAAATTGCCGCCGTATCCGTAGGGCAGGCCCGCATTGCCGGGGCCAAGGTTGTAGATGAACGAACCGGAAAACGAGAGCCTGCCGCTCGTCCACCTGTCACCGGAGTCATCTTTCTTCTTTGGGGCGATGAGGGGCTCTGCCTTGTCCGTCTCCGTTTTGATCTCTTCCGGCCCGGGTTGGACCGTTTCTTCCTTGATGGGCCCGATCCGTTTTCCCTCTTTCCGGTCCTGCCCGGCCCGGAAGTTCCTCATGATTTCCCCCTCGTTGACCGGGAGCTTCAGCTTCCGGTGAAGGGCGATGTCTTCCTCGTACGAGTTGGTTTTGTAGCTGTTGTCGAGCTTGGTCTTCTTTATCCTGAAGGTACCGTAGGAGTTGGCGAAGAGAATGGTTTTGCCCTCGTCCTCGATGATTTTACCCACGAGGATGGTTCCCTCGAAGAGCTGGAGAGTGTCGGCGTACAGGCCGGTCCCCGCTGTCATGATGGTTAGCATGAGCATCGTCACGAACGGCACTACTGATCTTTTCATGATTCCCCCGCGCGTCCTGTTTGAATGATATACCGCGCCCGGTCATGCATTGCGCAAATTTTATCCGGGCCGCCGGCCGGGCCGAACCCGGGAAACAGCGTATAATGCTGAAACATAATACAAAATCTTCAGGGAGAGTACAGGATGAAAGAAAATTTGTCAAAACAATTATGACGCGCCGGGAGAGCGTTTTTTTTGACCGGTGCCAATATAGTAATTGAAGCTTTTCCACGAGGAGTGTACAAGCGACCGGTAGCGGGAGAGCCATGCCAACAGATCAAATTGAAATCACCGTCCCCGAAGAAAACAACCTTGACCGGATCGACAGGTTCCTGCCGGTGTCGCTCGAGCTGGACTTCTCGCGCAGCTATATACAGAAGCTGATACGAGGGGGAAACATCCTGGTCAACGGCTGCGTCATCAAACCGAATTACAAGGTGAAGACCGATGACGAGATCACGGTCACGGTACCGGAGCCGGTTCCGCTCGACCTTGAGCCGGAGAACATTCCACTCGATATCGTGTACCAGGACCCGTCTATCATTGTGATCAACAAGCAGCCGGGTCTCGTTGTGCATCCCGGGCCGGGAAACTGGAGCCGCACGCTGGTGAACGGCCTGCTCTACCACGTGAAGGACCTCTCGTCCATAGGCGGCGTCGCACGGCCGGGGATCGTGCACCGGCTCGACAAGGACACGGCCGGGCTCATGGTAGTCGCGCGGGACGACGCCGCGCACACGTTCCTTACCGGTGAGTTCAGCGGCCGCAGGGTGCGGAAGAAATACGCCGCGCTGGTCGTGGGCAAGCCGCGCACGGACCACGGCGTGATCGACCGGCCCATCGGCAGGCACCGCAAATACCGGCACAAGATGTGCGTGGACGAGAAGGGGAGGGAGGCCGTCACCGAGTTCAGGGTGAAACAGGTGTTCAACGGCCGCCTGGGCGTGTTCACGCTCCTCGACATCGACCTGCATACCGGGAGGACGCACCAGATCCGGGTGCACCTCTCGTCGGAGGGGATCCCCATCGTCGGCGACCCGATATACTCGAAAAAGTGGGAGAAATACCGGGTCCCCTTCCTGCTCCTCGCCTCGGTTTTCCTCGAGTTTGCGCACCCGGCGGACGGGCGCACCATGACCTTTACCGCCGATTACCCGGAGCATATGCGCGCGTTTATCGAGAAGGCCGAGCGGCTCGCCTGAGAAATAAAGTGGTTGATTATTTCCCGCTATCCGGCATACTACACAAATACGCTTGATGGTATTGGAATTAGGACGTAGAAACGGCCCGCGTGCGGCTATATCCTATGTGACGATATTGTTGAGCACAAGATATCGCAGGAAAGGAGCATCGTATGCACGGGAGTAAGCTGTTTATCGGGAACCTCAGTTATACCGTCAGCGAGGAGCAGCTGAAGCAGCTGTTCGCCGCCCATGGGACCGTGATTGACGTCAGGATTATCGGGGACAAGGGATTCGGGTTCGTCGAGATGTCGAGCCAGTCCGAGGCGGAAAACGCGAAGAACGAGCTGGACGGGTTTAACTTCGAGGGCCGGAACATTCGCGTTGATGAAGCCAAGCCCAAGACCGAGAAGCGCAGCGGCGGCGGCGGAAGGGGCGGGTTCGGCAGGTAGCAGGCGGATGGAGCTTTTCCGGGTGCGCAGCCCTATGGCGCGGCCGCCCGGAAAAGGATCACCGCCTGTCGTATGAGAGCCCGGTCGCGTCCTTGACCCGGGCAAGGGTAACCGCCCCGACCGCGCGTGTTTTCTCCGCGCCCTTCTTGAGTATCCTTATTATCTCGCCCTTATCGGCGCTCAGTTCCTCCCGCCGCTTGCGGTAGGGAGCGAAGTATTCCCATATCATGCCGAAAAGATCTTTCTTGGCCTCGCCGTACCCGACGCCGCCCTTCAGGTAACGCTCCCTCATGGCATCGGCCTTTTCTTTTTCCGCGAACAGCTGGTAGAGCGCGAACACGCTGCATTTGTCCGGGTCTTTGGGATCGGCCACCGGCGTCGAGTCGGTCACGATCTTCATTACCTTCGACTTCAGACTCTTCTCGCCCTCGAAAATCTCGATCGTATTGTCGTAGGACTTGGACATCTTCTGGCCGTCGATGCCGGGGATGACCGCGACATCGTCGGGGATCCGCGGCTCGGGGATGGTGAAGACGTCGCCGTACATGTTGTTGAACCTGATGGCGATGTCGCGGGTGATCTCCACGTGCTGTTTCTGGTCCTTCCCGACCGGGATGATGTTCGCCTGGTAGAGGAGGATGTCCGCGGCCATGAGGATCGGGTAGGTGAACAGGCCCGTGTTTGGCACGATGCCGTGGGCCACCTTGTCCTTGTAGCTGTGGCTCCGCTCCAGCAGCCCGAGCGAGGTATGGCATGAGAGGATCCAGGTCAGCTCGGTCACCTCGGGCGCGTCCGACTGGACCCAGAAATGCGCCCTGTCCGGGTCCAGGCCCAGGGCCAGGAAATCGATCGCGGCCTCGACCGTGAAGTTCCGTAGGCGGTCGCCGTCCTGGTTGCTGGTCATGGCGTGGTAATTGACGATGAAGCAGAACAACTCGTGGTCCCGCTGGTACTCGACCATGGGCTTCATCATGGCGAAATAGTTCGCGATATGGAGCGTTCCGGAGGGCTGTATGCCCGACAGTATTCGTGCCATTGTGTTCCTCACGGGGGTCCGGCGGCGCCGGGGCCCGGTATCATTCGATTCTGGTTGTACAGATCGAGCGCCAAAAAAATTAGTCAATAATAAAATTTTTCTTGCAGATTAAAACGCCCCTTTCATACTTTATCAATCAACATCGTGCGGCGCTGGGAACTGCGCCGGCTCCCCGGGCTTCGAGGGGAGCAATCTACTTTAACCAAGGGGACCGCCATGGAAATGAAAAAAAACGTCGGAGCGTCTGACCGGTACATAAGGTTTATGATCGGCCTCGCTTTTATAATGCTCATTTTTACGCTCGAACCCAACCGCTTCGGGTTGTTCGTCCTGCTGGCGCTTGGCGCTCTCACCTGGAACACCGTATATACCGGGTACTGCTTCATCTATGACATCCTGGGCATCAACACCCTCGGCGAGCCGAAAAAGCCGGAAGAGCCGGCCGGGCAAACCCCCGCTCATTGATCATCTGAATTAAGCCAATGAAAAGGCCCTGATAGGGTGGGGATTAATCCCCACCCTATCAGGGCCTTTTTTTATCCGTTAATTGT
>JBGTBN010000058.1:0-4931 GCA_041749375.1 Spirochaetota bacterium
GCCGATAGCATCACTTGACAGCCAGGGACCCGCTGCCGGTGCGGCCGAACACCTCCGGCTCGTACATGAGCTTCGTTTGCGCGGCCGGGGCCTGGGCCGTTCCCCGGAGCAGGGGCCGTACCAGGTAGGTGAACTCGTGCATGCCCGGCGCAAGGTAATTCTGCACGATCACGACCCGGTCGTCCCGGTACTCGATCGACGGCAGCGAATCCATCCACCAGTATTCAAAAGACGGCTTCTCCTTCGATGTGTGCTTCGACAGGGAGGATTCCTCGGTCTTGAAGGCCGTGTTCACGATCTCCACGTTCGATGGCAGCGGGTCCGTGATGAGCGCGTTGAAGCAGGGCTTGGGCGCCACAACGCGGATCCGGACCATGTAAATGGTGCCCCGGGTCAGGCTGCCGCGCGTGACCGTGCCGGCCCTGTCGATCTTCGACGGCCGCCCCAGGTCGACGATGTCCCGCTGGATCTCCATCCCCTCGTCGCGGGGCTCGATCTTTGCCAGCGCCGGGAAGTAGTTAAGCGTGGCGGTATAGTAGAGCCGGTTCTTGTTCGAAGAGGAGAAAATCATCGGATGGTTCACGCCGGCCGGACCGTAGGCGTACAGGCCGTCTATCGGAAGGCCGAAGGAATACACGTCGAGCTTCTCCCGGTCGAGCCTGGGCTCGAATATGGTTTTACCGTTAAGGGACACGGTCCCCTGGTACGAGGAGCTGCCGGATCCCGCCTCGTAAATCCTGTAATACTCGCGGAGCGCGAGCGCCGCCTGCCCCGCGCTGTGGCTGTCGCCCCAGATGGTCCCGCCCCGGTCGGCGATGATGTACTGCACCATGCTCGGGATGAGCGGGTTGTTGCGGTCGACCATCATCATGAGCCGGAGGATGACCCCGGCGGTCGAGCCGCCCGAGTAGAAGGCGCGGTCGAAGCCGTCAGTGCCCTCTTCCTTGAACGAGACCTTGCGGGTCGTGATGTCCATGCGGTTCCTGAGGCTTTCCACGATCCGTTTCGTGTGCTTGTTTTCCCGGTAATCGCTGATGTCCTTCTTGATCGCGATCGCCAGTGCGAGGTATGCTTTCGCGCGGAGCGAGAGCTTCTTCTCGTTGTCGAGCAGGAGGTTCGTGAGCGACGAATTGTAATCGCCCTTTGCCGACAGCACGTAGTTGATAAGGGAGAAGGTCTCCAGGATGTAGAGGTACCCGTCCTGCCCCGGCTCGCGCACGTAGTTTTCGAGAAAATCCGCGGCACCGTCCAGCACCGACGACTTCACGCCGTAGCCGTTCTGTTTCGCCATCTGGAGGACGAAGGCCACGTACGCGGTCAGGTAGGGATCGCTCCTGCCGCCGCGGTCGTCCTTCCATGTCTTGAACCCGCCGTCAGCGTTAACGAACTGGCCGATCTCGCCCAGGAACAGCTCCTCGATGCGCGAGAAATCGTAGTCCCGGTCGCTGGGCGGGTTGAAGGAAAACTGCTTGAGCAGCTCGCCCGCCGACATCGTCAGGAGGAACGCGGAGGCCCGCTGCTCCAGGCAGAAGAACGGGTTGGTTTTATAGAAGGTGAATGCCTTGTTGAGCCCGACCAGCGCGGTGGGCGCAAGGGTAATGTCCAGCCCTCCCATGCCCAGAAGCACGCGGCCCGGGACCGGGAACTGGATGTATTCCTTTTCCTCGGTTGTCGTAAAGCCGGCCACGGTAAAGGCCTCCTCGGGCGGCTGTTCCCGCACCGGGAAGGAGAAGGCGAGCCTGTCCACGACGTCGTTTTTCCTGAAGCCGGCGCTGGTAAATTTCTCGATGTTGGCCGGCCTCACCGACAGCCAGCCGGACACCGTGACCTGGCCCGCGGGCTCCTTCGATTCGGGGTCCGCCGCGTCCTTCTTCGGAGCCTTTTTCCGGGCAAGGTAGCCCTGGATGTTGAGCGAGACAGGGAAGGTGATCTCCTTCGCCTGACCCGCGCCTATGGTCACGGTGGTCGTCGTCACCGGGCCCTGCAGGAGCGGCGACTGGACGGAGAAGACGAAATCATCGCTCCGGTCGGTCTGGTTGATGACCACCGCCCCGAGCGAGAGGGTGTCGCCGGGTCGTATGAAGCGCGGCAGGTTCTTCTGGATAACCAGCGCCTTGCGCACCCTGAACTCGCGGCTGGCGTTGCGGTACTTCCCGTTCACGGACGCGAGCGCCATGATGCGGAAGGTGGTAAGGTTGTGCGGCAGGGTGAAGGTGACTGTCGCCTTTCCTTCCTTGTCCGCGATAATTGCCGGGTTCCAGTACGCGGTATAGCGGATGTCCTTTCGCGATCCGTCCTCGCTGTCCTTGTCGAAGCCGCCCAGGCCCTCGAGCTCGTCGCCCTTGCCCTGCCCGCCGGGGCTCTCGCCCTTCTGGGTGTAGCGGTACTGCTTGATGAGGAAGCGCCGGTTCTCCAGTATGCGCACGCCCAGCGGCCAGTTCTGGTAGAGCTTGTTCACCGGGTTCGCGTACTGGTAGTCCACGAGGTCGAGAACGGCCCGGTCCGCAACCGCCAGCGCCACCTCGGCGCCGGGCTGGGTCTGGATCGTGATGGTGACCGGATCGCCCGGGCTGTAATCGTTTTTATTCGGGGTGATCTCGAGCCGGGCCTTCTTCGACGCGTTGCTTACCGATATCTTCGTGATGCCCGCCTTGAAGCGCGGCATGCCCAGGTCGTTCTTGATGTATTCCGCGCGTATTTTGGGGTCCGCGTTTTCCGGAAGGTCCACGCGCGGCCGCACCAGCATGACCGAGAGGTAGACGTTGGGGAGGTATTCGGCCTTTATGGGAACATCCACCGGCGTCCCGCTTTCAGTGATGTCGATGGTCTTCTGCCAGATGACCGTCTCGCGCTCCAGCGTGATTATGGCCTTGCAGCGCTCGAACGGGGACTGGATGAGCACGCGCGCCGTTTCGCCCGGCTCGTACTCCTTCTTGTCCGGGACGAGTGTGATTGCGTCGTCGTCATCCATGAACCAGGAGACCATCTCGCCGCCCCATGCGTAGAAATTTTCGCGGGAGTAGCTCATGCCGCCGCTCTCGCTCACAATGATGGCGTATCCGCCTGCGTCCTTTGGCCGGAAGGTGAAGGGCCGGGGCGTGCCCGAGAGGGCCATCTCCTTCGTTAATACTTGCTCCTTGACCAGCATGTTCCGCGGCTGCATCGTGCCGCCGGGGCCCTTTGACATGATCGACGTGTAGTTGTACCTGATGACGGTGACGACCGCCACCCTTCCTTCCGTGGCCGTGCCGTCGTTGGTGAGGGCCACCAGGTCGAAGGTGAAATCATTTTCGAAGTGCTGGTACCGGTTTTTCGTACGGATGCCGATCAGGAAGGCGCCGGGATACACGGTCGAATACGCTGTCCTGGTGACCGTCTTGTCGTCCACGTCCTTGACCTTCGCTTCCATCTTCAGGTCGTAGATGTCGGAGAGCTGGAGCGTCTGCTCCGGCGACTGGAGTTTCTCCTGGTTCAGCATGGCGCGCGGCGTCAGCGTGAACGTGTACCTGCCGGCGGAATCCAGCCTGCCGGAATCCCCGGTATAGTAGCCGGCGTTGGACCAGTCCACATCGGTGTCCTCCCAGGTCTGGCCGTCGCCGAAGGTGAACTCCGAGTAATTCGGGAACGATGCGCGGCGCTTCACGCGCATGCAGCTGTACGACACGGGCGCCGACTGCATGGGCGCTCCGAACAGGTACCGGCCCTCGATGGTGACGGGCAGGTTCTCTCCAACGCTCGCGTCGCGGAGGCCGTTGACGTCCACGGAAAAGGCGACCGGCCTGAACTCCTCGACCTGGAACGTGTCGTTGATATATGAGTCGTCGCTCTCTGCCATGCGAACCTGGTAATGCCCGAGGGGAGCGTCGGAGGGTATCTCGACGCTCGTCCAGAGGCCCCCCTGGTCCGAAGTGCTGATCTTTTTGGATAAGAGCTCCTCGCCCTTTGAGTTAGCTATGGTCACGGTGATGCCGGAGTCGCGGAGCGGCGCAAGCGAGCCCTTTTCCCTGACCGCGAGGATTCCCTTGATGTTGACGGTGTCCCCCGGCCGGTACAGCTTCCGGTCAAAGATGATTTCCCCGCCCAGAAGGCGCTCCCATGCCTTGTCGTTGAACTGGTTGCACACGTAGTACATGGGGAGGTCGTGCTCCCTCGCGGTCACGAATGCGCGGTCGTTCTGCCCTGCCGCGGCCACGTACAGCGATTTATCAAGCAGTCCCGGGTCTTTTTTGGGGATGCGGCAGTAGCCATCGGCATTTGTCCGCATCGTGCCGATCCTGTCATCAATATCATAAAAGGTGATTTCCGCGTTTCCCACGGGGGTCCCGCGATTGAGAGAATGGACCCATATGTGCGACGAGTCGTAGGCCTCCTTGACCGAAAGGCCGAGGTCCGTCGCCTGGATCAACTGGCCGCTGGTCTCGACCTTGGGCTTTCCTTCGTAGTCGGTAACCGTGCCGGTGAAAACGATGCCGACCCACCCTTTCCGATCCGCGGTCAGTTGTTTCCTGAGGTCATACCCTACGCGGCCGCTGATATATTTACCGACCCCGGTCTTCCATTCGGCGGATGTGTAACTCAGGCTGTCCAGGATGCTGTAGTCTTTGTCCGCCAGGGACTTCTGTATGTTCTTCAACGTGAAGGGTGCGGTGCCGACCGTGATGACCGGCATGTTGGCCATCTCTACCGGGACCTTCTGGCTCATGGCCGATTCGAGAAGCGTCTTGTCGCTTTCAAGTGAGAACTCGGGCCTGAACTCGGGAACCGTGATCTCAAACTCGCGGTCGCCGGAGACGAGCGCGTTGCCGTGAACATCGGACATGGGACCTACGATGAATTTATACGTGGCACCGGGTTTGACCGCCCAGGAGGTGAGGGCGATGTAGCGCGTGCGGCCGTGCGCGGTCTCCCGCCACGCGACTGCGGGCGTGACC
>JBGTBN010000059.1:0-5913 GCA_041749375.1 Spirochaetota bacterium
CCCCCTCTCGCGGGAGACGCGCGAGGCAGCGTGCGCGGCCGGCGGCGACCCGTATGAGTACGCCCTGTACGGGGGCGAGGATTTCGAGCTCGTCTTCACAATCTCTCCCGGGCGGCTTGACGCGCTGAAGAGCGAGTTTTCCGACTTCACGGTTGTGGGCGAAGTGCTACGCAAGGAAGAAGGTGTTTTCATGCTGCACGGCGAGAGGAGAATAGACATGAAGGGCGGGTTTGACCATTTTTCCGGTTAGAGATTCTTCGCATACCTCCGGAACATCTGAAAAATCTTACAACTACGGACTCTGCGGAACCTCCAATAAAAGCGCGCCGTGTAAATAACAATATTCGTGATAATATCTTGACACATAATGAGGGTATTGAAAAAAAGAGAATAACTCTTTACCCGGGCAGATGACTATTTTCGTTCATGAAGAAATATAACGCGATCACCAGTTTTTTCGTCAGCCGGTTCGATTTCATCGTACGCTTTGTATATTGCAAGCTGAGGCTGTTCAGGCTTGTCAACAGGCTCATGCCGAAGGTATACAGCAGTGATTTCCGGTCGCTTGACGGCTACTTCCAGATAATCAGCAGGCAGATTGAGAGGCATGGATTTTCCATCAGGGGCAAGTCCGTGCTCGAGATCGGTCCCGGTAACTCCTTCATCAACGCTTACAACTTCCTACATGCAGGCGCGCGGAGCGTAACGCTCATCGACAAGTATCCGCGCCATTGCGATTCCACCGTGCAGCGTTCGTTCGTGCGGAGCGAGATCGATTTTTTTAAAATGCGCTGGGACATTGACCGGTTAGAATACGTCGACGACGAATCCTGCATGCCGAACCCGAAATACATACGGTTCATTTCCGGCGACCTCGGCGAGATCGATTTCGACGAGCGGGTGGACTTCATCTATTCGATCGCCGTTCTCCACCATGTCAGGGACCTGCCGGGTTATATTCGCAAGATGAGCAACATCCTCGCCAGCGGCGGCATGGTCTTCCATGTCATCGATCTCAAGGACAAGTTCCATTTTTTCGGCAACCCGTTCCTCTTCTACAAGTATTCCGATTTCACCTGGGACCGCCTGCTCACCGAGGACGCCATGACCTATACCAACAGGGTGCGGTACCGGGAGTATATCGACCTGTTCGCCTCGAACGGCTTCGAGCTGGTCTGGCAGGTCGTGCGCGAATACGAGGTGCCGGACATCAGGCTCGCGCCTCGGTTCTCGGGACGGGACGACCTCCATATCGGCGACGCGCAGCTGTTGTTCAGGAAAAAATAATAGATTGGCTATCGGCTGCCATGTCATTGCGAGGAGCCCTAATATGTCCGCAAACGTTTGCGGACATATTAGAAGGCGACGAAGCAATCTGCTCCCTTCGACAAATTGCTTTTAGAAATGAAGTAACAGATCGCTTCGCTGCGCTCGCGATGACATTCCTTGTGAAATGACCTCGCGAGCGTTCCCCACCTGTATCATCTAGCCTCAATATGATTATTTAGCTATATCAAATGTATCCAGGATCGTGCCCTCCGGTGTCACTACCTCGCAGAATAGGTCGTCGCCGCGGACCTCGAACTTGCAGTAGTGAAGCGACTCGATCGCTATCACCACGTTCGGCTCGCCTATCTTCGGCGAGTAGAGCGGCGCGCCGCCGCCCGCGGTGGTCAGGTGCGTGACGCCGCCAACCTCCGCCCGGGCGTAATAGTGGTTATGGCCCGCGATGACCAGTGATACGCCGTACTTGACGCAGAGCGGCTGGATGTAGTTCTGTACGCTCGTGTTGTTCGCGTGCCCCTCGAATAGGTCGGAGCTCGCAGACGACCAGCCCGGCTCGTGCAGCGCGATTATCTTCCAGGTCTTGGTCGAGTTCGCCAGGTCCTGCTCGATCCAGTTGTACTGGGCGCTGCCGGGTGAGTAGGAGGTGTACTGATCCACTATGACCACGTGGACGGGGCCGTAATCATATGACCAGTAGCGGTTTGCCACGTAGGGAAACGCGAAATACTTCTTAAATGTTTTTCCGTCGTATTCATGGTTGCCCATGGGCGGCGTGAACGGCACGGAGGCGAGGAAGGCCTGGGCGTTCGTCAGGCTCTTGTTGAAGAACTCCCTGTTCCATGTCGCTTCAAGGCCGTCGAACGCAATGTCCCCCACGCCGATGGCTATGGTCTGGAATGTGGTCTCCGGGTCGTCCGTAAAGCTGCCGATCACCCCCGCGCACACCTGATTGTGCGTGGTGGTGGCGGAGCGGGTATCGCCGAATGCCAGGAAATTGACATCGGTCGCGTCCGCTGCCGGCGCAGTGTAGAACGAGCCGGTGCGCGTCAGGCCACCGCCCATGGCCCGGTAGTAATACTTCGTGCCGGGCTGGAGCCCGCTGATCGTGTACGCATGAATGTGCTGGTTCGTCGAGCTGCTGTTCTCGGTCGTCGTCACTTTCCCCAGCGTGTAGACCCCCTCCTGCGTGCCCCATTCGAGCGTGCAGGTACTGGTTGCCGTCATCTGCCACATGACCTTCATCGCGGTGTTGCTTCCCGTGTAGATGAGATAGGGGTTCTTCCCGCCTGAATCGTCGCACGCGGCAGTGAGAAGAACTGCGGAAACAATAACCGATAGTAACCAGAGCTTCTTTCTTTTCTGCATAATGTCCTCCAGAATAATATGTTGGTAAAATAACGCGGCCGGCTGACCGGCTACCGTGGCGGTATACTGTCACGGTGCATTCACTATATACCGATAACTATCGGACTGTCTTCTCAATATCAGACAAAATCTTAAAATGAGAACCGGCGGGTCGGTTTTTTTATCTTTTTTTGCTCTGCCCCCCGGGGGGTTGCTCTGACCCCAACCATGATGCTTAATTCTCAACGGATCTATTGCCGAACCGCTCCCTGTAAACCAGCGGCGATAGTCCGGTAATCCCCTGGAATGCCCGATAAAAAGTTGATAGACTCTCGTAACCGACAGAAAATGCAATATTGACTATATTCTGGTCAGTTCTAGTGAGAAGTCCTGCGGCTTTAGTGATTCTCAATTCATTTATATATGTAGAGAATTTTTTCCCCGTGTAGTTGATAAACATTTTCCCAAAATAATCGTGGTTCATATCGACCAGGGCCGCAAGCCCCTCACGGGACACGTCCTCAGTATAGTGCTCGCCAAGGTAGGAGATGGCCTGGTCCAGCTTGCTCCTGATGTCGGGCGTTATTGCGGCAGGGCCTGTCTTTTTTTCCTGCGAAGTGCCCGTCGCTCCCCTGTCCGCTCCTTCCTGCCTGGTCGAGAAGGACAGGAGCTTGGCCGGGACAACGCGAAGGCGTCGGTCCATCACCATCCCGAGGGAAGCGATGAAAGCCATGAGGCCGAGATAGCTCACCTTGGGGAGGATGAAGCTCAGCCCCAGGAAGGATACGGCGATGTCGTAGAGACCGGTTGCGATTGCCGCCGCCAGCCCGCTTGCGACGATCCGGGCATCGATATCGCCCCGCAGCGCCTCGCGCGAGATGTAGGCGCAGACCGCGACCAGATAGATTGCCAGGAGCACCTGGAACGGACGCAGGGTGCAGGCCCGGAGCCAGTAGGGGTCAACAACGGACACCGCCATGAACGCGATCGCGCAGGCGAGCAGGAACTGCCATCCCCGGCGGACGGAGGAGCCCGGGCCCCTGCCGAAAATCCGCTCGAGGAAAAGGCCGATCGCCACAGGCGAAAAATAGAGGGCCGCGTGCTCAGCGTAGAGCCAGAAGAGCGGCTCGTTCAGGTAGAGCAGCTTGATCCGCGTGTTGCCGATGTTCCAGATGCCGAGGAGCACGAGTGCACAGCCGCCCCAGAAAACCGAGGGGTCTGCCCGGCGCACTGCGCTCATGAGCAGGGCCATGGCTCCGGCCAGCACGAGCAGGAGCGCAACGGTCGCCCTGAGCTGGTCGCCCCGCATGATGTCGATTATATGCCCGGAATAGCCGCCGAAACGGGTGGCGCCCGGGATGCCCATCTCGGACCGGGCGGACCTGACCTTGAGGTAGAGGTGGTCCCCACCCGCGTCCGCGGGAAGCGAGACTATATGCCAGGGTCTGCCGTGAAACGCATATAAGGAGGAATCGCCTGGAAAACGGTACAGGAGCGTCCCCCGGTAGTACGCCTCGAAGCCGTAATACACGCAATCAAAATATACCGCGGGCTGCGCGATATCCGAGGCTGGAATGAGGACGCGAAGCCAGAGAACGGTGTTCCGTCCCCGGCCCGGCAGATTGAGGGGCGATGCGGCCGGTATCCACGGACCGGCGGGCACGGTATCACCCGCGCGGCCCGGCTCATTCTGACCGCCCCAGCGATATTCCCATGCCCCGAGCTCCGCGCTGCCCCGGGCCATGAGCGGGGAGAGCGCCGTCACGACGCAGAGCGCGGTGAGCAGAGTGGCCCGTTTCCAGAGGAAGCGGGGGCCGGTTTTCATGGTTATGCCTGATACTCGTTTCATTCGTTCCGTGCGCTGCCGGATTACCGCACAAAAAGTGATTCTTGTAAAGTACATTTCGAGATGCTTGCCCCTGGCTAAAGGAGCGGGGCAGAATTGCATGTTAAACCGTAACGGCGGGTAAAGCAGACTAATTATTACTTGACGGAATTAGCTGACATGCTATATGCAAGTAATTCACTAAATTTAGACAAATAATCGACATGTCACTATTTTCCTCGCTTTTCAAGAAAAAGTACCCAATCATTGTTCCGCAGAGCGGCCATTCATTCTCCAAAAAGAACATCGAATATGGCGTGCTTGACATACTCAACCGCCTGAGGCGGGCCGGATTCCAGGCCCACCTGGTGGGAGGGTGCGTCCGGGACATACTGCTCGGCAAGAAGCCGAAGGACTTCGACATCGTCACCGATGCTCGGCCCCAGCAGATCAAACGGCATTTCCGCCGCTGCTTCCTGATCGGCCGGCGCTTCCGGCTCGCCCATGTGTATATCAGCCATGACCGCTTCGTGGAGGTGGCCACTTTCCGCGCTGCCGTGGACCCGGAACAGGTCGAGGGCGGCGCCTTCGCCGCGAACAACGTGTACGGGACCATCGACGAGGACGCGCAGCGCCGCGACTTCACCGTGAACGGCCTCTATTACAACAGCGCCGACGGGTCGCTCATCGACTACGGCGGAGGACTGGAGGATTTAAAGAGAAAGGTAATTCGCTCCATCGGAGACCCGTGCCAGCGGTTCAGGGAGGACCCGGTGCGGATCATACGCGCTGCGCGCTTCTGTGCCCAACTCGGGTTCACTGTTTCCAGGAACGATCTCAGGGCCGCGCACGAATGCGCGCCAATGATCACCCAATCGAACGCGCACCGGATGCTGGAGGAGCTCTACAAGATCCTCCGGTGCGGCGCTGCCGCCGGGACGTTAATAAAGCTGGATGAATTGAAGATCCTCGGGCACTGGATCCCGGAGCTCCAGCCCCAGAAGTTCCGGACCGCGCTCCTGTCCCGGCTCGCTGTTGTGGACCGCAGGCGCCTGGCAGGAGAGGAGGTCCCCACGGCCGTGCTCCTCTCGGCACTGCTGTACGACCTTTTCGACGAGGCGCTGGGCGAGCGGCGCGGTTTTCAGGAAGCCTTCGTCATGCTCCACCAGAAATTCACCGGGCTGGCAACGCGGCTCCGCATCCCGAAGCGCGAATGGGACGCGATGTGCAACCTGATCGCGCGCCAGTCGAGCTTTACGCGTCCGGCCAATAGCGCGAAGGCGCGCGGCTTTGAAAAGCGTTTTGTCCGCAACGCGCATTTCCCCAATGCGTTCTTCTTCTTCCGGATACTGGCCGAGGCGACCGGAACACGCGCGGCCGAGCTCGAATACTGGAAAGAGCAGGCGGCCGAGGCGCCACCGCGCCGAGCCGAGCATCATCGTGCGCCGCACGCGCCG
>JBGTBN010000060.1:0-5862 GCA_041749375.1 Spirochaetota bacterium
CGCGGCCGACGTTGTGGCCGGGACCTTCTCCAAGTTCGCCGGCGCGGTCGGCGGGTTCGTGGCGGGGCCGGCGGACTTCATTGACCACCTGAGGCACGCGGCCTCGGCATACATTTTCTCGGCCTCGCTGCCGCCCATGACGGCGGCAGGCGTGTACAAGTCGTTCGAGCTCCTGGAAGAGGAGCCGCAGTGGCGGCAGCAGCTCTGGGACAACATCAACTACTTCCTTGCCGGCCTCAGTGAGCGCGGGTTCGATACCGGCCCATCGCGCACCGCTGTTGTCCCGCTCCTCATCCGTGACGTGGAAAAGACCATGACCTTCAACAAGATGATCTTCGAAGAGGGCGTGTACGCCTCACCGATCGTGCACCCGGCTGTCGCTCCGGCCGAGTCCCGGATCCGGCTCGGGGTCATGGCCTCTCACACAAGGGAAGACCTGGACACCAGCCTGGATATTTTCACGAAGGTCGGGAAGAAGCTCGGGATCGTATAATACGCCCATCCGGCCTGCGGCCGCCTCTCCCCTGAACAGGGGAGAGGCGGGAAAACAAATCGCCTCCTTGAATGAGCGATAAAACCGATAGGTCCGCAAGCGCTTGCGGACCTATCGGAATGTGAAAGGTATTAACTGATGCCACCTGTAATAATCAAACCCCTTCGCAGCACGAAACCCGAGATAAAAAAATTCGTCACCTCGGCCTGGCGGTTTTACCGGGGCAATCCGTACTGGGTGCCGCCCCTTATCGGCGACCAGGTCAATCTGATACTGTCCGGACCCTACCATGAAGTGGGCGTGATCCAGCCGTTCCTTGCCTTTTGCGACGGGGAGATCGTCGGACGGATCATCGCGCATTATGACAACCGTCACAACGAGTACTTCGGGGAGAAGCGGGGGTGCGTGGGCTTCTTCGAATCGGTAAACGACACGGCAGTGTCGCGCGCGCTGTTCGGCGCGGCGGAGGAGTGGCTGAAGGGGAAGGGCATGTCCGACATGCAGGGGCCCTTCAACTTCACGCTCTATGACACGCCGGGCGTGCTCATGGACGATTACGACAATATTCCCGCTGTCGAGCTGGCCTACAATCCGTCCTATTATCCCGGTCTGTACGAGGATTACGGGTTCCGGAAAAATATCGACTGGTTCGCGTACAAGCTCACGGTTGAAGAGCGCTTTCCCCGGCTTTTTTACAAGATGTGGGAGAAAGTGAAAAAGGACCTGGCAGCGCACTGGGACGGGCTGGTGATACGCGAGCTCAATCTAAAGAAATTTGATGAAGAGAAAGCGAAGATCTTCACCATATTCAACGAGGCGTGGGGAGAGAACTGGGGACATTACCCGATGACCGAGAAGCAGATGGAACATACGGTGAAGGAGCTCAGGGAAATAGTGAAGCCGGAGTTTGTGCTGATCGCGGAGTATGACGGCGAGGTCGCGGGCTTTATCCTCTCGATCCCGGACGTAAACCCTGCGCTGCAGGCGGCCAACGGGAGGCTCTTCCCGTTCGGGCTGCTGAAAATCCTGTGGGGGATGAGAAGCATTGACCGGCTGAAAACGATACTGATGGGGATCCGGCCTAAGTTCCGCATGCGGGGCCTGGACGCCTATTTTTACGTGGAGACGGCGGAGCGGGCGAAGAAGCTCGGGTACACAATGGCGGACATGTCGCTTATCGTGGAAAACAACCACAGTATGAATAACGCACTCGTGCACATGGGGGCGAAGATTTATAAGACGTACAGGTTTTTCGGGAAGAAGTTTTAGCCCGCATCCCCCCCTGTCCCGCTTCGACAGGCTCAGCGCATCGCCCGGAGGGGACACGACCACATGGCTTTCAAGTAAACATGATACTTGTACTAAAAGTATGCTTGCAAGATTCTTGCAGACGCGCAGAGAAATTCTGTTGCAAAATATTACTTCAATATCTAGTAAACCGCACATTGTTCAGTATAGGCCCATGGGACACAATGGGCCTATACGGTAGCTATCATGGGAGATCATCCTGGTTTTTCAACACAAAAAGCGCTGGACAGAGGGCTTAAAATTTACCACCGGAAATCGTTCGACGCCCTCCCCGTATCGGACATCAATCATCTCAAGGGAGATACCGCCCGCGCCTACAAGCTCATCGTGAGCGAGTGACTGCAATACATGAAGCACCTGAAAGCGAACTATCCCTACCTCTACTCGATCGCTGTACGCACGAATCCCTTCAATCCCGAGGCCCGGATCGAGGTCAAGGGGTAGCGGCCGGTAAAGCCCCTTTCAAGGGCTTTCTTGTTGAAAATATCGATTAGATCCCCCCTGCTTGCTTCATATAAAACGCCTCGTGCCCCATGGGCCAGTACTGGAGCGGATGTAAGTTTCTTGATAATAAAACCGGCCAGTCAGTTTTTTTGTTGACTTTATTCACATAATTTGAATTTTGTATATCGTATACACCTTCCATTCAACGGGTTTTTATAGTTTTTATTGGGTTAGAAACGCAATGAATTACCAATTCAAAACAATGGGGGCTCAAATGAGCAAGTTTTCCATACTGGCTGTTGTTCTGTCTCTATTTATAGTTGGCTGTGAGATTCTGGACGATTCTCAGCCAAATGATATCAGTGATACGTTTATTCCCGCAATAAATGCATCAGGTGAAACAGTAAAATCTTCATTATATACCTCAGGAGATCCGGTCCTTACTGATGCAGAAGATATCAACAGTGAACCCGATGAACCGATACAAAATGCCGGAACTGTAAGCCGTACCGACGGCGCCGTGTACCAGCTGGCCCAGAGGTGCGTCGCAATCCAGTCCCCGGCCACCGGTAAGTTCCTGACCAAGACCAGCACCATTACCGGAGATCTATTCCGATTCAATAACACGTCATCCGGAGATGCCGCCCATTTTTACCTGAAACCGGCGGCCCTGGGAAAATTCCTGCTCACAGATAAGAGCGGGAAATATCTCGCAAGCCTGGTACCTTCCACAGAAACCACCGCGGGAATTCCGAGTCTGGCAAGCGAATGGGAAATTAGCGCCAGCGAGCCCAGCGCGAACAGTTTTCACTTCAAACTGAAGAACCGCTATACCCTGCATCCGATTCAACTGGAACACTGGGTACAGCGATCCTGGTTATGGGGTCTGATTAAAACCTGGGAACTGAAAAGAGAGCAGAATTTCAAGCTGGTGCAGCAAAACGACTGCCTGCCCTATCCAGAGATAACCGTCAACGTAAGTGGGGACCGAAATGCCCTGAAGGGAGATGTAAACGCACCGGTACGGGGCTTCATTGATGCCCATACCCACATTACCTCCAACGAATTCATGGGCGGCAAGGTGGTTCATGGAGATCCTTTCCACCGCTGGGGCGTCCCCTATGCTCTCAGGGACAGCAAGTACTCGCATGGCCCCAATGGCTCACTCGATCTCATCGGTAACATCTACGCATTTGGAAAACTCGATTTCCGTTATGACACCCGTGGCTGGCCTGACTTCCCATGGTGGCCGAATACGACCCAATTGACCCATACCGGCTACTATTACAAGTGGATTGAGCGGTCCTGGCTGTCCGGACAGCGCATGATGGTGGTCTACCTCGTGGAAAACGAGGTGCTGTGCAGGGCGCAGCGCACCATCAATCCTATAGCAACGATCGGCAACGAATGCAACGAAATGGAAAGCGTCCGGTTCCAGGCAAAGCGCCTTCGCCAGATGCAGGATTACATCGACGCCCAGTACGGCGGTCCCGGGAAGGGGTTTTTCCGAATCGTCTCCTCTCCGGAGGATGCCCGCCGCGTGATTGCCGACGGAAAACTGGCAGTGGTCATGGGCGTGGAGGTCTCGGAACTGTTTAACTGCGGAGAGCTGGACGGATGCAGCATCTCCAAGGTTGAACAGGGCTTGAATGAGCTCTTTAACATGGGCATTCGCAGTCTTTACATCGCACACAAGTTTGACAATCTATTGAGCGGGGCGATACTTGAGGAAGGATTTATCAACGTCGGCGAGGCTCTCTCCACGGGCCACTACTATCAAACAGCCGAGTGTTATGCGGACACCGGGGGCAAGCGCATGAGCGCCGGCCTTCCGTTTGTGGGTGATCTCCCCTTCCTTTCCGACCTGCTTGCACAGGCCGGTGTCTATCCGAGTTATGACCAGAACATAGAAAACCATTGCAATGTCCGGGGCCTCTCTTCGTTAGGCGTGTACCTGGTCAACCGCATGATCGACCAGGGAATGCTTATCGAGATAGACCACCTGAGCGCCGATGCAGTCACACGGGTAGTGGACATTGCCGAGGCGCGCAACTACAGCGGTGTCATCAGCACCCACAGCTATACCCACAACGCCAGGAACGGGGATCTTCATGTGAACTTCAGACGCATGCTCAACCTGGGCGGCTTTGCCTCACCGTATAATTCGGATGCCACCAATATGATGTCAAGGGTTGGCCGGTACCTGGACGCCATAGAGAGCACACCCTTTGTGCGTGGTGTGGGAATAGGGACGGACATGGGCGGCCTGGGGGGACAGGCGGGGCCGCGCGGTAACGCGGGCAGTGATCCGCTCCTATACCCGTTTACCAGCGAGTTCGGCCTGACCTTTGACCGTCAGGTGTCCGGCAACCGCACCTTTGACCTGAACAGAAACGGTCTTGCCCATTACGGCATGGTAGCGGATCACATTCAGGATATGCGCATACGTTCGGGGAAGCGCGTGTACGAAGCCGTCATGAACTCGGCCGAGGCATATCTCACAATGTGGGAGCGCGCCGCTGCGAACAGCAATTAAGCATCACATAAACCCGTTGTAGCAGCGGGCGGGTGATCTCGTTTTACTTAATACGTGAGTCTAAATTTAAAAGCCCCTTCCAGGGGGCTTTTAAATTTAATGTAAGAAATTCGTTGGTGCAATTTCATATTTATCGATCTTCATGCTGATAAGTGGCCTGAGTACCATTTTATATTCCGGGATCAGTCGTTTTTGCCGGGGTCGCGACAAAGGCCCGGCAACTACCGAGCCTGGCACAGCCGGATACAGGCGCCGCATGGTTGCGCAGCCTCTGGCCGAGTCTGGGTACTCCAGTAATAATCGCTGCTGGTGCGGATACTAACTTCCTGGCCGCCGTCAATGCAGTCGGCAGGGGCGACAGTACTCATTGTAAAGGTTTCCCGGGCGCCAATAAAAGAAGACACGAAATATCGTAAAAAATGTTGAGCAGCTTGAGAACATGATCGGGAAGAAAGAAACCGAGATATCATTATTAAAGAATGGTCGATTGAAATCTATGATCGAGTTAAAATCCTACGTCCGGTTCACGAATTACAATAAACCCCCTGCGTTCTCAGCGTCCGACCTCAACCACCTGAAGGGCGACATCGCGCGGGCCTACAAGCTCATCGTGAGCGAGTGGCTGGAATACATGAAGCACCTGAAAGCGAACTACCCCTAGCTCTACTCGATTGCGGTGCGTACGAACCCCTTCAATCCCGAGGCCCGGATCGAGGTCACTGGGTAGCGGGCCGGAATAGGATAAAACCACAAATAACCCGGCATGGACAGGAAGTCTACGTACAAGGGCGTATGGCAGAGATACTGGCGCGAATTCCGGGAAGCTTACCCGGAACGCTTCGCTGACCGGTACTGTGAGCTGAAGCAGGAGAAAATCGCCGAGGTGTAAAATTTCAAGCCCCCTGTCCAGCGCTTTTTGAGTTGCAATTACTCATTTCTACTCCCACAATGGTTCACATAAGGCTTAGGGTTATATCACATTTCTTTTCAATGTGATATAAGCCGTTTTGAACGAAACCGCTGAGGCACAGGCTATGGGGATTGAATCAGTATAAGCCGGGTCAAATGAAAGTATTTCGAG
>JBGTBN010000061.1:0-3187 GCA_041749375.1 Spirochaetota bacterium
TGAAAGCGACAACCCATGCGAGGATGGCGGTTTTTTTCCGCTGCCTCTTCCTCCGGTAAATAACAAAGGCGATAATGATTGCGACGAGGTCGATCAGGGTCGGCCGCAGGATGTCGATGGCGCGCATATCCGCGATGACGAGGAATGACACGGCGACCACGGTGACGACGCAGAGGCCGATGAAATACATGAAGCTCCCCTTGATCTGTAGAATCTCAAAGGGAGAATATTTTTCGTGGTTTTTCATGCCATTAACCTTCTTGAGCAATTCATTATTTTAATATATCATTAATTATTACCGGTATCAATATTTTTTTGTTTGCATGGCGCATTTTGTTTAAGGAAGACCGGAAGCAGTTGAGGATTATCTTTTTTTCTGGAGCAGCATCTCGATCCGACGCATCATCTCGTCAGGGATGATCACGCCGGCGGTCTTGAGCCGGGTCAGGTACTTTTCAAACGACTTTCGGGTTTCCGAGGACGCCGCAAGGACGCGGAGATAGGAACGCATGTTCTCCTCGACCTGCATCCGGAACGGCATGTTATTGTTCAGGAGGTCTTCCACCGGGGCCAGGAGACGGTAGTTGACCGGCCTGCAGAACGAACGGTACACGGCAAACCGCTGGGTCTGGTCGCACGCGGCGTTCCCCTCTCTGATGCTCTTCTCGACGATGTCCAGGTTGATGTAGTCGATCGCCTGGAACCCGTGACGGTCCGCCAGCAGGTCCTTTATCTGCGCCGCAACGTCCTTCGCGAAGCCGCACGATTCGAACTCCCCGCCGCATGAGTCCTGCCCCTTCAGGTAGAGCACGGCGTCCACGTCGGAGGAGTCCTGCGCCATGCCCATGTTTACCGAGCCGACCAGGTCCAGCGCGATGTGCCCGGTCAGGGGGCCGAGCGACTGGAGCGCGCGCTCCAGGTTCAGTATACGGTCCTCGGTCTGCTTCGTCTGGTGTATCCGGAAGAAGTTGCGAATGTCCCTGAAGATCCTGAGCTCCGGAACCTGGCTGTACCGCTCGATGTTCTCGTCGATCAGCGACACGTCGGCGAGCGCCTGGAGACGCGCCCGGTCGATCACGCTCTCCCGGTACTCATCACCCTCCCTGTGATAGTCCACGATATCGTGCACCCGGGTTTCAACGATCTTTTTCAGCTGAACCTCCGGTACCTCTGCGCCGCTGACCGTTATTTCAAAGAAAAAGCCGCCCTCCGATATGTCCCCGTGCGATGTCATCACCTCGCCGAAATTCGACGGGTTCAGGTAGAGGGTCTTTTCCACGAAGCGCGCTCCCCAGCTTTCATGGTTATGTCCGGACAGGCAGAGGATCACGCTGTTATTGTCGCAGTAGGACCTGAGGGGGGCAGAGCCCCAGGAACCGAGATGGCTGATCGTATCAAGTATCCCGTATGCGGGATGGTGAACCGCGATGATGTCCGGCCGCGCCTGTTCCATGAAGCGGTAGAGCTCGCTGTCCGTGTCCCGTGCCGACTTGCCGCCGTAGAGGACCCCGTACGTCTCGGGGAAGCCGGGTGTCCGCACCGCGGCTCCGCCGTATCCCGCAACGGTAAGCCCCCCGGCATTCACCGACCTGAGGTGCAGGCTCCGCGCTTCCAGGGCTGTCCCGGCAAGGTCCATGTCATAGTTGCCGGGGATGGTGACAATCATGGTGTCTTTTTTCGAGCTGAATATGTTTTCCAGGATCCGGTATTTTTTCAGCATCACCTCCCTGGCCTTCAGCGAGGCGTCGAGGTAGTAGCGGGCTTTGCCCGCCAGCTCCCCCTCGATGGAACCGCTGTTCAACAGGGACCCGACATACTCTTCCAGCAGGACTTGCCCCTCGCCGGACTCCCGCCTCAATGCATGGAACACGTTCTGCGCTTCAGCATATTCGACTGACTGGTCCAGGGAATAAAAAGGCAGGTCGATGAGGTCGCCGGAAATGATATAGAGGTCGGCAACGGTCTCCCTGAGCAGGTTGTACACGCGCACAAACCCGCCATGAACATCGGTGCAGTAAATTATCTTCATCGCAGCTCCCGGAGCAGTATTCGGGCCGCACCGTGCTGCATGGGAGGGCAGGCCGGCCCTCTTAAAAATGATCCGGGTAACGGTTTTTGTCAAGATAAAACGTCCCGCGCCTGCTGCCGTACCGGCTTCCGGCCACATGTAATTGTTTTCTTATTGATTTTTTTTCATGCCCCGTAAAAAGTATGAACAATCATACGCATTTAACAACATATAACAAATTTATCATATCGCACAACGATTATTGACCATGATAAACCGGGCCAACCTCAAAGGAGACCTGTTCGGCGGACTGGCAGCAATGCTCGTCGCGCTCCCGTCCGCGATCGCGTACGGAATCATCATATTCTCGCCCATAGGCCCGGAGTATGCTGCCAGGGGCGCTATCGCCGGGATTATCGGCTCGGTTGTGCTCGGCATCCTTGCACCCCTGTTCGGGGGCACGCCGCGCCTGGTCTCCTCTCCCTGTGCGCCCGCGGCCGCAGTCCTCTCGGTCTTTGCGCTGGAAACGGCCGGGGCCGGGTCAGTGCCGGTCGAGACGATCCCCCTGTACATAGCCATCGTTTCCTGCGGTGCCGGCCTGATCCAGCTTGTGGCCGGCGCGGTACGGGGCGGGACGTTCATCAAGTACATCCCCTACCCGGTGATCGCCGGGTATTTAAGCGGCGTCGGCATCCTGATCTTCTGGGGCCAGGTCCCGAAATTCCTGGGAGCGGGCACGGGAAGCGTCCTCAACCTGCTGGCCGCCCCGTCCCTCTGGCGGTGGGAGAGCATCCTCATCGGGTTGACGACGATCATCGTCATGCTCTCTATGCCCCGCATCATAAAAGCGATACCGGCTTCGATCGCCGCGCTCTCTTCAGGGATCCTCTGTTACTTCATACTGGCCCTGTTCAACGGCGACCTGCTCTCCCTTCAGGGGAACCCCCTGGTGATCGGCAGCATCAACGGCTCGCTTGCGGACCTGGTCGGGGGGGCGGCCGGAAACTTCGCAGCGCTCGCGTCCGTTTCCCCGTCCGGCCTTGCCGCGCTCCTCGTGCCGACGCTCACCCTGGGCGTGCTCCTGTCGGTGGACACGCTCAAAACCTGCGTCGTGCTGGACGTGCTGACCGGCTCGCGGCACAACTCGAACAGGGAGCTGCTGGGCCAGGGGATCGCGAA
>JBGTBN010000062.1:0-13945 GCA_041749375.1 Spirochaetota bacterium
CGTAGGCGCCGGCCTTGTCGCGGTAATCGATCGTGTCCAGGTACAGCTTGATCCCCGCGTCGTCCAGCTTCCTGAACGTGACCTCCGTTGCCTCGTACCCCAGGCGGGCATGGTCCGGACCGCTTCCGGCGGCGTGGAGTGCCATCGCGGTGATGACGCGGTGCGTCCTGCCGGCCAGGAGCCGGATGATCCTCACCGCGTCATCCAGTCCGTCAGGCTTCCCGATGACATGCCCGTCAATGGTGACGATAGTGTCAGCCGCGATGACGAGGACCGGTCCCCCGGCGGCCGCGCCCGATCCGAGCACGGAGCGGCACTTGTCGCCGGCGATGCGAAGGGCGAACTCCTCGGGGCTTTCCGGCGGGCGGTGCGTCTCGTCGACAGACGGGGCCACGGCGGTGAATTCCCCGAACAGGGAGGCGATGATCGATTTACGGCGGGGAGATGTGGAGCCGAGGAGTATTTTCATGGATCACTTGATGATGACTTTTTCGTTGAGCTTGTACACGTTGGTGATGTTCCGGATGTTCTTGAGCCGCGCGATAATCTCCCTGAGGTGGTCGTGTCCCCGGACCTCCAGGATGAACTTGAAGGAGGCGATCCCGGACTCCTCCACACGCGCATCGGCCTTGATGATGTTCGTCTTCCCGAGCGAGATCTCGTCGGCGATATCCTTGAGGAGGTTGGGGCGGTCGATCGCCTCGACCGCGACCTTGACAGGGTAGAGCGCGCCGGGCGAATCCTCCCAGCGGATGTTTATGAGGCGCTCCTTCTCGTTCGCCAGCCGCTTGAGCGAGGGGCAGTTCCGCTTGTGCACCGCGACGCCCCTGCCGCGGGTGATGAACCCGATCACGTCGTCGCCCGGGATGGGCTGGCAGCACTGGGAGAGCCTGATGAGCACATCGGACGTGCCGTTTATGGTTATGCCAGCTTTCTTCTGCTTCGACAGGGTCTTCAGCCGGACCTGCTCGTCTGAAGGGATCGAAACCGCCGGGTCCTTGTCCTCCTTCTGCTTTTGTTCGTCCCCTCCGATGGCCCTGAGCTCGGTCTCCTTGCGGAGCCAGGCCCGAATCTTGTAGCGCGCGTTGGGCGAGGTCACAATCTTGAGCCATGTTTCCGACGGGTGGCCCTTCTTGTTCGTCATGACCTCCACGATGTCGCCGCTCTTCAGCCTGGCCTTAAGGGGGACGATGTGCGAGTTTACCTTCGCCCCTATGGTCGTGTTCCCGATCTCGGTGTGTATGGCGTAGGCGAAGTCGAGCGGTGTCGCGTCCGGCGGGAGCTTGATGATCTTGCCCTTCGGCGTAAACACGAAAATCTCGTTCTCGTACAGGTCCATCTTCAGGCTCTTCATGAACTCGCGGGTGTCCTTGAGGTCGGTCTGCCACTCGGTGATGTCCTTGAGGAAGGTGATGTTCTTGTAGTCTTTCCGGATGGCCCCGGGGTCCTCCTTGTAGAGCCAGTGCGCGGCGATCCCCATCTCTGCCGTTGCGTGCATCTTCTCGGTGCGGATCTGCACCTCCAGGCGGTGGCCCTGGGGCCCGATCACCGTGGTGTGGAGCGACTGGTACATGTTTGACTTCGGGACGGCGATAAAGTCCTTGAACCGGGTCGCGATGGGGGACCAGAGCGTGTGCACCACGCCAAGTACCCCGTAGCAGTCCTTGATCTCCTTCGTGATGATCCGGATGGCCCGGATGTCGTAGATCTCCTCGAAGCTCTTCTTCTGCTCCTTCAGCTTCTTATAGATCGAGTAGTAGTGCTTTGCCCTCCCGGTTATCTCTGCGTCGATGCTGAGATCCCTGAGGCGCTCAAGCAGGAGCTTTCTCACGTTTTCCAGGTATTCATCCAGCTCGGTGTTGCGCTCGGCGATGTTCTCCCGTATCTCGTTGTACTCCTTCGGGTTGAGCACGCGGAAGGCGAGGTCCTCGAGCTCGCTCGAGATGCTCGACATGCCGAGCCTTCGCGCGAGGGGAGCGTATATGTCCAGCGTCTCGCGGGAGACCCGCAGCTGGTTTTCCGGGGGCTGGAACATGATGGTCCGCATGTTGTGGAGCTTGTCGGCGAGCTTTACGATGATGACCCGCACGTCCTTGACCGTGGCGATCAGCATTTTCCTCAGGGTCGCGGCCTGGGCGTTCGCCTTGGTCCGGCTCTTGATGGAGGATATCTTGGTCACGCCATCGACCAGGCGCGCTATCTCCTCGCCGAAGGCCTTTTCGATCATGTCCAGGCTGGTGCCGGTGTCCTCGACCGTGTCGTGGAGCAGGGCGGCAGCTATGGTGCTGGTATCGAGCTTCAGGCCGGCAAGGATGATCCCGACCTCCAGGGGATGTACGATATACGGCTCGCCCGACAGGCGGAGCTGGCCCTCGTGTGCGGCGCTGGCGAACAGGTAGGCCTTCTGTATCACAGACAGGTCGTACTCGGGGTTGATTCTCCTGATGGTATTAAGCAGGGTGGCAATGTCCCTGCTGCGTATTTTCAGTTCAATGTCCGACATATATCCCTGACCTGCAACAAGTGTATCGGTAAGGACCGGAGCGTCAATACATAATTTCAAGCACGAAATCTGCAGTTCCGGGTTGATGGGTACGTTATACTCCGCATTTTTGTGGCCCGGATGTGGCATAACGGGGCAAATAAAACATCAAGTATTGCGGTTTTTTTTCCGAAAATTTAAAAAATACTATAGTATTAAATCTACATTAATACTATGATTTTTAAGGAATAAAGCAATGCATTTATCAAGGAAACGATTATCCGCATCCCTGGTGCCGCTCATAATCCTTATCAGCCTGGCCGGTATCGGGGGCCCCGATTCCTATTATCTCAGGGATGATCAAGAATATATTGATAAAACAGATAAAGATAGAACAGAAAGCAAAATACCGGAAGATATAGCATATAACATAAAGGCCGTGAGACTTTCCGACCCTGCCGGGGGGAAGTGCGCCATACAGATATCCTTCGAGCTCAGGCCGGCGTACGTCGGGGAATTCGTGCTGGCCCGTTCAAATTTTAGTATCACTACCAGCGAACTGATGCAGAAAGCCCGGGTCGTGCAGAATGTCAACGCCGCGGCCACGAACACCATCCTCGATACGGACTGCACCCCCGGCAGCTATTATTATGCCGTGGTATCCAAAAAGAGCATCATGGAGGACAAGATCGTCCTCTATCCCGACTTCAATTCGACGACCACGCCGGTCGTGATGACCGGGAGCGAAGACCTGTACCGGGTCAAGAAGATCAAGGCCGAGGATGCGGGAAACATGAAAGTACGGGTCACCTGGAAGCGTGTCGGCAAGAACGGGATCCTCTATACCCTGTACCGGAATCGCACTGTCATCGACTCGGCGGACAGGCTAACGGAGTCCCAGATCGTGAAGGTCGTTACCGACACCGGGGAATATCTGGATGACAGCATAGCCGTATCCGGAACCTACTATTACGCGGTCACCGCCAGGGTGCAGGACGGCAGGGAGGATACGGTTCTCACCAGGGATGAGAACTACACCCCGGGCGGCGTTACCATAACCATAGTGGACCGGTATGCGGTCAAGTCAATCAACGCCTGGCTCGAGGGCGTGTCAGCGGTCATTGCCTGGGACTTCACGGGGGGGCGGGGTGAGACGGCCTACCGCATCGTCAGGTCTGAGACCAGGCTGAAGAACGCGAACGAGCGGACCGGCAGGGAGCCGGCCTTCGACGTGGACCTCACGAAAAAGAGCTATACCGACGCAGTTCTCAGGCCGGGGGCCTACTACTACTGGATCGTGCCAAGGTCCATCGGCGACAAAGACAGCTACGAGCTGGTGGCCGGCGTGAATATAACCGGCATGCCGGTGATCATAAAGGCGATAGAGAAGAAAAAGCAGGTATCGACGGACATAGACCGTATTCTGAAGAGGACCTTCTTCAAGGGGCTCTATGATAGCGCCGTAAAAGAGTTGCAGGATCTCCTGACGCGGACCGATAATCAGGAGGTAGCGGCAAAAGCCCGGTTGTTCATCGGCCGGTCATATATCGAGAAGGGCCAGTACCGGAAAGCGCTTGATTTCCTGATACTGAACGATGTAAAGAAATATTATCCGAAAGAGGCCGAATTCTGGACTGAATTCGCGCTTTCCCGCGTCAGGAACTACAAATAACGGCGCCAGGGGAGAGGAGTGGAGATGAAACAAGGAATTATACTGGGTGCGATACTCATTGCCGTCGGCATCGGGCTGTTTGCCTATTACGATCATTACGTCCGCTACGAGCGGGAGGCCGGTGAGCTCCTCACGGAAGGGAAGCTGATCTACGAGCGGGGCTCGCGCGAGGCTATCAATGATTCGATCAATCTCTTTTCCAGGATCATAGCCCGCTATCCGGGGACCCGGGCGGAAGCCGAGGCCTATTACTATATTGCCCAGAGCTACGAGAAGCTCAACCTGAACCGTCTCGCCTACCTGAAATATATCTACATCATGAAGAGCAACGGGAACGTGGACCCGACCATCGCGCAGGAGATCAAGACCCGGATAGCACGCCTCAAGGTGATGAAGCGGTACACCGAGGAGGGGATCCATCAGCTCCTCGGCCTGCTGAACTATTCCGAAAACCGGGAGTTCAGGAGCAGGGTGTATACCGAGCTCGGGCACACCTATCTGCAGATGCGCGAGCTGGAGAAATCCAAGCGCATGTTCGATATCGCCCTGACCGAGAACGGGGACAACGAGGACGCGATACTCGGCAAGGCGCGGGCGTACAAGCGCCTCGGTCAGGTCGACCTGGCTTACAACACGTATGAATATTTTTTCAAGTATTACGGCAATTTCAGCAATTACGCTGACGACGTGAAGAGTGCGTACGTGCAGCAGGTCTACCGGAGCGGCCACGAGAATTTCCGCGCCGGTCGCTATACCACGGCAATCTCCTATTTCAAGAGGCTCCTGGAGAATTTTCCGGACAGCGACAGGGCCGAGAGCTGCCTGTACTGGGTCGGCCAGTGCTATTTCGCCATGCACAAGTACGGCCCGGCCATCACCTATTTCGACCGCACCCTGGGCAACTATGACGCGGGCAAGGACGAGGACGCGCGCATCAAGAAGGGGTACGCGTATTTTCTCATGAAGAAGTTCGACCTCGCGGCGCGTGAGTTCCAGATATACCTCAACAATTACCCGAGGGGGCGCTACAGCGACACGGCCCTGAAGTGGAAGAGCATGAGCACGCAGGAGATGCTCTACCGGATCCAGAACAGGATGATCCCCGACGATGAAGAGAGAGTAACCCCGGAGGAGGGTAAAAAGGAAGGGTCCGAAAGCGGAAGCGCCTCGGGCAACACCTCCAACAGGCCCATGACGGGACGGCCGAACAGCACACAGTTTGAAGACGCGGAATACGAGAACGTGGGCGAGCTATAGGGCGCGGCGCCTTACGGCCGCTCCCTTACGATGACCTCTACGGTCACTTCGCCCCTCTTCCTCCAGACAGTCACCCCGACCGGCTTCCCGATCGCAGATTTCCCCACGATCGCGAGCAGGTCCGTGTAATTCCTGATCGTAACACCGCCGATACCGGTGATCACGTCACTGACGCGGATACCGGCCTGTTCCGCGGGCCCGTCCTTTTCCAGTCCTGCTATCAGCGCGCCTTCAGTCCTGTTCAGCCCCAGCTCGCGCGCGGATTCATCCGTGAGGGGGGAGATCTGGACCCCGATATAGCCGCGCCGCACCTTGCCGAACTGACGAAGCTGGACCAGCGTGTCCCGTACCGTGTTGATCGGGATGGCGAACCCGATACCCAGGCTCCCGCCGGTGCTGGAATAGATCATCCTGTTCACACCGATTACCTCGCCGTCGAGGTTGATGAGCGGCCCTCCGCTGTTGCCGGGGTTGATGGACGCGTCGGTCTGAATGTGCGAAATACCCGCGTCGTTGTACACGTGCCTGCCGGTCGCGCTGACCACGCCGGTCGTGATGGTCTTGTCGAGCCCGAAGGGGTTGCCGATCGCCACGGCCATGTCGCCGATCCTGACGGAGTCCGAATTCCCGAAGATCACGGGAGCGAACCTGCCGCTGTCCGTTATCTTCAGCAGTGCAATGTCGGTAAGCTGGTCCGACCCGACGAGTGTGGCCGTGTAGTCCCTGTCGCTTATCCTGACCGTGACCGAGTCCATGCCCGCGACGACGTGATGGTTCGTGCAGATGTACCCGTCGCCGGACACGACGAAGCCGGTGCCCAGGCCCATTTGCTTGCGCGTCTCGGGCAGCTCGCGGCCCCGCCTGAAGAAGTTTCTGAAGAATGGATCGCCCATAAAGGGATCGCTGTACCTTGTCCTGACGGTCTTTTCGGTGCTGATGAACACCACACTGTTCCGGTATTGTTCGTAGATGCTCTGGAATGTTTTCTGTAACTCGTAAACCGGCGAGTCCCGGTTCTGTTTTTTCAGGGGCGATTCCCTTCCCGTTTCGTCAAGGAAAGCCGCGGCGCCTGCCGTGTCCGGTGTTGCGGCCGCGAACAGGAGAAGCGCTAAAGCCAGGGCATAAATCTTCATGTTTCTCTCCAAACGGATCGAATCGCAGACGAAGGGGGCCGGGGCCCTGCTCCCGCGCGACTCGGGATGTCCCAGTTTAGTAAAAGTCGGAATGGAAAAGTTACAAGCTTTTTTTACAGGGGGCCGGCAGGCGGGAGCGCGGCAATAAAAAAATATTGACATGGACGAGAACAGGCATTGTTATAATTCTTTTACCGTTTCGGGACGGACCGGATAATTCCCCGGGCCGCTCCCGTCATTCGAATACCGGGATAAACGCCGGTTGCGGAATTTTCCTGCTTGAAATATTGAATGCTCTCTCGATTATAGGCAGAGAACACTGGAGGCTGTAATGAAAAGTAGTCTGGCTGGTATATTGTTGATGGCAGCTGTCGTTGCATGGTGCATGCCCGCGTTTGCACAGGAAAAACAGGGCGACAAGGCGGCCGAAATCAAGAAGGAAGACGTAAAAAAAGAGGATAAAAAGGACGACAAGGGTGACAGGGACCCGAGCAAGCTCTATGTCGACCTGTCCGGTGTCATGTACCTTGAATGGGTCTACAACACCGGCTTTAAATACACCGGGAGCGAAAAGTGGTACAAGAACTCGCGGTTCGGGGTGTACGCGGATGAATACTTCCAGACATTGCCCCTCGGCACCGGCACACTCGTCGGCGTCCAGCCGGTCAATTACTCGAAAAAGAACAACACCACGGTGCGCATGCAGCGTGTTTACCTTACCCTGAAAAAGCAGATCGGAGAGTATTTCAGCGTCAAGGTCACAACCGATATCGCGCCGACCGGACAGGACTTCATCTATCTCAAGTACGGCTTCGTCCAGTTCTTCAAGGAGTGGGGGACGCAGTTCGGTGCCGTATCCCTCAAGGCGCAGCTCGGCAAAATTGCCACGCCGGTCGTAGGCATCACGGACAACCTGAGCGACCTGCGCTGGCTCGGGCCCAATTACCTCAACAATTCGAAGCTGATGCTGAACGGGAACAGCTTCGACGATTCCGCCGACCTGGGCGCAGAGGTGGCCCTCGGCCTGCTCAACATGGTGACACTGGAGTACACGATTACCAACGGCGAGGGGTACAAGTCCGACGACAACGAGCGGTACGGCGGCAAGGCCCATACCCTGCTCGTGTCAGCCAACCCGGTCGATTACTTAAAGGAGCTGTACGTAAATTTTTACGGCCGGTGGGAGGACACGGATAAAAACGTGATCGATATCACCGATCCGGCCGCGCCGATAAAGTACCAGGGCGTGGACGACCGTATCTATTACGGCTTCGGTGTCGCATGGAAAAGCGACCTGATCAAGGCGGGCCTGAACTTTTTCGCGCCCGAGAAGCACTACTCGAAAACGGTCTTTGCAGATCTCACGCTGCCTACAACCACTTTCTACGGCTACGTGCCGAAGCACCGGGTCAAGTTTTACCTTATCGATTCGTGGCTGAACCTGAACCTGGGCGCCATCACGCCTGCCGGCGTGCTCGTGGTGGGGCGCTGCTCCTGGGGCAAGGAGCTCTCAAGCCTGCTCGGCAACCAACGAGAATCGCGCGAAACCCTCCTCCTGGGAGGAGGGTTCGGCTACCAGTTCAACAAGTATTTTCGTGCGGTCCTCTACTACGAGACGATCAGGTACTCCCTCATGACCAAGATCCATTACTTCACGAGGAAGGACCCGACCCCGAACAACAATGTGTACATAAAGCTCGAGGCGAAATACTGATGTCGTGGAATGTCATAGTGCAATCGTTCAGGAGTTTCCGGGAATAATGTTGTTGTTTTGTCATCGCGAGCGTAGCGAAGCGATCTGATCAATCGCCACCGCGGGTTAAAAACTGAAACATCAATTATTTTCTTTTGATAATGCCGATTGCTTCGGGGCCCTCATAAACGAGGGTCCCTCGCAATGACGCGTGAACCTGTAATTTGTACTATTATCAATATGGCGGTGGACCGGATGGGCATAGAAGAAACACTCAAATCGAAAATACGCAACATTCCCGATTTCCCGAAAAAGGGGATCGTGTTCAGGGACATCACGACGCTCCTACTGGACGCGGAAGGCTTCCGCATGACCATCGACGCGCTCGTGAGTCGCTACTCGAAAATGGACATCGATGTGATAGCCGGCATCGAGGCGCGCGGCTTTCTCCTCGGCGGCGCGGTCGCCTATGAGCTCAGGAAGGGGCTGGTGCCCATCAGGAAGAAAGGCAAGCTCCCTTTCGAAACGGTCTCGCACGAGTACGAGCTTGAATACGGCTTTGACTGCATCGAGGTCCATATAGACGCGATAAAAAAGGGAGACCGGGTACTCGTCCTCGACGACCTGCTGGCGACCGGGGGCACATCGCTCGCGTGCGCGAAGCTGATCGAGAAAATAGGCGGGAAGGTGGTGGAGCTCGCTTTCGTCGTGGACCTGCCCGATATCGGCGGTCGGAAGAAGATCGAGGAGGCCGGGTACAGTATGTTCTCGCTCGTTCAGTTCGAGGGCGAGTGACGGCGCCATTCGTACAGAGCGATCGATAGCGCGACTGGCGCGTTGAGCGACTCGATCGCGTCATCGAGGGGTATCGATACCGCCCGTGCCTTCAGCTTGTCGGGAAGGCCGGGACCCTCGATCCCGGGAAGGAGCAGGAACCGCTCCGGGAATGCAAGGCCGGGGAGGGGCTTTCCGCCCCTGTCCAGGGCGATCAGCTCCGGTCCGCCGGCTCCGAGGACCGACGGTAACTCGTGAAGCGACGGTCCGCGCGTGATGCGGACCGCGAACACCGCGCCTGCGGATGCGCGCACCGATTTCGGATGGAACGGGTGCGCCGCCTCCTTCAGCATGACAACCTCATTCACCCCGAACCCCGCAGCTGACCTGATTGCGGACCCCACGTTCACCGGGTCCTGGAAGGGCACGAGGAGTGTGCACCCGGGGCCGGCGGCCCGGTCCCACTCGCCGATCTCCGGCACGTCCACGACAAGGAGCGGGCCCCTGGTATTGAAAAGGTCGAGCTCGTTGAAGAGGGCCTTTTTCAGCACCAGTAACGCACCTCTTTCGTCGAACCCGCCGATAGCAGCGTTCATCGCGTCATCGGTCTCCAAATGGGCGTCCGCCAGGATCATCTGCCGCACGGAGACGGCCCTGCCGGAGATGAGCTCCGCAACGACCTTTCTCCCCGCTACCAGCGCCCTGCCGCTCTTGCGTATGCCGTCGCTTTCATTCAGCCGCTTCAGCTCCCGGAACGAGGCGTTGTCCGGGGAGGTGATGGCCGTGCCGGCCGTGGACGAGAGGTCTTTTAATATGGAATAGGTCCGGCTCGTCGAGGAGGAGGCCTTCTCGTACACAAGGATGCGCCGCCGGTGCGAGGTGCCGGGGAGCGTGTAGTCCCGGTCCTCCGCCTGCATGTATGACTCGCAGTTCGCGGCCGACAGGGAGCGGACGTCCTGCTCCGCCTCGGGCCCCTTCATGAAGAGGACCCTGCCGCCGCGGGGCAGGAAGTGCGCCACGCGGGAGAGCGTGTCGTCGATAGGCTCCAGCGCCCTGGTGATGACGCCCGCGACCTCGAAGAACGACCGCGCCGTGACCATGTGGGGGTACACATCCGTGTTTTCGAGGCCTAGCTCGCGGATGACGGTTTCCAGAAAAGCGACCCGCCTTTTCCGCGGCTCGGACATGATGAGCGAGAGGCCCGGGTCCATGATCGCGAGGGGCACGCCGGGAAACCCCGCGCCTGTGCCGATGTCCAGCAGGGGCGAGGGCACGCGGACAAGCCCGGTGAAATATATCGAGTCGATGAAGTGCTTGATAACGATGTCCTCGAACGAGGTGAGGCGCGTGAGGTCGCGGTCGTCGTTGTGCTTCTGGAGGAGCCCGTAATAGTGGGAGAACTGGTCAAGCTGGCGCGGGGTGAGGTCGAAGCCGCTTCGATGAAAGAGTCCCCGCATGTCGCCTGTGCCCGTCATGGCGGATTTATATCGTGCCGACCGGCGAGGGCTCGTCCACGCAGAAGTCGATGCATTTTTCCAGCATCTGCACTGGGACGGGCTCGCCGGCGCCGAATTGTTTCATCACGGTATCGTAGGGCCGGAAGCCCAGCCTGGTGTAGAGCATGAGCCCGGCCGTGTTCTCGCTCCAGCAGGGAACGATGATGCGGGCCGCACTGTGCCGCTCGACGGCGAAATCGACCATGGCGTTCACGAGGAACTGCCCCGCTCCTTTTTTCCGGTGCTTCCTGTCTACTATCACATTGCCGATCGTACATTCCTCTCCGGGGACGATGTTGAAGAGGTTGGCGAAGGCCACGGGCGAGCCTGCCCGGACGACCACGGACGAATCGGAGCGGGAATCGATCGAATTTTTCAGGGCCCCGACCGTGAGGGGCCAGGCTGCCCCGGGAAAGGAATAGCGGAGATCCTTCTCTTCGCCGAAAAAGCCGATGATGCTGTCGAGGTCCCCGTCCTGGACCGGCCGTATCGAGTACGAAGTCATGACGATCACCTCCCCAGTTTGTTTCGCAGATATCCGGTCACCGATCCGGCAGGCACAGTCTCCTGCGCGCCGGATTTCAGGTCCTTTAGCGTGCAGGTCCCGGCTGAAATCTCGTCTTCACCGATCACCAGCACGAAAGCTGCGCCTTCCCGGTCCGCCTTCTTGAACTGCGCTTTAAACCCCTTGGTCGCGGGGTCGAGATCGGCGGAAATTCCTGCCGCGCGCAGCTCGCGTGCCAGGGCTGCGGCCCGCTCCAGGGTCGCGCCTCCCGTGTGGGCGATGAACGCGTCGATGCCCGCAGTGGGGGGCTCTGACCCTTCGAGGAGGATCTCCATCCGCTCCACGCCCGCGGCAAAGCCCACGGCCGGGGTCGGCTTCCCGCCAAACTCGGCCACAAGGTTGTCGTACCTGCCGCCGGCGGCGAAAGCGTTCTGGCCGCCGAGGCGGTCGGTCACGAACTCGAACGTGGTGCGGGTGTAGTAGTCGAGCCCCCGCACCAGCAGGTGGTCTTCGGTATACGGGATATTCGCGCCGGAGAGATAGCCCTTTACTGCGGCGTGATGAACGCGGCACCCCTCGCAGAGAAAGTCGGTTATCCGGGGCGCGTCCTTTTTGAGCGCCCTGCACGACTCCTGCTTGCAGTCGAGGAGGCGCAGGGGGTTGCGGTCCAGCCGCCCGCCGCAGTCCTTGCACAGGGTTTCCGCGTGACCGGAGTAATATTTTTTCAGATCCGCTATGAAGGCCGGGCGGCAGGCCGGGCACCCGATCGAGTTGACGAGCAGGGTGTATCCGCCTATGCCGGCGCGCCGTGCGATGTCATCCATCATCGCGATGACCTCGAAGTCGTTGTAGGGGTCGTCGCTGCCGAAGAACTCCGCGCCGAACTGGTTGAACTGGCGGAGCCGCCCCTTCTGCGGGCGCTCGGCCCGGAACATGGGCCCGGCGTAAAAGAGCTTGCACGCGGAAAGCCGGTTGTACTCGCCGTTTTCGACGTATGCCCGCACCACCGAGGCGGTACCCTCAGGGCGGAGGGTGAGGCTCCGGCCGCCCCGGTCCTCGAAGGTGAACATCTCCTTGGTCACTATGTCCGTCTCGGTCCCCAGACCGCGTACGAACACATCGGTGAATTCCATGACCGGGATCACGATCTCACGGAAATTGTACAGAGCAAAGACCTCGCGCGCGGCGCCGAGGACGCGGTTCCGCCTGCCGATGCGGTCTGGAAATATGTCTTCTATGCCGGGAGGCCGTGATAGCATATGTAGTTCCTCTGAAATTAAATTACAACGTAATGATCGCAGTATCGATCTATTTTGTCAAGTGGTTCGGGAAGCTCTACAGGCGAAAAAGATTCAGGAAAAGCAGCTGCTGGGGGGGGTCAGAGCCGGAGGCACAGGATGGCGTAGTGGAGTAGGGTCGGAGCCGGCGGCGCAGTATGGCGTAGTGGAGTAGGGTCAGAGCCGACGGCGCAGTATCGCGTGCTCTCCCATTTCCCGGTCAAAAACGAAGCTGCAGACCGTGTTGGGCCGCGCCATGTCCACGGGCTCGCCGTCCGCGTTCACGATCTCCTTCACGGTAAAGACGGCGTCCCTGACCGCGTCCTCGATCGGGAAGATCGCCTCGACCTTCTCGTTCCTGTATATCGGGTTGAGCGCCTTGATGAGGGGCGCGCCGTCCGCGCCGGTCCCGGTCCGGAACCCGAGGAAGAGCGCCTTCTTGACCGTGGGTATGGGACCAAACCCCGCGCCGCCGAACTCGTTGAACAGATCGTCAGTGTAGGGGCGGTGGCTCACCAGGTCCAGCTCTTCCCGGTAAAAAGGGATACACGAGGCGAAGTCGCTTTGCGACGCGTGCTCGAGGGCGTGACGATAGATGCGGGCAGTGTTTGCCGTGTAATACACGGACTTCATCCGGCCCTCGATCTTGAATGCGTCCGCGCCCGCCTCCGCGTATTCTCCGATCCGCTCGACCAGGCAGAGGTCCTTTGACGATAGGATCTCGGTGCCGGAGGGATATTCCACGATCTCGAGCTTCTCGCCCGGCCGCTTTTCTTCGGTCAGGGTGTAGCGCCAGCGGCAGGGTTGGGCGCAGTCGCCAAGGTTCGCGTTCCTGCCCGTGAGGTAGCGCGAGAGCAGGCACCGGCCCGAGTAGGCCACGCAGAGCGAGCCATGCACGAACACCTCGATCTCGGCGCTGCAGTTTTCTTTTATCATGCGGACCTCTTCCACGGTAGCCTCCCGGCCAAGAACGATTCGCTTCACGCCTGCACCGGTCCAGAACTGCGCCGCCAGGTGGTTCAGCGTGGACATCTGGGTGGAGAGGTGTATCTCGGCCCCGAGCCCGGCATCACGGATGAGCGCGATCATACCCGGGTCTGATACCATGAGCGCGTCGAAGTCCAGGTCCCGTATCGAGGCCAGGTACCTCTTCGCTTCCGGGATGTTTTTCTCGTGCAAAAAAGAGTTAAGCAGGAACACGCTCCGCGCGCCATGCCCGCGGCAGAAGCCGACCGCCTCCTCAATGTCAGCGCGGGTGAAGTTGTCGGACTGGACGCGCAGGTTGAGCGTCTCTCCGCCGAAGTAGACCGCGTCCGCGCCGTAGAGCACCGCGAATTTGAGCTTTTCAAGGTTGCCGGCAGGAGCGACGATCTCCGGGCGTTTTCGTGGTTGGGGTGCCATGACAGGCCATGATCACACCGGTATCTGATGGGGCAAGTACAATATGGCATTATGCCGACAAATTCGCATGCCTCATAAATAATCACTACGACTGGCTCTGACCCCATATCAAAAAATCAAAAATACACTGCTAATCTCTTAAGATAGGCCTCCTCATAATGCAGGAATCTTTTCACACATTCCTCAAAAGTATTTCCAAGTTTCAAAAAGTATTCATGAAGGGTTATACGTACAGGTGCAACATGATTCCTGTCC
>JBGTBN010000063.1:0-26791 GCA_041749375.1 Spirochaetota bacterium
GAGGGGGCCGGGGGGGGTGGAGTCACAGCCTCTTCTCACCCTCAAGCTTTTTCTTGTCCGTCAGGTCCTGCGACACTTCGACCGTGCCGAGGTATACGCCCTTCTCGTCCCGCAGGGCGAAATACTCGATAAGCACGAACCTTCCCCTGAAGTTGATCCAGAACGAGGAGACGTCGCCGGCGCCGGAGCGGAAGTCGTCAAGTATCTTCTGTACCTGTCCAACGCTCGCCGGCGGATGGCACTGCTGAACCTTCCTGCCGATGATGGCCCTGCTCCGTGTGAAGACCCGGTCCCTGCCCTGAGAGAAATACCGGACCGTGTCATCCGCGTCGACAAATGTAATATCGAGCGGGAGTGTATTGAGGAGCGACACCAGCTCGCGCACCGAGAGGCTGCCGGTCGGAAGGCCTATCCTGCCGTCAATCCCGGCGGCCGACTCATCCGTCCATATTCCCTTCGACGGCAGCCACTCCGTCTTCGGATCGAACAGGCAGAAGCCGATCTCCGGGCTCTGCCGGTATACCTCGAACCATTCCTCCTCGGTGAGGGCGTCCATACACATGGGCAAGAGTATGTTTTCCTCCTTGGAGATCATGTCGGCAATCGATCGCGTTGCCGCGGAAAGCTCGGGCAGGACCCAGCGCACCTCGGTCCCCGCCGACAGGCCGCTTGCAAGCACCGCCAGCGCCTTTTTCAACAGCACCCTGGTTTCGTCATGCTTCGCCCACATGACCGCCGGCGGGCCGGTTATCCCGTGCTTTTCAAGGAACGGGAACACCAGGTTTTCCTTTCGCTGGTAATGCTTGTTCACGTCCATGAGACGGTTGAAATGCTGGATCAGTGCGAGGTACAGATCCGGCGCAGGATTGCCGCCCTCCCCGCCTGACGCGCCGCGGACCGTATCATCAAACGCGGCAATCTCGCGCTCGAGCGCCCTGTTCTCCTCTTTGAAAGTATGGACCGGGTGGCCCGGCGGCGCCGTCTTCGCGCCCGACTGGTCGATGCTCCCGTCCAGGACCGCGGTGTGCAGGTCACAGAGCCTCACCACCTCCTCCTGGGGCAGGCCGTCGGCGATCAGCTCCTGCTCGACCCTGACCACGTCATCATAGGGAATCTGCCCCATCGTCTGCCTGATCTCGGCCTTGACCCTCTCGGGATCCTCTCCCCTGTGGAGCATCAGAATCAGCTCTTTCAACTGCTTTCTTTTCAACTCGGAATTGTTGATAAATTCGCTCATACGACTTTCCCCTCCTGTATACATGGATCGGCCCCGGAAGACGAAGTTCATTGCACTATAGCATGTAATTTACAATATTATAATAATTCCGTCCTTGACGCAGGTCAATACTAAATGCAATTATTAATTAATATGCGTTCTCTGCGTTGAAACATAAAATGAATCATTCTCTTGACTTATTGATCGATATCTGCAATAGTAATCTTACAGATTACTATTACAGGCCATGCAATTTGAATATTGAAAAATTATTAAAAGATTCCGAGCTCTTCAGCGGCATAAGCGATGAAGCCGCCGGCAGGATCGCCGCCATGGGAACCATAATCACCGCCCCGCAGGGCAATATGATATTCCTGGAAGGCGAGAAAGGCCAGTCTTTCTATATCCTGGTCGAGGGGAGCGTCCGGCTCTTCAAGAGCGCGCCGGACGGCAGGGAAATCACCGTGAAGCTTGCCTCGCCCGGCGAGATTTTCGCGGAAGTCATCCTCTTTGAAAAGGACCGCTACCCGGTGAGCGCGACCGCCGTGACCGACTCGCGGCTCTTTTCGCTTAACAAGGCCTCGTTCAACGCGCTCCTCGGGAACGAAGCATTCAGGGCTGAATTCATAATCGTATTGATGAAGAAGCAGCGCTACCTTGCCGGCAGGATACTCTATCTCACCGCTTATGACGTAGAGGAGCGCTTTTTCCGTTTCCTGGACAGCCACTATGGAAGGAAAGCCTCTTACGACATTCCCCTGTCAAAGAAGGACATCGCCTCGGCGATCGGCACCATACCTGAGACTTTCTCGCGGCTTATCCAGCGCCTCACCCAGCTCGGCACGATACGATGGGAAGGGAGCCGGCTGGAAGTAAAAGAAGAATCCTGGAAAAGACGGGACTACGACTGAGGCGCCGCAACCCCCAGCTCCCGCCCGAACCGGGCGACCTCTCCCCGCTCGTTCACATGCGCGATGACGCAGAGCTCTTCGCGCGCCCTGGTGCAGGCGACATAGAGGAGGCGGCGCTCCTCTTCGACGCCGCTCTCCGGGTCGGGTATCACGCCGTCGCGGATTCCCGCGACGATGACTGTGTCGAACTCGAGGCCCTTGGACGCATGCATCGTCATGACCGAGACGCCGGCCTTTTCCAGAACGGGGCCGAGCCGTCCGCCGAGGTACCGGCACTGCCAGTTATTGCGAAAAAGCACCGCGCGCGTCCCGCCGGGCGCCCTTCCCTCCAGGAGCCTTGCTATGGCGCCGGTCTCCTCCTCAACGGAGGAGACTGTCATGCGCCGGACGATGCCGCCCCTGCCGCGATAGGCCGTCAGGCCCTTCCGTGTGCGAAACCGGTTCTTCCGGATAAAGCGGCCGGATAACGAGACGATCTCACGGCGGGAGCGATAGTTGACCGTGAGACGGCGGACTGAGGCCCCGGGAAAATAGCGCTTCATGCGCACGATGTACTCCACCCGGGCGTTCCTGAACCCGTAGATGGACTGCCAGTCGTCGCCCACGGCGAAGAGGTTGCCGCCATCCTCCGGAAGGATGAAATTGAGAAGCCTGAAGTTGTCGTCCGACACATCCTGGAACTCGTCGACGAACACGTAGCGGTACCGGTCGAGGACCCGTGCGCGCACTTCCGGGAAGCCCTCGAGCAGGCGGACGGCAAGCCCGATCATGTCCCCGTAATCGATCGCGCCCAGCTCCTGTTTTTTCGCCTCGTACCGCTCCGCGAGCGCGGCGAGCTCCGCGCCCAGGCCGGATTCCTCCAGCCTCTCCGATTTCCACGAACTGGGCCGGGCGGGCCCCGCCAGGAGTCCTACCACCACGTCCCCGGGCACACCCAGGAAGCGTCCGAGGTCCGTCATGACGAGCTCCCGGATGATACGCGTACGAGTCTCGTTATCGATGACTGACGGGAGACCGGAGAAGCATCGTATTTCAGATAAACGCTTCCAGTTGTCGATCACCAGGTCCAGGCAGAACGCATGAAACGTGGACGCCATGACATGCATGCCGCCGCTTGAGACAGCTATGCGCATCCTCAGCTCTTCGGACGCCTTGCGGCTGAAAGTGAGAACCAGCACCTGCCCGGGGTCAAGCGGAAGGTCGCGTATGACGTTTCCCACCTTCTCCACCAGCGTCTTCGTCTTGCCGGTTCCGGCCCCTGCCAGCACAAGGCTGACGCCGCCGTCGGCCCGTGAGGCCCGGTATTGTTCGCTGTTTAATTCACTCATCAACGGGTATTACGAACGGGAAGCGTCCGGAGAAAAAAAAAGTGATGCAGGAGCGAAAAAAGTTGTCTGTAGCATTTAAAAATAAAAAACCGGCGTACTGGTTTTCCATCACGCCGGCATCAAAGGCAAGATGTTATAATAATCTACTATAAAAATACAATCGGTTCCAGAATATATCGTCGCGTCATTTTGGCACGATTCTGAAAGAGACACGGCGCTGGCACGCACCGAACTTGCCGCATTTCCCGCTCATCATCGTCCCGGCCACTCCCTTCTGGGTAAGCTTGGCGTCCCTGACCCCTTTCTCCCTGAGCCTGTCAAACACCATCTTGGCGCGAGCCGCGCTCAGCTTATAATTGTTTACTGCCGTTATGCCGCCCTCTGCATCCGAATGACCGGTAACCTGTAAAAACCAGCCGCCGGGCACCCTGGGGAGGACTTCCTTCACGACCGGGATGGCGATCGTCAGCTTGAGGTCCCACGTCGCATTCGACGATTCCTTGCCTGACGGAAAGCCCGTGATCGTTACCGTCGACAGCTTCTTGTTAAGCTCATCGACGACCTTGTTCCCGGTCGGTTTGATATTTTCACCGCCGCAGGAAATAAAAGCAATTACCGAAAGCAGCAGTACAAACAGTGTAACATACTTTTTCATGGGCCAGCTCCTTTTGTTAATTATTTATTTCACAAATAACGCTACCACACCTGAAAATTCAGGAACGGTCAAACCCATTCGTTTTAGTAGTATACATATAGTATACACATACATGTATTTCGGGTCAAGTAATAAACAATAACAACACGACTAATAAATGTATTTGACTTTTATTTAACATGATTATCCATAGTTTCTATAGAAAATGTCCAGAGGGACGCATCAATGAATTTCAACTATCTGCCGCTCCTGTTCATTATGCTCGTTTCCGCCTGCTCTGTCAAATCCGAGATCAGCAGGCAGCTCGCTGCAGCGGTCGTTCAAGGCAATACCGCGCGCGTGAACGACCTGATCTCACGCGGCGCAGACGTGAACACGCGCGAAGATACCGGGCCCGGCCGCACGGTCCTTATAATAGCGGCGGAAGAGGACTACGCCGAAATAGCATCGGTGCTGGTAAGCCGCGGCGCCGACGTGAACGCGAGGAGCGGTGACGGCTCAACCGCACTCATGTACGCTGCAGGAGAGGGCAACCTGGAGATTGCGCGGCTCCTTCTGTCTAAAGGCGCGAGCGTGAACGAGGCTGACAATACCGGGCAGACTGCCCTGATCAAGGCGGCCGCGAGCGGCGAGCTCGAGGCAGTGGGGCTCCTTCTCGGTGCCGGCGCCGGCCTGAACAGCGCCGACAGGACGGGCTATACCGCGATAATGAAGGCCATGGTCAACGGCCATACCGATATTGCCTCCCTGCTGCAGCAGAAAGGGGCGTCATTGACGGACGCGAACAGGCGTACGATCCAGAAGGCCTCAAGCCAGGCGGGACAGGACGAAGAGGTCCTGGACCCGGAAAGCAAGTAGCGGCCGGCGCCGGTAAAACGCAGGATATTCCCAACGAGAGATAGATGTCATGACACGATCATTTTTAACGGTTCCAGCCATACTGATGCTGGCCGCGTCAGCGGCAGGGTGCGTGCTCCCGACGGTCCAGAAAAAATCGGACTACAACTACGCAATGCGGGGTGAAAACGACCTGAGCAACGCGAACCTCAGGGGAGCGGAGCTCGCCAACGCCAAGCTTGAAGCTGCCAACCTGGGCAATGCCGACCTGAGAGGAGCGGACCTCTCCGGCGCGAACCTGGTCGGCGCGAACCTCTCCGGCGCCGACATGCAGGGCGCTGACCTGACCGGCGCGCAGCTCAACGGCGCGAACCTTACCTGGTCAAACCTTCATGGGGCAAATTTAAAAAATGCCAACCTGAGCAAGGCGCGCCTTGTCCGCGTCAACATCACCAGTTCGAACCTCGCCAGCATACGGCTCAAGGGCGCGGTCCTTTCGAAGTCCAATCTCTCCGGCGTATCGCTCAAAGGCGTCAACCTCAACGGCGCCGACCTCATGGGCGCGAACTGCTCGGGCATAAACCTTGCCGGGGCGGACCTTGGCGGCGCCGAGCTCTCATGGGCCATACTGCGGCGGGCCAACATGAAAAAGGCAAACTGCGAGGCCGCACGGCTCGATTCAGCGGACCTTACCGCCGCCAACCTTACATGGGTGAACTTCGAGACCGCTTCCCTCCGGGACGCCAGCCTCCGATCCGCGGACCTCGAGGGCGCGCGCCTCAAAGGCGCGGACCTGTCCGCCGCCGACCTATACGGCGCACGCTTCATCCAGGCAAACCTGGCAGAAGCCAGGCTCGCGGGCGCGAACCTGATCAACGCGGTCCTGGCCGACGCGAACTGCTCCAGGGCAAATCTGCAGGGTGCCACCCTGATCAATGCCGACATGCGGAAGGCCAACCTGGACAACGCGAACCTGGAAAACGCGGACCTGACCAACGCGGACCTGGGAGGAACGCGGGTGGACAAAAAATGGAAGAAGATGATTGAGCGGCAGAAAGTAAGGAACTACGAAGAGATCCGCTGGCTGGACTGAGCGGCCTTGCGGGTCCACGCGGACTCCCCGCTCCGCTCGAGCTTCGAATACACGCACCCGCAGTAATTCTGGCGGTAAAACCCGTAGACACGCGACAGCTCGACTGATTTACGATACCCGTCGGACTTCTTGAAGTCACCCTCGATGAAGCGTATTCCCCAGCGTGCTTCCAGCTCCCTGCCGATGCCGTTAATCATGGTCGCGTCCTTGTGCGGGCTGACCGTGAGCGAAGTCGCGACTGCCGCGATCCCCATATCGGCCGCTTTCCTGAACGACTCTTCGAGTCTCACGCGGATGCATTCGCGGCAGCGTTTTGACCGCTCGCCGAGAAAACGGTACTGCTTCACGCGCAGGGTCCATTCCCGTAAGTCGTACCCGCCGGCGACAATCGGGAAACCCCTTATTGCCGCGAACCGCTCCAGCTCGGCCAGACGCCTGTCGTATTCCGGACGCGGCGCTATGTTCGGATTGCAAAAGTAAACGGTAACATCGCGGGTGTCGGCGAACAACTCGTACACATAGCTCACGCAGGGAGCGCAGCAGGCATGCAGGAGAAGCGACTTGTCATTCACGGCCATCGTCCGTCATGGGGTTTTCTGCAATTCATGGTCGGGGCCGGGCGGCGCAACCACCCGACCGCACCGCTCACCGCGGAGGAGTTACTTTAAATACTTTTCAATGAAACTCGACAGCTTTTTCGCGTTGTCCGGGTTGATCTTGCTGTCAAGCCACAACAGCAGCTGGGAGCGAATGCTGTTGCACTTGCAATACTCATGATGGATTACGTATCTCGCGATATCGAATTTCATCTGGTTAAGGACGTCTTCCGCCAGGTGCAGGTTGATCGGGTCTGGCCCGAGGATATCCGCGATCCGGGCTATGATCTCATGCTTGTCAATTTCCCTGAACTCCTCGCAGCACCGCTCGCCGAAAATTGAATTTGAAAGAACTACATCATCGCTTTCGCCGATAAAAGCGCGATTAATCTGACTTTGCTTGCCGCTCATTAGGGCCTCCGGTTTTTCATTGCACGTGAATATATGATTGTTTTATCAACTGGTTTGTATCATGGTATGAAAGCTATTATAACATTGGTGTGGATTATATCAATTATTTATATTTATGCCCGGCCAACTATTAGTTATATTTTATACAAAATAAAATAAAACGTCAACTCAGGGAGGGTTTTTTTTCAATTTCTTCTATAAAAAATTTAATATTCGCCGGAATACCCGGGTATGGGCAGACGGGGGGGAATCTGGGTCAGGTGAATACCGGCCTCGCGTCAGACTATTTTGAATACGATAAGCACAACATCCGATGTCGGGGACGACAGGCCCATGAAAGACTCGAAGGATGTTTTTATATTGGCCGCGATGTCCGCGGCATTACGCGTGCGGTTTTCCATGACCGTGCCCCGGAGCCTGAGCACCCCGTATTCGTCGCCCTTCTGGTTCTTCGAGTTTGTCAGGGTCTTTGAATACAGGATGCCGATATCGCCCCTGACCAGGCCGGTACGCCCGCTCCCGTACGTCGCATTGAGATCATACCCGAGCGGGATCCCTTCCGCATCGAGGCTATCGAAATTGTTTTTTTCTATCCTGAAAAGCTCAAGCGACGGATATCCGGCATTTGAGTACATGAGCCGCATTGACTTGATGTCGTAGTATAAATAGTAGGCGGTTACCAGCCCCCCCTTGCCACGGCCGTAATCGAACAGGACGCGGTTGAGGTTCCCCATGACGGTCGACGTGGAAGGCGCGTCGTGTATGCTCGCATGGAAGGCCGACCTGAGGAGGACCGAGTTAAGTGCGCTGTTGACGCCGATTCCGGAAATGTCGGTCGCGATGACGCCGACACCCTGGTCACCCGGCCGGATGAAATCGAAGTAATCGCTCCCCTGCACGTACTTGGGTATGACAAATGCGCCGAACTTGACGTTCCCGATGTTCGGCAGCGACAGGGGAACGGCGTTCTGGCTGATGGCGGACGAGAGGTCTATGGTCCTGCTGATCATCTGCTCTTTCACGACTTTCTGGTAGGAGAGCGCATTGGATATGAAGTCATTGCTCTTCGCGTGCAGGTATTTCAGCTTGTCGATCTCGTCCGAATGATAGCCGGCCAGTGTTTCCTTGACGCCCAGGCAGAGAAGGCCCACCAGTCGCCGCTCGTAATATACCGGCAGAATGACCTGGACGCCGTTCTCGTTGAAGAACCCCGCGATCTCGTCCCGCACATCGGCGAAGGACTTGTCGTCGGTGTAGACCCGCGACAGCTGCAGGATCTCCTGGTTGCGGACAAACCAGCGTATGATCGACGCATTCCGCTCAACCGGCTCGAGCTCGAATGCTCCCTGCCCGCCCTTGTGATAAAACAGTTCAAACTTCCGGGTCTCGTCGTTGAGCAGTACGAAAAACGCGCGACGCAGGGCGAGGCCCTCGTGAAGAGTGTCGACCGTCCGCCGAACGATATCTGTCAGATTTTTTTCCTCCGCGATGTCGCGGACGAAGGTATCGACCGCAGATCCGAAAGCGTATTGCTTGCGCTTGAACGCGCGGTCAACGAGCGGCTGGAGGTACACCGAGAACAGGACGAAAACAACGACCACGGCGCCCGCGATGACATAGTACGGCAGGTCCCCCATGATCCCGAGCTTCCAGTCATGGGCCCACACGAGGGCGATGATGGGAAGCGAGATGACCGTCGAGATGACGCTGTACACGAACGTCTTGTGGATAACGGTCCGTATATCAAGAAGGTTATACGCGATGATGCTGTAGAAAAGTGAAAAGATCGTGAAGAACGCGGCTATCGCCGGCCCGATTACGTATAGCGCGGAATAATTGAAAACGAGCGGCATGATGATCGAGAAAAAGGCGGCCACGGTGATGGAGAACGTCGACGCGACGAAAAGGTACCGCATCTGGAGCCGGTAGATTGCGATCTTCGTCTGTATGTATTTGCGCACGAAATTAACCAGCGCGGAGATAACGTACACGAAGGCCAGACCCGCGTAAACCGGGTACCCGGGATACTCCTGGTTGTAATCCCGGATGAATTTTCCCTCCTTGAAATACGCTTTAGTTATCGTTATGTCCGTAACCACAACCGCGATCCCCACGATAAGCGCCGGCAGGATGATCAGGGCTGAAATCCAGAACGGAAATGTCTTATCTGATTTCGGGAAGACGAACGACATGACGAATAGTGACGAGAAGGTCATGATTGTCGCGAGCTGGGTCACCTTGTTGAGCTGGGTAAGGTCGAAATAATCGGGGAAGGCGTAGGTCAGGAACATGGTGAACAGGATGCCGAGGGCCGCTGACGTAAAACCGGCAAAATACCGCATAACCTGGTCCCGCCAGTCCTTGACAAGGACGAAAACGACAACAAATAGTATCAACGCCGATGCCGCGAGTGAAAATATAATACTGAAAGTATTCATGCTACCGCTGTTCTCCGCTCATTGGTATCCTGCCACCTGTCATCCGGCCACGGGGGAATTCATCCCATCTCCATATATAAAAAAACAGGACGTAACCACGCCGGCGGGAGCAAAAATCATTGACGAATATCACGATCTGATCATACTGAATGGATCAGAAAAGAGCCGCTGCGTACACGGTTACACTTCATAAATTATTGAGGTTAATTATGGCCTTGACAAGAAAAAAATACGTTCTTGATAAAAAATTTCAGATCGGGGTATCTACCCGCGCCGTAATACTGCCTCTCTTCACCACGCTCGCCATTTGCGGCGTCCTGCTCTATTTCGCCGCTGACACGAACCGCCTGATCAACCGGAGCAACAAGGACATATCGGCCATAATCGACACGCAGCAGGACATGTTCGACACCTTCATGGCAACCCCGTCGCTCCAGGACGCGGCCAACCCGATAGCCAGGGCTATCCGGGAAAACGGGAAGATAACCAATACCATATACGACAACCACGAGCGGATCATGAGAAACAGCCGTATTGTCCTGGCCATACTTATCGTCATGACGGTGATACAGACGGCCATCATTTTCTTCCAGTTCATTTTCTTCTCCCACAAGATCTCGGGCCCCCTCCACGTGATGACAAATTACATGAAGGAATTCAGGAATGGCACGTGCCCGGACTACCGGCCGCTCCGCAAAAACGACGAGCTGCGCGAATTTTATGAAGAGTTCTGGCAGACCATGAACTGCCTTAAAAAGCAATAGCGCCCCGGAGATCGAACTCTTGGATAACGCGCGGGCTGCATTGATAGTCGTCGACATGCAGAACTACTATCTGCAAAAAACCTCCGCGTACTGGGCTTATTTCAACGCGCTGCAACCGGGGTGCCTCGATTACATCGCGCACCGGTGCGAGACGACCGTGATTCCGAATATCCGCCGACTCCTTGAATGCTTCAGGGGCCAATCCCTGACCGCGATCTTTCTCCGTCTCTGCGGAAAAGATCCGGACCGCGGGGACCTTCATCGCTTTTTCAGGGATTCCTTCATCAGGGGAAAGATGGCCGGCTTTGACGGGGTCTACCCGCTGGCCGATGAGCCGAACGCAGCCGTTATTAATCCGATCCGCCCACTCGCGGATGAAACGGTGATCGACAAGACCACGTTCAGCCCTTTTACGAGCACCGGCATCGACGCGATACTCAGGGAGACGGGCATTTCCACGCTCCTGTTCGCCGGCCTTGCGACCAGCCAGTGCGTGGAAACGACGGCGCGTGACGCCTCGGACCGTGGTTACCGCGTGATTCACATCGAGGACGCGCAGGCCGATTACGATGAAGCGAGCCACATTCATTCGCTCTGCAGCTCTCAGGGAGTGTGCGGTGGGCATATAGTGAGCACCGAGGACATCGTTCACAGGGGCGTCCCGACGGTGGAAGGCGATTACCGCTGACCGGTCAGCGGAAGACCCTGAACACGACGAACTGCTTCGAGGACCCCGGCTCCGTCATGGCGGCACCCTGCCCGTCGGTCAGGCCCACCGCTTCAATCGCGTTGTTCCACTGGACGGCCGGCGCCGGCGACATTCCATCTACCAGCAAATATGTGACCCTCCGCGATCCAAGGCGCTTTCTCAGCTCGTTGAAGGACGAGAGGGGCACGGTCCCTTCTACAAACTCGTCGGTGACGCCGGCAATAGTCGCATTGTGTTGCCGTATGATATCGATAACGCGCTCGGAATCGCTGGCCGACTTGCGGAAGCCGCCGTCGGCCGTAATCCCGCCGTCGCGCACGCCGATGATGCCCGCATTGAAGAGCCCGACTCCCGCGACGATCAGGAACGACGCCGCCATTGCCGGCATCGATTTCAGAAACATCTTCCTTCTCTTCACGGACCTGATCCTGGCCATCGCGCCCGCCGGGAAGTCCTCACTTACGCAGGCAGCACACCCGTACTCGCCGCAGAGGCGCACGGTCGATTCCAGGCGCCGATACTCCAGCGCGCATTCCGTGCAGGAGGCCATGTGGCCCATCAGTGCGTCACGCTCCGCGCCGGGCCCGATCTCATTGTCATAAAGGTCAGACAGCGTATGAAACGGAATATGGTTGCCGCTCATATCAATCCCCTCGCCAGTAATCTGTTCTTCAAGAACTCTCTTCCTCTATGTATCCGCACCTTGACATTGGACAGGGATATGCCCTCAATCTCGGCAATCTCGTTGTATGATAGCCCCTGTATGTCTCTCAGGAGCAGGATCTCGCGGTAATCATCGGGAAGGTTCCCTATCTCCTCTTTCACGATCCTGAGAGTATCCTGCAGGATCACTTCCTCTTCGGGGTTCTCCCGTTCGTCCGGGAGCTGGAGGTCGTATTCCTCATCGCCCTTCGAGCTGTTTATGGGAACAAGGTTGTACCGGCTGTTCTTTTTCCGGTAGTTCTTGCAGTAATTGACCATGATACTGTAGAACCATGTTGAAAACTTCGATTCGCGGCGGAACGACCGCAGGGCCTCCATGGTCATGATGAAAATTTCCTGTGTGATATCCATGGCCTCGTCGTAATCTCTTATCTGGGAATAGACATAATTGAAAGCTTTGTCCTGGTATTTCCGGATGATCACCGAAAAGGCTTCAATGTTCCCGGCCAGAACCTTGTCAATTATCTGAATATCTTCACTATCTAAATTGTTGGACATGGATTGTTTGTGGTAGTTACAATAATTATTTTTTTTAATGCTATCCGGTATACGTCCCGGACAGCGGTCAGCCGACTATTTTTACGAATTTCCGCTTGCCCACCTTCAGTATCCCCTCCGCCGGCAGCGGCAGCTCGTAGTCTTCTGCAGAAATTTTCTCATTGTTAAAGGTCACGCCGCCACCCTTGATGAGCCGCCGCGCCTCTCCGTTGGTCGCGGCCGTGCCGGCCAGGACCATCAGCTTCACGATCCAGATCGAGCCGCCCGACTTCTCACCGTCAGGAACGAGAAACTCCGGCACGTCGTCGGGGATCTCCCTGTTGGAAAAGACACGGGTGAACTCCCCGGCGACCCGCTCGGCGGTCTCCGCGTCGTAGAACTGTGCGCATATGTTTTTGGCCAGCTTGACCTTCACGTCCCGGGGATGGACGGTCCCCTTCTCGATGCCCTCCCGGTAGCCGGCTATCTCGTCACGCGGCACATCGGTGACCAGCTCGTAGTAGGTGAACATCAGCTCGTCCGAAATCGACATGATCTTGCCGAAAATCTCTTTCGGCGCCTCGTTAATGCCGACGTAGTTGTGGAGCGATTTGCTCATCTTCTGCACGCCGTCGAGCCCGACAAGGAGCGGCACGGTCATGATCACCTGCGGCTCCTGCCCGTACTCGCGCTGGAGATCGCGGCCGACCAGCAGGTTGAACTTCTGGTCCGTGCCGCCCAGCTCCACGTCCGACTTGAGCATGACGGAATCGTACCCCTGCACCAGCGGGTACATGAACTCGAGGATGGTGATCGGTGTTCCGCTCTTGTAGCGCTTGTCGAAATCGTCGCGCTCGAGCATCCGCGCCACGTTGTACTTGGCCGTGAGGCCCAGCACGTCGTTGAAGGTCATGGGGGCGCACCACTCGGAATTGAAGACTATTTTCGTTTTTTCCCGGTCAAGTATCTTGAACACCTGGCGCTTGTAGGTCTCGGCGTTTTCAAGGACCTCCTCGCGGGTGAGGGTCTTGCGGGTGGCGGAGCGCCCCGAGGGATCGCCGATCATGCCGGTGAAATCGCCTATGAGGAACACGACCGTATGTCCCATGTCCTGGAAATGTTTCATCTTTCTCAGTAACACAGTATGGCCCAGGTGGATGTCCGGCGCCGTCGGATCGAAGCCCGTTTTAACAACCAGGGGCTTGTTCTCCCGCTCCGACTTCTCGAGCTTCTTCTTGAATTCATCTTTGGGCAGGACCTCTTCGGTCCCGCGCACCAGCAGTTCAAAGTCGTTCCGTATCATTGCTCGTACCCGTGTATCTTCCCCGGCGCCGTCAGCGGCCGGATTTAATGCTTTTCGGTCCCCTTTTCGCTATCTCCGGTATCTTCAGTGTCCGGGAGCTCTTCATCGACCATTTCCTCGATGTCATAATCGGGACCCAGCTCCCTGACGTAGTGGTACCGGGCGATGATCCCGATCAGCTCGTTGCGGGACTCCACGGCCTCCTCGCGGCTGTCGAACCCGATTACCAGCGGATCGTTCATGCCGGTGAGATACACTTCGAACCCGTATTTATCTTCTTCCTCGATGACGCTACCCACGGCTGTCACTTTCGGAATCACTATGGCTATACCGCCGTAATCGACTATTGGCAACATATCATGCTCCACGCGCTGTTTGAGACAGGGTGCGCACACACCCGGCAAACGTCAAGAGTAAAAAAAGCCGCCGGGGCACGATCCACGGCCCGGGGTTGCCGAACCCCGCCTCACGGTTGATACTACGCACCCTCGTTTATCCCCGCAATGGAGGCACGGTCTTCACGAACCGCGGAAGTGCGTCGATCGCGAAAGCGTTCTCCGGCATTCCGGGGTCATACACCACCTCGACGCTGCCGCCCCTTTTAAGCAAGCCTTCGGGCGTGCCGACATCCAGGGTGTAATTCGTGCCTGAAGAATCTTTGAAACGGCAGGAGGCAGTCCATCTGCTTGTAAAGACTGCGGCGGTCAGGGTCCCGCTCCTCCTTGTTTTCCGGGTAATCTCCCCGGCCGCGGCAGTGGCCACAGCGCCGTGCTCGACGACCCATATCGCATTCAGCATTCTCCGGATGCCGGTCAGCATGAAGAATACGGCGATACCGACGAGCAGGCCGCCGAATATGACCGTGAACATGGCGTTGTCCGCCGCGCACCGCATCTCCCTGACGCAGGAGCACGAGGGGTCCTTCACGGAATAGTCAATGGTGACAGGACGCTTCTCGAGGTATGACAGGCCGGTCTCGTACCCCACGCCATTATAGGTTTTGCCGTTTACCGTGTACGTATACTCCACCCGGTAGTCGTTGCGGTTCTTCGCGCCATATGCTATGCAATCCAGCTTCGTCACGACGCCCCGGGCCGTGGCCCGCTCCCCGGCGGAACAGAACCAGCACTTCGGCTCCACGTCTGGGGTGACGAGGTAGCTGCCCGCAAACCAGGCAACGACCCCCATGATGATAAGGCCCCAGACGATCCTCCGGGAGCGGTACATGATGGCGATCTTGGGGAAAACGCCCATGCTCCTCGCTTTCGGCGCGGTTTTGCCGGAGATTTTCTTGATCCTGTCCAGCCTCATGTACACGTGGCCCTGCCCCTTTTTTTTCATGGTCATTCTCCCCCGTGAGATTGCGCAGCCTTCTTCCGCAAACCGAAACCGGCCTCATGCAATTATCCGTCAATACGAATAAGCATAACAGAGCCTGCATCGATGGCAAATACTTTTTTCCGGGGACGTTCATGGCAAGGGTGGGTAGGAGTGGTTGCGGTAACAAATGAACAGGCACGGCCTGATGGCCGTGCCCGGTACCGTTCAGCGAAAAGCGTATCGCGTGGCACAGCGTGCCGTGCAGATGCGATCAGTAGAATTCCTTTCCCCCGTGCCCGGCTTCCTCGCCGTCAAGGGTGGAGAACTCTTTCAGTAGCTCCTTCTGGCGCGGGGTCAGCTTCTTGGGCACCTTGATGTTGACCTTGACCAGCTGGTCGCCCCTGCCGTATGAGCCGAGGTACGGGATGCCGTTCCCCTTGAGGCGGAAGATCTGGCCGTTCTCCGTGCCGGGCGGGATCTTCATCTTCGCCTTTCCGTCGGTGATAGTGGGGACCTCGATCTCGCCGCCCAGGCACACCATGGGGAAGGAGACGTCGACAAGGGAGATGATGTCGTTGCCGTGGCGCTCGAAGAAGGGGTGCTTCTTTACATGGATGACGACGTAGAGGTCACCGCGCGTGCCGCCGTTCGGGCCGTGCTCGCCCTCGCCGGTTATCTTGAGGCGCGACCCGGACTCGACGCCGGCCGGTATCTTGACAGTGATGGTCCGCTTGTGGAGCTTGAGGCCCGAGCCCCCGCACGAGGCGCACGGGGAGGAGATGATCTTACCCTCGCCCTTGCACTTGTAGCAGGTCTGGGTGATCGAGAAGAAGCCCTGCGTTTGGCGGATCTGCCCGGAGCCGTTGCAGACCGGGCAGACCGTGGGCTTGGTCCCGGCCTTGGAACCGGTCCCGTTGCAGGTCTCACAGGTCTCGTTCCGCGGCACCTTGATCTGGACCTCGTAGCCCGACGCGGCTTCCTCAAGGGTTATCGAAAGATCGTACTGTATATCGGAGCCACGGCGCGCCCTCTTGGGCCGGCCACGGCCGCCGAACCCGGAACCGAAAAAGCCCTCGAAAATATCGGCGAAGTCGAAGTCCCCGAATATGTCTGAAAAATCGGAATAGGCCCCGCGGCCGAAGCCCTCGAAACCCTGAACACCCTCGTGACCGAACTTGTCGTAGGAGGCTCGTTTCTTGGGATCCCGTAATACCTCGTATGCTTCCGTGGCCTCTTTGAACTTTTCCTCCGATTCCTTGTCGCCCTTGTTCCTGTCAGGATGGTACTTCAAAGCCAGCTTGCGGTATGCCTGCTTTATATCCTGATCCGACGCGCTCTTCGAAACTCCGAGGACCTCATAGTAATCTCTCTTTGCCAATGGTTGCTTCCTTTCCTACTTTTTATCATCATCGACAACTTCGTAATCCGCGTCATAGACTTTTTCATTGCCTCCGGCCCCAGGCTGCTCGGCTCCTTCAGGACGGCCCTGCCCCGCACCGGCATCGCCCGGCCCCGGCTGGCCCTGTCCCTGCTGCTGCGCGTGCTGCTGATATATCCGCTCGGCAAACTTGTGGGAGACCTGCTCGAGACGCCCCTTGGCCTCCTTGATGGCCGCCAGGTCGTCGGTGGCGATCGCCTTCCTTACGCTGGCCATCTCGGCCTCCATGGCCTCCTTTTCGGAAGGTTCGACCTTGTCGCCGTTCTCCTTGAGGAGCTTTTCCAGCGAATAGACAAAGGAATCCGCCTCGTTGCGCGCGTCAATCAGCTCGCGGGCGTGCTTGTCCTCGGCAGAATGCTCCTCCGCTTCCCTGACCATCTTCTTGATCTCGTCCTCGCTGATGCCGCTGGAGGACTCGATCCGTATCTTCTGTTCCTTGCCGGTGCCCAGGTCCTTGGCGGACACGTGCACGATGCCGTTCGCGTCGATATCGAAGGAAACCTCGATCTGAGGTACGCCGCGGGGCGCTGGCGGTATGCCCACCAGGTCGAACCTGCCCAGGGTCCTGTTCGGCCCTGCGAGCTCGCGCTCGCCCTGCAGGACGTGTATGGAAACGGCCGGCTGGCTGTCCGATGCCGTCGAGAAAATCTGGCTCTTCTTGGTCGGGATGGTCGTGTTCCGCTCGATCAGCTTGGTCATGACGCCGCCCAGCGTCTCGATGCCGAGCGACAGCGGGGTGACGTCGAGGAGCAGCACGTCGTGCACGTCCCCGGCCAGGACACCGCCCTGGATGGCGGCGCCGACAGCCACCACCTCGTCAGGGTTCACGCCCTTGTGCGGCTCCTTCGCGAAAATCCGCTTCACCAGGTCCTGCACCGCCGGCATCCGGGTCGAGCCGCCCACGAGGATGACCTCGTCGATGTCGCCCGCGGTGAGTCCGGCGTCCTCAAGCGCCCTGACGCAGGGCCCCTTGGTCGACTCTATCAGGTCCTCGACGAGCTGCTCAAGCTTGGAGCGGCTTAGGGTGATGACCAGGTGTTTCGCCCCCGACTGGTCGGCGGTGAGGAAGGGGATGTTGATCTCCGTCTGCGACTTGCTGGAGAGCTCGATCTTGGCCTTCTCCGCGGCTTCCTTGAGCCGCTGGAGCGCCATCTTGTCGCCGGCCACATCTATGCCCGTCTGCTTCTTGAACTCCTGCATGAGCCATTCCATGATCCGCTGGTCGAAATCGTCGCCGCCCAGGTGCGTGTTGCCGTTGGTCGACTTGACCTCGAACACGCCGTCGCCCAGGTCAAGGATCGATATATCGAACGTTCCGCCGCCCAGGTCGTAGACCGCTATCTTCTCGTTACGCTTCGCCTTGTCCAGGCCGTACGCCAGCGCGGCGGCAGTGGGCTCGTTGATGATCCGCTCGACCTCGAGGCCGGCGATCCGGCCCGCGTCCTTGGTCGCCTGCCGCTGGGCGTCGTTGAAATAGGCCGGCACCGTGATGACCGCCTTGGCCACCTTCTCGCCCAGGTAGTCTTCGGCGGTCTGCTTCATCTTCTGGAGCACCCGCGCGGATATCTCCTGGGGAGTGAATTCGCCCGCAAGCGTCTTGACCTTGACGCCCTCGCGGCCGTCATCCATGACCTTGTAGGATACCATTTTCATCTCATTGGCAACCTCGCTGAAACGCCGTCCCATGAACCTCTTGATGGAACGGACCGTGTTCTCCGGGTTGGTGATGATCTGGTTCTTTGCCACCTGGCCGACCAGACGCTCGCCCTTGTCGGTGAACGCGACGATCGACGGCGTGGTGCGCTGCCCCTCGGAATTCGGTATAACGACCGGCTCCCCGCCTATCATAACCGAAACGCACGAGTTTGTCGTACCGAGGTCAATCCCTATAATCTTGCTCATAGCTAATCTCCTTATTGGTTGTATATCATTGGCAGGCCGTCCCGGTCCGTTTCCGGCTCCGCGTGGCCCGATCCTGTTTCTTCGTCTCCGCTGCCCCTGGTGCTACTCCCCATCCCCGGATTCGGGAGGTCCCTGCCCGTTATCCGGTCTACCGCTGTCCCCGGCCGGCTGACCGGCAGAGGGCCGCATCGGCTTTGCGACCTTTACCCGCGCGCTCCGCACCACAAGGTCTTCGATGCGGAAGCCCTTCTGGTAGACCTTCGTAACGGTGTCGCGCTCCACCTCGCCGCTCATCTCTATGTCAACCGCCTCGTGGAAGTTCGGGTCGAACTCGCTGCCCATCGCCTCGATCTCGACCACGCCGTATTTTTTCATGGCCTCCTCGATGCGGTTCGAGATCATCGACACGCCCTGCACGAACGATTTGTGCGCGTCTTCAAGCGAACCGCCGGCCGGCATGTTTTCCGACGCGTCGATGGCGCGCAGGAGGTCGTCGTTGACCAGTATGATATCATGCGCGAAATCCCGCACCGCCATCGTGCGGACCTCGGTCTGCTGTTTCGCCATGCGCTTCTTGTAATTCTCGAAATCGGCCTGCCGTCTCAGCATGGTGTCCTTGAGGGTGTCCATGTCGTCTTTCAGCTTCCTGTTCTCATCCAGGGCGGCGCTGCATTGCTCCGCCGCCAGCCGGTCGCATTCCCGGCGGGACGCTCCCCTCCGTTCCTCCTTTCTCTTCTCGTCAGCGGCCTTTTCGCTCCTGGTCTCCTCGCCCTTACCGTTGTGGACGTCCCTGTCCTTCGACTTGTGATGCTCCTTGTGTTTGTCCATTCTATGCTCCGAATTCGTATATACCGGCTCTCCGGCGGTTATTTCGACATCTTGGTTAGCAGCTCGGTGACAACCCTTCCGGTATAGTCCACCAGCGGCACAACTTTCTCATAATCCATTCTCGTCGGGCCGATGACGCCGACGGCACCGACCAGCTTGTTCCCGATCTTGTACGATGCGGATACCATGCTGCAGCCCTTTACCTTATCCTCTTCTACTTCCTCGCCGATCAGGGTCCTGATGCCCTCGTTCTCTATCGCCTTTTCAAGAATCCGCTTGAGTATGTTCTTGTCTTCGATGATGCTGAGAAGGCTGTTCAGCCGCTCCTCCTCGACCATCTCCGGGATCTTCAGCAGGTTTTCAATGCCCTCGATGTGAAGGCGCGGCTCTTCGTAATCCGAGATTGCCAGCTGCGCGATGTCAAGCGCCATGTCCTTGTTGGAATAGGTTGAGCGCTCCTGGCGCAGGCGCTCGAATATCGAATCCATGATCTCGTATACGGCATAGCCGCACAGCTCCTCGGTGAGATACGCCGAATAGGCATACATGTCGTCCTGCGTCACGTTCGCGGAGATGGTGACCTTCTTGGTGAGGACCATGCCGGTCCTGGTGATCAGGACAAAAAGTATATCATTGTTGCCCATGGGCACCAGCACGATGCGCTTCACGACGGTGAAGTCGAACCTGGGGGTGAGCATGACGGCCGCGTAGTGTGATTCGCTTGAAAGCATCCTTGTGATAACGGAAAAAATCTTGTCCAGCTGGACTTCATTTTTGATAGCCTCTTCCTTCACGGATATCTCGCGTTCTTTCAGGGAAAAATCATACGTGTCCAGCAGGGAATTAACATAAAAACGGTAGCCGCTGTCCGTGGGAATCCTGCCCGCAGAGGTATGGGGCTGTTTCAGATACTCCATGCTCTCAAGATCGAACATGATGTTCCGCATTGTCGCCGGCGAGATTGAAAACGAATACTTTTGCACAAACGACCGCGAGCCCACCGGCTTCCCGGTCGTTATATATTCATATATTAAAGCCTGCAAAACCGACGCTTCCCTGTCGTTTAGAGGCCTTGTATGTACATTTTCACGGGCCATAAATTATAATCCAATATTAGCACTCGTTTGGGCCGAGTGCTAATAAAAAACTAATAAAAATACAACTCCTAGTCAAGCTTAAAATAAAAAAAATAGCCTCGTAAATACATTAAAACAGGCAGGTCATTGGTAATCAACAGAATGTGTAGAGAATGCGGCAGTATTTAGCATCCCGGGGCTTATCCGGCCTTGGCTGCTTTTTCTTTTTTATTCTTTTCCTTGGCTTTATCTTCAGCTTCGAGAGCTATTTTCGCGGCATCTATGATGTTCTTGAGTTTAATGGCCTCGGTGTCCTCTCCGAAAAGGACATGAATCTTGCGAAGAGCGGAGAGATACTCGATTGACATCTTCAGGTCGCTCCTGGCCTTGCCAGCCATCTCGTACTTCCCCCTGAATTGACGCGCAGCCTCGGTCAGGCTGTCCTTACACAACTGCATCAGGTCGCGCCGCTCATAAAAAAAATCCGAGCGGGGGTCCCGGAACTTTGCAACCTCGGAAAAGCTGGTAATATTCTTGGTAATGACAGCGACGCGGGCCTGGAGCTCCACGAACAGCCACTTCCACTTTGAATCCGTACCGAACTTGTTTTTCAATTCATTCAGGACCCTGTGCATCCGGTGAATAAAAGTGAGGATCTGGGCCTGGTTAAGGCGGTTGATATTTGCAAGATAATCGTCGTTTTCCTTGAGGGTCCGGTCAATGTCCGCTCCGACAACCTCTTCCATGTGTTTGATGAGATTGTAGAACTCCTTTTTCGCGGATTCGAGCAGACTATTGCTCTTGATGCCCAACATCTCCACGGAAAGGTCGTTCATTTTCAGGATATCGTCGATCACGTCCATCTCGCGGCTGGCGATCTCGAGGCTGAGATATCCCTTTATATTGGGATACTTCTTCTTTTTAATCATGGCTTCATTGATGGCTTTCTTGACCTGCTCAACGTCGCGCTTGATGTCCTTGATCTCGTCGTTATAAGCCGCTTTTTCCGCCTTGCTGAGAGCCATATACCCTTCCTATGCGTACGTGTCGATTGTGGTTCCACTACTATTTTCGGAAGGTTCCGGGTTTCTATTAACAGGCTCGGGCTCGCTTGGCCTGATTTCTTCCGCCCTCGGTGGCTCAGAAGAAAAGCCGCGGGGCACAGTATCCGGTCCGCTGATGTTGGTTATTTCCATAATATCCTCCTTGAATTATGGATTTTTGGCCCAAATGGCCCGTCCAGGCGATAACTATCGCTTCTGGCTAGAATATAGGCCCGGGGCAGGTATTTTTCAAGTAAAATTTACTTGAAGGGGCCGTCCCCAAAGCGGTTGCCGAGTGAATTTCGCATCTGCATATCGCTTGTCTCGATACGATTTTGCCGCTTTTAGCGTCAAAATCACTCGACAAGCGTTGCGAAATTCGTATCGAGGCAGCTTGGGGGACCGCACCTTCTATCGGATCACCTCAATCCCACCCTCAGTTTTCCTGTATTGCGCCGTCTTCATGATCCGAATATCCACCGGCAGGGGGCCGTCGATGCTCGCGAGGTTGCGCACTGCGTCGTCGATCCTGACCGACTGCTCTGACCCGGTGTACAGCCTGAGGAGCAGGGTCCGATCGTCGACGAGAGCGTGGGAATGCACCACCTCCGTGCCGGTGAGCCGCTTCTCCCCTTTCCCGGTCCGCTTGATGAATTCGACACCTGCCCCGAGGCCCCGGGCCATCGTGCCGATTGTATCCCCGGTCATATCAGTCACCCGGTACTCCACGACCCCGGTCAGCGCCATTATGGAGACCCACTCGTCGATAAAGCCGATCCCGGACGCCGAGATCCCCCCGGGAAGGCTGCCGTTCAGGCGCTCCAGCAAGCCATCGTCGATATCATCGAACAGCTCAATGTCAACGAGCTCGGCTTCGCTCTCGATACCGAGCGGGAGCGGGAACCCGGCCGACATCCGCTCCCTTTTGTTGAAGCCCTGGGTCATTGCGACCGGCGCGTCCGCCATGCGGAGCGCGCGCTTCACGATTTCCATGAAGTCGTTGTGCGGTATGAACCGCATCATGCCGGTCTTCGCCAGACAAAGGCGCACGCGCTTCATGACCGAGAAGCGCTGCTCGAACGCCTTCCGCGCCTCCTGGATCCGGGCAGCATCGATCTCGTCGCCCTCACGGTGCGGGCGCTCCCGCCGGCCGACCTCCCGCGCTTCCGATCCCGCGAGCCGCTCGGTCATGCCCTCGAAGCCCGTTACGGCAAAGCTCCAGGGCAGGAGCCGCTCATCCTTCCGGCCGAGGCACGCCTCCCACCCGGGAAGCAGCTCGTCCAGATTTTTCCGCCAGATGTCGAAGCTGAAATGCTCCTCCCACGAATCGAACCTGCACCCTTCGCTGTACGACCGCTCAATGACCGCGCCAAGCCTGGCGTCGCCCCGTGTGAGCACACCCTCGATGATCGACGCCTTCACGTCATGATTTTTAATCTTGATCGAGCGGGGGAGCCCGCGCTTGATCCTGAGGACCGTGCTCTCGAAATAGTCGCGGCCCATCTGGCGCTCGCGCTGGAACGGCGTGTGCGGTTTCGGCACGAATGGCGACACGGTCACATTGATGTCCATCCGCTTTCCGCCGATTGTAAAGATATGCTTCAGCAGCTCGATGATGCCCTCGGCCTCGTCCTGCTCCTCGCAGCCGGGCAGCCCGATCATGAAGTAGAGCTTGATGACCTTCCAGCCCCGCCCGTACACGTGCTTCACGATATCGATCAGATCTTGAAGGACGACCTTCTTGTTGGCCCTGGCCCTGATAGCGTCGGAGGCCGACTCCACCGCGAAGGTAAGAGAGGCGCGCCTGACCTCGGATATCTGCTCGATGACGGGGAGCGTCTCGCGGTCAACGCGGAGCGACGGGAACGCGACCGATATCCCGCGCTCCGTGAGGCCGGGGAGCACCCGGTTGATGAGCCCCGTGAGCTTCGGGTAATCGCTAATCGAGAGCGACGAGAGTGTCACCTCGTTGTAGCCGGTGTTCCGCACGATCTTGTCGATGCGCTCCGCCGCGGCATTAAAATCATAGCACCGGTACGGCAGGTCGTAAAACCCGGCGTGGCAGAAATTGCAGAAGTTGCTGCAGCCCCGGGTCAGCTCTATCACGATGCGCTCCTGTGCAATGCGGATGTTCGGGACCAGCGGCCGCACCGGGTCGGTAAGCCCGAGGCCGCGGTAGACCCGCTTGCGCACCGGCGGGCCTTCGGCTTTCGAGACGGCGCACCCGTCGTATGAGAAGGTGTACCGCCCGGGGAGGAGTACGCCCTCGACGCGGCTGATGCGCTCCAGCGTTTCCCTCCTTCCGAGGCCCTCGGCCTTCGCTGCCAGCACGGCATGCGCGATCTCCGCGATCCCCTCCTCGCCGTCGCCGACGAAGAACACATCGATGAAATCCGCCAGCGGGAACGGGTTCGAGACTGCCTCGCCGCCGGCGATAACTATCGGCGCACCCTCCTCCCGGTCCGCGCGGCGGAGCGGGATACCGCCCAGGTCGAGTATTTGCAGCACGTTTGTGCAGAGCAATTCATGGGACACGTTGAAGCCGACCAGGTCGAGCTCATGAAGCGGCGTGTACGTTTCCAGGGTGAAAAGCGGGACGCCCGCTTCGCGCAGGGCGTTCTCGAAGTCCGCTTCAACTGCGAAGACCCTCTCGCACGCCGCGCCCGGGATCGCGTTGACGATATCATACAGGATGCGCAGCCCGTTGTTGGACATGCCCACCTCGTACAGGTCCGGGTACGAGAGGGCCATGCGCAGGCGCGCGTCATGTTTTACGATGACGTTCAGCTCGCGGCCCATGTACCGCCCCGGCTTCTGCACCCGGGAGAGGAGGGACTCTATTATTTTCTGGTCAAGTTGCACCATGTACCTTCCGCCCTATCTCTCCGCCATGACCGCGCGATACGCCCGCGCGAGAGCCACGAACGACTCCAGCCCCAGATCCTCACCCCGGATAGCGGGATTAATGCCTGCATGTTCAAGCACCCGCGCCGCAATCTCCCTCCCGGTTTCCAGGTGCGGGGACTCGGACAGGGCCTTAATCATGGTCTTCCGCCTGCCCCAGAACGCGGACTTCACCATCAGGTGGAAAAGCTCGATCTCTCCGCCTTCAACCGGAAGCCGGCTTTTCCTTACGAGCCGGACGAATGACGAGGTCACCTCCGGCCGCGGATAGAATGATTCTCTCGACACTCTGAAGAGCGCTTTCGGCTCATAGTAGAAGCCGAGGGTCACGGAGAGGGCGCCGTAGATCTTGCTCCCGGGCGCGGCCGTGATGCGGTCCGCCATCTCCTTCTGGAGAAGCACATACACGTGGGGCGCGGTAAACCGGGCGACGTGGAATAGTATCTCTGAAGCGCAATAGTACGGTAAATTCGATACGATTTTTGTGAAGGTATCGGCAAGGTCGAGCTTCAGGAAATCGCTGTGGATCAGCCTGAAGTTCGCCTCCGCCCCGAACCGGTCCGCGAGAACGCGGCTCAGGCCCGAATCAACCTCTACTGCCGTGACGGCTTCCGCCGCCGGAACGAGCCGCTCGGTCAGCGCCCCGAGGCCGGGGCCGATTTCCAGGACCCGGTCATCGGTCGCGACGCCGACCATGGCGATGATTTTATCCCTCATGTCATTGGACACGAGGAAATTCTGGCCCAGCCGCTTGTTGGGGCTGAGGCCGTATCTGCCGATTATTTCCTTTACTTCAGTCAGGTTCATTGATGTTCCAAGAGGCCGGCCCGGCCGTCGCGTTCGAGAAGTCAACAATAAGACAGAATGACCGGATGTCATTACTTAATTAATACCGGCCGGTTATTTTCAATCTTTTTTATTTATAGGCAGAAGGCGAGGACCCGGTAAAATATTTTTTATTTTAAGGCCCCCTGTTCGTATACACTCTGAGGAATTAAATACAACCGGAGGTACTGATGAAAACCACTATTAACATGCACCGGGAGACACAAGTCGAAATAACCGCCGCAGCGAAAACCCTGGGAATATCGCGAACGGAATTGATTGTCATGCTGTTAAAAAGGGTCATGGCGCACATGTCGAAACCGGGACGACCTGGCACGCTGGTGAGTTACCAGAAGCGTGCCGGGAAAGGCGACTGGCACAGGTTCCATGTGCGAATCCGCGAGGATGATTATGAATATTTTCTGGATTTGAGGAAGCTGATGAAGATGTCGGTTTCAAATATTTTGAATTATGCTGTAAAAAAGTACCTGAATAAATCATTCAATAAAAACAGTGGAGATAACTATCGCTTTGTAAACTATGTTATTTTAAGAGAAGTGGTCCAGAACGTAATCTGCTGGAAATTCATGTGGGGATACCCACCAAATTACTTTTAATCACCACCTTCCTGCATCATTGTACGCATCAGTAACATACAACAAACCCGGAATCCTAACCGGGCCCGGGCATTGTTGTCTCTTTCCATAAAAAAGTCCCAAAATAGTATTGAAATTAATACCATTTTATTGTCCGATATCCAAACAATCCACACACAGGTGCAGGTTCCATGAAAATCAAAGAAATGTTTCATGCGTTAATGGTATCTCTCAAGTCTATTATCCATAAAATACTTTCTATTATAAGCACAGGCGCCGGTCGAGTTGCCTCACTGTTTCGTACGGCACGATTACAGACATCCATACTTTCCAGACGCATCTTGTCCTGGGTAAAAACCCTCCGGCTCAATAAAGCCACTGCAGAACGCGCTAAAATCTTTATAACCGGGGAAATCTGGGCCCGGCGGCTCAAGCCGTTCTTCTCCGTAAAGAGAAACCGTATCGCGACGGCCGTAGGTGTCGCGGCGGTGATTGGTATCGCCCTGGTTGCCGGCCCGTTGAGCTCGGGTGGGGTCGCCGATATCGAGCCTGACCACTACAAGGAACCTGCGCCCGTCGACAATTCGATATTGCGCATAATCCAGGCCGCGCCGACCGGGACGATTACCGGTGACGAGCCCAGGAAGGAAGTGACCGTAGTGTTCAATCACCCGCTGGTGCCGCTGGCCCAGCTGGAGCAGAAGACGGCAGGCGTCATTGAGATCACTCCTGCCGTCAGGGGAAATTTCCGCTGGTACGGCAGCCGGATCTGCGCCTTCATCCCCGAGACGGGATGGGAATTCGGCCGCACGTACAAGATTATAATAAGGAAGGGGACCGCATCGCTAAACGGCAAGGTCCTGCCCGATGACTACACGTTCTCTTTCACATTCGAGATTCCCGACCTGGACGTATCCGCGCACCCGATGCCGTACCAGCCCAGCACGATCGACTACAACCAGTCCTTCTCCCTGAGCTTCAGCCATGCCGTGAACCTCGACCAGGTGAGGGCGGGCATTAAGCTCACCTGCAAGAACAGGGCCGTGCCGTTCGTCGTCGCATACCGCGAACCCTCCACGGGCGGCGATTACGACGAAGGAGAATACGGCTATTACGACGGCCCGCCGAGCCGGGACAGCGAACCCAATCGCCGATTGGTCATTCTCACCCCTTCTGCGCGCTTCGACCGCGACGCACCGGTGCAGTTGACAGTGGCGAAGGGCCTTCGTGCAGCTGGCGGCATAGCCGAGCTGAAAAAAGAAGCTTCATTCAGCCACACGACCCATGGTCCGCTTACCGTGACGTTTAAAAACGAAGGCGGTAACTTCTACCAGGATTTCTGGCGAAACCAGATCGAGTTCAACAACAACGTGGATCTTGCGACGGCCCGCGCCGCGA
>JBGTBN010000064.1:0-50413 GCA_041749375.1 Spirochaetota bacterium
CGCTCGGCTAGAGGGCGTCGCGTTTGGTCATCCTCGTCTTCGCCTGGCCCTTGTCCAAGTTTTTCCGGAAACAGCCGGTCAATGGCGGCGATGGTTTCCCGGGCAACCGAGGAGATTATACTGGAAGCCTGAATCGAAGAGGCGATGTGGTGAATGAAAAACATAAGGGCACCAACACCTCCGAGAGCCAGGACAAAGCCGAAGAACACCGCCAGGCTTGGAACAAATTCACCCTCATTGCCGCCGCGAATGGTTCGCAATACGATCATGCAATAGGCGAAAATGCCGGCGAAGATCCCGAGCACGACCTGCGTGACTCGGCTGCGCATGAAGTTTCGAAGTATTCGCGAGGTGTACTGACTCGAAGCCAGGGCCAGCACTACCAGGATCATGGAGAACATGACACCCACCACGGACATCATCGAACCTGCAATCGTGGACATCATCCCGCGCGCGCCATCCGCCCCGGCCCCAAACAAACGCGGCCACTTGGCCAGCCACAGGTCACTCCCGGCGGAATCTGCTTCGATCAACGCTATCGCGAAGGCAATACTGGCCACTACAATCAGTGATGGCATAAACCAGAAGCTTGACCTCAGATCGTTCAATATTTGCTTTAACTTATTCATGGGTCATACCCCACTTCCAGTTACGGACTTCAGGCAAATCTAGGCCGTTCTTGTCGATATATTGCCTATGTTCGACGAGCTTATCCTGCAACATCTGTTTTAGCTTAACGCCCTTAATGCCTGACTGCGGCAGACGATCAATTACATCTATCACCAGGTGAAACCGATCAAGATCGTTGAGCACCAGATTGTCAAAAAAAGTAGTTATGGTACCTTCTTCCTTATAACCGTGAACATGCATGTTTTCATGGTTAGCACGGCGGTATGTCAGCTGGTGAACCAATGAAGGATAGCCGTGGAATGCAAATATTACCGGCTTATCTTTTGTAAACAACACATCGAATTCTTGATCGCTCAAACCGTGCGGATGTTGCGTATTCGATTCCAGTTTCATTAAATCAACGACATTGATCACGCGGATTTTAAGATCAGGCAGATGTTTACGCAGAATGGAAACTGCTGCCAGCGATTCAAGCGTTGGAACATCACCGCAACTGGCCATTACTACATCTGCCTGCGAACCTTGGTCATTACTTGCCCATTGCCAGACACTAATTCCGCGGGTGCAATGTTCTATTGCGTCTTCCATGTTTAACCATTGAGGTGCCAGATATTTACCGGCAATAACAACATTTACATAATTTCGACTCCTTAAACAATGATCCCCAACGGATAATAAACAATTAGAATCTGGCGGCAGATAGACGCGTACAATTGAAGACTTTTTGTTTACCACATGATCAATAAATCCAGGATCCTGATGGGTGTCACCATTATGTGCCTGTTGCCAGACATGTGAAGCAAGCAGGTAATTCAGTGATGCTATTTTTTTTCTCCAAGGCAATTTATTGCAAATTTTCAGCCATTTTGCATGTTGATTAAACATCGAATCGATGATATGAATAAATGCTTCATAGCTGGTAAACAGCCCGTGTCGTCCGGTGAGCAGGTATCCTTCGAGCCAGCCTTCACATTGATGTTCGCTCAGTATTTCCATTGCACGTCCTTGGGTTGCAAGGAATTCGTCATTATCTTGTGTTTGAGCTTCCCATTGCCGGTTGGTCACATCAAAAATGGCATTCAAGCGGTTGGAAAGGATTTCGTCAGGGCCGAAAACCCGAAAGTTTTTTTGGTCCACGTTAAGTTTGATCACATCGCGAAGGAACTCACCAAGCACATGCGTGTCGGAAGACAGAACCGAACCCGGCGATGTAACTTGAACGGCATGGTTCCGGAAATCTGGCATAATCAGGTCACGCAATAGTAAGCCGCCGTTGGCGTGTGGATTAGCTCCCATTCTTCGTTCTCCTTTTGGTGCAAGCTCGGCCAATTCGGGTAAAAGATGTCCGTTCTTGTCAAAAAGTTCTTCCGGCTTATAGCTTTTCATCCAGCTTTCAAGAATCTTAAGATGATGGGGGTGATCTGAACCTACAAGTAAAGGAATTTGATGTGCCCGAAATGTTCCCTCAATTTGGAGTCCATCTACTTCTTTAGGTCCGGTCCAGCCTTTTGGTGAATTGAATACAATCATTGGCCAGCGCGGGCGATCCGCTTCGTTCTTATTCCGTGCATTATTTTGGATTTTTTTGATGTTCTCTATGACTTTATCTAATGTATCGGCCATGAGTTGATGCATTTCTTCCGGTTCATCCCCTTCTACGAAAAAAGGCGTCCAGCCGCAGCCCCGCAGAAATTGCTCCAATTCCTCATGATCTATGCGGGCCAGCACGGTAGGGTTGGCTATTTTATAGCCGTTGAGATGCAGGATCGGAAGCACGGCTCCATCGGTGATCGGATTGAGGAATTTGTTGGAATGCCAGGATGTAGCCAACGGACCCGTTTCTGCTTCACCATCACCGATAATACAAGCTACAATTAGTTCCGGATTATCAAATGCGGCTCCAAAAGCATGGCTTAGTGAATACCCCAATTCTCCACCTTCGTGGATTGATCCAGGGCAGTCGGGCGATACATGACTGGGAATTCCTCCCGGGAAAGAAAATTGAGTAAACAACTTTTTCAGTCCGTCTTTGTCCCGGGTGATATTCGGATAAATCTCACTGTAAGTGCCCTCAAGGTAAGTGTTACCAACCAAAGCAGGACCACCGTGGCCAGGACCAGCAATATAGAACATATCCAGATCATATTTTTTAATGACCCTATTCAAATGGGCATAAATAAAATTTTGCCCCGGCGTGGTACCCCAATGCCCGAGCAGCATCGACTTCACATGTGGCAGTTTCAGCGGCTCCCGAAGCAAGGGATTGTCACAAAGATAGAGCTGGCCTACCGAGAGATAGTTGGCGGCCCGCCAGTAGGCGTCCATCTTGTGCAATAATTCAGGGGATAGAGTTTCTGTATTCATAGTTTAATTCTCCTTTTTTTCAGACAAGACGTACATTTGTGCCCACCGTGGTCTCAGTAAAAGTAGAACGTCTTCAACAGCCTGGCTATTTCTTCAGTCTCAGCAATCGCGCGTTGATGGCCACGATCACCGTGCTCGCGGACATCAGCACTGCGCCCAAAGCGGGAGTGAGCAGCATGCCCCACGCATACAGCGCTCCTGCCGCCAGTGGAATTGCGACAATGTTATAGCCCGTGGCCCAGATAAGGTTCTGAATCATCTTCCAGTACGTTGCGCGTGAAAGCTTCACGATGGCCACGACATCCAGCGGATTGCTCCTCACCAGAATAATGTCGGCGGTTTCCACCGCCACATCGGAACCGGCTCCAATGGCAACTCCCACATCGGCCTGCGCCAGCGCCGGGGCATCGTTCACGCCGTCGCCAGTCATACCCGTCAACACGCCCCGGGATTGGACCTCTTTTACTTTGGCGGCTTTGTCCTTGGGCAGGACTTCGGCGAAGTATTCGTCCAGTCCGACCTGGTCCGAGACCCATTTGGCCGTCGATTTGTTATCGCCGGTGAGCATCATGCAGCGGATATTCATCGCCTTAAGGGCATCGATGGCTTGCTTCGCCTCAGGTCGGACGATGTCGGCCAGGGCAATCGCTCCTTTTAACTTCCCGTCAACGATAACAAACACGACCGTCTTGCCCTGGGCTTGCAGGGGCTCGACACGCTTATCGGTGAGATCTATGTTCTGTTCTCGCAGGAAGCCCGGACTGACCACTTTGATTTCTCTCCCCTCGACCCTGCCCACAGCGCCTTTGCCTGGAATGCTTTTAAAATTTTCAACGAACATCTTATTTTCCGAAGAAGCGGTAATGGCTTTAGCGATGGGATGTTCTGAATTTGCGTCCACCGAGGCCGCGTACGTGCGCAGCGTTTCTTCGTCGATGTCCTGCGAAAGAACCAGTGTGTCGGTCACGCCAAAGCGGCCCTCGGTAAGCGTGCCGGTCTTATCAAAAATAATGGTTTGCAGTTTTCGTGCTTTTTCAAAAGAAACGCGATTTCGAATGAGCAGGCCATTTTTCGCGGCCAGTGCCGTGGAGACAGCCACAACCAGGGGCACGGCCAGACCGAGTGCGTGCGGACAGGTGATCACCATAACGGTTACGGTGCGTTCGATGGCGAAAGCCAGATCATGGTTCATGAAAACCAGCCATATCACCAGGGTTAGCGCGCCGCTGACAAGTGCGATAAGGGTGAGCCACATAGCGGCGGTGTCGGCGAGACTCTGTGTTTTCGATTTACTTTCCTGGGCCTGCTTAACCAGGCCGATGACCTGCGACAAAAACGAATCCTTGCCGGTGCTTTTGACCTCGATTGTCAGCGAGCCTTCCCCGTTAATGGAACCGCCGAAGACTTTCCCGCCGATCTTTTTATCGGCCGGGGTTGATTCCCCGGTTAGCATCGCTTCATTGACCGAGCTCTCGCCCTCAACAATGACACCGTCCGCAGGGATTTTCTCACCCGGTTTGATCAGGACCTTGTTATTCACCGCCAGCTCGCCCAGAGGCACGTCTTTCACGCTGCCGTCGGGCATGAGTTTGTGGGCGTCGGAGGGCATGAGCCTGGCAAGCTCCTCCAGTGCCCGCGAAGCGCCCATAACAGACTTCATTTCAATCCAATGCCCGAGCAGCATGATGTCGATGAGCGAGGCCAGTTCCCAGAAGAACATCTTGCCGGTCAGGCCGAATACAACGGCGCCGCTGTAAATATACGCCGTAGCAATTGCAACTGAGATGAGCGTCATCATCCCGGGCCGGCGGGATTTGAGTTCCGCGAACAGCCCTTTGAGAAACGGCCAACCGCCATACCAAAAGACCGCGGAAGAAATGCCGAACAGGATGTAGATGTCGGCGGGAAAATGAATGTTTTCCCGCAGTCCCACCAGCGTTTGGAGCATCGGCGAGAGGACGAGAACCGGCAGGGTCAGGACCAGTGATATCCAGAACCGTTTCCGGAAATCCGCCGCCATATGGGCATGGTGGTCGGGCCCGGTATGCGGTATTTTAGTGTTATGTTTATTATTGGTTGTATGTTCGTGTTCCTTCATAAAAAACCTCATTGCTTATTTTCCATGGTTCTTTCATCAACCCTGAATGGCCGAACTCCGCAATGACAACAAGGAACTGAACCATTAGGGCGTTCAAAGGCCGGCCGATCAGCTTGATGCCGCCTCCTTCATGATTTTAACAATCGTGTCTTCCACTTCCTGCGCCACCACTTTCAGTGACGGTACATTGAACATGCCAAGAAGAGCGGTTGGTTTCAATGCAGCCAGAATGGTTTTACCATTCTCATCGTAAATTGAGATCCGGCATGGTAGTGCGGTGGAGATGCTCATGTCTTGATCCAGAACTTTCTTTGCCTGTTGCGGCTGGCAGACTTCAAAAATCAGGCATTCATGCACGAATTCCACGCCTTTTTTTGTCATTGTTTCTTTGAGATTGTGCACCTGCATGACTCCAAAATGATTGGCCTGGACGGCGGCCTGCATGGCAGCCGCAGCCACACTAACGGTTTTGTCAGTAGATAATTTAATCAGCATGGGTTACCTCACATGGTTATCATTTTACTACATGGTAGCGCCGGGTGCTGAATTATTTTTTAAGCAGCTTGAAGATAACCACGACTATCAGGACCGCCACCAGGATGCCGACCACAATCCATACCCACATCCATCCGCTCGTCCACCCACCCATCCATCCGTCAGCGTGGTTCATCATATTCCCATCCCCATACCTGGCAGGTTGAGATTGGACTGCCGACCAGGTTGCCATGGCCAGGACTGATGCGAGGAAGGAACGAATGTAATGTTTGATAAGCTTTTGTTTCTTCATTGTATTCTCCTTTCATTTTTAATGTATTTCATTGCATGTCCGGAATTCATTTTTCACCAGTCATGCCAAGTCCAAGTTCGTTGTAAACCGATCGAGCAATCATCAGTTCTTCGTCCGTGCGGATGACGCGGACCGTTACCCGGCCAGCTGCCGTAGAAATCACGCTCTCATTTGCCGCGTTACGTTTTAATTCGAGTTCGATTCCAAGAAATTCCAGACCGTCGCAGATACGGGCGCGGACTACGGGCGCGTTTTCTCCTATGCCGCCTGTAAAAACCAGCATATCCAGTCCCCCCAGCGCCGCCGAGAATGCGCCGATCCATTTCTTGACCTGGTAGCAAAACAGTGCCACGGCTTCCGCCGCACGCACATCTTCCGTCTCGTGCTCCAGCAAGTCGTGCATGTCGGAACTGGTTTCTGAAATTCCAAGCAGCCCGGACTTGAAGTTTACCATCTCGTTGAATTGCTTCGCGCTCATTTTTTCAGTGCGTGCCAGGTACCAGGCCAGTCCGGGATCGAGATCACCGGAGCGGGTGCTCATCGGTACCCCGGCTGCCGGGGTGAGACTCATGCTTGTGTCCACGGGTTTACCGTCACTCACCGCCGCCAGGCTTGCGCCGTTGCCAAGATGTGCGAGGATGACCCGTCCCTGCGCCGCTTCCGGGCCGGCAAGGCGGGCCAGCTCTTCCATGAGAAACGCATACGACAACCCGTGAAACCCGTACCGCCGCACCCCCTGCGCCTCGTACCGGCGCGGGATCGGCAACATTCGCGCCATGCGCGGCAGGTCATTATGGAAATCCGTGTCGAAACACGCCACCTGGAGCAGGCCAGGAAATCGGCAATGAAACGCCTCGGTCAACAGGATCTCCTCCGGCAGATGCTCAGGATCGAATGGACTCAAGCCGCGCAGTTCCTCAACCATTTCCGTGGTGATTATCTGAGGCTTGCTGTACTTCGGCCCGCCATGCACCACACGATGCCCCACCGCGGCCAATGCATCCCGACCGGTGCGTTCCTCGATCCAATCCATGAGAGCGGCCACCGCCACCGTGTGATCCGGTGCCGTCACCAGCCGCGAGAAGTTGTCCGCCGGGTCCAGGCCTTTCACCTTCAAGGTGGTCTCCGGCAGTCCAATTCGCTCAATCCCGCCCTCCAGAATCCGTTGGAGCGGGTCACCGGCCTCGAACATCGCGAACTTGATGCTCGACGAGCCGCCATTGATTGTCAGGATGCGCTGGTTAGCCGGTTTCATCGGCAGCTCCTTTGTCAATCATATCATCGCAATGCCGTCTCAATTATGTGCAATTTGAATTTTTAAACCGACTTCGTGTTCCTGTCGATCGTCAACTAAAGGAATGACTAGGTCGTGCTGTTCGATGTAATCGACCATCATTATCGTTACGCCGTCCTCTTCATGCGTTTGAGATACAGTAATGTGATATACTGTCTCCCGATACCGATAATTCATCTTGAACGACGCCCAGTGTTCAGGGATACAAGGTTTGACATACAGCTTGTCCGATTCGAGCCGCAGTCCCAGGATTGATTCCATGATCAACCTGTACATCCAGCCCGCCGAACCCGAGTACCAGGTCCATCCGCCACGGCCGGTATGGGGCAGCATCGCATAAACATCGGATGCGACGACATACGGTTCCACCTTGTAGATTCCAATAGAATCGGCGCTCTTTGCATGGTTCACCGGATTGATGATCGACAGCAGTTCCCATGCGCGACGGTTGTCCCCCATGGCGGCGAATGCCATCACGGCCCAGACCGCCGCATGCGTGTATTGCGCGCCATTCTCTCTGACACCGGGAACATACGCCTTTATATAGCCCGGGTCCGGAGTTGATGTGTCGAATGGTGGCGTCAGAAGCTGGATCACTGCGTCGTCACGGTGTACAAGGTGCCTGTCGAGCGCGTCCATGGCCATTCGCGAGCGCCCGGCATCAGCCGCCCCGGATAAAACAGACCAGCTTTGCGCAATCGAATCAATCCGGCATTCGGGATTATCTGCCGATCCAAGCGGCGTACCGTCGTCGAAGTAAGCGCGGCGATACCATTCGCCATCCCAGCCGTGCTGCTCGATATTCTGTCGAAGCTGTACCGCTTCCTTCCGGCAAAGTTCGACGAAAGCCGGATCGTCATGCAGCTGAGCAACGTTAGCGAATTGCATGAGCACGTCATAAAGGAAAAAACCCAGCCAAATGCTCTCGCCCTTACCCTGCGCGCCCACTCTGTTCATGCCGTCGTTCCAGTCGCCGGTACCCATGAGCGGCAGTCCGTGTCCGCCGAAGCGGAGGCCCCTTTGCACTGCCCGCACGCAATGCTCGTATAGCGTCGCTGTTTCTTCAGCGCGGCCGGGTAGATCGTAATATGATTCTTCCTCCGGCTTCAGCGGCCGGCCTTCAAGAAAATTAATGGACTCATCCAACACGCCGGTATCACCGGTACTCGAAACATAGCGACATGTCGCCAATGGCAGCCAGAGAAAATCATCCGAGCAACGGGTGCGAACACCCCGTCCCAGCGGGGGATGCCACCAATGCTGGACATCGCCTTCACTGAACTGGCGGGATGCGCAGAGGAGCAAATGCGCACGCACAAGGCCCGGTTCTGTGTGAACGAGTGCCATCACGTCCTGCAGTTGATCGCGAAAACCGAAAGCGCCTGATGACTGGTAAAACGCGCTCCGTCCCCACAGGCGGCACGCCATGGTTTGGTAGACCAGCCAGCCATTGGCCAGAACATTGATGGATGGATCGGGCGTATCCACGTATACCGCGCCGAGGGCGCGCTTCCAGTAGTTCATGACGACTTCGAGAGCGCCGCGGGCGGCAGCAGATCCCCGGAAGCGATGTACCAATTCGGTGGCGTCAGCCGCATCTCTCCCTGCGCCAAGCCTGAAAATGATTTCACGTTCCTGCCCATCGGCCAGCTCGAATGGCACCTGTATCGCGGCACAGGGATCGAGTGCCGCGCCTGCCCTGCAGGAAAGCCGCGGCAACGACATGGCGGCCGGATTCGACAGCGTCCCGTTACGGCCAATGAATTCCATTCTGTCGCCGCTGTAACTTCTTGTCGTATCGTCCACATCGAAAAAAGCAATCCGTTCACCGAATTCCTCGTTGTATGCGTTACGCGCCAGCAATGCGCCGGTGCCGGGATCAATTTCAGTGATCACATGCATCATCGATTTCGACCGCAGTTCTCCCAGCACCCATTCAATGTATCCGGTGACGGAAAGGCGGCGCAGGCGGCCTGACTTGTTGCGCACCCTCAAGACCGCGAACTTGATCGGCGCGTCAAGCGCCGCATAGACCAGCAGTTCGGAGTCGATGTCATCTTCTGTATGCTTGAACACACTGTAGCCGAATCCGTGCCGGCAAACATAATATCCCTGTCCGCGGCTGGGCCAGGGCGTGGGCGACCAGAAGTATCCGCTTTCTTCGTCCCGGAGGTAAAGGGCTTCGCCGCCGGAATCGCTTACGGGGTCGTTCGACCAAGGCGTGAGGCGAAACTCGTGCGCATTCTCGCTCCATGTGCTGGAGCATCCGATTTCAGAGACGATGGTGCCGAATGATGGATTCGCGAGTATGTTCACCCACGGCGCCGGAGTCATCTGGCCGGGCGCGATCGTAACGACGTACTCGCTTCCATCAGGTGTGAATCCGCCAAACCCGTTGTAAAACATCAGATCGCCACGAGAAGACTCGACGGCCGCCGCTGATTCCGCGTGCAGGGTTTGATCTGGTATTAAAAGCGGAACAACGTCTTCAGCTAGGCTGCGCCGGTCGATCTGTTTCGCCAGAGTGCCGCCTCTGTCATCAAGCACCACGCGAGCGACCGACTGAAGCAGAATCATGTCCTCGCTGGACAAGGGCCCTGCAAGTCTCACGAATATTCCACCCGGCTTATCGCCAAGATCGGCTTCAGTGCCAGTAGCGATCAGCTTCATGATCTGATCGTGAAGTGATTGCCGGCTGCCGGCACATTCCGCGCTGCATATCACCAGATCAACTGTCACACCCTTTAAACGCCAGTACGCGTGGGCCTGCAATAACTGGCGCACCAGATCGATATTGGCCGGTTCTCCGATCTGCAGCAGCACGATCGGCAAGTCCCCGGAAATTGAATTGCCCCATAAACCGGATTGCCCGCGGCGGTTTTTGGTGAGAATACCAGGATCGGCGCGAAGCGAAGCACTGGCGTAAATAATAGAGTCGGCCAGGCGATCATAAAGTTGTGCGTCGGCCTGTGTCGCGTTGAGCTGCCGCAGGACCGACTGGCTGTGCGTACATGCCAGGCCGAAGACGCGATCTGTCAAATGCGGATCCTGGTATTTTTCGATGAGTTTCAAGCATGCGTCTCGGGTCTCACCGATACCGGAGACGAAAGCGACCGTTGCCGATTGTTCCGGATCCAGTGTCATCCTGCATTGGATAGCGACAATCGGATCAAGCACGGAGCCGTCACTGCCTGACAGCGGCGCGACATCACTCATTGCCTGCGGATTGACGAGTGTATTTCCGCGGCCAATGAAACGCATTCGGTCCGTTTCATACGAGATGCCGCCCGGAAACGACTCATCGAGGATAATCCGGTGAAACATCCACAGCGCAGTCTGGCCGGCAGCGCCGGAGCGGCGATTGCACAGGATCGCCTGCTTTTCACGAATGATCTCTGTCCGGATAAAAAGATTACTGAAAGCGGGATGCGCAACATCGGCAGCGGCTAATGTGAGAACCACTTCGGCATAACTCGTCAGGTCGATTACCTTGCGTGTCCCCGAGTGGTTCGTGATGCCAATTCGCCGTACCTCGATGTCATCCTCCGGCGAAACGGCAATATCCGTGTATGTTTCCATGCCCTGTTCGATACACCGGAACGCTACGCACCCCTCCGAAAAATATGCATGATTGACCGCCGATGGGTTGAGTGCCGGTTGATACGAGGTTGACCAGAACGCGCCATTTGCCACGTCGCGGATATAACAGAACGTGCCCCAATTGTCGCGCGTGCCATCCTCGCGCCAGCGTGTAACCGCGAAGTCCTTCCAGCGACTGAAGCCGCCTCCCGCGTTGGTGATCATCGCGTGATATCGGCCGTTCGACAGCAACTGCACTGCCGGAATCGGCGTAGCGGCGCCGCTGAAAACACGTGCAGGAATCATAACCAACCCCCGTCAAAACCCGCCCGCCTCAAGCCGCTGGCGATGTAAGGACAGTCTCTCATCAACCGCCACAATAAGCCGGTACGATAATTTTCAATCATCAAAATAATAGGCCCCTGGTTTAGCCCGTAATGCCATGGTGATACCCAGCCAAAGGCATTGCTGGATTTCACCGGGTAGGTCGGGTTAAAAGTCGCTTTGAAGCCGTAGGGATTGTGTGCTGTTAATTTAACCTCGTTAACGTAATAGTCTATTGCGGGCAGCACGATATCGGGCGCGAACGGCAGTGATGACACCACCGCCCACGGAGCGATGGTGCCGTCGTCGGGTCCGTACGGCACACCCCGTCCCAGGTAATCGAAGAATTGACGCTCGATGCCGTTCACTTTGATCGTTTCGGGGCCGGGGCCATCGCTCGCGGTTATTCCCCAGCAATGTCGACCATAACCGGCAAACTTGAGCGGGTTTTCCATCGCGTACTGCTGTTGCACATGCGTCGCACGGCGGCTGTTCTCGAAATAGTCTATGCCCTTGACGCGCATGATCGCGTCCTGAATGCCGCGAAAGTCGATCCAGATATGCGAGAGCTGATGTGTGAACAACGGCCCGGCGTAAAGATACTCATATCCGTGACACTCTTCCCACCGGTACGTCGAAGTCCATGCAGTGTAACTGCTCCCGGGCAGCGGATGAGTGGGCGAACCCAGCCCGAGTATGTACAGCAGCATCGCCTCATCGTAGCCTTCCCATCGGTATTTGAGAAATCCGCTTTCGGACTTCCAGCCGTGAGTAACCGTCTCGCCGCGGTTTTGCGCCCATTGCCAATCCGCGCGGCGATAGAGCATGTCGGCGAGTGTACGGATTTCATGCTCGTCGTCTGTATCCGCGTCAAAATATATTCCCGCCGATAACGCACCCGCAAGCAGAAAAGCGCTATCTATGGTTGAAAGTTCGCATTGCCATGCTCGCCGGCCGGTCCGCATGTCGAGAAAATGATAATAAAAGCCCTGGTAACCGGTTGCGTCGGGTTCCGGACCCTGCGGGCTGTTCCAGAAAAAACGAAGCGTGGTCAGCGTTCGTTCTACCGCATCGGAACGCTGCATAAATCCGCGCTCGACAGCCACCGGGTAAGCCGCAAGTGCGAAGCCGGTAGCGGCAATACTGGCCGGCCAATCCGCCGCGGTCTTGTCAATCACCAGCCCGTTGTCCGGATTCGTCTTATTAAGAAAATAGCTGAATGATTTTTGCTGAAGTATCTCCAGCTCATTGTCGCCGATTGGCTTACCACTGTTCATGGTTTTTCCTTAACTTTTGTCTCGGCCTAAATACCCGGCTGCCGTGGCGCTGCTGCTATAACATCACTGACGATGGCCTGGGACTCCTCCAGGATGCGGTGAAGATGATCCGCTCCCCTGAAGCTCTCCGCATAAATCTTGTAGATATTTTCGGTCCCTGACGGACGCGTCGCGAACCATCCGTTTTCGGATATTACCTTCAAGCCGCCGATGGGAGCGCCATTGCCCGGCGCGCTGGTAAGGATAGTCTGGATTTTTTCGCCCGCCAAATCGGTGAGCTTGATCTGTTTGGCTGAGAGCTTCGCCAGCATGATCTTTTGCTCCGGAGTGGCCGTCGCCTCAACGCGGTCATAGGCAGGCTCGCCGAACTCGCGCGCGAGTTCGAGGTAGATCTCGCCGGGATCGCGGCCCATTCGCGCCGTGATCTCCGCCGCAAGCAGTGCCGGGACGATCCCGTCTTTGTCCGTTGTCCACACGCTGCCATCCAGACGGACGAAAGATGCCCCGGCGCTCTCTTCGCCGCCGAAGCCAAGCGAGCCGTCGAGCAGACCATCCACGAACCACTTGAAGCCAACCGGTACTTCGTAGAGTTTCCGCCCCAGCTTCGCGGTGACGCGATCGATCATCTGGCTGCTCACCACCGTCTTGCCGACCGCCGCTTCCCTGCTCCACCTTAACCGGTGTTTGAAAAGATAGAAAATGGCGACGGACAGGTAGTGATTGGGAGCAAGCAACCCCCCGCTCCCGGTGACAATCCCGTGCCGGTCGTGGTCGGTGTCGCAGGCAAAAGCGATATCGAAGCGTTTTTTCAAACCGATTAACCTCTGCATCGCATAAGGTGAGGATGGGTCCATGCGTATCTGGCCGTCCCAATCCACAGTCATAAAACGGAACGTCGGGTCGACAGCCTCGTTCACGACCGTGAGATTTAACCCGTATCGCTCGGCGATCGGCCTCCAGTAGTGGACCCCGGAGCCGCCGAGCGGATCGACTCCCATGCTGATCTTCGAGCCGCGAATAGCGTCCATGTCCAGCACATTGGCGAGATCAGCAATGTATGCATTGAGATAGTCGTGCCGGTGCGTTGTGGGGGCGCGGAGAGCTTTCTCGAAAGGAATCCTTTTCAAACCCTGAAGGCCATTCTCGAGAAACCCGTTTGCCTTCGATTCGATCCATGATGTGACGGCGGATTCCGCCGGCCCGCCGTTTGGGGGATTGTATTTAAATCCTCCGTCATGCGGCGGATTGTGCGATGGCGTGATGACGATGCCGTCCGCGATTCCTGTCGTGCGCCCGCGGTTGTACGCGAGAATCGCGTGGGAAATAACAGGGGTTGGTGTATACTCATCCCCCTGCGCAATCATGACTTCCACCCCATTTGCAGCCAGAACCTCAAGCGCGCTGGCAAGAGCCGGCACGGAAAGGGCATGCGTGTCCATGCCGAGAAACAGCGGGCCATCGATCTTCTTCTGCTCCCGGTACAGGCAAATGGCCTGACTGATGGCGAGGATATGCCATTCGTTGAATGCTTTATCGAAAGCTGAACCACGGTGCCCTGAAGTGCCAAAGGCAACCCGCTGCGCCGGTACCGATGGATCAGGCACTTCAGTATAATATGCAGTGACGAGTTTGGGCACGTTGACCAGCATCGATGGCTCGGCAGGTTTTCCTGCATAAGGGTTTACTTTCATTGTTCTCTCTTTAATTACTCTGAATTACGCCGATGATTTTTTTGATAAGGCCGCCATCAGCTTGTCGAAGGGCTCATCGAATTTCCTGACGCCTTCGTCTTCAAGCTGCTGAGTCACCGTGTCGATACTGATCCCGAGTTCCGGCAATTGTGCCATTATCCGGTCGGCTTCCATGACATCCTGTTCGAGGCGTAATTCTGGATCGCCGTGATCACGGTACGCGTCAATGGTTTCAACCGGGACAGTGTTTACCGTATCAGGGCCGATTAGTTGTTCAATGTATAATATATCGCTATAGTCCGGGTTCTTGGTACTTGTACTGGCCCAGAGCAGCCGTTGTACACGAGCGCCCTTATCGGCCAGTTTCTTGAATCTATTACTTGTGAAAATATCCTTGTAGATTTGATAAGCAGCTTTAGCGCTCGAGATGGCCACTTGACCATGTACCTTCTTCGCAATTTCTGTCTTCTTGCCGCCTGGCTCGAGGAATTTCTCCACAAGCGGGTCCACCAGGGTGTCAATACGGCTTAAAAAGAAGCTGGCCACCGAGGCCACGTGCTTCACGGGCTTCCCCTGGGCCGTACGCGCTTCGAGGCCTGCAATGAAGGCTTCCACGACCTGTCGATAACGAGGCAACCCGAAGAGTAACGTCACGTTGACATTGATCCCTTCGCTGATGAGTTGCCGGATAGCAGGCAGGCCATCGGACGTCGCCGGGACTTTGATGAAAACATTGGGCCTGTTCAGTGCTGCCCACAATCTGCGGGCTTCCTCAATTGTGCCTTTGGTGTCATGTGCCAGGTGGGGATTGACCTCAAGGCTTACATATCCATCTTCGCCGTCGGTTTTTTCATATACAGGCCTGAACTCGTCAGCAGCGCTCTGTACGTCGCGCTGGCTGAGGGCTTCATAGATTGCTTTAACATCTTTTTTCTTGAGAGCCATTTCACGAATGTCCTGATCGTAAATATTGCTTTCCGCTATCGCCTTTTCAAAGATGGATGGGTTTGAGGTCATTCCTCGCAATCCATCCTCCTCTATCAAACGTCGAAGCTCACCGCTTGTGATCAGATCGCGCCGGATGTAGTCCAGCCAGAGAGACTGACCCAGCCTTCCCAATTCCCTTAAAGGATTGTCCTTCATTATTTTGTCTCCTTGCTTTCCAGATCCGAAATTTTCGCGAGACGGCGCTTGAACCGTTCTGCCCCTTTGAAATGGGCGTTCAGGAACGTCTGGACCAAATCCCAGGATAGAGCCTGCCCGGTGACCCGGCCGCCCAGACACATGACGTTCATGTCGTCGTCCTCTACCCCCTGATGAGCGGAGAAGGAATCCGTTATCAACGCCGCCCGCACGCCGGGCACTTTATTGGCCGCAACGCAGGCGCCTACCCCGCTGCCGCAGATGGCCAACCCCCGGGTTATCTCACCACTCGCCACCGCACTGGCCAGGGGCACTACAAAATCCGGGTAGTCATCTCCTTCAACCAGCTCATGGGCGCCGAAGTCGGCCACCTCATACCCGGCGGCCCTGAGGGCCACGGTCAATTGCACCTTCATTTCAAACCCGCCATGGTCCGCCGCTATGCCAATGCGCATCATTCCCCCTCACCACTCAGCGCTTCGAAGCCGGAGATGACGTCGAAAAGTTCCTCGTCTATGCCGCTCTGTCGCATACGATGGAATGTCCTTTTGAGGTCCTCCAGTAATTCGTCGATATTTTTGTCGGCGCGCTGCATGGCCGCCAGGCGGCTTGCGTTCTCGCTCGCGAGGGATTCAGCGCATGCCCGGTAGAGCGAGACGAAAATATATTCGCGGATGAGCGCCCGCAAGGTCGCGATGCCGCCACCCATGACCTCGGGCAGATTTCCCGTCGGCCAGGGAAGTTCGGCGAGCTTGTGTCGCCAGGTTTCGTCCAGAGGCAGCAGCCGCTGACTGAAAGGAGTATAAACCGCCCCGGATATGGGGCGGTTATAGAAGAGGTGGAGTTCGGCAGCTTCATTCTTTATCCGTCGCTTCTCGCTCTCAATAAGAATCTGCCCGATGAGCGGAGTGATTGCCCTTACGGAGTTCGGTACCGAATAGAGTCCTATCAGCGGCAGGCCCGCTTCCGCCAGGCGCGCGTGAACCCGCTCACCGACTGCCCAGACCTCGGGTTTGGCCGGCAGAGCCGTCAGCGTCTTGACCGCATAATCAGCCACCACATCATTGAACTGGCCCACCAGTCCCTGGTCTGAACCGAACACCACGGCGCAGGCAGCACCCGCAACTGTTTGTCTTTTGCGTTCTGCAATTAAGAGCGCAGGACCGATTTCCCGGAAGCACACGCCCAACCCCAGCTCCACAGTGCGATAGTAGTCGTCCAACGCGCGTACCGATTTCTCGTATTGTCCGATGCTCGAGGCTGCCACTGCTTTCATCGTGCGTACGACGGACTGGAGATCCTCGGCTCCGCCGATCTTCCGGCGCAGACTCGCCGTGGTGTCGCTCATGTCTTCTCCTCGAGTTCCGGGTCAGGTGGGGACGGGTCAGGGTCTGTCCTGTGGCTCTGTTGCTCGCTCTGCCTCCCGAGGGTGTGCTCGATCAATCTGGTCAACTTATCTGCAGCGCCGTTGACGGCATCGTCCAGGGTCGATGCATGGTGCGTGACCGCGATGGGCGGGCCCTTTTCGATGCGGGCTTCCAGCATGCAACGCATGGCGTCATGGCCGACTTTCTTGTCACTATTCTCGTCGCTGAGATGGACCTCCACTCGCGTGATGTGATCGATGAATCGGCTTAGGGCGCTCTCCACGATGCCACTAACCTCAGCGGCCAGCGCCTCATGAACTTCGATGTTGTGCCCGGTGTTTATTTGGATCTGCATGGTGTTCTCCTTTTGTGAATGTGATTGGTTCAATATCGGTAGGTGGCAGCCAGTCCAGTACGCCCTGGCATCTGCTCGGCCGGAATAACCAGGACCCGCCCGCCCATCTTCACGACCAGCTCGCCCAGATCGTCGAGCAGGTCATCGACTTGTGGGTCGCCCTGGCCAGCAAGTTCAACCTGGCCCGTCGAGCCGTCAAGCCGGCCGGTGATCTGGCGGTCGGCCTCGATCAGCAGTGTGGCGACCCGCCCGGTAGCCGCCGACTGGGCAACCTCCGCCAGGTCGTCACTGCCGAGGCCCCTGGATTTCGCCAAGGCGAACTCGTCGGACAGTGCGGCCAGCCGCGCCTGATACTGTGGCTCCACGACTTGCCAGGCCCGTTCCCGAAGTTCATCGATCAGCAGGGCGTCGGGATTAACAGGGAGTCCTTCCGCCATTAAAAAGGGGTTATCGCTGACTTGGCGGAAAAGATAATGATGCTCCGGCAGCGTCGCCAGAATCAACGGAAGGCCCGATGGCCGGGAATGGTGCTCCAGCACAGCGCGGTCGACGGCTCGACAAAACCGCTCCATGTCAATCTGCACCTCGTCCTTTTTCCCGCCGTGGCCGTGGTGCATGGGCGTGCTGGACTGACCGGCGCCGCCATAGGAGGCGACGGTCGTATGCGAATCGCTCAGTTCATCGCCCAGCGCCTCGGTCATTGTCCGCGGGACGCCCTTTGCCGGGTCAATTTCGTCGAGCACGTTGCGGTCACCCTCGAAGAGTTGGATCTTGTGCTGGCTCAGCCCAAGCACCTGATAGCGATCGACAGATTGCAGAAAGTATCGCAAAGGCTTAGTGTGAAAGCTGTCTGCCACAATGGTCAATTCGGCGACCGGCCGTTGAATCTGGAACACTTGAAACAAACGCGGCCCGCCCAGCACGGCCAGGCCATCCAGTGTGTGGGCCCAGAATTCATGATCGTGTGCGAGGGCTTCAAACGGTTCCAAAAGGGGCCGGGTCACGGAGACCGGATACTTCTGCTGGAGCGATGCCTCCAGCTCCTTTACAAGATTGCCAAACCGGATCGGATCCTGCCGATTCTCGGGATGGCGTCGATATGTGGGCTGGTAAAGCGAGAGGAACGGCGGCTGGTGAACCATTGCCAGCTTGGCCAGTGATTCCATGGTGAGCAAAGTAATCTTCTGTGTCATTGACAACCTCCCGTTTTATGATTTCGTAATGTTAAAAACTCAACAATCTGTTAACAAAAATGGCCTAACATAGCACCTTATCAATTGGGCTTGACCTCTGTTTGGACTTCCGGTTTGGGGTCATACTTGGGCTCGGTTTTCGCTTCAGGTATGGGCTGTTCTTCAATCTTTTTTCCCGGCTTGGATTTGGAGTCAGGCCCAGGCTCATCTGATTTGACTTCAGGCTTGGGCTGAAAACCTGCTAGCGATTTGGTGGCTATCTGTATAATAGTTTTACGATCCTCGTCGCTCAATTTTTCGGCGGTATCCAACCGCCCGCATACCTCCGGCGGGATATCCCCCACCGCCTCGCGCAGGGCGCGCTCGGCGTCCATCATCCGCTCAAGCGGCACGCGGTCGAAGAGTTCTGCGGTCAACGCCAGCAGTATGGCGATTTGCTCGGGCACGGAAACCGGGGCGGATTCCGGCTGTTTGAGGCAGGCGCGAATACGCCGTCCATGCTCGATGATTGTTCGGGCTTCTTCATCAAGCCTGGCTCCGAAACGGGAAAAGGTTTCGCGCTCCTCGAACTGCGCATAGGCGAGCTTGAGGTCGCCCGCCACCGCTCGGTAGGCCGCCCGTTGCGCCTTTCCGCCGACACGCGAAACGGATTTACTGACATCGACAGCGGGCAGCACGCCCAGTTCAAATAACGACGGCGAAAGGTATATCTGCCCATCCGTGATGGAAATAAGGTTGGTCGGAATATATGCAGATATGTCCTGCGCTTCGGTTTCGATGATGGGCAACGCGGTGAGCGACCCGCCGCCAAGTTCTTTTCGCAGATGGGTGGCACGCTCCAGCAGCCGCGAATGGATATAAAAGATATCCCCGGGGAACGCTTCGCGGCCGGGTGGACGGCGCAGCAGGAGGGAAAGCTCTCGATAGGCGCGCGCGTGATGAGTGAGGTCGTCGTAAACGATAAGCACATCGCGGCCCGCTTCCATGAAAGACTCCGCGATGCTGGTCGCGGCATATGGAGCGATGTAGGCGAGACCCGGCGGGTCGTTGCCCTCGGTCACGACGATGACGGTGTACTCCATAGCGCCTTTATCCCGCAGGGTTGCTATGGCTTTCGCGACGGCGGACGCGCGCTGTTTAATGGCGCAATAAACGCACAGTACATCGTGATCGCGCTGATTGAGGATGGTGTCGATCGCAATGGCGGTTTTGCCGGTCTGGCGGTCGCCCAGAATCAACTCGCGCTGGCCGCGCCCGACCGGAATGAGCGCATCGATGACCTTGAGGCCGGTCTGGAGAGGCGCCGTGACGGGCGCGCGGTCCATGATGTGCGCGGCGGGGCGTTCGATGGGCAGGCGCTTGCCGGAGGTAACCGGTCCGTTGCCATCGAGCGGCCGGCCGAGCGGGTCGATCACGCGCCCCAGCAATCCATCCCCAACGGCCACGTCCATGACCCGGCCCGTGCGCCGGACTTCATCACCCGCGTGGAGATGCCAGTATTCACCAAGCAGAACAACGCCAACTTCATCCGCGTCCACGTTAAACGCAATACCGAGAATATCGCCTGGAAACGTCACCAATTCATCAAAGCCCACGCCGGGGAGACCCGACACCTTGACGATGCCGGTGGCGACACTGGTGATCGTGCCCACCTCACGTGGAATCAATTCCGGCGTGAATGCTTTCCGCACCTGGCTTATTCCGTCAAACGTGCTGTCGAAAACATTCTGAAGGCTCTCAGGTTCCATGTTCATTGGCTCCTTGTCCCGGCTCGGGATCTTCAGGCTTTGGCTCGTCCTTCGCTTCAGGCTTGTCCTTCTCTTTCAGGAGTTCTTCGACGCCTTTTTCCAGCGACGCCAGATAATCCGCGATGCTCCACGCCACCTTCTGTCCATTCGCCGTGAGTTCAATGCCGCTGATCAGTTCTGGCGCGGTCTCGAACCGGATGCGGATTTCAGCCGAAAAGGTTTCATTGAGCGCTTTTTGTATCGCCGCGCGCTGCTCCGCAGGCAGGTCAAAGGTACTGCGCACAAGCGCCGGGTCAGACGCTGTCTTGAGGGCCCCATCAAGGCCCGCTTTCGCCTGGCCGTCCATTTCCCGCAGGCGGCGTGTAAACACATCGGTCAGGCGTTCTTCCAGACTCGTCCCGGAGAGATCTGCCAGCGTCTTTCGCGCAATGGCAAATACCTCCTTCTGTGTCCGGCGGGTGACTGCCTGACGAAGGTTATGTTCGTCGTTTCTCAGCGTTTCCTGTCGTTTGGAGCTCAATGTTTCGGCCGCCTTCCGCGCTTCGTCGAGGAGCCGTTGACGTTCGGCTTTCGCCTCGCCCGTTGCTTTGCTGAAAAGCGCGGCGCGCTGCCGGTCGAACTCCTCGTTTTTATGCTTGAACTCGTCGCTCTCTTTTTGGGCTTCGGCCTTTTTCTTGTCTGCGTTCGCGAGTTCCGCGGCAATCCGCTTCTCACGCTTATCGATGGCATGGAGGACGGGTTTGTACAGGAAGCGCCACATCAAAAACACCAGGATGACAAAGTTGAGCGCCTGTGCTCCAACCGTGAACCAATCGATTAACATAGGCTTACTTTCCTGTAACCTGGGCGATGACGTGGTTCCAGAACGGGTTGGCGAAGATAAGAATCATCGAGACCACGAAGCAGTATATGGCAGTGGACTCGATCATCGCCAGGCCCACGAACAGTGTCCGGGTGATGGTCGCGGATGCATCAGGCTGCTGGGCCAGCGAACTCAGCGCTTTAGCGACCGCCCTCCCTTCACTCAGCGCCGGCCCCATAGTGCCGAAACCGGTGGTAACGCCGGCGGTAACAATTGATGCCACCGCGATGATAGTCATGTTATCCATAGTACCTCCTTTTGTTGTCGTAGTTCTTGCTTCAATGTTGTGCCTATGCTTCAGGCCCAGCTTTCGCTTCAGGCTTTGGCTCTGCTTTCGCTTCAGGCTTTGGCTTGTCTTTGACTTCAGGTGTGAGCTCGGTTTCAGCTTCAGCCCGTGGTTCAGCTTTCGCTTCAGTCCTGGGCTTACGTACCCGCGTTGCCGCAGCAATGTAAACCGCTGCCAGGATGCTGAAGATGTAGGCCTGCACCATGCCGGTGAGAAGACCGAGAACCGTCATGATGATCGGGAAAATAAAAGGTGTAATCGTTAGTAAGATAGCGATAATCATCGCCCCGCTCATCATGTTGCCGAATAAACGGACAGCCAGTGCCAGCGTACGCGAAATTTCGCTGATGATGTTAAATGGCAGCATGATGAACGTCGGTTCTATATACGACTTGAGGTAATTGCCCACACCATGATCCTTAATGCCGAAGAACGGCACGGCCACAAATACGCACAGAGCAAGCGCAACCGTGGTCGAGAGCGAGCCAGTCGGCGGCTCATAGCCGGGAATGACGGTGCAGAGGCTGGCAGCGGCGACAAAGAGGAAGAGCGTGCCCAGAAAGTGGATATATTTCTGCGGCTGGTTCAGGCCCACCTCTTCAATTTGTTTCTCGATGCCGGTGACGACGATTTCCAGAAGGTTCTGCCAGCGGGAACGTTCCATCTCCGTGGAAAGTTTGCGCGTGATGAGTTTTGAACCGACGGCAAGCACGAGCATCAGACCCCATGTAAACACAACGGTGGCGTTGAGTTTGATAAACCCGTATTGCCAGAAGATGATCTCGTCGGGGCTAAGGCGCATGATCGGCCTCCTTTGCCGGGGAGTTGAATGATTGCACTGTCGGATCGGTAAGCCACTTCACTATGAAACGCATGATTATAAATCCAATAAGACACATCAACAGCCTCTCCCAATGACCACGCCCGAAAAAATAGAAACCAGCCAGGACCATGCTCATCCGCAGCAGCAGGCTGCCGAAGAACCAGAGCGCCGGCTGTCGGGATGAAACCCCCTTCTGAACCGTCCACCAAAGGCCGCCGAAGAACATCGCTCCGAGCAAAAAGCCTGCGGCCAGTGCAAGTGCAAGAGTTATAAATTCATTCATCGTCATCCTCCTGTTCATCACGTATCGCCTTATTCTCCTTGGCCACCCAGTACCACGCATTTATACAACCGATCGAGAGCCCGGCGATCAACAGCGCCAGCGTCCAGGAATGGCTTCCCGGATGTCGATTATCCAGCCAGATGCCAAGACCCGTGCCGAGCAGGGTTGGTACCACCACCGACCAGCCGATAATCCCCATCATGCCCAGGCCAAACCAGACACCCTGCGTATTACGCCGTGCCCTGATCTTGCGTGCCGCCTTCGCGCCGACCTCCTGACTGAACACAGCATGGTCTTTCGCATCCCTGATTTTCGATTTTTCATTCATGATGAAACTCCGCTAAACGGCGGATGAAACCGCTTTCCATTTTCGTCATTACCGTACGGACGCCCTCCTCCTGTTCGTTCAGGTCCAGGAACTCCCGCTCCACCTCCTCACGCAGCCGGCCGAGGTCCGTTCCGCCAATTGCGTCGCGCACGGAGACGAAAACGTCCAGGCCGGTCTTGACCAGCACACCTTCATCGACGGCCACAAAAATCTCGCCCTCCGCTTCGTTTTCGTAGATCAGGATTCCGGGCGCGAGCGCCGCAACGCAGTCCAGCCGATGGGGCAGGAGCCCGAACGAGCCCTCGCGGGTCTCCGCAACGATGCGCGATACGCCTGTTTTCTCGGCGTAGATTCGAAACGGCAGGAGAATGTTAAGATTCATTAGTGTCGGCTGCATGTTCGACCTCCGGTTCAGGTTTCGGATCGGGCTTCTGACGCGGTTCGGACTTGACTTTTAACGTGGATTCGGCGGAAGTCTTCGGATCGGTATTCTCCTCAGGTTTGGCTCCTGGTTCGGTTTTAACAGCCGGTTTGTCGGGCGGGGCCTTTTTCTTCGCCTCGTCAATCTTTCCGATCATAAAAAGCGCGCTCTCCGGGAAGTCCTTGAATTCATCGTGCAGGATTCGTTCGCAGCCCTCGAGCGAGTCTTTGAGGCTGACCTGTTTTCCCTTGATGCCGCTGAACTGCTCGGTGGCGAAAAACGGCTGCGTGAGGAACCGTTCCAGCCGCCGGGCGCGGGCGACCACCTTCCGGTCATCCGGCGACAGCTGCTCCATGCCGAGCATGGCGATGATGTCCTTGAGATCTTCATACTGCGCGAGCGTCCGCCGGATTGCCTGCGCCAGGAGATAATGTCGTTCACCGACGATGCCGGGCGTGGCCATTTTCGAGCTGGATTGAAGCAGATCGACAGCCGGGTACAGCCCTTCACTGGCCCGCTTGCGCGAAAGCACGATGGACGCCGAGAGATGCGAAAACGTGTGAACCGCCGCCGGGTCGGTCAAATCGTCCGCCGGCACATACACCGCCTGGATGGACGATATGGCGCCGGCGTCGGTGTTGGCGATTCGTTCCTCAAGCCGTGACAGTTCCGTACCCATGGTCGGCTGATAGCCCAGGCGCGACGGCATCTGCCCCATCAAGCCCGACACTTCCATGCCGGCCTGTATGAAGCGGAAAATATTATCGATCAACAGCAGCACGTCGCGATGTTCGTCGTCCCGGAAATACTCGGCCATCGTCAGCGCCGCGTGGCCCACGCGGAAGCGGCTGCCCGGCGGTTCGTTCATCTGCCCGAACACCATCACCATGTTCGGAAGCACGCCTGCCTCCTTCATATCACGGTACAGTTCCTCCCCTTCACGACACCGCTCGCCTATTCCGCAAAAAATGCTTACGCCCTCCTGATGCCCTATCATGTTATGAATCATTTCGGTAAGCAATACCGTCTTGCCAACACCCGCCCCGCCAAACAGGCCCGCTTTGCCGCCGCGCTCAAGCGGCACCAGCACATCGATGACCTTGATCCCCGTCTCGAATATCTCGGACCTGGTGGAACGACGTGCCAACGCCGGCGGGGCTCGATGGACCGTGCGCCATTGGACGTCTGCCGGCGCCGCCTGGCGGTCGATGGCGTTTCCGAACACGTCGAACATTCGCGAAAGAATTTCCTTGCCGACCGGCGCCTTAAGTGGCCCGCCCGTGTCTTCCACCGCCATGCCGCGAGCAAGGCCCTGGGTGGGGGTCAGCGCAATTCCACGAACGCGATGCGCGTCGAGTTGAGCTAGAACCTCGATGACAATTTCTCCTTTCTTTGCATGCAGCAACGAGTAGATGGACGGCAAATGCGCATCGAACCGTATATCCACAACACTGCCGCGCACCGATACCACCGCGCCGAAGTTCGAAGGATTTATTTTATCGCCCATGCGACTGCTCCCTGGATCTCACGTATCTCCGGATCAAAGTGTTGGTTGAGTTATCGTGTTTGAGTTGGCGCTCGGCCCCGACTTCAAGTTCAGGGATGATGCGCGCGGCGAGTGCCTTCCCCAGTTCGACACCCCACTGGTCAAATGAGTCAATATTCCAAATGGCGCCTTGAGTGAAGACGCTGTGTTCATACAGTGCGATGAGCTTTCCCAGCGCCGCCGGAGTCAGGCGTTCCAGGAGTATCGTGCTTGACGGACGGTTGCCCTCGAAGGTTTGGTGCGGCACCAGCCATTCCGGCGTGCTCCCGGCCCTGACCTCCTGCGGGGTTTTGCCAAAGGCCAGCGCCTCTGCCTGAGCAAACATGTTGGCCAGCAGCAGGTCGTGGTGGCGGCCGAGAGGGTTAAGCGGCTGAACAAACCCGATGAAGTCGCAGGGGATGAGCCTGGTCCCCTGGTGAATCAGCTGGTAGAAAGAATGCTGGCCATTGGTGCCCGGTTCCCCCCAGTAGATTGGCCCGGTCTGGCAGACGACCTCCATCCCATCAAGCATGACATGCTTGCCATTGCTCTCCATCGTCAACTGCTGGAGGTATGCAGGGAAGCGCTTCAGGTACTGTTCATACGGAAGAACTGCCACGGTCTGAGCGTCGAAAAAGTTATTGTACCAGATGCCCAGGAGCCCCATCAGCACCGGCAGGTTACGCTCGAAAGGGGCAGTGAGGAAATGCTCGTCCATCTGGTGGAAACCGTCAAGCATGGCGCGGAAATTTTCAGGGCCAATGGCGATCATCGTCGAAAGGCCGATCGCCGAGTCCATTGAATATCGCCCGCCGACCCAATCCCAGAACTCGAACATATGTGCGGTGTCGATGCCGAATTTGGCCACTTCCCCGATGTTGGTCGAGACCGCGACGAAATGCCTGGCAACAGCAGCGTGATGTTTCAGAGTCTTGAGGGCCCAGTCACGGGCCGTGTGCGCGTTGGTCATCGTCTCCAGGGTCGTAAAGGTCTTTGACGAGATGATGAAAAGTGTTTCCCCGGCATCCAGGTCGCGGGTGGCCTCGGTGATGTCGGTGCCGTCGATATTGGAGACGAAGCGAAAGGTCAGGTCGCGCTGGCTGTAATGGCGCAATGCCTCGTAGGCCATCACCGGCCCCAGGTCGGACCCGCCGATGCCGATATTTATAATGTTGCGGATCGGCTTGCCGGTGTGGCCCTTCCATTTCCCGCTGCGCACCCGGCTGGAGAAATCGGCCATTTTGCCGAGCACCGCCTGGACCTTGGGCACAACGTCTTCACCGTCCACGACGATTGATTGACCTTGGGGAGCACGCAGCGCCACATGCAGGACGGCCCGCTTCTCCGTGACGTTGATCTTATAGCCGCGGAACATGGCATCGATGCGAGGCCGCAGGCAGGACTCCTCCGCCAATTGCAAAAGGAGCCGGAGCGTATCATCTGTGATGCGGTGTTTCGAATAGTCAAAGTATATGCCGATGGCCTCAACTGTCATGCGCTCCCCGCGGGTTGGATCGTTCGCGAAAAGTTCCCGAATATGCAGTTCGAGGACTGCCATGTAATGGGCTTCGAGTGCCTGCCATGCGGGGAGTTTAGTGGGTGGTGTCATGCCAGTTGTCATGCTCACATACTTTCCATCGCGGTGTTGAATATGTCATGAGAGGCGGCATTCCACAACGCTATTACCGGCACTTCGGGATGCTGGGGGTTGAAGGTAAAAATGCTGAGTGACGCCGTTTTGAGCGGGAAATGCCGCGCTTCCGCCAGCGGCAATCCGATCCATCGTGCGGCCAGCACCCCGCCGAACTGGCCGTGCGAAAAAAGCGCAACCCTTCCGTCCAGCGTGCGAAGGCGAGCGATGAGCCGATCGGCCCTTTCGGAAATTTGCTCGGGCATTTCACCGCGCGGACAACCGTCCCGGAAAATATACCAGTCCGGCCGTTTCTCGCGAATATCTGCGGACTTCTTGCCCTCGTAATCGCCATAGTCCCATTCCGCAAGGTCCGGAACGATTTCCTTGACTTGATACAGCCCGATCAACTCGCATGTTTGCCGGGCACGCTTGAGCGGGCTGGTCAGCACATGAGTAAACTGAATATCCCGTAGGTGCTTGCCAAGTTCCCACGCCTCGTTCTCGCCGTTCGCTGTTAGTGGAATGTCGGTGCGGCCGGTGTGCCGGCCGGAAAGCGCCCACTCGGTTTCGCCATGCCGGATTAGGTACAGTTGCAGGGGGACACAAATGTTTGTTTCAATGCTCATGTAATTTCCATTTCGCCATTGTATTCGCCACTGCCCGCGGACTGAATGAACCCGGCACGACAATACAAGGATTTTCATGATGGTAAAATGTAGAATACCCCCCTTTGTTTAGGATCCGAGAAACCCCCGCTCGCCGTTTATTAATTTTTCTTACAGTTCGCTTACGAGATATTCCTGGATCTCTTGACCGGTTATTTCTTGCATATCCATAATGAACACCCTCATTCAAAAAATAATTTAGAAGAATTCATTAATTTATAGATCCATACATCAATACCTAATCTTTGAATTTCATAGATTTTAGAATTTTTTCAGCAGCAGCCGGTGTACTCAGCTCTGCGTCCTCTGCATTAAGGGAGGACAGGAGATCGCTGAACCGGAGTGATTCGTTGAGTCCTTGCAATACACTGAAATAGTGGTGCGCTCCTTTTCTGAGAAGCACGGACTTTGAATTTTTTACAAGCTCCTCCAGAAGCGGCCCTGCCGCATATGTGCCCACTGCGATGAGGCCCTCCGCTGCAAGCCAGCGCACCTCTTCATCCTTATCGCATAGAGCGGGAATGAACAGCGGTGTTGACCCCGGATCGGCGATCTGTTCCAGCGCCTTTATCGCTTCCCACTGCAGGGTCGCAGCAGGCTGGTTGATCAATTCAGCCAGTTGACTGACGACCGGGGCTCCGATGGATACCAGTTTTCCCCTCGCTTTTTCCCGTACCAGGCCATCTTTGCTTTTAAGATCGAGTATGAGCGGGTGAATCCGATGATATGGATATTCGTTTGTTAATGCGGATTTTTGTTTTTTTTTCACTATATTCACCCTATTAATTTATTAGCAATTTGCTGAAAAACAGTAAACAGCTAATACGATCCATAAATGGATCAACTTTTTTCGAGGCACATGCCGATAAAAACATGAGCTGGTATTTACTGGTGCATCTTAATCTTTAATCATGGACTGGTGGTATGCCTGCATCTCATTTTTATCAATGAAGCCATCCCTGTTGGTATCGGCCTTTTTGAATTTCTCCCGATGATACCTGCTCCACTCGTCCCTGGAAATCTTCCCGTCCCTGTTCGTGTCCATCTTCGCAACATAGCTTTTCCCCATCATTTCCCGATTTCCCCCGTTCATCATGCTGCCCGTCATGGACCGGTGGTATGCCTGTATCTCCTTATCATCGATAAAACCGTTCTTGTTCATGTCGATCCTGGTGAAAATGTTATCGTAATATTTGTTCCACTCATCTTTTGAAATTTTACCATCCCTGCTGGTATCCATGTTCTGCATATTGGCGCTCCACATTGCGCCATGATCCTTCCCATGCATCATGCCCATTCCCTGCGAACCGGCATTAACGGTAAATATAGCTGAAAAGATAATCACTGACAGAATTATTAAAATGTTTTTCATGAACTGTCCTCCCGAAAATAGTAGTTTTAGTATATGACAAACGCATGGTTCTTTTTTCTCCTGGGTACTTTCATAATATCAAATTTTAATTAAAATAAACATTTTCAATTTAATTAAAATTAATTAACTTCTACTGTTTAAAGTTAATGGGAATCATAGTTATAAGTCAATACCCCTTAAATGGGTATTATTCCCTAATGACATTCAATTAGAACTATGATGACAGCGCTCCCAGCGGTTTTATTCGAGCAGCTGTTATGGCCGGGTATATAGCGGCAAGATAGTAGTCAATTTGATAAACGTTTGCATTGATTCCATGTAAAATTTTAGGTTTATGCCCGAAAATGAGAGCTGTCGTAGTCTGCAGGAGAGCTGCAATCTTTACCACATCAAAAGAATACAGGAAAGATGTTTGTAGGGACTGCCTAGAGCATTTACTTATGATGTTGACGATTCAACAAGATGTTAAGAATTGATTCTCATACCTCATGACCTCGATTATCTGGCACCGGGATCAAAATATAATTCACGTTCTCATTGAAATCGTTCATTTTTGTAACTTCCCCATTAAAAATAATATAACGCCAACTCATAATGAATAACATTATGTTAAAATAGTCATTTTGATGATATTGACCTATCACTTTGAGTAAGGCATAATTTAAATATTTATTTATATAAGTTCAAACCGTTAATGAATCTCCCAGCAACTTACTGCGGAGAGATTCATTCCTCAATAATTATTTATTAATAATGCTCTGTTTAATACAACACTCCGCCAATTAGTTTACTTATCACCGGAGTATTGATTATCTTTTCCCATCTTTCAATGAAGCTTTATGTACGCTTGAACATTAACATGTTTAATTAGACTTATCTCCGTCACCTATTGTGAAAAAGTTAACCGCATCTTCACGAGTCATCTCAGGACATTTTGCCAGTATATATTTTATCATCTGATTCATGAATGCAACTTCAATTTCTCTCCTCTTTACCATTTCTTCATCTTCTTGAATTAGCTTTGGATCTATCGCAAATTTTAATTTTTCATCAACATCCTCTGATATTCCAAGACATTTAAACTCACCCTGCTGACATTCATTAACAGCTTTTATCAACAGAATAATCTCCTTAGGATCATTGGTTCGATCAACGAACTGCTTCAGCTTGTTCCTGTACTGCGAATACATTTGCCGATATTCCTCACGGGTTTCTACTTGTATTTCGCACAGAGATTCAGTATATACTTCCCTAACACGTAATCGAGTAGCCTCCATGGTTACCTTTTTCTCGGCATTCCAACCTTCACGTTTAATCCTGGATCTTATCGTTTCTACTGGAATATTAAATTTTTCAGAAAGATATTTCGGACCTGATCCAGAAATTTATTCAGCCTCATTCTCACTTTCAGTGTCATTAAACGTTTCATTTACAGACATCATGTGAGGATGAATCTCATTGTCGTGCACCTGAATTATATGAGAGCCGCTATTTAAATTATTTAAAATCATATGAGCACCTCATATATATAATTTTAAACGTTAATAATTCCGTTTTATTATTAGTAGAGTGAGAAATATTTTTAATTTTTTCTTGGCGTAATATATGTTTCTGATTCGCTATTAATATAAATCGCAGGATTATGCCACATTATAATTATTATATTGTTTATAATAATAGCAGCAAAATATTATTTTAAATGGCGCAAAAATGCTTCAAAACGGTTCATTTTAGGGGTTATAATCACTTCCTACCATCCAGATCATGAAATCGAGCAGGATATCATCCAGTAATTGGTTCGAATACTGTCTTCCCGGGGGAGCATGGGCGCTTTTCGAACTCCGGAAAGCGCCTTTTTATTTTCCGACCATTATTGTAGCGATTATTGACAAAATGGTCAGTTCGAATACTGTCTTCCCGCACCATTACGATAAGACTCGAACTACAGAATTTTTCAGCAAGTATACTCTATAAGCACAAAGCAGCCATCCATACCCATTACACAAATCAGTTAACATTGAAATTGTAATTGACTGCCACATGCATGATGCATATATTATATGTATGCACAAATTTTCAAAGCATAGTCTGGATAGACTCGATGAGCGCAAATTTTCCAAGGAATCGATAGAATCAGTCCTCAACAAAGAAGTTGATGTTGTTATTTACCCGAGCACAAGAGATGAGGACATTGACCTCTATTTTGGCAAAGAAAGCGGAAAGTACATTCTTGTTGTATATAACCGTAAAACATTCACTGTCATCACTGTCAGAAACATGAGAAAAACTGAAAAGAATATTTTTAACGAGGTACTGCGACATGAAAAAAAATAAACAGATTGATGCATCATATTATGATAAAACTGACTTGTCCGGCATGATGATGCAAATCGACAAGAAAAAGACATTTTATAAAGCCAAAACCAAGAGAATCACCATGAACATCACACACGAAGCTTACGAAGACGCCCATGATCTTGATCGGTTTATGGGAATGGGCTATCAGAACGTATTAAAAACTGCAATGGTTATGGGCCTGAAAGATCTTCATACTATCGTTCTGAGAGAAAAGAAGAAGAAACGGCAGGCTGAAAATTGATAATTGCTATTCCACCATCCAAATCATAAAATCCAGCAGGATATCATCAATCAGTTGGTTCGAATACTGTCTTCCCGTGGGAGCATGGGCGCTTTTCGAACTCCGGAAAGCGCCATTTTTTATTGGATTAGATTACTTGATAACTGTATCGGGGAGAATTTAATCTATCAGAGAACGTACTTTTGCAATCAATTCATCCATCGTCTCTTTATCTAAACAATCAATGAGCTCAGCATTACGTGTTTTCCAGTCCAGGCTTTTAATCTGGTCTGAGAGAATTACACCATTGATTTCGGATCTTGATTGAACAGAAACTTCAAATGGGTAACCTTTTACCTTTGACGTTATCGGACAGAAAAGTGCGAGATTTGTTTTGGCATTATATGTCTTGGGAGAAATCACTACTGCCGGCCTTCTCCCACGCTGTTCATGACCGGATTGTGGTGTAAAATCCAGCCACACAATATCTCCACGACCGGGAATATATGATTTTGACTTTACCATGATTCATTACCGGTTGAACTGCCGCTGTCGGTCTCTGAATGGAGATTCGTACGCTTAATGCCCCGCAGCAGGTCATCAAGTTTATATTGTTTTTTTAACGGCTTGACAACCAACGATTCATTGGTCACTTTAATATCCGCTACTGTGCCATTAGTAATTCCAGCATCCTTGGCATATGAGGATGGGATTCGTATGGCCAAGCTATGGCCCCATTTTTGTATTTTAACCTTCATAGCGTTACCTATTTATTATGTATCTTCTTTGAAGATACATAATATTATCAGTCAGTCAAGTATTTATTTTTTAAGTTTAATACTTTCATTATTTATAATGCCCTGCCCTATCCAGATCATAAAATTCAGAGGATATCATCGATAACCTGGTTCGAATACTGTCTTCCCGAAGCATTACGATAAGACTCGAACATCATCAAAGGCTTTTTATTACCACCTTTTCAGATCGGCAAAAGTTCCCAAAATGGGAATTATTACTTGACGATATTTGTCCCTCATGTTACCTTATCTTATGAGGATAATTGCCAAAAGAACGATTATAGAATTCTATAAAGACAGACCCGAATATTCTGATCCAAAGGGGCAGCTTGAAGCATGGTATGCTGAAGTAAAATCAGCTCATTGGAAGAATCCATCAGATGTAAAGGCCCTGTACCGGAGCGCCAGCATATTGAAGTCCAACCGCATTGTTTTCAACATATGCGGAAATAAATATCGATTGATCGTGAAGGTGAATTATCCGGCGCATATCGTTTTTATACGATTCGTCGGCACTCACAAGCAATATGATTCAGTCAACGCCGAGGAGATTTAGTTATGAATATCAGACCGATTAAAAATAAAAAAGATTATGATAGCACTGTTAAAAGAATCGAGTCACTCATGGATGCTAAACGAAATTCTCCAGATTTTGATGAACTCGAAGTGCTTTCAATACTCGTTGAAAAATATGAAGATGAACACTTCCCCATCAAATCACCTGATCCCATTGAATCGATTAAATTCAGGATGGAACAGATGGGTTTATCGCAGAGTGATCTTGTGCCTGTAATCGGGAGCAGGTCGAAAGTGTCCGAGGTGTTATCCGGCAAAAGAAGTCTCTCTGTACGAATGATACGAGCCCTGCACGATACCCTGAAAATTCCAGCAGAAGTTCTGATTCAAATGAAATAACATCATGAATATAACAAAAAGAAAACCTGTGCATCCGGGAATAGTACTTCTGGAAGACGTGTTAAAGCCCCTCAATCTGACCATCACCAAAGCATCTGAGTGTATGGGAATATCCAGGAAAACACTGTCAGAACTGGTGCATGGCCATTGTGCACTGACGCCCGAAATGGCAGTAAGGATAGGCGAGGCCACCGGTACTATTCCAAAAAGCTGGCTCGAAATGTAGAATAGGTTGTCACTCTGGGAAGCAAAGCAGCATACACCTCGTGTCACGCCCCTATCTGATATCTGCTGTGAGGTGTGAATCCACCATCCAGATCATGAAATCTAGCAGTATATCATCAATCAATTGGTTCGAATACTGTCTTCCCGTGGGAGCAGGAAAAGAGCAGCAATATGCTATTGCTGCTCTTTTATTTATACATAATGCTTTACATCAATTACATACTGCAATTTTAAAAAGCGGCTAACCAAACACCATACCCAGGCTTTTTCGGATCAATTTGAACAAATAAACTTTCACGCCATAGCCTGCTTATCTCCAAGTCGATTGAGACCCGACTTCTGTATCTTTTTATGTAGAAATCGGAAGTTGCAGGACCCCCCACCCCGTGAATCAGGACTACCGGGGAACATTTAGATAGCTCCGACCAATAACCGCGTTTATTTAATAAAATAGATACTGCTCGCTTCATGGAAAAACAATTATACGGATACAGATTAACACGATCTATTAATCATTACTTATGTAACCCATTAAATACTGCAAAATTTGACTTTGACCGGTTATCGTCAGTACCTTGTCAATCACCGGGGGCATATCATGAGTAAAGCCGATAACGAAGGGATATGGAAGCTGCATGATGGCACGAAGTTAATGCTGCGGCATATTGGTCCGGCTGATTCCGCCATGGAGCAAGCGTTCGTGCATGGACTTTCATCAAAGTCAAGTCATTTCCGTTTTCATGGTACGATCAAAGACCTCAGTAAAAAGGATTTAAAGAATTTCACGGAACCTGATCCGAGAAACGCGGTTGCACTGATTGTCCTGCACGACGGAACATCAGGCGAAGAAGAAATCGGAGTGGCGCGGTACGTGATCGACCAGGATCGGGCTAACTGCGAATTTGCGATAGTTGTTGCGGACGCATGGCAAAAGCGCGGCATCGGGACGAGGCTGATGAATGCCTTGATAAGCCACCTTCAGGCAAGCGGGATAAAACAGATCTCCGGGTCCGTGCTTAAAGATAACCTGGCCATGCTCAAGTTCATAAAGGAAATGGGTTTCACGGAAACAATTGATCATGACGATCCATCAACGTTACTGATCACGAAGCGTCTGGATGTAAAAACAACGTCCAGTAACTGAACAGTCTCAGCATGCTCTATTTTATTGTGAATAAAATAAGGCCGGGGGGTTGTCCCGGCCTTCTGCCCGTGATACTCTCAGGGAAAAACATCCGAAAACTAATGGCTTCAGGGCAATTTCAGCGGCTCAGTCCACAGGTCATGGAGATTGCACCGGGCGTAGACCCTGAGTTTTTTATCCCTGGGCAATGAGGCAGTAAAGAACCTGGCCTCGAACACTCTCGTATTCATGTTGAAATCCTGAAACACGATGTCTTTCCAATTTTCATCCATTATGCCGATACGCTCGATGTAATGCTTCGGTCCCGGATCCTTGAGATTGACGCGGACGTATACATCCGGCTCGCGGTCGTTGTAGAACGTCACAACAGGGAGATGCTCCTCCTCGAGACCTGACCACATATCAGGATCGTCACGTGTGTATTCGGGCTTGGGCTGCTTGTGGTAAAATCTCTTGAAATCGTCGTCCTTGCACGACATGTCTGCCGCAGCAAGCGAGCCGGTTATTGCAAGTGCCATTGCGTAATTGATCAACTTCATTATATTCCCTGCCTTTTGCGTACGCGTCATACCGGCCACGTGAAGTAAGCATCCTCAACCATCTCCGGGCCGCGAATCCATGCTATTTTTAATATGAAAGCCGACACGGAGGCATTGCTACATTAACCCTGCCCCCTTGCCGGCTTTGGAAATCACTATTGTACGCGCATCCCCCCGGCCTAGTTGTTCGTGGTCCGGTAGATCCGGAGAGGTGCCGTCCCGGTACGGGCGGTGATGATCACGTAATCCGTGCCGCCGTCATTGACCGAGATCCCGTCAAAGATCTTGGTGTTCGACCCATTCCAGCCGAACTGCTTGCTCGGTACCGCGCACACTGTCCCGCCCGTGCCGCACACCGCCTCGAAGTCGGAATCCGCCGTCGGCCTGGTCACCCCGGACTTGGTGCGCCAGATGTTGGTGCCGTTGGTCGCGTTGTCGAAACCGATATACAGGCGGTCGCCGTTCACGACCAGCAGTGTGATCTCTGTATTGTTCCCGCACATGGTGGATTGCGAGGACCCGCCGGGCCAATCGGCGCCGGTCATGTCGGTCCGACCCGTGGAGGCGTTCTCCGACACGAGCTCCCAGTGCACAGCGCCGTTGGCGCCATTCGTCCCCGAGGTCCAGGTATACCCGCCCGAGGTGCACGTTGACGAATCGGTCGCTGATGTGACGCGTCGGTATGTCGCGCCGCTAACGGCCGGATTCCAGCATTCGGTCGTGGTCATCGATGTGGCGCTCGCGATCGCCATGATGACTTTTGTCTGTCCGCCGGCAGTGATCGTGTCGCCTACGGCAAAGCTGGTAGTAAAGGTCGTGCCGCTGCCGGTAACCGTATTGGTGTTGTTCGTAACCGAAACTGTTCCGGTCAGGTTGCCTGTCGTACAGGTCCCCGTATATTGAGGCAGTCTCCAGAGTTGCGGTATCACGTTCGCGGTCGGGCAGGTCCGGTGGGTTGTGCTGTCCAGGGTTTGCACTGTTTCCGACGAGCAGGCGTTCCTCATCATGTACAGGTCGCCGTTGAACGAAACCATCTTGGGAATTGCTTTTATGCTCGGCGTGATGGTATTGGCCGGCTCCAGGTAGTCCCAGTCATACCCTGCCCGCGCATCTTGTGGAAGCGGAATGGACATGTAACTCCGCCACTTCTGGGCCGAAGGTGTGACGTCTTCCCAGACCAGGTCACCGCCCGCGGCAGACCCGAGGTCGTAGGACGGGGGCGTCGAGTCAGAGTATGCCTGCCGGGACCTGAGAACTCCGCCGTCCGAATAGGTGGTGGTATTCCGCGGGTACGGCGATGTGAGACAGCCGTTGCAGGAGCCGCCGTTGGCAATGTACAGCGCCGAGTAGTTTGTGCCGCTCGAGCCGTCGTTATCGTACTCGTACATCGTATCTATGGAAATGAGCCCGTACGACTCCGGCGACTGTCCGTTCCTGATTGTACCGTTCTCTGCCATGCGGTTCAGATAGGTGCCAGTCATACGGTAACAATCATTGGTACCATTCACAGCGCCTGTATCGGACGTATTTCCACCGCCCGGGCACGCGCTCCCCGGGTTCGGCTTGAACCTGTTCCACCGCACCGCCATTGAGCCGGCCTGGTGCTGCGATGCCTGGTACACCCAACCCTTGTACATCACGACGTTCATGGCACGGAATGTCCTGGAACCGTAATTCGAGAGACCCATTAGGTGACTGAACGTGAATGGTGTTGTGGTGCTCGTTGACGTCCAGTTGGACTGGTATCCGTTGCTGGCGCCTGATCCGACTGTTGTATCGTAACCAAGTATCATCAGGTACTCGGTACCGCCCGCATCTGTGCAATCCTGGCCCGTCAGGGTCGAGTCGATCCACGGTGATCCGGTCGTGAAGCAGCCGGCGTAGAAGTAGTCTATACCGCTCAGGTAGTTACCCGCGGTGCAGCTTGGCCATGTGCCGGTCGAACAGCTCTCCCATGTGCCGTTTGACGGCGGGTTGTTCGGCGTAGCATTGCCCCGGAACGGCTGCTGGCCGGTCGTTATGTTGTCCGAGTCGAGCGTTATGTTGACCGGGCTCCCCAGGTTGTAATCGACCTGGTAGAGGCCGGAATCGACAGCGTTCGGACCGATGAGGAGCTTCTGGTTGTATTTTACCACCTGGCCGGAATAGGTCACGTTGTCGCCGAACGGGTCGTTGTAAACCCAGCCCGCTCCGATGTTATCCGGCAGGTTGATGATCAGAGCCGCCCGGTCGTTGGGCTGCGCCTGCAGGCAGGCCGCCGTGCCGTCCTGGTTCTGTATGCAGCCCACAGCGCCCGTTGGCGAGCCGACGGCAGTGGCCCCGATTACCGTATAAGCGCCCGGTTCCGGTTCGGGCGATGCCTTGAAATAAACCGAGGTGTCACCCGAAGTCAGCGTCGGGCATACTACGTCGTCGCCCGGCGTGCAGAGCGTGACGCCCGAGAGCCCCTGGAAGGCCCAGTTTACCAGACCGGTGTAGTTGACCGAGTTCACGCCGCCGTCCACCTTGGGCGCCTTTGAGAAGGTCACCCTGAAAACCGTGAAGGACAAGCTGTTGTCCACCACCTGCGAGGCCGACTGGACCTTGATGTTCTCCAGGCCCGTGAAGGTCTGGGTGTTGGCGTCGGCCGTCGTCTTGATCGGGTTGCCCGTCGTGTCACGAACGTTAAAGACAGCCACCCGGTACAGGGTGCCCGCAACCTGCGAAGAGACAGTGGTAATGCGCGCCACCGTGCCGGCGACCTGCGAGCTGATAGTGAAGGTCGTGTTGGCTCCCAGGGCCGGGTTATTACATAACTGCGGCGTCACATCGCTCGCCAGCTCGATGCAGTAGTTCGTATTGAGCAGAGCGCCGTTGGCAGCGGTGTCCCACTGGACGCCCTCTGAGTACGTCACGTCGATATGGGTCGCGTCGATCGAGGACGCGGTGGATAGAGACGGCAGGGTGTCGCCCGTGAAGGCGTCCGTGTTATACGGCGCGTTGCAGGTGACGGTACCCGTCGCGTTCTGTACCACGCCGGAGGCAACGGTCACCGTGTACCCGTCTATCGTGTTGGAGGTATGCGTCGAGGTTGTCAGCGTTACGCCCGTGCCGTCCACACCCGCGCCGCCGGTCATCACAGCCGCCGAGATGGTGAGGCCCGGTATGGCGTAGATCGACGCACAGCCGCCGCCGCTGCATTCAGCGGTCGTGGCCTTCACGCTGTCGTTGAACGTAAGATTAACGGAGGTGTTGCTGGCTGCGGACGCGCTCTGGAGGTGCAGCTCTACCGGCTGGCCCGCGAATGTCGCGGTGTTCTTGCCGCTTGGCACGGAGTTGGCGGCAAGGTCCGTGACCGTGGCGAGCGTGACCGTGGCGGTGTATGAGCGCAGGTCTGTCTGGGCCGATGTCGTGAGGACAACCGTGGAGCCGTCAACTCCGGCGCCGCCTGACATGACGGCGTTCGTTACAGTGAGGCCCGCCGGGGAGCCGGTGATCGTGTAGATGGCCGAGCAGGCGACGGCGCCGCTGCATTCGGCTGAGGCAGAGGCAACGCTTTCCGAAAAAATCAGGTTTGCGGTTGTATTGTTCACGCCCTCCGCCTTGACCACGATCGGGTCCGCGCCGTCGGATTCTGCCGGAGTTGTGCCGGTATCGCGCTGCGCGATGATGTTGCCGAGAAGGTCCGCCAGCCCCGGCGTGGAGGTCGTGGTCAGGTCAGGCTTCGCGCCGGAGTCGCATCCTGCCTGCGACGTGCTGTCGCAGGCAGAGACCTTTTCGTCGAACTTGATGTAGATGACAGCGTCATCCGCATTGTCCGACCCGTCGATGTCCGGCATGTACGTTGCGCCGGTGAACTTCCTGTTGTTGTACCCGGCAACCAGCCAGTCCGTGGTCGACGTGCCGAGGGACGAATCACTCACGAAGCCCGGGAACGTCGAGTCATCAACGGATTTATTGAAGGTAAGCTTATAATGGTCGATCTTACCGTTCTGGTCGCTGTCGATCGTCTGCGCGGTGGTTATGGTCAGCGGCGTGGTATCCTTGGTGAGACCGACGGTATCGGTGCCGGTATTGCCGGCAGTGTCCGTATCCCTTAAATATAGCGTAAACGCGCCATCGGACATCCCGGCAAATTGCGGGATATCACTTAAAGCCATTCCGCCGGTGGCTGACGTCCAGTTGGTGCCGTCCACGGAAACCTGCGGGTTGTTTGTGTCATTGTTGGTGAACGTGATTGTCGCTGCGCCGCTCACCGTGGCGCCGTCAGTCGGCGCGGTTATTTCCACGGTGGGTGCGACCGTGTCTTTTGTAAGGCTTATAGAATCGTTCCCGGTATTCCCGGCAGCGTCGGTGCCGCGCAGATACAGGGTGAACGATGTCTGACCAAGGCCCGCGAATTCAGGTATGGATGAAATAGTCGTCACGCCAGATGTTACGCTGACCCAGTTGACATTGTCCACTGATACCTGCGCCGTAGTGCTTTCGTTCTGGGTAAAGGAGATCGTCTGTGTTCCATTCACCGACGAGCCGGAGGTCGGCGCTGTGATGTCCATCGTCGGATTTTGTGTGTCTTTGGTGAGGGTTATCGTGTCTGTGCCGACATTGCCCGCGGTGTCGGTGCCGCGCAGGTACAGTGTGAACGATCCCTGGTCAAGTCCCGCGAATTGCGGTATGGAGGAGATGGTCGTCACGCCCGACGTGACGCTGACCCAGTTGGTGCCGTCCACGGAAACCTGCGCCGTGGTGCTTTCGTTCTGTGTAAAAGAGATCGTCTGCGTTCCGTTCACGGACGAGCCGGAGGTCGGTGCCGTGATGTCCATCGTCGGATTTTGTGTGTCTTTGGTGAGGGTTATCGAGTCGGTCCCAATATTGCCTGCGGCGTCGGTGCCGCGCAGGTACAGTGTGAACGATCCCTGGTCAAGTCCCGCGAATTGCGGTATGGAGGAGATGGTCGTCACGCCCGATGTGACGCTGACCCAGTTTGTGCCGTTCACGGACACCTGTGCCGTAGTGGTTTCATTCTGTGTGAAGGATATTATCTGGGATCCGTTTACAGATGAATCAGCAGTCGGGGCGGTAATATCCATCGTCGGATCAATCGAATCGTAGGTCCTTGAAAGCTGGGTGGCTGCCAGATTAGGATTTCCCAGTCCGTCCTGGGCCACACCGGCGTTCACATCAACCGTAACCAGCCCGTCTGCTGCGGGTGTTATCGTTGCCGTATAGGTCGTGCCTGTTCCCGCGAAACTTCCGGCGTTCCCATTGCCGACGGTGATGTCACCAACGTCAAAATCGCCAACGCTCCGTGTAAAGGTGATGGTAATGGGTATAGCCGCATTCGTCGGGTCCGGCGCCGCTGATGTTATATTGACAAGAAGGCTGTTCGTGTCATAGGTGCGTGTCAGCTGTGTTGCAGATTCATTGGGATTGCCGACCCTGTCCTGGGCCACGCCGGCGTTCACATCAACCGTAACCAGCCCGTCTGCTGCGGGTGTTATCGTTGCCGTATAGGTGTCGCCGCTCCCGGAGAAGCTTCCGGCTGTGCCATTGCCTACTGTAATATCTCCAATCAAAAAGCCGGTTACGGTCTCGCTGAAAGTTATTGTTATCGGGATTGTCGTATTTGTCGGGTTTGGGGCGGTAGATGTTATGGTTACTGTCGGGTCCATCGTGTCCTTGATGACCGTCGCCCGCGCCTGCTTCGCGTTCTTCCCGTCGAGATTTGTATGATCAGCGGTGATGCGAATAGTCAGGCTGTCTGAAAGTCCGCTTACTGCAGGGGTCCAGGCATCTGCGGTAAACGCGCCGGATTTCCCGCTGGCGGTGCATGTCGGGGTGGCAGTGACAGTATCTGTGCCATCGAAGATGTTTGCCGTCACCGTCTGGCCGACTTCGGAGCATGTGCCTGATACGACGTAGCTACCCACATTGGCGTTATTCATCGCCGGTGTTGAAGTCAATTTTACCTTGGGGCCTCCAAGCAGGAGCGCGTATAATAACGTGTTATTGTCTTCGAACAGGGCTGCGTATATCTGCCCGTTGCAGCCGGCCATTGTCGATGACATCATGACGGTCATGAGGCCGTACGCTATTGTCTTCCGGTACGTTGCGAATATACCGGAAATGTTTTTCAGTATTGAATGTAACCTGTTGGAAAACATATACTCCTCCTGGGGGGAAGCCATATTATAATGTGCGCTCATGCGCGCCTGATCGACTACTTGCCAGCCGGTTTAATGGTAGTAACTGCCGGCGCTCCGAACCTGTATGCGACTCCTATATTCGCGGTGATGAAGTCACCGCGAATGCTCTCGAAGACCATCATGTATCCTGCTTCAATGAAAAATTCCATGTAGGGGATCTTGTTGGGGGAATAACCGAGACCGGCACCGGCAATGACGCTGGGCGCAATGTCCGTCGCGGGGCCTGATATAACCGGGGTGATCCCACCCCCGACCTTGATGTAGGGTCGGATCCCTATCTTTGTCATGAACTGGAGCTTCGCGTACGCGTTGACCGGGATATGCATGAGAGTGGAAGCATAGTCCGTGGCCGTCGTACCGTGATACAGGAAACCGGCCGTGAGCCCAAAGCGTATCGCCATCAGGTCCGGTATGACCGGTATTGCGACATCCGCGAACGCGTTGAACCCTTAGCCGATCTGAATTTTTGACCCCATCTTGCCGACGGGGTATGCAATACCTGGCATCAGGCCGACTGTCGGCTGGAGCATGACCAGCAAATTGTCCTTTGTGAAAGTTATTTTCTTTTTCTTTGCATCAACAATTTTCTGTTCGCCGGCTTCAAGAGTCAGGCTGAGGATAGCATCAGTATTGATGCTCCGTAATTGTTTGGTCCATTGATCCTGGATCGTAACAGTTGTATCAGTTTTATCAATCAAAGCGCCTTTGACTGTAGCACCGTTTTTCAGTATAATGGTTGCTGCGGATAATTCAAGAGTTGATAGAAGTATAAAAAAAGAAATCATTAAGGAAAACCATTTATTTATTTTTATCATACCGGTCACCGGCCTCCACACCTTCTGATTTTATTATGGATTACTTGAGATTAGCATACTATTTACTCAGTAATTGATACATAATGAATACCAGCCATTATATTCACAACGATTACAAACTTCAATTAAAATTAGCACGCGCGGGCTTTTTTTTCAATAGTTAAAAGATCAATTAATTTGTAATTATAATAACTACAATTATTAAATTATTATTATAAAATATGATGATTTTAGTAATAAATTATAATAAATTGGAGTATTTGTTTGTGGATGTATAGTTTAATATAAATATATTATATTTATATGCATTAATTTTCATTGAGTTTTTGTAAATCTCTAATGACGAGTGATGTCAGCATAAATCCGAAGATAGCCGTAATATGGACCAGAGCACCATTAACCTGTTTTTTCTTACCGCACCAGTCAATTGACTCAACATCATTTTCAGAACAAAAATTATTTCTGTCATGTACACAAACGCATTCCCCGGTTCCACAAAGGGTATCAACCGCTGGGGAAACGGGAATCTCGTCGCTATAAACACACATGATATCTGATATAACGTTTTTCTCGCGCAGCATTTTCCGGACGCGTCGCGCCAGCGGGCAGTTCGATGTTTTTCGTATCAAATCAATTTTTATCAAGGATGGATCAGTCCTGGCTCCTGCGCCCATCGAAGAATATACCGTAGTGTTTGTTGTTACGCATTGCTCAAGGAGAAGGATTTTGTTCTGAAGGCTGTCAATCGCGTCTATGACGTAATCATACGAGGCTAGATTGAAGCTTTCACAGGTTTTCTGGTCATATGCGGCATGAATGGCCTGGATCCGGGCAGCCTCATTTATAGCGACAAGCCTTGTTTTCATCTCTTCGACTTTTGATTTACCTATATTAAGCGATGTTGCCTCCACCTGCCGATTGATATTTGTCGGACAAATGATATCGGAATCGACGATTGTCAGATTCAGGACCCCGGTTCTCACAAGGCTTTCTGCGCACCAGCTGCCCACGCCGCCAATACCGAAGATTATTACATTAATTTTTGAAATGGCATCCATGACCTCTTTGCCGAGGACCATTTTTGAGCGATGGGTAATATTTTTATACAGGGGATCCATATGCGTTTCGATCATTGAATTTTTATAGGGGCTATTGTCAATATGTTATTTGAAGCGTGCCTGTGTTACCGGTTGTATGGGCATAACGATAACTGACTAGTTGAACACCTTTCATTAATTTTCTTGTAAAATATTCGATTTAGTAAGTATTATTTTCATTTTGTATATTATTTTAGTAAAATACGTTGACAAAAATAGGGCATAATTTATATACTACTAATACTATTAAATAACTAGAGTATAATTTGGAGGACCGGGGCATGAGTAAAATTGACGCAAAACTACATATTGAATCACTGGCGCTACATGGCGGCCAGGAGCCGGATCCTACTACCGGCTCCCGGGCAGTTCCCATTTACCAGACGACATCATTTCAGTTCAATAACGCAGAACATGCCGCCAACCTGTTTGCGCTGAAAGAGTTCGGGAACATTTACACCCGGCTCATGAATCCGACCAATGATGTTCTCGAAAAAAGAATCACGGCCATCGAAGGAGGTGTCGGCGCTCTTGCCGTGTCCAGCGGCCAGTCAGCGATAACACTCGCGCTCCTCAATCTCGCTCGCGCGGGTGACGAGATCATTGCCACGGATAATCTCTACGGCGGGACCTATACCCTGTTTCATTACACCTTCCCGAAGATGGGCCTGAAAGTCAATTTTGTCAAATCGAACGATCTCGATGCGATACGGAAGGCCATCACCCCGGCTACCAAAGCCGTGTACGCCGAGTCGATCGGCAATCCCAAGCTTGACGTTGCCGATCTCGACGCCATCTCCGCCCTGGCGCATGAGCACGGAATACCGTTCGTTCTTGACAACACGGTCTCTCCCTACCTCCTGCGTCCGTTCGACCACGGGGTGGATATTATCGTCTACTCTGCGACAAAATTCATTGGCGGGCACGGCACTTCCCTGGGCGGTCTTATCGTGGATTCGGGCAAATTCGACTGGACCAACGGCAAGTTCCCCGGCATCGCCGGGCCCGACCCGAGCTACCATGGACTCGACTTTGTGGAGGCGTTAAAACCCATGGGGAACATAGCGTATATCGTGAAGGCGCGCGTCACGCTCCTTCGAGACATGGGTCCCGCACTCGCCCCGTTCAATGCGTTTCTATTCCTGCAGGGGCTCGAGACGCTTCATCTGCGCATGCCGCGGCATTCAGAGAACGCGCTTGCGGTCGCGCGCTATCTTGAGCATCACGCTTCCGTTTCCTGGGTGATCTACCCGGGGCTCGATTCCAGCCTTGAGAAAGCGCGGGCCGACAAATACCTGCCCGCGGGGGCCGGGGCGATAATCGGCTTCGGTATCAAGGGAGGCATGGAATGCGGGAAAATGTTCATCAACGAACTGAAGCTGGTGTCGCACCTCGCCAACATAGGGGACGCGAAGACGCTCGCCATCCATCCAGCGAGCACGACCCACTCCCAGCTTTCGGATGATGAACAGCGCTCGGTAGGCGTAACGCCCGATTTCATCAGGCTTTCGATCGGGATCGAGCACATCGACGATATCATTGACGATATCGACCAGGCGCTGAAAACCGCCACTGCCGGGTGTAAATAATTATTAAAGGAGCTTAACCATGGCGCGAATATACTCTGATAACAGCATGAGCATAGGAAACACTCCGCTCGTGCGGATCAACAGGATTGCCGCAGGTCTCCCGGGTACGGTGCTCGCCAAAATCGAGGGCCGGAACCCGGCCTACTCCGTAAAATGCCGCATCGGCGCTTCCATGATATGGGCTGCGGAGCGGGACGGTTTTCTTCGCCCGGGAGACGGCTCCAGGACCGTTATCGAACCGACCAGCGGCAATACCGGCATCGCGCTTGCGTATGTCTGCGCGGCGCGGCAGTATCCTTTGATACTTACAATGCCTGAAACGATGTCTCTGGAGAGACGCCGAATGCTCAAGGCCTTCGGCGCCGAGCTTATACTTACCGATGGCTCGAAAGGCATGCCGGGCGCGATCGCGAAAGCCGAAGAGATGGCCGCCTCCGATCCGAAGAAATATTTCATTCCGCAACAGTTCAATAACCCCGCCAACCCGGAGATACATTTCAAAACCACCGGCCCCGAAATCTGGGAGGATACCGACGGAGGCGTCGATATGTTCGTTTCCGCCGTAGGCACGGGCGGGACCATAACGGGCGTGACCAGGTTTCTCAGGCAGCAGAAAGGGAAAGCAATCCTTTCTATTGCGGTCGAGCCTGTCACGTCGCCGGTCCTTACCGCAATTAAGAAAGGTGAAAAGCCAGTTCCCGGGCCCCACAAGATACAGGGCATCGGGGCCGGATTCAAGCCTGACGTTCTGGACCTCGAACTTGTTGACGAGGTGGTAACCGTGTCAAACGAGGAATCAATCGAAATGGCAATGCGGCTCCACCGGGAGGAAGGAATTACCGTCGGCATATCAAGCGGTGCTGCAATGTCCGCCGCGGTCAGGGTAGCGGCCCGCCCGGAAGCAAGGGACAAGACGATCGTGGTCATCCTTCCCGATGCCGGTGAGCGCTATCTCTCCAGCATTCTGTTCGAGAATATCAGCGCATGAGGCTCTCGACGCGTTCACGCTACGGGGTGCGGCTGATGCTGGTTCTGGCTCTGCATGGCCGCAGCGGGCCCATGTTCCTCAAGGACATCGCCCGTGCTGAAGATATTTCTGAAAAATACCTGGGACAGATCATTATACCGCTGAAAGCGAGCGGCCTTGTTCACACGTTCAGGGGGGCGCACGGCGGGTATATACTCGGCAGGCCAGCGTCCGGCATCACGTTGAGAGAGATCATCGAGCCCCTGGAGGGCGATCTCGGTCTTGTCGATTGCGTGAAAAACGGAACGGTATGCGACCGCTCCACGGATTGCATAACGCGCAGTATATGGAGCGAAATGAGCGCACGAGTTATTGATTACCTGGAATCGCTTACGCTTGAAGACCTGGTCAAAAAACAAGCGCTCGCCGGCGGCCGTGGGGCCGGGGTTGATTTCTCGATCTGATGCTGCGGAGGCAACATGGAACCCGCTCAGTTGTAAACCAGGTTCCCGGATTCGTCCTGCTCGCAAAGTATGATCCTGTTGCGCTTTTTCTTTGCCTTGTAGAGAGCTGCGTCCGACCGGTTAATTATGTGGTGCCCGTTCACGTCGAACTTGTTTATACGCGCAACGCCGATAGAAACGGTCACGTTCCTTCTTTTCCCGTTCCAGTGGACGAGCAGCCTGTTCTCGCATTCATTCCGGATTTTTTCCAGGACGGCATGGATACGCTCGTAATTTGTAGAGCGGGGGAAGATTATGATGAACTCTTCGCCGCCGTAGCGCACCGGGATGTCGGTTGTGCGGATGTTCTTCTTGAGTATCTCGGCGAAATCGCGCAATACCCTGTCACCGACGGAGTGCCCGCCCCAGTTATCATTGACGTCTTTGAAATGGTCGAGGTCGAGAAGAGCGACGAAGAGATCATAGCTCAACTTTGAGTTTTCGAAATAATAGCAGTCATGCCATTCGCCGTGGTACTTGACGCTGTCCACCGAAATCGCCGTGCTTGTCTTGAGCGAGTTGATTGCCTTTTCGAAAATGACCTCGTCCTTGTGCCTGTTCTTGATGAAAAATTCGTTTTTTACGATGGGCGCAGCCACACCCTCAGATTTCATGATCATCTTCAAAAGATTATACTCGATCTGCCCGAGGCGCGAGAAAATATCCATGCTGTTGAACTCTTCGGTGAGCCGCTCCATGAGGAATTTGCGGGAATGGAGGCCCGTCAGCGCGTCCTTGATAGCAAGCTCCTTGTTCTGGATTTCTATGATACATTTTTCAAGGAGACGCTTGGTGATCACTATCTCGCTTTCGATCCTGTCGTGGAACTCTTTTTCCTTCTCATTGGATTTATACGGGTACCTGCCGATTATGATCCGCCCGAGCTTGCGCTCCGGGAGGTCGAGGTCTTCAAGGTCGAAGTAGTAGACCTTGGTTCGGTCAAAGTGGAAGCTTGCGGAATCTTTCTGCTTTTTAGAGATATTGATATGCAGGAGGTTCTTCAAGTCCTCCGTGATGCCATTGCAATGAATATACACATAGCTACAGCGCAGATCTTCGAGAAAAAAATGGCGTATGTTACCGCCGTATTCTTTCAGCTTGTCAATGCCGGGAGCATGGTCAATGTCGATGTCGATAAATCGGGACTTGTATTTATTATACTCGAGATCGGACAGGAGGTCCACCGATGCTTCGGCTGAAATCTGGTAAGTCCTGTTGATATCCTCGAGCATGGTATTGAGGGCCTGTATCTGCCCGTGAAGAGCGTCGATATTCTTTTTGAAATTCTTGTTTTCCTTCTGTACCTTCCTGAGCTTGTCGTTCGAAAACTTCGCAGATTCCTCCATCTTCTCCATGTTGCCTTTAAGCTTTTCAAACTTCGATTCCTCCTTCTCGAGGAGACGAAGGAGTTTCTCGACTTTTGTCAGAATCGCGTCATCGGCTTTGGAGAGCTTATCCGGCCAGTCAATTCTCCGAGGATCTATGGTATAACGTATTTTCAATGTATCCTGCCCGGTATAATCACACGCGCCAGAGTCACTTCAAACCTCGCCGACGGTATCTATTCATGGCGGTCGGAATCGCGGGAAACCCGTGATTTCTTACATTCGCTCCGCGAATGTTCCTGCATCCCTACAGGCATTTGAGTTGTTTTTCAATAACTCAAATAAAGTAAATTACCGTAACCGATTGCCGCTTGTCAAGCATTGTATTGACAATTAAGAAATAACCTTGAAAATCTGTTATACGATCACTCTTTAATTGATCAAAGAAACGGCCCAATCAAAAAAGATATTGACATCCTGCTGTCATCGCATAAAATTCTTAAACCAATTTAATTTTAAAATGGCAAATGACATGGTAGACCAATCAGGAAATCTAAAAAAACCGGTTAACCCGTTCTGGGGCAGCATTGCATCAAAATTCAAATTCGCGAAAGCGATCGACAATATCGAAGTTCTCAAGCTCTGCCCGATTTTCGCCCGCCTTTCGGTCAAGGAGCTGAAAAAAGTTTCAGCACTGATATACGAAAGGAGCTACCAGGCCGGCGAATACCTCTTTGAAAAGGAACAGCCCGGTACCGCCATGTTCATCATCAAGACCGGACAGGTGAAGATCGTGGTGCCCGGCAATGAATCAGAGACCGAGCTGGCGACCATCTACCCCGAGGATTTTCTGGGCGAGCTTGCGCTGCTTGACGACACCCCGCGTTCCGCATCGGCCAAGGCGGCCGAAAAGACCGAGGCCCTCGCCTTTTTCCGGGAGGACCTGGGCGAGCTTGTCCAGACCTACCCTGTCATAGCGGTCAAGATAATGCGGGACCTGGCCATTATAATCGGGCAGCGTCTCAAGGCCGCCAACGAACAGCTCACGGCACGGGAGCAATAACATGCTCCCAATCATACTCGAGCGAAGAACAAACCAGCCAGTGCACAGGGTAAGCACACGGATACTGACTCGCCGTATCGTATTTACCGTTGCGGCAGCGGTCGCAGTCCTCACCATTGTCGGCCTGGTATGGGCCCTCAGTCCCATCGTGCTGCCCTTCATCATCGGCACGCTGTTCGCCTACATCTGTACGCCCCTGCTCAATGTATTTACAAGACGCGGGATACCGAGGGGCGCCGGCATACTCCTTCTTTTCGCCGTGTTCTTCGCCGCTGTTACCCTGATAATAAACCAGCTCGGCTCCTTCATTCCGGACGAGCGCGACCGGCTGGTGCTTCGCACCCGGTTTCAGTACAAGCTCAACGAGCGGTACAGGGATTATATGGGAATAGGCACACCCGACCAGAAGGGCACGTTCGTGTACCAGTATCTCGGCACCGACCTTGACGAATTCATGGAAAACATCAATGGCATGCTTCGCCTCAACAAGGATGAACAGTACCTGTTCATTAAATACCGGGAAGGTTTCAAGGGACGGCCTCCCATACGGGACCAGTATTACGAGTATTTCCAAAAAAATATCGAGCGGCCGTTAGTTGCCGTGGAGCATGTTCCGGCCGACAGGGATAAAGGCAACGGTGCCGCCATCAGCGAACAGCCGGCCCAATCGCGCCTCTCCTCCATGATGGCCGGAATCAAGATCTGGATAATAACACCGCTGGTATTCCTGTTCCTGCTGATCGATAACGGCGAGATCAAGCGGTTTTTTATCGGTCTGGTCCCAAACCGATATTTCGAGGTATCCCTCGCGGTTTTCGACAAGGTAAACCGCGCGATCGGGAACTACCTGCGCGGCATCCTGATAGAGTGCTCCCTTGTCGCGACTGCGTATATTGTATTATTCTCGCTTATCGGGTTCGAGATAAAAATGGCGGTGCTGATCGGTCTTTTTGCCGGGCTGGCGAACGCGATACCGCTCCTCGGTCTCGGCATAGCCATGGTGGCCGGCTCTGCCTATGCTCTCATTGCCGAGAACGTGACATCAGTGCTCCCGTTTATCACGGCTGACAACCTAATACTGGCCGTTGCCGGTTGCGTGCTTATCGTGATGATGATGGACAACGGCATATTCCAGCCGTTCGTGGTGGGAGGCGCTGTAAAGCTCCATCCCCTCGCCGTGTTCGTCGGCATCATCGGCGGCTCGATGATGTTCGGAATGGCCGGACTTATCCTCGCGATACCGACGATCGTCGTGGTGAAGGAGATGGTCTTTACCCTGTTCAGCGAGCTGAAAGACTATTATATTATTTGAGGCCGTGTTTACGCGGTCGGCTCCGGATCTTCGCCCTTGCGGAACTTGTTCTTCATGTCTTCCGCGAAGTTTTTGGCTTTCCCGCCCATTTCTTTCGCTTTCTCGCTCACCCTGCCATACTCGGCCTTCGCGTCTTCAGCCATTTTTTTCGCGTGCGCGCTTGCCCTGTCATACTCGGCCTTCGCGTCCTCTGCGAATTTGTCCGCGTACTTCTTGACGTCGCCGCGCAGCTCTTTGCCCGACTTGGGCGCCAGGAGCGCCCCGGCTATGGCGCCGATCGCCGCCCCGGCCAGGAAAGTGAATAATGTCTTGAACCCGTCGTTGCTATCGCTCATTCTTCCTCCTTGTTTCTTCCGCGCATCATGCCGACCGCCTTCCATCCCAGGAGCACTGCCGGTATAAGCGCGATAAGCCATTCAAACTGCTTGACAGCAGGATTATTCAGCAGGGCGGTCGCTTTACCGACCGACGAGGTGAGCTTCCGGGCGTTTACCATGAGCCCGTCGATCCCCTCGAGCTTCCCTTCCACGTTCTCGCTGATCTTTCGCGCCTCGATCATCAGCTCGCGCGCCTCGGCGGACGTCTTCTGTAAATCTACGAAGAGGTTCTTCAGCTCGCGCAGCGCCGGGATGAGCGTGATGATGAGCGCCAGGAACCCCGCCGAAAACAGCAGGGCCACGATGAATAGTATTACTTGGGTTGCAGGTTCCATGGGTGTAGTATGCGATTATGCGGGCGGGAAGTCAAAGCATTTTTTTTTAATCATCAGGACGAGTAGACATAATGAAAACAACTCAGCATGTCCGACTTCTGAAAACCAGGATCGGCGCTAGTTAGTACACGTGTCAGTTTGATTAAATCGATTATATCCCAGTGTTAATAAATATGGACTTCCGGGTTTTGGGTTTCCAGACGTTATTTTTAGCAATCCAGGCATCATATTCAATACGCAATGGTGATGAGGATAGCAATCTAAAACCGTAGCATGATCCGATACGGTATAGGTTCGGTATAGGCTCTGACCCCATCAATCAAAAATACACCGCCAATCTCTTAAGATAGGCCTCTTCATAGACTAGGAATCTTTTCACACACTCCTCAAAAGTGTTTCCAAGTTTCAAAAAGTATTCATGAAGGGTTATACGTACAGGAGCAACATGATTCCTGTCGAGATAGCAGTTTATGAACCCGATATCGTTCTTTCGCGGGTCCCTCGATAGCCCCTTTCTGACCGGATTGTACCCAATGTACCATAAGAGCCATAACAGATAATCCTCAGGATTATCAGCCTCCTCAATAACGCTGGAACCG